>JBJOHV010000087.1:0-29071 GCA_046047495.1 Pseudomonadota bacterium | reverse complement strand
CAGCCGGGGGGCTATTCCCAGAGCGGCAATACCAATCTGTTCCCTGAGCGCATGGCCATCGGCGAGCGCTTCAGCAAGCACCTGACCCGTGCCTTCGATATGCTCACGGGCGAATCTTCCGCCTCCAAGGGCATACTGGATTACGGCAGCCTGAGCCTGGTGGAAGAGGAGGACCTGGAAGCCATGATTGCCCTGGAGGGCATGGTGGACCACGCCCGTAACACAGACATCAGCGAGTACCTGAGTTTCACCACCCGCATCAACACACTGTTTTATGGCGTGGTCATCGATGAATCCAATAATCCCCTCGACCCGGAACAGATCGGTGAGGCCTTCCGCGATGCCATGCGTCCCATCAAGCTGGACGCCAAGAGCCTGCTGATCGTCTACCGCAAGTTCAACACCTGCGTGTTCCATGAGCTGGAAGAGGTGCTGGAGCAGGCCAATGACATCCTCATCGAGCATGGCGTGATCCCCAACCTGGACATGGCGGCCCGCAACAAGAAACTGCAGCAACGCAAGCGCAGTCTGGATCGCCCCACGGCCAATGCCGCCGAGCGGGCGTTTCAGACCAAGGACGAGGAAGCCAGGGTTTCCAGGACCCAGTCCGCCGAGATGCTGAGCATGTTGCGGGCTCTGATGCACAGTGCGGCAGGCAGTTTGACCGCAGCCTCCCAGCCTGCTGCGGGAGCGGCTGCCGTCGGGTCGGTGGCGATTGCGGGCATGGGTCTCCCTGGCCAGTACCTCATGCCGGCCGGCCTTGCCTCCGGCATGATGGTGGGTGATAACAAGGTGCAACTGGTACCCCAGGATCGGCTGTTCGGCCTGTTGTCCGAACTGCAGGCCGGTTTGGGTGGTGGTACGTCGAATCTGGACCTGACCCGCAGCCTTGGGGAGAAACTCAAGGAAGGTGAGACCGCCGGTACCTTGCAGGCCATCGACGGTCAATCCTCGGACATCATCAATCTGGTCAGCCTGCTGTTCAAGGCCATTTGGGCCGACCCGGCCCTGCCAATCCCCATCAAGGAGCTCATCGGCCGCTTGCAGATCACCATCGTCAAGGTGGCCCTGCAGGATCCCCAGTTGTTCAATGACGACCAGCATCCGGTCAGGGTGCTGATGAACGAATTGTCAATGGCCGGCATCGGCTGGACCGAAGTCGAAAAGCTGGAGACCGATCCGGTGTACTCCATGATGCGGGATCTGGTGTCCAGGGCCGTCAATGATTACCAGGGTGATCTGGCACTGTTCGAGACCCTGTTGGCGGAATTCAGGGCATTCAAGAAGCAACAGCTGACCGGCAGCGCCCGCATCGAACAGACGCTTCTTCAGTCGGATGAGCGCCACCAGCGTCTGGAAGAAATCAATGACTACGTACGACAGAAGATCAGTGAGCGCATACTGGACGAGCGCCTGGACCCTCTGGTGGACAAATTGCTGAAGACCCATTTGCAGCGCTTCCTGGTCAAGCTGGTGTTGAGGGAAGGTCCCGGCGGCCCCGGCTGGAAGCCGGTGATCAACACCATCGATGTCCTGCTATGGACCGTGCAGACACACAAGCAGGAGGGTGATCGGGAGCGCTACGAAAAAATCAATCCCCGCCTGCTCACCAACCTTGGCAAGGCCCTGCGCATCGCCGGACTGGCCCAGACAGCCACGGACAAGGCACTGGCGGATCTCAGGAAGATCCAACTGGCCAGTTTTGATGCGGCCGAGGAAGCCGACGCCGCTGCTGCCGCCGAGTCGGAATTCGCCGCGATGCTGGGGGAGGAATCCGCGGCGGTCAGCACCGCCAAACCCAGGCCGACGGAGCTGCCGCCGCTGCCAGACGATGACGCCCACCTCAAGCAGGTGGATCAGTTGCCGGTGGGCATCTGGGTGGAATTCAGTGGCGGCGACGAGCCGGGGATCCGCTGTACCCTGGCGGCCCGCATCGACACCATCGACAAATTCGTGTTCGTGAACCGGCAGGGGGTGAAGGTGGTGGAGAAGTCCCGCATGGGATTGGCGCGGGAGCTGAAACAGGGCACGGTCAAACTCATCAGTGACGGCCCCCTGTTCGAACGCGCTTTGGAATCCGTATTCTCCACTTTGCGGGACAACCGGACGCCGACAGCGTCACAGGAGCAACAATAAGAATGAATAACAGATCAGTAATCCGATACTGGCCACGGCTTTGGGTTTCTTTCGGCGCGACCGCGCTGCTGTCAGGTGTGAGCGGGTTCGTTGCGGCACAGTCCGGCGTTGACGAGATCGTGGTGATCGGCACCACCCCCACCGATGTCCTCGGCCTGCCCCGCAACAGGATTCCCTACAACGTCCAATCCGCCGGCGCCGGGGAACTGCGGGACGCCCTGAGTCTGGACCTGACGGATTACCTCAATTCCCGGCTCACCAGCGTGAGCCTCAATGCCGCCCAGAACAACCCCCTGCAGCCGGACCTGCAGTTCCGCGGTTTCACCGCCTCCCCCCTGCTGGGCTTGCCCCAGGGCGTGTCGGTGTATCAGAACGGAGTGCGCATCAACGAGCCCCTGGGTGACGCGGTGAACTGGGATCTGTTGCCGGAATCCGCGGTGGCCGGTATCAATCTGCTGAGTGGCGCCAATCCCCTGTTCGGACTCAACTCCCTGGGCGGGGTCATCACCCTGCAGATGAAGAACGGCTTCTCCTTCACCGGCAGCGAGGCCGAGCTGTCCACCGGTTCCTGGCGGCGCAATGTGGCCAGTGTCGAGAGCGGCGGCAACAACGGGACCTGGGGCTATTACGTCAATGTCAGCCACTTCGATGAGCAGGGCTGGCGGGATCTGTCGGACTCCGATGCGCTGAATCTGTATGGCGCCGTCACCTGGCGGGGCAGCGCCGGCTCGACCCTGGAGCTGGCGACCCAGCTGGCCGGCAGTGAACTGACCGGCAATGGCGCCGCGCCCATCGGCCTGCTGGCCCTGGATCGCAGCGCCGTTTTCACCGCGCCGGACATCACGGAAAATGACCTGGCCATGGTGAGTCTCAGCGGCAGCCACTACCTGCGTGACGACCTGCTGGTGTCCGGCGTTGCCTACCGGCGGCGCAACGATACCTTCTCGTTCAATGGCGATGCCGCCGATGACGATGACGATGACGATGATGATGATCATGATGACGATGATAATGCTGGTATGGATGATGATGCGGACGATATGCCCTCGTTTCCCGCCGTCAACAACATCAGTGACCGCGAGCAGACCAGCGAAGGGCTGGATGCCCAGCTGACCTGGCTGGGGGACCTGGCCGGTCGCGGCAACCGGTTCACCGCCGGCTACAGCTTTTTCGACGGACGCTCCCGCTTCGACGCCGTCAGCGAGTGGTCCGGGCTGGATCCCCTGACCCGCTCCACCGCCGGACTGGGCAGTGGACTGTTCATTCCGGATGCCGCCACCAGTATCCGCACCCGCACCCGCACCAGGAGTCTGTACTTTTCCAATACCCTGGACCTGACTGCGGCACTGGCCATGACTTTGTCCGGTCGCCTGAATGAGAGCGACGTGACCCTTCGGGATCAATCCGGCCTGCGCCCGGAGCTGAACGGCGATCACCGGTTCCGCCGCTTCAATCCGGCCCTGGGATTCACCCGCCAGCTGGGCGAGAACCTGACCGCCTTCCTGGCCTACAACGAGGCCAACCGGGTCCCCACGCCCATCGAGCTGTCCTGCAACGAGTCGATCTTCACGGCCGCCCAGGAGCGCGCCCTGGCCGCCGGCGAGGATCCCGATGACATCGAATTCGAGTGCCGTCTGCCCAATGCCTTTCTGGCGGATCCGCCCCTGGACGATGTGGTGACCCGCAATGTGGAAGCCGGACTGCGGGGACGCATCCAGGCCATGGATTTCAGTCTCGGACTGTTCAATGCCGTCAATCGCGACGACATCATCTTCCAGACCACCGGGCGCGCTACCGGCCTGTTCGCCAATGTGGACAAGACCCGTCGCCGCGGCCTGGAGTCGACCCTGGCGGGTAACTACCAGGCGCTCGACTGGTTCGCCGCCTACACCTGGCTTGAAGCCACCTTCGAGGACGGCTTCGATGTCCTGAGCCCCAATCACCCCCAGGCTGATGCCGATGGGGAGCTGCCGGTGGAAGCCGGGGATGCCATCCCCGGTATTCCCCGTCATCAGGTCAAGCTGGGGGCGGAGCTGGGAGTGTCACCCCGATTGCGTGTGGCGGTGGATGGAGCCTGGTTCTCCGGCCAGACCGTGCGGGGTGACGAGGCCAATCTGCTGGATCGGCTGGATTCCTACGGTGTGTTGAACCTGCGGCTTACCTACGCCTATTCCGACTCCCTGCTGGCCTTTGTGCGGGTCACCAATCTGCTGGACAGCGACTACGAAAGCTTCGGGCTGCTGGGGGAGGATCCCGACGAGGTGGTGGATTTTCTGGTTGATGACCGCCCGCTGTTCCTTGGCGCCGGCGCGCCCCGGGGTGCCTGGCTGGGTGTGAGGTTCAGTTTCTAGGCGCCCCGTAACCGCCTCCCGCCTGCTTGATGTGCATCAACAAACCCGGGGTATCCGTTTGCGTAAACCGGGTCCGCTCTCCATACTGAGCACCGTAGTTCTTTCCATGAACGAATACTGCCGAGGAGCGATGCGATGTTATCAACCAAGAAAAAATCCACAGTGGTCATGGGCAGGCTGGTTTTGTTGACGGCGTTGGGTGCCCTGCTGGGTGCCTGCGGCCAACCCGAGTCACCGGCCGCCACCACTGCCCAGGCGGAGTTGCGTCTGCCGGTGAGCATCAACGAGGTCATGGCGTCCCTGATCAATCATTCCGCGGATCCCATCTGGGTGGCGGCGTGGCGCAATCCCCAGACCGACTCCGACTGGCGTGAACTGGAGCATCTGGCCAGGCAGCTGCAGATGGGGGGTTCCTTGCTGACCATCCCCGGCACCGGCCCCATGGATGACGAGTGGACCTCCAATCCCTCCTGGGTGAGCTTTTCCAACCAGCTGAGCGCGGCCGGTCAGCGTGCCGGCAATGCGGCCCGGTCCCGGGACGTGCAGCTCATCTCCCGTTCCGGTGATGAAATCGTGGAAATCTGCGAAGGCTGCCACATCCAGTTCAAGCCGGATCTGCCCACCATGAATATTTTCGGGGAACTGTCACCGCGACCCTGAAGAATCAAAAGGGGTCAGAGAAATTCAACGGCTCTGACCCCGTTGATTCCCCTGATCGCTCCCTCTGGTAATCCTCGAACGGCGTGTCGTACAGCGCCAGGCAGTCCTTCTGTTGCCAGATGGGCAGGCGTTGGCATTCAGCCTGGCGGCTGTGCTGCACACTCTCGTACATCTCCCGTGACGTGCATCCGGCAATGAGGCCAATGGCCAGTACCAGTGTCGTGACGAGTGTCCACCGTCCTGCCGTTCTGCTGCTCAACCGGGCGAGTCCGTCGCTGTCGATGATTACCATGGGGAACAAGATTACTGCAATTTTGTGACGATGGCTTGTACTGCCCTGCCGGGTCCACCACAATAGAATCCACTGCACCGAGGATGATCCCCACCCGATGTCCCAGACACTGATCGTGATAAACACCCTGGCGGACTGGGAGCCCTACTATCCCAGTGAGCAGGTGATCAGTGTCGAGGATTACCTGGGCTTCAACACCAAGCCGGAGCAACGGGTCCGGGTCATCAACCTCTGCAACGATTACAGCTACCTGTCCGACGGCTACTACTGTTCGCTGCTGACGGAGGCCCGGGGGCAGCGGGTGATTCCCTCCAGCCGGGTCATCAACGACCTCAGCTCGCCACTGCTCTACCGGTTGCAGCTAGGTGATCTGGCCGGGGCTCTGGATCGCCTGCGCATGGAGGCGTCCCCCGGTTCAGAGCTGAAGATCAAATCCTATTTCGGACAGGTCAGCGAGCCTGCCCTCAAGCCGGTGGCACGCCTGTTGTTCGAGCGCTTCGCCTGCCCGATCCTGGAGATCGGGCTGCGCTATTCCAGTCGCTGGGAGGTAAACCACCTGCGCCTCGGTAGCCACGGCGATCTCACCGACGATGAGCAAACCAGCTTTGCCCAGGCGCTGGACATGTTCAGCAACAAGGTCTGGACCCAGCCCAAGAGCAAGAAAAATCTCCGCTACGAGCTGGCCATCCTGGTAAATCCCGAAGAAAAACTGCCGCCCAGTGATGACAAGGCCATCCGTCGCTTCATCCGGGCCGGCAAGCACTGTGACATCGATGTCGAGGTGATCACCCCGGACGACTTCATCCGCCTGCTGGAATACGACGCCCTGTTCATTCGGGAAACCACCGCCATCGACCACCACACCTACCGCTTCGCCAAGCGTGCCGAGAACGAGGGCATGGTGGTGATCGATGATCCCCAATCCATAGTGCGCTGTGCCAACAAGATCTACCTGACCCATGCTTTCGCCACCCACCGGGTGCCCACTCCCAAGACCCTGATCCTCCACCGGGATCATCCCGATCAGCTGGAGTATGCGGTGCAGGAGTTGGGCATGCCCATGGTGGTGAAAATTCCCGACGGCTCCTTTTCCAAGGGTGTGGTGAAAGCCCAGAACATGGATGAATTGCGTGCCAAGACCGAGGAGTTGTTCCGTCAATCCAGTCTCCTCATCGCCCAGGAATTCCTCTATACGGAATTCGACTGGCGCATCGGCGTATTGAACAACCGGCCGTTGTATGCCTGCCGTTACCACATGGTGAAGAACCACTGGCAGATCTTCCGCCACGGTGACAAGGGGTCGGTGAGCGGTGGTTTCGAGACCCTGCCCACCTTTGAGGTGCCGAGGCCCATCCTGCAGGCGGCACTGGCGGCCACCCGGCCCATCGGTGACGGGCTCTATGGTGTGGATCTCAAGGAGGTCAATGGCAAGGGTTATGTCATCGAGGTCAACGACAACCCCAATATCGATGGTGGGGTGGAGGATCAGTATCTGGGCAAGGAGCTCTACTACCTCATCATGCAGGAATTCAAGCGGCGGCTGGAACTCCAGTAGGCCTCAGGCCGTGACGCTTTCCTCCGGTACCTGCAGAACCTCCCGGTAGAACCCCAGCATGCGGTTGGCCAGCACCGTGGAGTCCCACTTCTGGGCGTAGGCGCTGGCACGTATGCCGAGTTCCCGCAGGGAGTTCTCATCCTTGAGCACGGTGATCACCTTGGCGGCAAAGTCATCCACGCTGCCGTCCGTGATGCGGGCCCCGTCGCAGCCGAAGAGGATGTCCCGGGTGCCCATGGCGGCAATGGACACCACCGGCGTGCCTGCGGCCATGGATTCCAGCAACACCAGGCCCTGGGTTTCGGTCCGTGACGAGAACACGAACAGGTCGGCGCTGTGGTAACAGTCTATCAGTTCACTGTCACGGTCCAGGTAGCCCACAAAGGCGATATGATCTTCCAGGCCCATGTCATGGGCCTGCTTCATGTAGTGCTTCTTGGCCGGCCCTTCGCCGGCGATCACCATGTACACTTCCGGCACCTGGTTGCGCACACGGTCCAGCATATCCAGCAGCACACCCATGTTCTTCTCGAAGGCCACCCGGCTGACATTCAGCAACAGCTTGCGATCCGACGGGATGCCGTACCTGGCTCGGAAGCCGGCGCCGTCCCCATCCTCGAATTTATGGCAGTGAATGCCGGTGGGGATGATCTCGATGTGCTGCTTCACGCCGTAGTCCTGCAGCAGGTCCACGATCACGGTCGAGGGTGCGATGACGCCGTCCACCTGGTTGCACTGCCGCGAGGAGAAGCGCCGGGCAAACAGGCGCAGGGCCTGCTTGGGCAGGAAGGGGATGTAGTGGTACAGGTACTCCTCGAACAGGGTGTGATAGGTGATCACACAGGGCAGCTTCAGCTTGCTGGCCAGCTTGATGCCGCCGTAATGGGCAACAAATGGTGTATGGATATGCAGCAGGTCGAACTCCAGCTCCCGAAGGCGCGGCACCAGGCGCAGGATGTCGCGGTAATGCATCATGCGGTCTTCAGGGTCCAGGGCCACGCCGCGAGACGGAATCCTGAAGATCCGGGCATCCTCCTTCTGACCCGTCGGATACTCCGGGGTGATCAGGTAGACCTCGTGACCCTGCTTCTCAAACTCGTTGCGGAAGGTCTGGATGGAGGTGGAAACGCCGTTGATACGGGGGAAATAGACGTCGGAAATCATTAGAATGCGCATTGGCATACGGTATCACCAAACGCGCAGGGAAGCATCAGTGAAGGACATGAAGTGGATCAGGCGGCCTTCTTGCTGGGAACCGCGGATTCCGGAAAGTTATCGGCCAGCAGCGCTTCTTTTTCCAGATGCTTGTGCCGCTCGAATTCCGCTGCCCAATGCAGGAGCTCCAGCCGGCCGTCCTTGTGTTCCAGCAGGGTGGTGCAACTTTCCACCCAGTCGCCGTCATTGCAATACAGCACATTGTCGATGGTGCGTATTTCCGCGTGATGGATATGGCCGCAGACCACACCATCCACTCCCTGCTCGTTGGCCAGATGGGCCAGGGCATCCTCGAAACTGCCGATGTAGCTCACCGCGTTTTTCACCTTCAGTTTGAGATAGGCTGCCAGCGACCAGTAGGAGAAACGGAACAGGCGCCGGAACGAGTTCACCCAGTGGTTGAGGCTCAGCAATTTGTCGTAGGCCCAGCTGCCCAATTTGGCGAGCATGCGGCTGTGTTTGACGATCACATCGAATTCGTCCCCGTGCAGAATCAGCAGCTTCTTGCCGTCCGCCGTTGTGTGCAGATAGTCCCGATGGATTTCAAGATTGCCAAACACCTGTCCTACGCAATCCCGCATCACCTCATCATGATTGCCGGGGATATAGATGACTTTGGTGCCGTGTTTGGCCTTGCCAAGAATGGATCGAATGACATTGGTGTGAAGCTGCGGCCAGAACGGGGTTTTGCGGATGCTCCAGAAGTCGACGATGTCGCCCACCAGGAAGAGATACTCGGTCTCCACGGAGTGGAGGAAGTGCAGCAGGGCTTCGGCCTGACAGCCGCGAAAGCCAAGATGCACATCCGAGATCCAGACACTGCGAACTTTGAGCGGTTTCTTCTTGGCCACGGCTGGGATCTCCGACACGGTCGTTGCTTGGAACGGTTACCTTAAAAGTCGGCCCAGCCTAGGCGAAATTTATTACACTTCGGTTAATTTTGAGTGAATGTTTTGTTACAGGTGTTCCTCGGCAAACTCTGCCAGCAGGGAGCGCGGCACGCCCCTCAGCAGAATGTTCCCGCCGTGGGAGAAACCTTTGAACCGTTCGGTCAGATACGTCAGTCCGGAGCTGGTCGGGCTCAGGAACGGCGTATCAATCTGTGCCAGGTTGCCGAGACAGATGACCTTTGAGCCGTTGCCGGCGCGGGTCACGATGGTCTTGATCTGGTGCGGGGTCAGGTTCTGGGATTCGTCGATGATGATCAGGCTGCTCTGGAAGCTGCGTCCACGGATGTAATTGAGGGACTTGTACATCAGGGGCACCTTGCTCAGCACATACTCGATGCTGCTGCTGCAGTTCTCGTCATCCCAGTGCAGGGCCTCCAGGTTATCGGTGATGGCGCCCAGCCAGGGTTCCATTTTCTCGGCCTCCGTACCGGGCAGGAAGCCGATGTCCTCATCCAGTCCCTGGGTGCTGCGGGTGGCGATGATGCGCCGATACATCTTGTTAGGCACGGTCATTTCGATGGCGGCCGCCAGTGCGAGGATGGTCTTGCCGGAGCCGGCGGAGCCGGTCAGGTTGACCAGATGGATGTCGGGGTCCAGCAGCAGGTTGAGGGCCATGGCCTGATAGACATCCCGGGGCTTCAATCCCCAGGCCTCGGTGTGCATGGCTTTATCCAGATCCAGGTGCAGCAGGGTGACCGTGTCCGGCGTCACCTGACAGACCCGTGCCAGGAAGCCGGCCTTGTCGTAGATGAACTGGTTGGGATAGACCTCCTGGGGAAACGTTGAGCGCGCCACCTTGTGGAAGGTCTGGCCACTCTCGTGGGCAGTCTCCACCCGTTCCACCAGATCCCAGAAGGAGGCGTCAAACTCGATGTAACCCTTGTTGAGGTGTTCGATGTCGCTCAGCAGCTGGTCGCTGTGGTAGTCCTCGGACTCGATGCCACAACCCCGGGCCTTGAGCCGCAGGTTGATGTCCTTGGTGACCAGCACCACCTTGCGCTCGGGATGGTGATGCTTGAGAAAGCAGACATCGTTGAGAATCTTGTTGTCGTTCAAATGGGTGGGCAGCATGACCAGATTGGCGGGCACCTCGGTCATCAGCACCGAGAGCCGGCCCAGGGTCTGACGTTTGCCACGGGGTATGGGCACCCCCTGTTCCACCTCTTCCGGGGAAGCCCGGCCCAGCAGGGTATCGATCTCCCGGATCGCCTGCCTGCAGTCGGCGGCGACGGCATGGCGGCCACTCTTGAGTTTGTCCAGCTCCTCCAGGACGGTGATGGGAATCACCACATGGTGTTCGTCGAAGTTGCGGATCGCGGTGGGGTCGTGAATCAGGACGTTGGTATCGAGTATGTAAAGGATTGGCAGGGTGGATTCGGTTTTCGGTGAGCTTTCAACAAGTTCAACTGCGCCCATAATGAATTTACCTTAAGTGTGTCCGGCGTCGTGGGTGGGCCGGTACTGCCCTGGGAATATAGAAAGTAACTGTTGCAGTGGCGTTACCTTGGGGGTTTATGTCATGGGCTTGACCTCCTGCAGGGAAATCTTCGGCTTGTCTACTTAGCTTCGGCCAGCGGAAGCCACTTCTTTAGGGTCAGCGCGGGGATTGTTGGTATTCGGGGATTGTCATAAAAACTCAATGAAGGATTAACCGATATGTCACACAAAGCAAGTACGGTGACCACGCTTGATCGATTGATGATCGTTGAACCCAACACCTTAGGAGTGACAAATGAAAGGAAAGTTCAATTTCAAGCTGGCGCATGGTATCGCCCTTGCTACAGTAGCCATGGCCAACGGTGCCTTGGCACAGACAGCCTCTGAGCCCGATACTGCTGAATTCGAGGAAATCGTTGTGATTGGTGCAGCCCGCACCTACTCGGCGGTCAGCACCACCGAGTCCATGCAGCGTCAGCAGAACCCTATCACGTCGGTGCTGGCCAGCATCGATAACCTGCCTGGCGTGTTTGTCACCGAGGGGGATACCTTCGGATTCGACGACTGGTCCACTGTCATCAATCTGCGGGGCTATCAGACTGCCGTGGAATCCGACATCGGTCAGGTCGGTATCACCATCGATGGATTCCCCAATGGTGACTCCGGTTACGGTGGTGGCACCAAGGCCAATCGCTATATCGATTCCATGAACTCCGGCGGCGTGGACATCACCCAGGGGATCGCGGATATTTCCACTCGCTCCACCGAGGCCCTGGGCGGCACATTGAACTTCCGCACCAACGACCCCGAGATGGACGAGCGCATGCGAGTACAATATTCCGCCGGAGATTTCGGCGCCCAGCGTTACTATGGGCGCTATGACACCGGCATGATTTTCAATGAAACCACTCGCGCCTGGGTTTCGTTCAACCATAACGAAGCCACCGACTGGATGGAGGGTTCGGCCCAGAATGAGCGCGATCACGGCGCCGGCAAGTTCATTTCCGAATGGAGTAATTTCACTCTCACGGGATACTACGCCTGGGATGACATCCATGAAGACAACTATCAGCGAGTCACCCTGGATGAATTCCGTGAGGACAGTGATTGGGATCGACTGATCGGCACATGGACCAACATTCCCTATGTCAATCAGGTTTACCGTCGTGGCTGGTCCACCAACCGGGAGAATACCTTCGGCTACCTGAAGCTGGATGCCGAACTTGCCGATGGACTGACCGGCAACATTGGCATTTACAATCACCATATGGAAGGTCGCGGCGACTGGATTCCTCCCTACATCGCCGACCTGACCAATGATGCCGGCGGCCCGGAATACGAGATCCAGGACAATTTGCCGATCCTGGGCGGCTCCCAGATCGGCGCCATCTACTTTACGGATGCCCAGGGTCGAGCCCTGACGGCCACCCCGGGCTGTGAGTCGTCCATCACCTTCCCCTACGGTGGTGCCGGTCCCCAGTTTGACCCCGCCTGCTATCCCTCGAACGCTGTGCCGGTGCAGTCCTTCCGCCACACCAATTACGAGCGTGACCGGGATGGTATCACCCTGGATTTCGAGTGGGCGGCGGAGTTCAGCGGCTTTGACAATACCCTGCGTGGTGGCTGGTGGTACGAGGATTCCACCCGCTACGAATGGCGCACATGGCACAAACTGGAGGATGCACGTGTGGGCATCGACTTCCGGGATATCGCCTACTGGGTGCAGTACAGCCGTGAGTTCCCACGCGAAACCACCATGTGGTATTTGCAGGATCAGATCGAAATCCAGAACCTGACCATCAGCCTGGGCATCCGGGAGTTCAATGTGGACAATTCGGAGTTCGATCTGTTTGGTGCAAACCCGGCCCAGACCCTTAACACCAGCTCCGATACCATGTTTACCGGTGGTGCAACCTTCCTGACTCCAGTAGACGGCCTGGAACTGTTCTTTGGTTATGCGGAAAACATAGCACCACTGCTGGACTATGTGCTGGAGCGTGAAGGCACCTTTACCGGTAACCTGGAATCGGAAACCACCGAAAACATGGAGTTGGGTTTGCGCTACGTGAGCCCGAATCTGGTGGCCAGCGCCGTGGTGTTCGACAATCAGTTCGAGAACCGACTGGAATTCTTCGGTCCCCAACTGGCAGGCAATATTCCCAACTATTCCATCGGGCTGGGTGGGCGTTACGATAACGTAGGAGGTATCGAGTCCAGTGGTTTCGAGCTTGGCGGCGAGGTCACCATTAACGACAACTGGTCGATTTACGGATCCTATACCAACACGGATGCCACCTATGTGGGTACCGGTCTTGGTCCGGCCGCGGACGCGGCATTGGGACTGAACCCCGGCAACACCATTGTCAACACGCCGGAATCCATGTGGGTGTTGTCCGTGGATTGGACCCGCAATGCCTACAGTGCCGGCCTGTCCACTAAATACGTGGATGAGCGTTTCATGGACCGTGGCAACACCCTGCGGGCACCGGATTACACCACGTCCGACCTGTACGTTAACGTGCGGGGCGAGGTCCTGACGGATTATCTGCAGGGTTTCGAAATCGGGTTTGTAGTCAACAACCTGTTTGACGAATCCTATCTTGGCGGCATTTCCGGCTTTGGTGCCTGGATCGGTGCGCCGCGCACCGCAGCCTTCACCATGACCCTGGATTTCTGAGTCATCCTGGATCTGTGTTTGAATGCAAGGCGGCACTCCGTGCCGCCTTTTTTTATGGAGTGAGAACTATGCGAGCGGTAAGTTTGCTGTTGTGGGCGTTGTTGTGTGCAGTGAACGGAGCGGCCCAGGCCGCTGACAACGTGGTGCTGATCACCCTGGACGGCCTGCGCTGGCAGGAAGTGTTCCGGGGCCTGGACCGTGGGCTGGCCACCCACGAGGACTATGCGTCCCAGAGCGAGCACATCATGGAGCTGTTCTGGAGGGACAGCATGGCAGAGCGCGCCCGTGCGTTGATGCCGTTCCTGCATGGTACGGTGTTCACCCGGGGCGCGGTGGTGGGCAACCGGGATGCCGGCTCCTGCGCCAGGGTGTCCAACCCCTGGTACTTCTCCTATCCCGGCTACAGCGAGATTCTCACCGGCGTGGTCAATCCGGCCATCGACTCCAACGCCAAGGTGCCCAACCCGGAGCGGACGTTTCTCGAGTTGTTGCAGCAACGGACGGCATTCGCCGACCGTGTGGCCGCTTTTGCGTCATGGGATGTGTTCCCCTACATCTTCAATGTGGAACGCAGCGGGCTGCATGTGAATGCCTTCGGACCTGCGGCAGCGCCGCTCAATGCCGAAGAAGAGCTGCTCAATCGGATCATGATGGATATGCCGCCCCGCTGGCCGACGGTGCGCAATGATGTGTTCACCCATTATTTCGCCCGCAATTGGCTGCAACAGAAGCAGCCGCGGGTGCTGTATATCAGCTACGGTGAGACAGACGATTTTGCCCACGAAGGTCTGTACGATGAGTATGTGCTGGCGGCCCATCGCAGCGACCGCTTCATCGGCGAGATCTGGGAATTGATCCAGTCCACCCCGGGCTACCGGGACAACACGGTGCTGTTCATCACCGTGGATCATGGTCGCGGCGAGGAACCTGTGGAGACCTGGCTGCACCATGCCAGCAAGGAATCCCTCACCGGCTACATGCAGTCCCTGGCCCAGTATGAGGAGGGGATCGTGGGTTCCGAAGCGGTATGGATGGCCGCCCTGGGGCCAGGTGTCCCTGCCACCGGACTGGTGGCAACGGGGCAGGACTGCATTACCTCCAACCATATCGCCGCCACCTTGCTGCAACTGCTGGGTGAGGACTACAGGGACTACAACCCGGCCATGGGCGCGCCTCTGGAGGAGTTCCTGCCATGAATCGTGGAATCTTGAGTCTGTTATTGGCCCTGCTGCCGTTCACAGTTCAGGCGCAGGACATATCCCGCATTGCCTTCGGTTCCTGCAACCACCAGGACAAGCCCCAGCCCGTCTGGACCCCGGTGCTGGCGGATCGCCCCGACCTGTTCGTGTTTCTTGGCGACAATGTCTATGCGGACACCGACGAGCCGGTGGAATTGCAGGCAGCCTATGACAAGCTGATGGCCATTCCCGGCTATCGGCAGCTACGGGAAACCGTGCCGGTGATCGCCACCTGGGATGACCATGATTACGGCCAGAATGACATCGGCCGCGACTATGTGTCCAAGGACGCCTCACGACGCATCATGCTGGACTTTTACAATGAACCGGCAGACAGCCCACGGCGCAGCAGACCGGATGGCATTTACACCTCTTACCTGTACGGCGAGCCCGGCCGACGGGTGCAGATCATCTTGCTGGATCTGCGCTGGAACCGCTCCGGGTTGACCCGGGTGGAAGACCCGCAGCGTAGCGCCGCCAGGGAGGCGCGCATGATGGGGCCTTACGAAGCCTCCCTGTCCCGGGATGCGGAATTGCTGGGTGAGGCCCAATGGCAGTGGCTGGAGGAACAATTTCAGCAGCCGGCTGATATCCGAATCATCGGTTCGAGCATCCAATTGCTGGCGGATTTCACCGGTTGGGAGACCTGGGCCAATTACCCCGCGGAACGCCTGCGGTTATTTCATCTGCTGGAGCGTTATCAGCAGCAACCGCTGGTGATCATTTCAGGTGATGTGCATTGGGCCGAACTGAGTGAGATCCGCGATCTGGACCTGCCCTGGCCGTTGATCGAGCTGACCTCGTCGGGGCTCACGGAAGAGTGGAGTATGATCAGTCCCAATCGGCATCGAGTCGGAGAGGCTTTCGCGGTGGCCAATTACGGGCTGATCGACATCGACTGGAGCACATCGCCCCCCGCGGTGCGTTTGAGCATCAAGGATGAAGAGGGACGCCTGCTGATCGATCGCAGTGTGAGCTGGTAGCCAACAGGAAAACCATGTGAACGAGTCGAAGAAAGTGCCAATGAAATTGTGGATGATGAAGACCGTTGTGTTGGGATGGCTGACGGCCGCGCTGCTGGCCGCTTGTGCCATTGGCCCGCGGGAACCCCGACCGCCGCTGATGACCGTGCAGCCCCGGGCTGAAACCGCTCCCGTAGTGAGTACGGATGATGCCGCCGACGACCCCGCCATCTGGATCAATCCGGCAAATCCCGCCGCCAGCCGGGTGCTGGGGACCGACAAGGGTTTCGGTGTGGAGGTCTATGACCTGCAGGGCAATAAATTGCAATCCATCGCCGCCGGCCGCACCAACAATATCGACCTGCGGCCCCTGCCCGAAGGTGGAGCCTACGTGGCCCTGGCAGCCGCCAGCAACCGCAGCACCAACACCATCAGCCTGTTCGGCATTGCCGGTGACGGCACGGTCACCTGGCAGCAAGGTCAGGACATCGTCACCGGCCTCACCGAGCCCTATGGCCTGTGCATGTATCAGGATGCCGCCGGGCTGCAGGTGTTCGTCAATGACACCGACGGTCGCTATCAGCAATGGCTGCTTCGGTCACAAGGCGCGGGCGGCACAGGATTCACCGCCGACCGGGTGCGGGAGTTCCGGGTGGCCAGCCAGCCGGAGGGTTGTGTGGCGGATGATCGCCATCAGAGACTGTTTGTTGGCGAGGAGGGCGCCGGTGTGTGGGTGGTGGATGCCCGTTATTCCGCACCTGCCGAGCTGCAGCTGCTGGCACCGGTGGATCGCCGCATCCTCACCGCCGATGTGGAAGGCATGAGCCTCTACGAGGCCGGCGACAGCGGCTATCTGGTGGTCTCCAGCCAGGGCAGTCACAGCTACGCGGTATTCGACCGGCTGCCGCCTTTCGCCTTCCGGGGACACTTCCGTGTTGTGGACGATCCCGCCAACGGGCTGGACGGCAGCCAGGAAACCGATGGTCTGGCTGTGGTCTCCGCACCCCTCGGTCCGGACTATCCCCGGGGACTGCTGGTGGTACAGGACGGCAGCAACACCGCACCGCGGGATCTGCAGAACTTCAAATACATCTCCTGGGCCGATGTGGCCACCGCCCTGGGACTTAATTAATCCACGTAAACCATTCCCCACCACGTGACGTCTAACCGGCAAATGACAAGAATTGCCGATACCTCCAACCAGGACGTCATCCTCACCCACTCCAACGGATGGCGCAAATATGCCGTTGCCGCAGGGCTTTTGCTGGGCCTTGCGGTTGTGGTGTGGCTGGGTCTGCCGGTGGTGCAGCGTTGGGCCCAGGCCAGTGTCTCGGTGTCCGCCGAACGGTTGCGCTTCGCCCAGGTCACCCGCGGCGACTTCGTGCGGGACGTCTCGGTGCAGGGTCGGGTGGTGGCAGCGGTCAGTCCCACCCTTTATGCCAGCCAGTCCGGCACCATCACCTTTGCCGTGGAATCCGGTGACGAGGTCACCCAGGGCCAGCTGCTGGCTGCCATCGACAGCCCGGAAATCCAGAATCAACTACTGCAGGAACAGGCGCGCCTGTCGTCTCTCCAGGTGGAGCTGCAGCGGCAGGGCATCACCACCCGCCAGCAGCAATTGCAGAACCAGAAAGACCAGGACGCCGCGGCCATCGCCCTCAAGGCCGCCCAGAGAGAGCTGTCCCGCGCCCAGCGCGCCTTCGATCAGGGCGCCATGACCGCGGTGGACTATGAAAAAGCCCGCGATGATCTGGAGACTGCCCAGTTGCTGCACCAGCATTCCCTGCAGGACAAGGTGCTGGATGACGAACGGCTGGAATTCGAGTTGCAGACCCGTCAACTGGCCGTCGAGCAGCAGGAGTTGCTGGTAGCGGATCTGCAGCGTCAGGTGGGCGAACTGGAGCTGCGTTCACCGGTCAGTGGCATCGTCGGCAACCTGCTTGTGAACCAGAAGACCAATGTGAGCCGCAATCAACCGGTGATGAGTGTGGTGGACCTGTCGGCCTTCGAGGTGGAAGTGCAGATTCCGGAGAGCTACGCGGACGATCTGGCCATCGGAATGCTGGCCGAAGTGCGCACCGGGTCTGAAACGCACGCTGCCGTGCTGGTGGCAGTGTCACCGGAAATCATCGACAACCAGGTCACCGGTCGGGTGCGCTTCGACGGCCTGACTCCTTCGGGCCTGCGCCAGAACCAGCGGCTGACCACCCGCATCCTGCTGGAGGAAAAGATCGACGTCTTGATGGTGACTCGTGGCCCCTTCCTGGACAGCGGCAGCGGGCGGGTAGCCTATGTGGTGGAGAACGGCATCGCCTACCGGCGCCCTGTTCTCACCGGCGCCACCAGCCTGGCGGCCGTGGAGGTGCTGGAAGGCCTGTCTGCAGGGGACACGATCATCATCTCAGGCACCGACAATTTCGAGGGCGCCGACTCCGTACTGATCAATTACTGAAAAGAACCCGGCCACGGAAGCTGAAAAGAGACCGCAGCCGGCCAAGGGAGAGCCACATGCTACAGATGACCGCGATCAACAAAGTGTACCGGACCCAGGTGGTGGAAACCCATGCCCTGCGGGATTTCACGCTCACGGTTGGGGAAGGGGAGTTTGTCACCATTACCGGGCCGTCGGGCTGCGGCAAGACCACCTTTCTCAACATCGCCGGCCTGCTGGAAACCTATACCTCCGGACAGTACCTGCTGGACGGGCAGGACGTGGCCACCCTCAACGATTTCCAGCGGGCGCGGTTGCGCAACCGCAAGATCGGTTTCATCTTTCAGAGCTTCAACCTGATGCCGGACCTGAATCTGTTTGACAACATCGACGTGCCCCTTCGCTACCGCGGCATGAAGGCGAACGAGCGCCGCGAGCGCATCGACAAGGCCCTGCAGGACGTGGGGCTGCTGTCCCGCAAGAAGCACCTGCCTTCCCAGTTGTCCGGTGGTCAGCAGCAGCGGGTGGCCATTGCCCGGGCCCTGGTGGGGGAGCCGCGGTTCCTGCTGGCGGACGAGCCCACCGGCAACCTGGACTCCAATACCGCCGAAGGGGTCATGTCCCTGCTGCAGGACATCAACGATCAGGGCACTACCATCATCATGGTGACCCATGACAAATCCCTGGCCAAGCGCTCCACCCGCAACATCCATATCCTGGATGGTCGCATCAGGGACGACGCCGATGATCTGCAACTGGGTGCAGCAGCCAGTCGCAGTGATGCGGCAGCCTAGGGGAGGGGTGCCATGTTTCTCTATTATCTGCGCCTGAGCGCCCTGAGTTACCGGCGCAATCCTGTCCTCAGCACCCTGATGGTGCTGGCGGTGGCCATCGGGGTGGGCGCCTACATGGTGGTCTTCACCCTGAATTATTTCATGGGCGGCGACCCCATCCCGCAGAAGAGTGAGCAGCTCTATCACGTGCAGCTGGACAACGGGCGCCCCGATCTGGCGGACTTCGAGCCGCCGCCCCAGTTGTCCTACATCGACGCCATGGCGCTGCTGGAGCGCACCACGGACCTGTCGCGCACGGTCAGCTCCAAGTTTGTCGCGGTGCTCGAACCTCCCAGCGATGAGAGCCGCCCTTTTCAGGTGAACGGCCGCGGCAATCTCGCGGATTTTTTCACGATGTTTGATGTGCCTTTCCAGTACGGAGGCCCCTGGGATCGCTCCGCCGACGACCAGGGTCGCCAGGTGGTGGTGCTCTCCAGCGAACTCAATGAGAGGCTGTTCGGCGG
This sequence comes from Pseudomonadota bacterium, assembly GCA_046047495.1. GTDB lineage: Bacteria > Pseudomonadota > Gammaproteobacteria > Pseudomonadales > Pseudohongiellaceae > NORP240. The sequence continues at coordinate 9,870 of JBJOHV010000087.1, read as the reverse complement.
CACCGATTCGGTAGGCCGGATCCTGCGCATCGGCGGCTTCAATTTCGAGGTGGTCGGAGTGCTGGCCCGGTGGTCGCCGGTGCCGAAATTCTACGATGTGAACAACGGGCCTTTTGACCCCGGTGAGGAAGCCTACATTCCCTGGCCCCTCATCGTGTCCCTGGAACTGGCCCGCTCCGGCAACACCAATTGCTGGGCTCCGCCCGAGGGCAATGGCCTGCAGGCCTTCCTCAATGCCGAGTGTGCCTGGATCCAGTACTGGGTGGAACTGCCGGATACCCAGTCCCGCGCCACCTACGGTGACCTGGTCAACAACTATGTGATGGACCAGAAAGCCCTGGGTCGCCTGCTGGCGCCCAATGTCGAGAAGCGGCTCTACAACGTCAAGGAATGGCTGATCAAGGAAGAGGTGCTGCCGGACGAGACCCAGATTCTGGCGGCGCTGGCCGCCATGCTGCTGGCAGTGTGCCTGCTCAACACAGTGGGCCTGCTGTTGGCGAAATTTCTCAGCAAGTCCGGCGAGCTCGGTGTGCGTCAGGCCCTGGGGGCCCACAAGGGATCCCTGTTCATCCAGCACGTGATCGAGGCCGGCTTCATCGGCCTGCTGGGTGGAATCCTGGGTCTGGGAGTGGCAAGCCTGGGGCTGGAGGGCATCAAGGTCCTGCTGGGCGAGCTGATCGTCACCGAGTGGATGCATCTAAATCTGACCGTGGCTTTCATTACCATTGCGCTGGCCATCCTGGCCACCATCATTGCTGGTATTTATCCCATCTGGCGCGCCTGCAACGTGAATCCCTCGATTCACCTGAAGACCCAGTAACCACGTTAGACCAAGGAGTCATGTTATGGAATTGGGACCCATTCTGCGAGCCATGTTGCGCAACAAACTCGGTGTGGTGCTGATCGGCCTGCAGATTGCCTTCACCATGACCGTGATGGTAAATGCCATCTACATCATCAACGAGCGTTCCCGCCTGATGGCACGGCCCAGCGGCCTGGATGAGCCCAACACCTTTTATCTGACCAGTGTCGGTTACGGGGACAGCTTCAACGAGGAGCGCCAGGTGGAACGCGATCTGCAGCTGCTGCGCGGTCTGCCGGGGGTGGTGGCGGCCACCTTCACCAATGCCATTCCGGTCAGCACCAGCGGTTCCTCCACCGGTGTGTCGGCACGCCCCGGGGACACGGAGTCCTTCATTGCCACCGCCCAGTACCGGGTGGATGAGCACGCCCTCGAGGCCCTCGATCTGGAACTGGTGGCCGGACGCAATTTCGTTGCTACCGACGTCCGCAACCGCCTGTCGTCGGACAATTCCGTGAACGGCCAGGTGATCATCACCCTGGCCCTGGCGGAGCAGTTGTTTCCGGATGACCCCCTGTCGGCAGTCAACAACACCATGTACGTGGCGCGGCAGTCTCCCACCACCATCATCGGCATCGTGGACCGGTTGCAGACCCCCTGGCCCGACAGCGATTTTCTGGAGCAGTCCACCCTGATTCCCGAAAATGCCATCGACAGCGCCACCACCTACCTGATCCGCACCGAGCCGGGTCAGCGGGATCGCCTCATGGCGGAAGTGGAAAACCTGCTGGCGGACAGCGGTGATCCCCGCATCATCCGCAACCTGCGTTCCCTGGAGGAAACCCGGGCCGAAACCTACCGGGTGGACAGTGTGATGGCCACCATTCTCACCTACGTGATCAGCATCCTGGTGTTCATCACCGCCATGGGCATCGTGGGGCTGGCGGTGTTCGGCATCAATCGACGCCGCAAGCAGATCGGCACCCGCCGCGCCCTGGGGGCTACCCAGGGAGACGTGTTACGTTATTTCCTGCTGGAGAATCTGCTGATTACCGGTATGGGGGTGGTGCTGGGGGCCGTGCTCACCATCGGCTTCAATGTGTTCCTGGTGCAGAGTTTCAATCTGCCCCGCATCCAATGGTATTACCCGCCCCTGGGCATGCTGGTGCTGCTGGTGGTCGGGCAGTTGTCGGTGCTGGGCCCGGCCAATCGGGCCAGCCGCATCCCGCCGGCCCTGGCCACCCGCAGCGTCTAACACGGGCAGGTGGTGGCTGCTGATCGGGCTTACGGGTCGATGGCCCCCGCCTCGGTCAGCAGGGCCACCACGGATTCGTAGCGCCGGGCCTTGGCAAACGCCAAGGCGGATTGTCCGGCCGCATCCTGGCGGTTCAACTCCACCCCGGCCTGGATGGCCAGGCGAACGGCCTCCAGAATGTAATCCTCGTCGTCCTTGCCGGTGCGTCCAGCCCGGCGCTCCTCGGAACCCCAACTCGGGGTCGCCCGCCGGTGCCCCATGCCGACCGCCGCCATCAGCACCGTGATGTCACCTTCCTCGGCCTGGTAGTTTTCCGCCAGGCCCCGTTGTGCGGGATAGGTGACCCGGGTGACGACAAGGGGATCGGCGCCGGCTTGCAGCAGCCGGGCCATGATGGCTGGCTCGGCAAAACGGGCGGCCAGCCACAACGCTGTGGCGCCCACGAAGGCCTGATGGAAATGGTAGTCGGTGGACTGGCGGCGCACCGATGTGGCCCGGGTGAGCCGGATTTCCAGATCGGCACCGTGCTCCAGCAGCACCCGGACGGCCGCCTCGTCACCACGCAGCACCGCAGCATGCAGGGCGGTATGGCCGCTGCTTGATTCATCGATGTCAGCACCGCTATCCAGCAGCAGAGCCAGCAACCCCGGATTGCCACCGTTGACCGCCATGATGGCCGGGCTGATGCCGAAGGCCGACACCGCGTTCACGTCCGCTCCGGCAGCGAGCAATTCCCGGGCCGAGGCCAGGTCACCGGCACGGGCGGCAAACATCAACGGTGTGTAGCCGCCTTCCTCCACCCAGGTCTTGTAGTCCGGATGGCTGTCCTGGGGCTTCTCGGTTTTTATGTACTGGGTGCGGGTCTCGGTGCGCACATTGGGATCGGCACCGTACTGCAGCAAAGCCTTCACCACCTCGGCGTGCTGCTGGTTGGCAGCCCACATGAGGGCTGTTTGGTTCCTGAGCAGAATGGTGTTGGGATCGGCTCCAGCCGCCAGCAGTGCGGAGACCACTCGTGCATTGCCCGTGAGTGCCGCGGTCACCAGGGGTGTCTCCCCGGAGCGCAGGGCGATACCCGGGTCCGCACCGGCCTGCAGCAGCAATTCCACCATGACCGCACTGCCATTCTCCGCGGCCAGCCACAGGGCGGTGACTCCAAGGTCGGTGGTGGCATTCACATCGGCCCCGGCTTCAAGCAGCCTGCGGGCACTGTCTAGATGGTCGTGGTAGCTGGCCCAGTGCAGCGCCGTGGTGCCGTCGCCGTAGGCTATGTCGGGATCCGTACCGTCCTCCAGCAGGGATTGCAGCAGTGCCCAGTCGCCTGCTTTGGCGGCGTCCACCGACGGAGGCAGACTGTCGGCAAAGGACGGGGCAGCCATCACACAAAGGATGAGGAGGAGCAGACGTCGGCAACAGGCTGGCATGGCGCTGGACACTCCCGGATCAGATGCTCAGCGGCCAGGTGCTGGCGCCAATCCGGTCGGTGGGGACATTGAACCTTTCCAGCAGAGCCAGGTGCAGGTCCGCCATGCCGGGCAGACCATCGTAATGCAGGTGTCGACCGCCCTGCAGCCAGCCGGCGCCGCCACCCACCAGCAGGATGGGCAGGTTGTCGCCGGAATGAATCGTGCTGTTGGAGAGACCAGCACCATAAAGAATGGTCATGTTGTCCAGCAGGCTTCCGCCACCCTCGGGAATGGCCGCCAGCTTGGCCAGGTAGTTGGCAAACAGCTGGGCGTGGTAGATGTTGATCTTCGACATCTTCTCCACCAACAGGGGATTGTTGTTATGGTGGGAGAGGGGGTGATGGGCATCGGGCACGCCGATCTGCGGATAAGGCCTGGCACTCTGTTCCTTGCCCATCATGAAGGTGATGACCCGGGTCAGATCCGTTTGCAGGGCCAGCACCTGCAGATCCTGCATCATCTCCAGGTGGTCTTCGAACACCGCCGGTACTCCGGCCGGTTGCGCCATTTCCGGCAGGCTCAGATCGATCTGCTCCTCGGCTTTCTGGATGCGACGCTCGATGTCCCGCACCGACTCGGTATAACTGGCCACCAGATGACGGTCCTGGGCACCCAGGCTTGACTCCAGGGAGTTCAGCTTGTCCAGCACCGCATCCAGAATGCTGCTCTGCTGGTGGAGGCGCCGCTCCCGTGCCTCACGGGCCGTGCTGCCGCTGTCACCAAACAGGCGCTCGAACACCGCCCGGGGATTGTGCTCCATGGGCAGGGGCTCGGTGGGGCCACGCCAGCACAGGGTATGGGTGTAGACGCAACTGAGATTCACCGTGCAGGCACCCGCCAGGGCCGGCGCATCCATTGACAGTTCCAGGGAGGACAGCTGGGTCTGGCGGCCCAGTTGCCGGGCCAGCAGCTGATCCACCGACACATCGGCCAGGATTTCCACCTCGTTGCGGCCGCCTTCGGTCACCCCGGTGAGGAACGACCCGCCGGCGCCGGCATGGGCGATATTCCAGTTGGTCTTGAGCCCTGACAGCACCACCATCTGACGTTTGTACGGAGCCAGGGGCTGCAGGATGGGGGTCAGCTCGAAATCGTTGCCCAGGGCTGTGGGCGTCCAGTAGTCCATTGCCATGCCGTTGGGCACGTAGACCGTCTGAAAGCGATGGGCCCGTGCAGGTGCCGCCTGCTGGGCGAAGGCCGGGGTCATGGCATCCAGCAGGGGCAGGGCCAGGGTCGCACCGGCACCCCGCAAAATCGCGCGGCGGGACAGGGACTTGCCCGGTCCAACACTCAAAGTAGGTTTGTTGGGTTTCATCGCCTGGCGACCTCCCCTGGGTTCGTTTCAGAAACGGGTGACTGGGTCATGCTCATCATGAACTGTGGACTCTCGGCGATGCCCAGAATCAACGCCGACCAGCGGTAGTCCTGGTCTGCCGCCTCCCGCACGATGTGCCGGATGGTGGGTTGGTCAAAGTATTCGACCCGGCGCCCCAGTGCGTAGGTCATGAGTTTTTCCGTCAGGGTATGGGCAAAGCGCTCCGGACGGTCCAGCATCCAGTCCCTCAGATCCGCAAAACCCGCGAATTCCACGCCGCCGGGGTAATTGCCTGCAGGGTCGACCGGGTTGCCGGCTTCGTCGAATTCCCGCCAGGCGCCGATCACATCGAAATTCTCCAGGGCGAACCCCAGGGGATCGATCACCGTATGACAGGTGGAACAGATCGGGTCCTGGCGATGCTGGGCCAGGCGCTCCCGGATGGATTTGGGAATTTCACCGGCCTCGGCATCCGGCAGGATGGGGACATTGGGGGGCGGTGGGGGAGGCGGTGTGCCCAGCATATTGTCCAGCAACCACTTGCCCCGCAGTACCGGCGAGGTGCGTCCCGGGTAGGAGGTGACTGTCAGCAGGGCGCCATGGCCAAGCAGACCGCCACGCTGTCTGGCATCCGGGAAATCCACCTTGCGGAAACGGCTGCCATAGATGCCCGGTACACCGTAATGGGTGGCCAGCCGCTCGTTCATGTAACTGTAGTTGGCACCCAGCAGTTCCATCACATTGGTGTCGTGGCGCAGGGTTTCCGCAATGAAGAGCGAGGTTTCCCGGCCGAAGGCGTCGATCAGGCTGAGGTCGTAGTCGGGAAACACCACAGTATCGATCTGCACTTCGTCGAGGCGTCGCAGGTTGAGCCACTGGGCGGCAAAGTCATCCACCAGGGTCTGCACGCCACGGGGATCATTCAGAAGACGCAGCACCTGCTGATGGTATACGTCCGGATCACTGAGGCGGCCCGCCTCCGCCAGGGACAGCAGATGCTCGTCCGGCAGCGAACTCCACAGGAAAAACGCCAGACGGGTTGCCAATTGCAAGTCACTGAGCCGGTAACCGGTGCCGGCCGGCAGGCCCGGCGGCGCCTGGTAATTGCGTATCAGGAAATCCGGATCGCTGAGGATGTACTCCAGGGCAAACTGGATGCCTGCATCGAAACTGCCGCCCATCTCCCGGCCGCTGTTAAAAAACCCCTGCAGTCGCTCCAGGTCGTCCGCGCGGACTGGACGCCGATAGGCCTGGCGGGCAAGGTCGGCAAGAATCGATGCGGCACAGGCCGCTTCATCGGCCTGACGATCCGGGTAACAGGAAAAGATGTGCCGGCGGCTGGGGGAGTCGTTGCCGGTGGACACTGGCTGGAAAGGGCCGCTGATGGCCACCGTGTACACCTTCTGGTATCCCAGATAATTCTCGTCATTGGCATACAACCGTCCACCCTGGGTGGGTTGGGGAATGCCCTCCGGCTCGACGTGCTGGCGCACGTAGTTCACCGTCACCTGATGGGGTCCCGCCGCGACCGGGGTCCGCAGCTCCAGGCCCTCGCCGGCTTCGGTGATCATGTACTGTTCCCAGTCGATACTGCCCGGTTCACCGGTCCCGCTGAAGGTCAGGGGTGCCGGGGTGCCGGGGGCCTGGCCGCCGATGGTGAAGCGTTGCAGCAGCTGACCATCGAGACGTAATTCCAGCTCCTGGGGCCAGCCCAGGCCTTTGATGTAATCCTGGTAATTGCGCTCCAGCTGAATGGTGAACAGGTAGTCCCCCGCCACCGGGAAGGGGTGGGTGACGGCGATGCCGCCCCGGCTGCCGAAGGGCAAATCCTCTCCCTGGCGACTGTCCTGGCGTTGATAGAGGGGCACCTCATAGGTGCTGGTGGTGGGAGCATCGGGCGCCATGCCCACCGCCAGGCGGCTCAGTTGCCGGGCCACCGACAGATAGCGCTCCAGATGGGACGAGGAAAACGGCAGTGCCGCCGCCATGTTGTCGAAGCTGCCGTCAGCGGTGGGATCCCCCGGCAGCAGATCCATCACGTCCACATCGAGACCCAGCAGCTGATTGACCGCGTTGTTGTATTCATAGCGGTTCAGGCGGTGCAGGGGTGAGATGCGACCGGGCACCGGATTGGCGGCCCAGGCCTGGTCCAGTTCGGCCTCCAGCCAGCTGGTCATCTGTCCGTAGACCTCGAAGGGCGGACGGGGCATGCCCGAGGGGGGCATCATATGGGCCCGCAACTTCTTGACCACCTTTTCCAGTACTTCGGCATGCTGGCCGGGACGGCTGAAGTCGATCCCCTGCAGGGACAGCCCGGCAGTGGGCAGGACATCGTTGTGACAGGCCAGGCAATAGCTGGCCACCATCTCCTGCATGGCGGCGGCAGTGAAGGCCCGGGTTGGGGGATCGGATTGGGCAGAGCTGGTGGAACCCAGCCCCCACAATAACGCAGCAGTCACGCCAAGGGCCGCGCCTATGGTCGATAAACCGGCAATGCGCAGGGATTTCATGGCGCTGCAATCCACTGATGGTGACAGGGTGGAAGATGGGGGCTTGCGGTGGTCATTGACACTGCTCTTGTTGTTGTTTTCAGTGTAAAGGTCACGGCAATCTATACCACTCACCCTGGCACTGCAATACGGGTCGGGCGGCGCGGTGGCCCACAACAGATCCGCGTGCTTGGGATTTTCGGAAACCTGTGAGAGGGTAGGCATAAAATGCCTGCCCATGGCTGTTGTCTTCGAGGACGTCAGGATGAAAGACCACCACCATTCATTGAAAGGTCCCCCCTAATGGATTCGTTGCGTTACATGATGGGAATATCGGCGCTGTTACTCCTGGGCCTGTGGGGAACGGCACTGGCCCAGCAGGGCGCGTTGAACGGCGAGTGGCCCCACTACGGCGGCGATCTGGGGCACACCCGGTATTCCGCGCTCGGCCAGATCAACGCCGACAATTTCAACGACCTCACCGTGGCCTGGCGCTTCAAGACCGACAACCTGGGACCGGATCCGGAATACAACCTGCAGTCCACACCACTGATGATCGATGGGGTGATCTATTCCACCGGGGGCACCCGCCGGGCCGTGGTGGCCCTGGATGCCGCCACCGGAGAGATGAAATGGATGTTCAGCCTGGACGAAGGCGAGCGGGGCGAGAATTCACCGCGGCGGCTGTCCGGGCGGGGCCTGTCCTTCTGGCAGGACGGCGACGACCGCCGGGTGGTGTATGTGACCCCGGGCTACCGCATGATCGCTCTGGATGCGGACACCGGACGTCCGGTGCCGGAATTCGGCGTGGACGGCGTGGTGGATCTGAAACTGGAGGCCGATCAGGACATCGATCTGATCACCGGAGAGATCGGGCTGCATTCCACCCCGGCCATCGCCAAGGACGTCATCATCATCGGGGCCGCCCACCGCACCGGTGGCAATCCCCGCAGCCGTGAAAACGTGAAGGGCTTCGTGCGGGGTTATGACGCCCGTACCGGCAAGCGTCTGTGGATTTTCCACACCATTCCACTGCCCGGTGAGTATGGTTATGAATCCTGGCTGGACGGCTCCGCCGAATACACCGGCAACACCGGCGTATGGGCCCTGATCGCCGTGGACGAGGAACTGGAGACGGTCTATCTGCCGGTGGAAGCCGCCACCGGTGACTATTACGGCGCCTATCGGCCCGGCAACAACCTGTTTGCCGAATCCCTGGTGGCGGTGGACCTGCACACCGGGCAGCGCAAGTGGCATTTCCAGCTGGTGCATCACGGCCTGTGGGATCAGGACATCTCTTCGGCGCCCATCCTGATGGACATTACCGTGGACGGCCGTGCCATCAAGGCAGTGGCCCAGCCCACCAAGCAGGCGTTCCTGTACGTGTTTGACCGGGTGAGCGGCGAGCCGGTGTGGCCCATCGTGGAACGCCCCGTGCCCCAGGGGAGTGTGCCCGGGGAATGGTATTCCCCCACCCAGCCCATTCCCACCAAGCCGCCGGCCTATGACCGGCAGGGCACCTCGGTGGACATCCTGATGGATTTCACCCCCGAGTTGCGGGCCCGGGCCCTGGAGATCGCCAGCTGGTATGAAATGGGCCCCCTGTTCACACCGCCTGTCGTCAGCCGGATCGACGGACCCCTGGGCATTCTCATGGCGCCGGCCGCCGCCGGTGGCACCAATTGGGCCGGGGGCTCCTATGATCCCGAGCTGCAGGTCACCTATGTGTATTCCAATAGCTCCGTCGGTGCCCTGGGCCTGGTGCCCCCCAATCCGGGGCAGTCGGACATGGCCTATATCCAGGGCAATGCGGCCACCGGTCCGCGAACCTCCGGGGGAGCGGGGTCCGCCGCCGCCGGCGGGCGCACCGACGATGCCTCCACGGTGGCCGCGCCTCCGGTGTCCAGTCGCGGTCGCCCGCCCATCGGACTGCGGGTGGACGGGCTGCCCCTGCAAAAACCGCCCTATGGCATCATCAGTGCCATCGACATGCAGCGGGGTGAGCTGCTCTGGCAGGTGCCCCACGGACAGACCCCGGACAGCGTGCGCAACCATCCGGCCCTCGCGGGTCTGGATCTGCCCCGCACCGGTCAGGCCGGCATCATCGGCACCCTGGTGACCGGCAGCGTGCTGGTCGCGGGCGACGCGGAATTGACCACCGGCGAGGACGGACAATTGCGGGCCATGCTGCGGGCCTATGACAAGCTGACGGGGCGGGAAGTGGGTGCGGTGGCGATGCCGGCACCCCAGTCCGGTTCCCCCATGACCTATGAGCTGAACGGCCGGCAGTATATCGTGGTGGCCATCAGCGGTAGCCGCTATTCCGGTGAATTGCTGGCCTTTGCCCTGCCGAATTGACATCTGATCGAGGAGCTGACTATGAGAACTTTCCTGGCGGGTCTGGCGCTGACCGCGGCTGCCGCGGCCAATGCCGCCGATACTTTCCCCGGTGAGCACGGTGACATCATCATCACGCCGCTCATTCATTCCAGTGTGCAGCTGGAGTATCAGGGCACCGTGATCCAGATCGATCCCTGGGACCG
>JBJOHV010000086.1:0-26290 GCA_046047495.1 Pseudomonadota bacterium | reverse complement strand
TATCGGGGCCGCTGATGGTGACCCCCATCTCGCGGAATGCCGCCAGGGTGTTGAGCGCATCCTCACCCTCCAGAAATCCCCGGATGTGGGTCACGCCGTCGGCGATGGCCCCGAACATGATGGAGCGGTGGGAAATGGACTTGTCGCCGGGCACGCGAATGTCACCCTGGACCCTGCCCGCGGGCTGCACCAGGTAGTTGATGGGTCTGGCAGTGTCTGTGTGATGGTTGCTCATGGTCTGAAAGTACTTGCGGATGAATGTATCCCGGGCCTGTTTGGCCTGGGTGAATTGACGCCTGAGCGCCTGGTGATCCTGCCCCAGCAGCAACTGGCGCAGATCGCCCAGATGGGCGATGAACTGGTCCAGCACGGCCACTGTCACCTTGCCGTTGGCCACGAAGATGTCGGCCCACATGGTGGGGTCGCTGGACGCCAGGCGGCTGAAGTCGGCAAACCCACCGGCTGCGTAACGAAAGATTTCATCACTCTTGGCCTGCTGCAGCAGGACGTCCACCAGCGCATAGGACAGCAGGTGGGGCAGATGGCTGGTGGCGGCCAGCACCTCATCGTGCTGCTCCACGCCCATGCCCAGAATATCGGCCCCCAGCCTGTGCCACAGCCGGTTGACTGCCTTGACGGCTGCGGGATCCGTATCCGGCAGCGGCGTCAGGATCACCTTGCGGTGCCGGAACAGATCCGCTGAGGATGCTGCGAACCCGCTTTTTTCCGATCCGGCGATGGGATGTCCCGGCACGAAAGCGCCCAGATGCACGCCCAATGCTTCCTGCGCCGCACCTGCCACACAGCCTTTGACACTGGCGACGTCGGTGATGACGGCACCTGGCCGGGTCCTGCCCGCCAGTCGCTGCAGCACACCGCGCACCGCCAGGGTGGGCACCGCCAACACGATGATATCCGCCGCAGGTGTCAGGTCATCCACGTTGACCGAGCCACTGTCGATGGCTCCTTCCGACAACGCCAATTCCAGCTGGACAGGGTCGGCATCCGCTGCCAGCACCTGGCAATCGGGGCAGTATTTCTTGAGACCACGGGCAATGGAGCCGCCGATCAGTCCAAGGCCGATGATGAGAACCGTGCTGTGATCCGTGAACGTCATTCCAACTCCACCGTTGCCGCTGCACCAGTGCACAGCGGGTCAGCGCACCGCCATCGGGTAGGAACCCAGCAGTTTCACCTCGGCGATGCCGCCTCTCAGTTTGGCCAGCACCTGACGTACCGGCTCGTCATCCACATGGCCTTCGAAATCCACAAAGAACACGTAGTCCCACACCGCCTTGCGTGAAGGACGGGTTTCTATACGAGTGAGGCTGACCTGATGACGCTCAAACGGTTCCAGCACGCGGAACAGGGCGCCGGGACGGTTTTCCGTGTAGATCAGCGTGCTGGTCTTGTCCCGGCCGGTGGGGCCAACTGCCTCGCGCCCCAACACCAGGAACCGGGTGCTGTTGTCCGCCTGGTCCTGGATAGCCCGGTGAGCGATTTCCAGACCATACAACTTGCTGGCCATCTCGCCGGCGATGGCAGCCACATCACCACCGGTGGCCGCCATGCGGGCAGCTTCCCCATTGCTGGCACATTCGACCTGGAGCAGCCCGGGCTGATTTTTCGCCAGCCATTTGCGGCACTGGGCCAGGGATTGCTTGTGGGACACGACCTTGCGCAGGCGGGCGGGATCGGTGCCCGGCCGGTACATGAAATGATGCACGATGGGCACCACCACCTCGCCGACGATCTTCAGCCGGGTGTCCACCAGACAGTCCAGGGTGTTGTTCACCGCCCCTTCCGTGGAATTCTCCACCGGCACCACACCAAAATCCGCATCCCGTGCCTCCACGGCACTGAAGACGTCGTCGATGGTGGGCAGTTCCAGCAGGCCTACCGCCTGGCCGAACCGTTCCAGCACCGCGGCATGGGAAAACGTGCCGACCGGACCGAGGAAGGCCACCAGGGGAGCATTGTGATGGGGAGCGGCCAACTCAGAATTCTTCTTGGGGTCCGTGGTCCGCACCAGCACTTTCCCCGTCGCTCACATCGGCACCGGCAAGGTCAGCATCCTCCTCGTCCACAGTCGGCTCGTTCACCCGCTCCAGGCCCACCAGCCGCTCTTCATCCTTCAGTTTGATCAGGCGCACGCCCTGGGTGTTGCGTCCCTGCACCGATACCTCATCGACCCGGGTTCGCACCAGGGTGCCCTTGTCGGAGATCAGCATGATCTCATCACCATCGAACACCTGGGCCGCCCCCACCAGGTTGCCGTTGCGTTCGCTGGTCTGCATGGCAATCACCCCCTGGCCGCCCCGGCCATACACCGGAAAATCCGCCACTTCCGTGCGCTTGCCGTAGCCATTTTCGCTCACGGTCAGGATGTGCTTGCCAGGCTCGGGAATGATCAGCTCGATCATGCTGTGGTCCTTGCCCAGCTTGATGCCTTTCACGCCGCGGGCAGTGCGGCCCATGGCCCGCACATCGCTTTCCTTGAAACGGATGGCCTTGCCGCTGCTGCTGATGAGCATGATGTCCTGTTCACCGTCAGTGATGGCGGTGCCCACCAGCACATCGCCCTCGTCCAGCTCCAGCGCCCTGAGCCCCACACTGCGGGGCCGGGAGAAGGATGCCAGCTCGGTCTTCTTGACCGTGCCGTTGGCGGTTGCCATGAAAATGAAATGATTGTCGCTGAACTCCTTCACCGGCAGCATGGCAGTGATCTGCTCACCTTCTTCCAGGGGTAGCAGATTGACGATGGGCTTGCCCCTGGACGTGCGGCTGGCCAGCGGGAACTGGAAGACCTTCAACCAGTACACCTTGCCGGTGGAACTGAAACACAGCACCACGTCGTGGGAATTGGCTATCAGCAGATGCTCCACGAAGTCCTCGTCCTTGAGGGTCGCCGCCGCCTTGCCCATTCCGCCGCGCCGTTGGGCACGGTAATCGGTGAGGGGTTGGGATTTGGCATAACCGGTGGCCGAGATGGTGACCACCCGCTCCTCTTCGGTGATCAGGTCTTCCATGGTGAGATCCAGCTGGGATTCCACGATCTCGGTGCGGCGGGCATCACCGTATTCCGCCTTGACCCGCGCCAGCTCGTCGCGCACCACGCCCAGCAACCGCTCCCTGCGGGCCAGGATATCCAGATGGTCGGCAATCTGTTTCAACAGTTCCTGATAGTCGTTGATGAGTTTTTCGTGCTCCAGTCCGGTCAGCCGGTACAGCCGCAGATCCAGAATGGCCTGGGCCTGGGCGGGGGACAGGTAGTATTCCCCTTCCCGCAGTCCGAAGCGCGGTTCCAGATCATCGGGGCGACAGGCATCGGCACCCACCTCACCCAGCATCCGCAGCACACTGTCGGACTGCCAGGAGCGGGCCAGCAATTTCTCCCGGGCCTCGGCGGCACTGGGGGAGGTCTTGATCAGCTCGATGACGGCATCGATATTGGCCAGCGCCACCGCCAGACCTTCGAGAATATGTCCCCGTTCCCTGGCCTTGCGCAGCAGGAACAGGGTACGGCGGGTCACAACTTCCCGACGGTGGCGGATGAAGGCGTCCAGGCATTCCTTGAGGGTCAGCACCCGGGGCTGTCCCTCCACCAGGGCCACCATGTTGATGCCGAACACCGACTGCATCTGGGTCTGGGCGTAGAGATTGTTGAGGACCACCTCGCCCACTTCGCCCCTGCGCAATTCGATGACTATGCGAAGACCATCCTTGTCCGATTCATCCCGCAGCTCGGTGATGCCTTCGAGTTTTTTCTCCTTCACCAGCTCGGCAATACGCTCGATGAGCCTGGCCTTGTTCAGCTGGTAGGGTATCTCGGTGACGATGATGGTGGACCTGCCCGTCTTGTCGTCCTCCAGCACCTCGGCCCGGGCCCGCACGTAGATGCGGCCACGTCCGGTTTTGTAGGCCTGCACGATACCCGCGCGGCCGTTGATGATGCCGGCGGTGGGAAAATCGGGCCCCTGAATATGGGCCATCAGGCCGTCCACCTCGATGGCGGGATCGTCCAGCAGGGCGATGCAGGCATCGATGACTTCGTTGAGATTGTGGGGCGGAATATTCGTGGCCATGCCCACGGCGATGCCGGAGGAGCCGTTGACCAGCAGATTGGGAATCTGGGTCGGCAACACATCGGGAATCTGTTCGGTGCCGTCGTAGTTGGGCGAGAAGTCGACTGTCTCCTTGTCCAGATCCGCCAGCAGGTCGTGGGCGATCTTGGCCATGCGGATTTCGGTGTAACGCATGGCGGCCGCGGCATCGCCATCGATGGACCCGAAGTTGCCCTGGCCATCCACCAGGGGATAGCGCAGGGAGAAATCCTGGGCCATGCGCACGATGGTGTCATAGGCGGCGGTATCACCGTGGGGGTGGTATTTACCGATCACGTCCCCCACCACGCGGGCGGACTTCTTGTAAGGCTTGTTCCAGTCGTTGGAGAGCACGTTCATGGCGAACAGCACACGGCGATGCACCGGTTTCAGGCCGTCCCGCACGTCAGGCAGGGCACGCCCGACTATCACACTCATGGCGTACGCCAGGTAGGATTCCCGCATCTCGCTTTCCAGCGCTACCGGTAACACCTGCTTCGCAAATTCCGACATAAAACCCCTGTTATAACGACGTGGATCGCGGCCCGAAACCGGACCTGATAAAAGCGGGTAATGGTAGCACACATGGGCTCTCTGCCGACAGCATGGAATGCGCATTTGCCTGGTCGAAAACTCTAATATTTTCAGCAGCTTCCCAGGGGGGCGCCGAATTGAAATGCAACGGGAAAATTTGCCGGGCCGGGGGTATAATCCCGGGCTCGTTGAATGACCGAAAACTGATGCGGACAAAGGACATGACAGGCATGAAAACAGGCAAGGATGGCGTGCAACCCGCCGCCGATCTGGTGATCACCGCACCCTGGATCATCCCGGTGGTGCCGGCGGGCGTGGTGCTCGCTGATTACGCGGTGGTTATCCACGACAAACAGATCGTCGAGCTGCTGCCCCGTGCCATTGCCTCCGCCCAATACGGCCAGGCGCCTACGGTGCAGCTGGACAATCATGTGCTGATTCCGGGGCTGATCAACAGCCACGGTCATTCCCCGATGGCGCTGTTGCGGGGAGCCGCCGACGACATCCCTCTCAAGCAGTGGCTGGAAGACCGCATCTGGCCCCTGGAGAGCAGCCATGTCAGCGCCAGCTTCGTGCGCCACGGGGCGGAACTGGCCATTGCCGAGATGCTGTTGTCGGGCACCACCTGCTTCGCCGACATGTATTTCTTCCCCGACCAGGTGGCCCAGGTGGCGACGGCGGCCCATATGCGGGTCCAGCTGGCGAGTCCGGTGCTGGATTTTCCCACCGCCTGGGCTGCCGATCCCGAGGAGTACATTCTCAAGGCCACCCAGCTGCACGACAGCTACCGTACCAGTGAGCTGGTACACACCGCCTTTGGGCCTCACGCACCTTATACGGTTTCCGATGGACCACTGAGAAAGATTGCGGTGCTTGCGGAAGAACTGGACATTCCCATCCACATGCATGTCCATGAAACCGCCCAGGAAGTGAGCGATGCCCTGACGGCCACCGGTAAACGCCCCCTGGCCCGCCTGGCGGATCTGGGTCTGCTGACTCCGCGTCTGCTGTGCGTTCATGCCACCCAGCTGCTGGCCGGCGAGATCGCGGAGCTGGCCCGCACCGGCTGTCATGTGGTGCACTGCCCGGAATCCAATCTGAAACTGGCCAGCGGCTTCTGTCCCACGGCGGCCCTGCGGGCGGCCGGTGTCAACGTCGCCCTCGGCACCGACGGCTGCGCCAGCAACAATGACCTGGACATGTTCGGGGAAATGCGCACCGCCGCGCTGCTGGCCAAGGCGGTGGCCGGCGACGCCAGTGCCATGCCGGCGTTTGCCATGCTGGAAACCGCCACCATCAACGGTGCCCGGGCTCTGGGTCTGGAGGACCGCATCGGCAGTCTGGAGCCCGGCAAGTATGCCGACCTCGCCGCCGTGTCGATGGATGCCATCAACGCCAGTCCGGTCTATCATCCCGTCTCCCATCTGGTTTACAGCACCCATGCCAGCCAGATCAGCCATGTGTGGATCGGCGGACGGCCGGTGGTGCAGGACGGTGAACTGCTGACCCTGGATCGCCGTAATGTGATGCAGATGGCGCGGGATTGGCAACTCAAAATCAGTGCAGGACTGAAGGACTCATGACAAGTAACGTCGATAGCGCGGAAATCCGCAAGTTCGAGGCACTGGCGTCCCGTTGGTGGGATCGCAACAGCGAATTCAAACCCCTGCACGATATCAATCCGCTGCGGGTCAATTACATCAGCCGCCAGCTCAACCCTGCCGGCAAGTCGGTGCTGGACATCGGCTGTGGTGGCGGCATCCTTTCGGAATCTCTGGCCCACCTGGGCGCCCATGTCACCGCCATCGACATGGCTGACGCTCCGCTCGCCGTGGCCAAACTGCATCGCCTGGAAAGCGGCCTGGACATCCACTATGAAAAAATCTCCGCCGAGGCCATGGCGGCCCGCGCACCGGCCAGCTTCGATATCGTCACCTGCCTGGAGATGCTGGAGCACGTGCCCGACCCGGCGTCGGTGGTGGCGGCCTGCCACACCCTGGTGAAACCGGGCGGGCTGGTGTTCTTCTCCACCATCAACCGCAATCCCAAGGCCTATCTGTTTGCCATCCTGGGTGCCGAGTATGTGCTGCGCCTGCTGCCCCGGGGCACCCATGATTACGCCAAGCTCATCAGGCCATCGGAGCTGGCCGCCTGGTGCCGGGCCAGCGGACTGCAGCTGCGGGAACAGGTCGGCATGGGCTATAACCCGCTCACCAAGCGTTACTTCCTGCAGCGCAATCTCGACGTCAACTACCTGGCCTTTTACGCCCGCCCCGGTGATTCAGGTGTCTGATCCGGCCGGCTTCAGTACCGGCATCGAATGCGTGCTGTTCGACCTGGATGGCACCCTGGTGGATACCGCCATCGACTTTGTCCAGGTGTTGAATGTGATGATGGACGAAGAAAACGTCGCCCGCACTGACGAGCAGCGCATCCGCCAGACCGTCTCCGACGGTGCCCGCGGGCTGGTGCGACTGGTATTCGGCGGAGAACCGGGCCAGGAGGATTTCGACCGCCGCCTGGAGCGCCTGCTGTCTCTGTATTTCGAGCAGTTGCATGACACCGGAGCGTTGCCCTATCCCGGCATCGACAGCCTGCTGACCACACTTGAACAGCACCGCATTCCCTGGGGGGTGGTCACCAACAAACCGGAGAAATACAGCCGTCGGCTGCTGCAGCAGCTGCAACTGCTGGAGCGCTGTGCCGTGCTGATCTGCCCGGACCACGTCAGCCAGCGCAAACCCGATCCGGAAGGCCTGCTGCTGGCCTGCCGCACCCTCGGCTGCGGCACCGAGCGCACAGTGTATGTGGGCGACCACGTGCGCGACATGCAGGCGGCCAAGAATGCGGACCTCATCGCGGTGGCGGCGGCCTACGGCTACCTGGGTGACAACGACCGTATCGAGGACTGGCAGGCGGATTTCGTGATCCGTAGCGCGGCGGATCTGCAGCCCCTGCTGGCCATGCTGAAATTCACCTGAGGACACCCATGCAGGAATACCAACCCCCCGCGGACCTGTTGCGGCAACGCACCATACTCATCACCGGTGCCGGTGATGGCATCGGCCGCGCCGCCGCCATCAGTTTCGCCCGTTACGGCGCCAATGTGATTCTTACCGGGCGTACCCAGAGCAAGCTGGAAGCGGTGTATGACACCATCGAGGCGGAGCACCCCGGCCGCGCCATCATCCATCCCCTGGACCTGCTGACTGCCACCGAGGCGGATTACCAGACCCTGGCCGAGTCGGTGCACGGCACGTTCCCGGCACTGGACGGACTGCTGCACAATGCCGCCCTGCTGGGGCCCCGCAGTCCCGTGGAGTTCTATCCGGTGGCGGACTGGCTGCAGGTCATGCAGGTGAATGTCAACGCCGCCTTCATGCTGACCCGTTTTCTGTTGCCGTCCCTGAGCCAGGCGCCCCAGGGACGCATCCTGTTTACCGCATCGTCGGTGGGTCGCCAGGGTCGGGCCTATTGGGGAGCCTACAGTGTCAGCAAGTTCGCCGTGGAGGGATTGATGCAGGTGCTGGCGGATGAGCTGCGCAATACCAGTCGCATCCGGGTCAACAGTCTCAATCCCGGCGGGACCCGCACCGCCATGCGCAAGCAGGCCTATCCGGCCGAGAATCCCGCCCACCTGCCCAGCGCGGACTCCCTGATGCCTGCCTATCTCTACCTCATGGGACCGGACAGTGACGCCATCCATGGACAGGCCCTGGATGCACGGGACCTGCTTCAGCCGGCGGCGCGTTCCGGATAGGCGATGGCCAGCAGCTTGTCCACTTCCGCCTTGGGCAATTCATAGTAATTGCCGCGGGTGACCGTGCTGGGAATGAAGATGGGTCCGAAGCGGACCCTTTTCAGGCGGCTGACCTTGAGACCCTGGGATTCCCACAGGCGCCGCACCTCCCGGTTACGGCCTTCCATGATCACCACGTGGTACCACTGGTTTGCGCCGCTGCCGCCG
Organism: Pseudomonadota bacterium; assembly: GCA_046047495.1. Lineage (GTDB taxonomy): Bacteria > Pseudomonadota > Gammaproteobacteria > Pseudomonadales > Pseudohongiellaceae > NORP240. Next base: position 17,686 of record JBJOHV010000086.1, on the reverse strand, counting down.
AACAGGGCCACGTCGGTGAACCGGCACCGATGGCCGTCCAGCACTACCCCATCCAGCATGGCCTTGATCATCTCCGGCGTGACCTTGCCCAGCACCCGCACCGCATATTCCCGCTCGATGGCGCTGGAAGGGTGCATCAGGGCATTGGCCAGTTCGCCGTCGGTGGTGAACAGCAGCAGGCCGCTGGTATTGAAATCCAGCCGTCCCACGGCCACCCAGCGGCCATGCTTGAGGGGCGGCAGACGGTCGAATACCGTGGGTCGCCCTTCCGGATCCTTGCGGGTGCAGATTTCCTGATCCGGTTTGTTGTACAGCAGCACGCGGCGCTGCTCGGTCGGCTTCTTCTGGGGCGCCATGCGCTTGCCGTCAACCAGGATGCGGTCCTTGTCCGTGACACGGTCACCCAGGGTTGCCGGTTTGCCATTGACCTTGACCCGGCCGGCCGTGATCCAGGTTTCGATTTCACGACGGGAGCCGAAGCCGGCCCGGGCCAGAACTTTCTGCAGCTTTTCACTCATCCACGGGATCCGCGGCCAGGTCCTCGCTGTCCGGCACAATGCCCAGGATTTCATCCAGCGGACGCTTGGCAAGGGCCACGGCTTCCGCCTCGTCCAGCAATTCCCCGGACTCCTGCTCCTCACCTGTGTCATCGGCTGCCATGGGCTCTTCGGGCATCTCCAGCACGGTGCGGGACTCGATGTCATCGTCCACATCGAATTCCTCGCGGTTCTTGGCCAGATCGCGGATTTCCGCCAGGGGCGGCAACTCCTGCAGGCTCTTCAGATTGAAATAGTCGAGAAACTGCTTGGTGGTGGCGAACATGGCGGGTTTGCCTGGCACGTCCTTGTGTCCCACTACCCGGATCCATTCCCTGTCCAGCAGGGTGCGGATGATATTGGGGCTCACGGCCACACCGCGGATTTCCTCGATATCGCCCCGTGTGATGGGCTGGCGGTAGGCCACCAGCGCCAAGGTCTCCAGCAAGGCCCGGCTGTAGCGGGGCGGCTTTTCCTCCCACAGACGACCGATCCACTCACTGAGGTCCTGCTTGACCTGAAAGCGGAATCCGGAAGCCACTTCCCTGAGCTCGAAGCCGCGGTCGTTGCAATCCCGGGCGATGGCATCCATGACCTCCCGCAATTCGTTGCGGTCCGGCCGTTCGTCATCGCTGAACACACCCAGAATGACATCCAGGCTGAGTGGTTTGCCGGCCGCCATCAGCAAGCCCTCCACCACCATCTTCACTTTGTTGTCCACGTCAGTCATTGCAGGGATCCGTCATCTCTCTAGCCGCGGGCCTTGATGTGAATGGGCCCGAAGGGTTCACTTTGCACAATCTCTATCATGGCGTCCTTCATCAGTTCCATGATGGCCAGGAAGGTCACCACCACGCCCAGGCGGCCCTCTTCACGCAGCAGCAGGGAAACCAGGGGGACGAATTTCTGATTGGTGATCCGCACCAGTATCTGGCTCATCTTTTCCCGGGTCGACAGGGTTTCCCGCTGGATGTGGTGATGCTCGAACATTTCGCCCCGGCGCAGCACCATGGCCAGCGCCACCAGCACCTCGCGCAGATCGACCTGGGGATCTGGAACGATCTTTTCGATTTCCGGCAGGGCGGCCTGGGCGGTGTACAACTCCCGCTCCATGCGGGGCAGCTCATCGATGTCCTCGGCGGCGCGCTTGAAGCGTTCGTATTCCTGCAGGCGGCGGATGAGCTGCATGCGGGGATCTTCCTCTTCGGACTCGTCCTCTTTCTGGCGCGGCAGCAGGATGCGGGACTTGATTTCCGCCAGGGTCGCGGCCATCACCAGGTATTCCGCCGCCAGCTCGAACTGGGCTGCCTCCATGAGATCCACATAGGCCATGTACTGGTCGGTGATGTCGGCGACGTTGATTTCCAGAATATCGATGTTCTGGCGTTTGATCAGATACAGCAGCAGGTCCAGCGGTCCCTCGAAAGCCTCCAGGAAGATTTCCAGGGCATCCGGGGGAATGTACAGATCCTGGGGCAACTCAGTGATGGCCTTGCCGGCCACCCAGGCGAAGGGCAGCTCCTGCTGCTCCGGAGTGTCCAGGGAGTCGGCTTGCTGCAGCTTGTCAGCAGGTGCCTGGGTGTCTTCTGCTGTGTCGGATGGGGCCACTATCACACGCTGCCAGTCGGTCGGGGTTGCCGGGAGGATTGGGGGCGGATTCTACCATCAATTGCGGGCTGCACGGACGGGTTCATCACCAGTAGCTCAGTCCCATGGCGACCCGCACCTCCTGCAGTGTCTGCCGCGCGCGATCCCGGGCAATCTCGCAGCCGTCGGCGATGATGCTCTTGACGATATCGGGATCCTTCTCGTATTTGGCGGCTTCCCGCTGGATGGGCTCCAGCTCCGCCACCACGGCATCGATCACCGGCTTCTTGCACTCCAGGCAGCCGATCCTGGCATTGCGGCAGCCCTCCTGCACCCAGGCCTTGGTGGTGTCGTTGGAATAGGTTTCGTGCAGCTGCCACACCGGGCATTTCTCCGGAGTACCCGGATCCGTCAGGCGCACCCGCGCCGGATCCGTAGGCATGGTGGCGATCTTCTTCTCCACCAGTTCCAGGGGCTCACGCAGGGAGATGGTGTTGTTGTAGGACTTGGACATCTTCTGGCCGTCCAGACCCGGCATCTTGGCCATGGGAGTCAGCAGGGCCTGAGGCTCCGCCAGAATCATCTTGCCGCCGCCTTCCAGATAGCCGTACAGCCGTTCCCTGTCCCCCAGGGAAATATTCTGCTGTTCTTTCAAAAGGGCGCGGGCCTTCTCCAGGGCATCCTGATTGCCCTGCTGCTGATAGGCCAGGCGCAGTTCGGAGAACAGGCGGCCGGCCTTCTTGCCCATTTTCTTGACCGCGGCTTCCGCCAGGGTTTCGAATCCGGGTTCACGGCCGTACAGATGATTGAAGCGGCGCGCCACCTCCCGGGTCAATTCCACATGGGCCACCTGATCCGCCCCCACCGGCACCAGGCCGGCGCGGTAAATGAGGATGTCGGCGGCCTGCAACAGGGGATAGCCCAGGAACCCGTAGGTTTCCAGATCCTTTTCCCGCAGCTTCTCCTGCTGATCCTTGTAGCTGGGCACCCGCTCCAGCCAGCCCAGGGGAGTCATCATGGAAAGCAGCAGGTGCAGCTCGGCATGCTCCGGTACCCGGGACTGGATGAACAGCGCCGCCGAACCCGGATTGACGCCCGCTGCCAGCCAGTCGATGACCATGTCCAGCACGCTGTCGGCAATGATGTCCGGTTCGCTGTAATGGGTGGTCAGGGCATGCCAGTCCGCCACGAAGAAGAAACACTCGTATTCGTGCTGAAGCTTCACCCAGTTTTTCAGCACACCGTGCAGATGCCCGAGGTGCAGGGCGCCGGTGGGGCGCATGCCGGACAGCACGCGCTGCTGTGAATCAACGGTTGACAAGTTGCTCTCCTGTAAAAGGTCGAAAAGTGAGGTTAATGGTTAATCCGCGGGCTATCAATCACAGAAACGGCTCGGCATCCCCCTTGCCCTGACGCATGATTACCGGGAAGCCTTCCACCAGATCCACCATGGTGGTGGGTTCCAGCCCGCAGGGGCCACCGTCGAGAATGAGGTCCACCTGCTTGCCCAGCTTGATGCGCATTTCATAGGGGTCGGTCAGTTGTTCATCACCGGGCAGCAGCAGACTGGTGCTCATGATGGGTTCGCCGAACTCCCTCAGCAGGGCCTGGGCCGTGGGATTGTCCGGTACCCGCAGCCCCACGGTCTTGCGCTTGGGATGCATGAGCCGTCGGGGTACTTCCGGGGTGGCCTTGAGGATGAAGGTATAGGGCCCCGGCGTGTAGGCCTTGAGGATGCGATAGGCACTGTTGCCCACCATGGCATAGGTGGCCAGGGATGACAGATCCGGACACACCAGGGTGAAATTGTGGTTGTCGTCCAGCTGTCGCAGGCGGCGGATGCGCTCCAGGGCCGCCTTGTCGCCAATGTGGCAGCCCAGGGCATAGGTGGAATCCGAGGGATAAACGATCACGGCACCCTCACGCAGGGCCTTCGCCGCCTGGCGGATGGCCCGGGGTTCGGGGTTTTTGGGATGAACCTGTAAGTACTCTGCCATAAGGCGCGTGATTTTATTACAGCGGCGCGGGAATTGCAGATTCTTTTCAGCAAATGCATTACCATGCGCACTTCCAAAAATTCTCCCGACACCGTTCCTTCGACACCATGAAGCAGTTTCTGGATTACATTCCCCTGGTGGTGTTCTTCACCGTCTGGGCCCTGGACGAGCGCAGCCTGAGCTTTGGTGATTTCCACTACACCCTGGGCGGCATCTTCAGCGCGGCGGAGTTTCTGCTGGTGACCTCCCTGCTGGTCTATGGCGGCCTGTTCCTGTCCCAGCGGCGCCTCGACAAATTCCAGGTCATCACCCTGGTGGTGGTCGTGCTGGCCTGTATCCCCACCATCGTGTTCCGCAATGTTGATTTTCTGAAGTGGAAGGCTCCGGTAGCCAACTGGGTTTTCGCCGCGGTGTTTCTCGGGTCACGGTTCGTCAGTGACAAGCCGGCCATCGAACACATGATGGGACACACCATGGAGGCGCCACGGGAAATGTGGCAGCGCCTCAATACCGTGTGGGTGATATTTTTTCTGCTGCTGGGGGCAGTGAATCTGCTGGTGGCCTTCACCCTGTCGGAAGCCAATTGGATCCTGTTCAAGGTGTGGGGCAATTTGATCATCACCTTCCTGTTCATTCTCGGACAAATGCCCTATCTGGCGCGTTTCATGCCGGCGGACGACCAGGAAACCGTCGACACCGAACCTTGAATCTCAACAGGGGTGACCCACCATGTATTACGCCATCATCAGTGAAGATGTGAAAGACAGCCTGGATAAACGCAAGGCCGCCCGCCCGGCCCATCTCAAGCGTCTTACCCAGATGGCGGAACAGAACCGGATTCTGCTGGCGGGACCTCACCCAGCCATCGACAGTGATGATCCCGGTGAGGCAGGTTTCACGGGCTCCCTGGTGGTGGCGGAATTCGACAGCCTGGAGCAGGCCAAGGCCTGGGCCAAAGCCGACCCCTATATGGACGCCGGCGTCTACCGCAAAGTCACGGTCAAACCCTTCAAGAAAGTACTGCCCTGAGCCTGATGTCAGGGCGGAGGTTGCAGGGCGGGGAAGTTCTCGTCCAGCACCTGGTTCCACTGCGCCACCAGATCCTGCCTGCGGGCCAATACCGCCGCCACATCCCCTTCGATGCGGATGCTGTTGATCACATCGCCGCGCTGGATCTGATACACCACGGGCAATCCCTCCACCACCCTGCCGAACACCGAGTGTTTGCCATCCAGATGGGGCGTGGCCACATGGGTGATGAAGAACTGGCTGCCATCGGTGCCGGGACCCGCGTTGGCCATGGACAGGATGCCAGGCTGATTGTGCTTGAGGATGATCTCGCCGGCAAAGCGGTAGCCCGGGCCGCCGCTGCCGGTGCCCAGCGGGTCACCACCCTGCACCATGAAATTGCGTTCCACCCGATGGAACTTGAGGCCGTCATAGTAGCCGCGCTGGGCCAGGTTGACGAAATTGGCCACCGTGGTGGGGGCGGCGCGGTCGTTCAGCTCGGCCCGCAGCACACCCCTGCCGGTATCGATGACCGCCACCAGTGACTGAGCCAGAACCGCCGGCGGGGCCAGCGCCAACAGACAGCCCAGCAGAAGACGGCGGCACAATGTCTTGTAAGCCATGGAGTTCATAACGTGATCCCGTACTGCAGGGTGACCGGTGCGTGATCGGAGAAATTGTCGGCGGTGTGAATGGTCGCCGCCTCCACCTTGCCCTTGAGTGCCGGTGTGATGACCTGGTAGTCCAGTCGCCATCCCACGTTGTTGGCGCGCGCGTTGCCGCGGTTGGACCACCAGCTGTACTGCTCAGGCTTGTCATTCACCAACCGGAAGGCATCCACGAAGCCGAGACCATCATAGAGCTCGTCGAGCCAGGCCCGCTCCTCCGGCAAGAATCCCGAATTCTTCTGATTGGAACGCCAGTTCTTCAGGTCGATTTCCCTGTGGGCGATGTTCCAGTCACCGCAGATGATGTAGTCACGGCGCTGGCGCCGCAGACGCTTCATGACGTCCATGTAATGATCCATGAATTCAAACTTGCGCGCCTGCCGCTCCGGACCTGCGGAGCCGGACGGCATGTACAGGGAGGCGATGCTGAGCTTGCCGAAATCCGCCTGGATGTAACGTCCCTCGTCGTCGGCGATGGTCCAGCCCAGACCGGTGGACACCTTGTCCGGCTGCTTGCGACTGAATATCGCTGTGCCGGAATAGCCCTTCTTCTGGGCATCGAAGTAATAACAGTGATAACCCTCCGGATAGAACAGGCCGTCGTCCAGCTGGTGCTCCTGGGCCTTGGTTTCCTGCAGGCACACCACGTCCACGTCGCAGCCGGCCAGCCATTTGAAAAATCCCTTGCGGGCGGCTGAGCGCACGCCATTGCAGTTGAATGTCATCACTCGCACGTCAGTCAGTCCTTATTTCTGAAGTTACATCGTATGGGATTGCTGCAGCTTTCGCTCGATTTCCGTCACCATGGGTTTCATGAAGAAGGCATCCTGGGGACACACGGCAACCTGGATGCCCAGGCTGGTCAGCAGGTCCGCCACCACCGGTCCCACGGCCGCCACCAGGGTATGGCCCAGACCCTCGAACAGCGCCGGCTCACACGCTCTGGCCCTGGCCACCTCCAGCAGCCGATGCACCTGGGGCTGGCTGGTGAACGCGATGATGTCCACCCGCCGCTGCACCAGGGCAGTGATCAGCTCCGCCACCTGGTCGGCGGCGGAATCCGGCGCATAGACATAGGGTGATACCGGCAAGGCCAGTGCTCCCCGCTTCCGCAGGTAATCCATCAGCAGTATGTTAGGGTCCTCCCCGTAAAGTTGAACGGCGATGGACCTGCCCTCGATAGGCAGCTCATCCAGGGTCGCGATGATGCCGGCTGTGGTGGGTGCCTGCCCCAGCAGATCGGGTTGCAGACCCAGCTCCTTGAGAGCCCGGCCCGGCTTGGGGCCACGGCAGATTTTGCTGACACCAGCCAGGGTCTTCACAAAGTCATCGAGGCAACCGTCCCTGTCGGCCGCTGCACTCAGGCGACGCAGCCCCTCGCCGGTCAGGATGATCAAGTAATCCGGCGGGTTTGCCATGAAGCCCCGCAGCCAGGCGCGCACCGGTTGCTGATCCGGCGCATCGAGGATGGCCACCAGGGGTACCCGCAAAACCCGTGCGCCGCGCCGCTCAAACAGCTCCGCCAGCACATCCAGCTGCCGGCTTTCCGGCAGGGCCACGAGCTTGCCGCCTAACACGGAGTCAATGGTGGATTTCCTGTCGGCGGCGGCAGTCATTGCATGCACTGCGCGGTCACCCCTGGGGAACGGCCGGTTTCAGCTTGATGACGAAGTTGCAGGGCTTGTGCTGGAGATCCAATTGGTCCCTAACGATCTTGTCCCAGGCGGTGCGGCAGGCATTGGGGGAACCGGGCATGCAGAACACCACGGTGCCATTGGTGAGGCCGGCGAAGGCCCGGGACTGGATGGTGGAATTGCCGATCTCGCCATAGGACAGTTGACGAAACAATTCGCCGAAGCCTTCGATGGGGGTCTCCAGCAACGGGGTGATGGCCCGCGGGGTATTGTCCCGCTCCGTGAACCCGGTGCCGCCGGTCATGAGGATCACCTGCACGGCCGGATCGGCAATGAGCACCGACACGGCGGCGCGCAACTGGTAGACATCATCCTTGATGATGGCCTTGGAGTGCAGCCGATGCCCGGCCTGCTGCAGTCTTTCCACCAGCACCGGGCCGGAGGTGTCGGTGGCTTCGGTACGGGTATCGGATACGGTGATGACGGCGATGTTAAGCATGGGACTGACGTTGGATTCCTTGGCAACGGGTTGCAGATCGGGACCGCTCAACCGCCGGTCATGTTCATCAGGCGGACCGGCTGGGCATGGTCACGGTCGTAGAAATAGTGGCGCTCGGGTTTCAGGTCCATGGCCTTGACGATGGCCTGCTTGAGGTCCTCGAAGGATTTGGCGGGATCCCGCAGGATGGCCCGCAGGTCCATGGAATGTTCATTGCCAAGACACAGCAGCAGCCGACCTTCCACGGTGACCCGCACCCGGTTGCAGTCGGCGCAGAAATTATGACTGACGGGGGAAATGAATCCGATGCGGCTGTGGCTGCCTGCCACCTGGCAGTAGCGGGACGGTCCGGCGGTCTTCGCCGCGCTGTCCAGCAGCTGATAACGACCGCTGATCACCTCGCGGACCCAGTCATTGCTGCACAGGGTGGACTCCCGGTCATGGTCGGAGGCCTGGCCCAGCGGCATTTCCTCGATGAAGGCGATGTCCAGATTGCGCTGCAGTGCGAAATCCACCAGGTCCAGCACCTCATCATCGTTGTAGCCCTTCATGATCACGGCATTGAGCCGGATACGATCGAAGCCGGCCTGGCGGGCTGCCTCGATGCCGGCCAGCACCTTGTCAAGACGTCCCACCCGGGAGATGCGGGCGAAGCGATCCGCCTGCAGGCTGTCGATGCTGATGTTGATGCGATTGACTCCCGCCTGGCGCAGCGGCACGGCGAATTTTTCCAGCTGGGCGCCGTTGGTGGTCAGCAACAGTTCATCGAGACCGGGCAAGGCACCCAGGTTCTGCATCAGTGACAGGATGTTGTTGCGCACCAGGGGCTCGCCGCCGGTGATGCGGATGCGGCGCACCCCCAGCTCCGTGAAGGCATTGCCCACCAGCAGCAATTCCTCCAGGGACAGGACCTGATGGCGGGGCAGGAAGGTCATGTCCTCCGTCATGCAGTACACACAACGGAAATCGCAGCGATCGGTCACCGACAGGCGGATGTAATCCACCTGGCGGCCGAATTTGTCGATCAATCGGGGAGCTGAAGCGTTCATGACTGGCGCCAATAGTAACACCATTCCCGCCGGGTAACAGTGGCCGGGAAGGATCAGGCGGGCGCCAGACTCAGCGCCAACTGGCAGGCCAGCACGATGAGCACCACGCCCATGCCGCGCTCGAACCAGACACCCGCCTTCAGCATCCAGGCCCGCACCGCCGCCAGTCCCAGCACGCTGGACAACAGGGCAAACCAGGCAAAGGTGGCCAGGGACAGGTACAGACCGTAGGCGGCCTGGATCAGCAGCGGTGTTGAGGGACTGATGACCACGGTGAACAGGGCCAGGAAGAACAGGGTGGCCTTGGGATTGAGGCCATTGGTGAGAAAGCCCGCCAGCCACAAGCGCCGCGGCGACAGCGGCGGCACGGTAGCTTCCAGGGCACCGCTCACCACCGGATGTCGGGCTGCACGGATGGCACTTATCCCCAGATAGAACAGGTAGAGCGCCGCCAGCGCCTTCATGGCATTGAACAACCAGGGGGAGCCGGCCAGCAGCAGGGCCACACCCAACAGGCAGTAAGTGACATGGACCAGAATGCCGGCGGCGATGCCGGCACTGGTCCACCAGCCGGCGTGGCGGCCGCGGGTGACTGCCTGGCGCAGCACCAGTGCGAAATCAGGACCCGGCGATGCCACCGCCACAAAATGGGCCAGGGCGATGGCAGTGAATTCCGCCAGGTACACCGTCAGGGCACGGGCTCGCTGATGACCAGATCGATGACGCTGTGCTGGCCGTTATGGGCGAAGTTTTCCGATACCACCCGGTAGTCCCCCGACTGGACATTGGCGCTGCCGGTGCGGGACACGGTCGCGCTGATGTAGATGGTGTCCGCCGATGCCAGATTGAAGGCCGGCACCATGGCACTGCTGTTATCCAGGTTGACCACCGCCGGTAAATCCCCTACCCGCAATTCCGTGGCCGCCAGGGGAGGAGCGCCCTCCTGACTGGCATTGCGGGCCGCCACGAACACCCGCAAATCGGCCGGCAGCTCGAGCCCGTCCGCCAGGGCCAGGTGCACCTCGATTCGGGGTCCGGTGGCGGCTGTTTCACCGTTGCGCTCGGCAATCAGTTGCTGGGCGCTGGCGATGTTCTGGCGCAGGCGTTGCGCCTCCTGGGAATTGGGGTTGGCCTGGATCAGCAGGCGCCAATACTCGATGGCGCGGGGATAGTCCTCCTTGAGCTCGGCATCGATGGACAGCAATTGCAAGACGGAAATCTCGTTGGCATTGATGGCGCGGGCCTGATCCACCAGGGCCATCACCTCACCGGTCAGCTCGCCGCCGCTGACAATGTATTTGATCTGTGCATACTGGCCGATGACCGCAGCCTTGTCGGGCCCCTCCTCCATGTAGCCGATGGATTGCTGGAAGGCGATTTCCGCCTCGTTGAAGCGCCCCAGTGTACTGAAATTACGCGCCAGGAAATACCAGGCCCAGGCGTTGTCCGTGTCCTGCTGCACCACACCACCCAGCGCAATCGCCAGCTGGCGTGCCACCTCCGGATCATTGTCGGTGTTGTTGAAGGTCTGCTCGTACAAATCCATGGGGGCCACGTCGTCCAGATGCCCCCACAGGCTGTAGAGTGGATAGGCCATGGCCAGCAGCAGAACCAGCATGGCCACCGGCACCCACTGGGACCATCGGCTGCCCGGACCTGGCTGACCCGCAGCAGTCTTCTCACTGTCCAGATCCGCCAACAGGCTGCGCTTCAATTCCAGCAGCAGCCCGTCGTACTGGGATTGGCCGATGACACCGGCCTTAAGTTCCGCATCGAGTTCCTGGCGCCGCTCCTCGAAAATGGTGATGTTGGCGCCGCGACGCAGTTTTTCCGCCTCGCTGTCTGTGGTGTCCGCAACGGCATTCCGCTGACGCCACACAGGCACCAGCACAAAGGCGGCAGCCAGCAACCACAATAAGAAACTGATGATCCAGAACAAACGAAATTCCTCTTGCGCGCGGCGCGTGAATGATCAGGGCTTCTGCTTCAGCAGCTCATCGAGTCGCTTCTGCTCGTCGGCATCCAATGTGACATTGCCAGCAGCCTTGGACCTGCGCACGATGGAGAACAGCACCGAGCCGCCGATCAGCAGGAAGATCAGCGGACCGAACCACAGTAGCAGTGTGTCTGCCCGCAGCCGCGGCCGGTAAAAAATGAAATCCCCATAGCGCTCGAACATGAACTGCTCGATTTCCCGGTCGCTCATGCCGGCCATGATCATGCGGTGAACCTCCCGCCGCAGATCCTCCGCAACGCCGCCGGTGGAGCCGGTGAGGTTGGTGTTCTGGCACATGGGGCAGCGCAGTTCGTTGGACAGCCGGCGGAAGCGCTCCTGCTGCTCGGGCGTGTCGAAGGAAAAAGTGTCGACCTGGGCCTGGACCGGTGTGGCATGGAGGCTGGCGATTGCCAGGACCATGCCCAGCAACGGAGGCAGCAGCATGGCGATCAGTCTTTTTGGCACCATGGCGACCTCAGGACCCGGCGGCCTGGAGTTCCGCGATGGCGGGCTTGAACACTTCCTGCCAGGCCTGCTCATCCAGAACGCTGACATGGCGGTAGCGTATGACTCCGTTGCTGTCGATCAGGAAGGTTTCCGGTGCCCCATAAACTCCCAGGTCGATGCCCAGGCGGCCGTCCGGGTCCATGACGCTGAAGGTGAAGGGGTCGCCATTGGTCTGCAGCCAGTCCCGGGCCAGCTCCTGGCGGTCCTTGTAATTTATGCCCACGATGGGAATCTCCCCCTCCTCCGCCAGGCGGGTCAGGGTGGGATGCTCCACCAGGCAGGGCAGGCAATAACTGCCCCAGACATTCAGCAGGAACATGCCTTCCGGCAAATCCTGCCTGCCCATCAGTCGGTTGTCATAGACATTTTCCAGCTGAAAATCCGGCAGCGGTTTGTTGATCAGTACAGAGGGAAGTTCCGAGGGATTGAGATAAAGGCCCCGCCACATCATCACACCCAGTACCAGGAACCCGGCAGCAGGAATGAAGTATTTGAGTCGGTTCATGTCGGCGCCCTCCTTGCCCGGACTAGGATGCAGGCTGCAGTTCGGCCGGCCGTCTTGCTGCCGGTGCCGCAGCGGGGAGCTGATCCCGCACCCGCAGGCGGCGATAGCGGCGGTCCATTGCGGCAATGACACCGCCAAGGGCCATGAAGATGGCACCCAGCCACACCCAGCGTACAAACGGCTTGATGTAGATGGTCATGGACCAGGCCACATTGTCACGACGTTCGCCCAGGGTGATAAACAGGTCGCGCAGGAAGCCGGCGTCGATGGCCATTTCCGTTGAAGGCGAGCTGCTGGCCAGATAAATACGCTTCTGCGGATGCAGCTCTCTTAGCAATTCGCCCTTGTGATAAACGGTGATGGTTGCTTCATCACCGATGTAATTGGGCCCGGTGACCGGCACGGTGCCGGCGTATTCAAAGTGGTAATTGCCCAGGTCGACCATGTCACCGGCACGCAGCAGCACGCTCTTCTCCACGCTGAAGTTGCTGGTCAGGCTGGCTCCCACCATCAGCACCACCACACCGAAATGGGCCAGCTGCATACCCCAGTAGGCGGCACCCAGGCTGCGCAGCCCCTGCAGCAGGGTGGGTTTGTTGCGGGTCTTGTTGAAAATGTCACGCAGCATGGAAAGCACCAGCCAGAATGCCAGGATCATGGCAAGGCTGGCCTGCCAGGAAAATTCCAGCAGCACCACCAGGGGCAGCAGCACACCAAGGCCCACGGCTGCCACCGCAACCAGGACCAGTTGCTGCCGCAGATAGGCTGCCGAGGTGGTTTTCCAGCGGGCAATGGGACCGATGCCCAGGAACACCAGAAGGATCACCATCAGGGGCACAAACACCGCATTGAAGTAAGGTGGACCGATGGAAATGAGATCGTCGGTGACGGCCTGATACACCATGGGGAACAGGGTGCCCAGCAGCACGGAGGCGGCTGCCACCACCAGCAGGACATTGTTGGCCAGCAGCAGGGATTCCCGTGAAATCGTGTCAAAGGTGGATTCCGCCTTGATCAGGGGTGCCCGCAGGGCATACAGCAACAGGGCGCCGCCGACCGTGAAGCCGATGAAGCCGAGAATGAATACCCCGCGGGTGGGATCACTGGCAAAGGCGTGCACGGAGGTCAGCAGGCCGGAGCGGGTGATGAACGTTCCCAGCAGGCTGCCGGCAAACGCCAGGATCGCCAGCAGAACGGTCCAGCTCTTGAACACGCCCCGCTTCTCAGTCACCGCCAGTGAATGCATGAGGGCGGCACCCAGCAGCCAGGTGATCAGGGGCGGATTCTCCACCGGATCCCAGGCCCACCAGCCACCCCAGCCCAGTTCGTAATAGGCCCACCAGCTGCCCAGGGCGATGCCGATGGTGAGTACGGCCCAGGCCACGTTGGCCCAGGGCCGGGACCAGCGCGCCCAGGCACTGTCCAGACGGCCGCTAAGCAGCGCCGCAATGGCGAAGGCGAACACCACGGCATAACCCACATAGCCCATATACAGAGTGGGAGGATGCACGATGAAACCGAAATCCTGCAGGGCGGAATTGAGATCGGCGCCGTCGGCAGGCGCCAGGGGCAGCACACGGTCAAACGGATCGGAGGTGGCCACCATGAACAGGATGTAGCCGGCACAGATGAATCCCAATACCCCCAGTACCCGTGCGATGAAATCCAGCGGCATGGACTTGCTGTAGATAGAGACTGTCAGCATCCAGGCTGCCAGCATCCAGGTCCAGAACAGAAAGGATCCCTCGTGGCCGCCCCACACCGCCGTAAGCTTGTACCGTGTGGGCAACATGGAATTGGAATGCTGGGCCACGAAGCTCACGGAAAAATCGTTGGTCACGAAGGCATAGGCCAGCACTGCCAGGGACAGGCTCAGGAACACGAAGATCCCGGCGGTCAGCGGGCGCGCCAGATTCATCCACAGCAGATTGCCCCGCGCCGCACCGATCACCGGCAGGGTGCCAAGCAGCACACTCAGACACAGGGCAAGAATGAGGGAGAAATGACCCAGTTCAGGAATCATTAGGCACCCCCGCGGCAGCCGCGGGATAGCCCGGGGCTTCCTTGTGGGCGGCATCCAAGGCGGCCTTCACTTCCGGTGACATGTAGTTCTCATCATGCTTGGCCAGGACCCGGGAGGCCTGGAACACACCGTCGGCACCCACGCTGCCCTCCACCACGACGCCCTGCCCTTCGCGGAACAGATCCGGCAATATCCCTTCATAATGAATGGGAACATCGTGGGCGTAGTCGGTGGCGGTGAACTGCACCGCCAGGGAATTGGTCTGATTGTGCACTGAACCCTCTTTCACCATGCCACCCACCCTGATGCGCTGTCCCACATTCACCTCTCCCAAGGCCACCTGGGTTGGCGTGAAGAACATGTTGATGTTCTGGCCCAGGGCATACAGGGTGAGTCCGATTGCCGAGCCCAGCCCGACGGCGATGAACAGGATGATGGCCAGGCGCTTGCGTCGATGAGGTTTCACGGCTTGTCTCCAGGGATCGGTTTCTCAGTTAGACCGTCCGCCAGTCCAATGTTTTCCCCGCCGCCGGCATCGGCGGAATTTGCCAGGGTTTGTCGTCGCTTCAGCTGTAGCATAATGCGTTTCTTGCGGCGCAGCGGGCCCAACAGGTTGACCAGAACGAAAATCACGAACAACAGATAGACAGCCCACACATTGAACCCGTAGCCGCCCATGTCGATGAAGTCTGCAAAGCTCTCGAACGGAATTTTCTCCAGCATCTAGCGCACCAGCTCCTGCACCCACTGGGCACGCTGCTCGCGCTGCAGGATCTCGTTGCGGGTGGCCAGGATCAGGCTCACGGTAAGAAACAGGTACATGCCCAGCACCATGACCAGGGTGGGCACCCAGAACTCCGGTCCATTGACGCTGCCGCCTTGCATGGACAGGTCGCTGGAAGGCTGATGCAGGGTATTCCACCACTCCACGGAATATTTGATGATCACCACGTTGATGCAGCCCACGATGGACAATACCGCGCAGGCGCGGGCGGCGTTCTCGGAATCATTGAGGGCGGAGCGCAGGGAGATCACGGCCACCAGCAGGAAGAACTGGAACAGCATGGACACCAGACGGCTGTCGGTCCATTCCCACCAGGTGCCCCACATCACACTGCCCCAGATGGAGCCCGAGGCCAGGGTCAGGGCCGAGAACCAGGCTCCCAGGGGAGCGGCGGTCTTGGCCACCATGTCCGCCAGTTTCATTTTCCAGACCAGGGTGATGGTGCCGGCCACCGCCATGATGGGGAAGAAAGCCAGGGAAATACTGGCCACCGCCACATGCACCACCAGAATCCGGGTGGTGAAGCCCTGCTGATAATCGGGTGGCACGAACAGCAATGCCCACACCACCCCAACCAACAGCACCGCGACCATGGCTGTGGTCAGCCACGGCAGCCACCGGCTGGTTATTTCATAAAACCATCTGGGAGAGCCCAGTCTGTGAAACCATTGCCACATGTCTGTGTATCTTTCTCACCCCTTTTTTCTGCGCCGCACTATATCATGCCGGGCCGGCGGGCATTGTAACTGATTGTAATCTGAGGCTAATCAACTCACGCTTATGCGCAGGGCCGCTGCCGAGGCCAAGGGCGACAGACTCAAAGCCGCCGCCAGCATGGCACCCATCAAGGCCAGGTGCCCGCCCACCGGATTTCCCAGCACCGCCTGCCCCACCGCCAGTGTGCCGGCAATCAGCACCGGAACGCTTAGGGGCAGGATGATCATGGCCAGAATCAGGCCGCGGCTGCCCAGGGATACGGTGAGTGCCACCCCGATGGATCCCAGCAGGCTCAGCACCGGCGTGCCCATCAGCAGGGTGATGATCATGGTCCAGTAGGCCTCGCCGGGCAGGGCCAGCATATAGCCCAGGATCGGCGAAATGAGCACCAGGGGCAGTCCGCTCACCAACCAGTGGCTGACGATCTTGGCCAGCACCATGAAATACAGGGCGTGGGGACTCAGCAGCAGCAATTCCAGGGAGCCGTCCTCGTAATCGGAACGGTACAGGTTGTCGAGGGACAGCATGGACGCCAGCAGGGCCGACACCCACAGCACACCGACGGCAATCCTGGCCAGTTCCTCCCGCTCCGGCGTGATGCCGATGGGAAACAGGGTGACCACGATGAAGAAAAACATGAGGGGATTGAGCAGGTCGTTGCGCCGCTTGAATGCCACGGTTAGGTCCCGCTTGAGGGTGGCCTTGAACGCGCCCAGGGAACTGGTCATGGAGTGCTCGGCAGGATGCATGCTGTGGTCACCGGCTCACTGCTGATCCAGATTCAACTGACGGATGCCGGTGCGCACCGTCAGCTTGTGGTGGGTGGTGACCAGCACGGCCCCACCCTGGGCCACATGCTGCGCCAACATGTCCTCCAGGTCGGCCACACCACGCACATCCAGGGTGGTGAAGGGTTCATCCAGCACCCACAGCTGCGCGGGGCTGACCAACAGGCGCGCCAGGGACACCCGCTGCTGCTGGCCGGCGGACAGGGTGTGGCAGGGTGAATGCTCGAAACCCCGCAGTCCCAGCTGCGCCAGCGCCGCCTCGATCCGGTCATCGCCGACCGGTGCATGAATACCGCAGGCCCAGCGCAGGTTCTCCATGGGCGACAGCACCCGGTTCACCCCCACCCGGTGGCCCATGTACAGCAGGGACGCAAAAAAATCCTCCCGCTGACGCCGCAGTGGCTGGCCGCGCCAGTAGATGTCACCACGGTAGCTGTCATTCAGTCCGCACAGAATGCGCAGCAGGGTAGTCTTGCCGCTGCCGTTGCTGCCCCGCACCTGCAGCACCTCACCAGGCTGCAGGTCGAAGTGCAGGTTGTCGAACAGCACGCGATCATCGCGCTCACAATAAAGCTGACGCCCGCTCAGCAGGGTCGCGGTGGGAATGGGGTCAGGTGCGGTATGCATCAGGAGCCGGCCACGATCTGATCCACATACTGCTTGATAGCCAGCTGGCCTTCCCGGTCGATCCCCGTGAACTCGAGACTGGCACGGTGACTTTTGCCGTGGAACTCCGAATTGATGATGCGGGCATAGACATCGGTGGTACGGTCGCCAAACAACTCCAGGGAAAGTGTCATCTTGATTTCCGACAGGCGCCCCAGCTTGACATCGCTCTCCATCAGCATGCCGTGGTAACTGATGTCCACCACCTGGCCGCGGTATTTTTCCGGCTGCACGATCTTGCCGTTGAGGGTCTGGAAAGTGAGCGGCATGGAGGCTGACACCCGCGGACTCTTGCGGCCTTCACGCCGGGGCACTTCCTTGTACTGGGGCTGCTCGATGGCATACACCTCGTAGAGGGCCACTGCGTGCCCCGCCCCCTTGATTTCCACCACGTTGGGCGCGCTGACCTGGATGTAGTCCCTGGCCAGGCGGTAGGTGTTCTCGCTGATCAGAATCTGGCCGCGCAGGCAATGGGATTCGATGCGTGACACCAGATTCACCTCATCGCCGATCACCGTATATTCATTGTAATGGTGAGAACCCAGGTCTCCGACCACCACGGTGCCGGTATTGATACCAATACCCTGATAAAGATCGGGCATGCCGATGCTCTGGTTGAAACGGTTCAGATCCGCCATGGCCAGCTGCATGTCAACGGCACAGGAGATCGCCCTTTGTACATCGTCGGTGGCGGAGGTGGGCAGGCCGAACACCACCAGGAT
>JBJOHV010000085.1:0-25507 GCA_046047495.1 Pseudomonadota bacterium | reverse complement strand
TGCTGGATGCCATTGTTTCCACTCTGCACCGGGTTGCCATAGGTCAGGTGTTGAGCGAGGCGGTGGACAACAGCTTTGGCGATCAGTCACAGGTGCTGGAGCTTGCGCAGAAGCTCTCTGCCGAGGACGTGCAGCTTTATTATCAGATTGCCCTGCGGGGACGTGCCGACATGGCCTCAGCCACCGACCCCCGCGGCCTGTTCGAGATGCTGTTCATCCGCATGCTGGTATTTGCGCCACCCGGCGAACAGCTGCAATCGACCACCAAGGTGGCCCGGGAAACTCCGGGCGACAGTCAAAAAAAAAAGATTGATGAGCCCCTGATCAGGGCCGGCACACCCGACATTCAGGAAGCCTGGCACGATCTTGTGGCAAAGCTGGGCGCCACCGGCATCACTGGCAATCTGCTGGCCAACTGTTGCTGCCTGGACTTCAAGGACGATGGCTTGCGCCTGCAACTGGATGAAACCTGTGCTGCCTTGTTCAATGGGGAGCACGAACAACGTATCGGTGAGCTGCTGATGAACCACTTCTCCCGGCCAATGACCTTGCGCATCGAGATCGGTCCGTTGCGGCATGAGTCACCCGCCGGCCGGGAGCAGCGTCTGCGCGCCGCCAGGACCCGGGCCATGATCGAGAGCTTTGCAGCGGATCCCAATGTCCAACAACTGGTGCAACAATTCTCCGGCAGCGTGATTACCGAATCCATAGCGCCGGTCAACGAGTGAGGTGAGTGATGACAGATCTCAATGAATTGCTCAAGCAGGCGCGATTGATGCAGGAGCAGTTGAAAAAAGCCCAGGAGGAAGCCGCCCGGGAGACGGTCGAGGGCCAATCCGGGGCTGGGATGGTGCGCATCCAGATGAACGGCCGCCATGATGTGAAAAAGGTCATCCTGGCAGATGACCTGCTGAGAGAGGACAGGGAAGTTGTGGAAGACCTCATCGCCGCGGCCATCAATGACGCGGTGCGCAAGCTGGAAGACAAGGCTAAATCCAATCTGTCCTCTATGGCCGCGGGCATGAATCTGCCCGAGGGCTTCAAGTTTCCGTTCTGACCCTTGCCCCGGCGACTCCATGCATTCCAGCCCACTGATCGAACAACTCGTTGAGGCCTTCCGCTGCCTGCCAGGTGTCGGACCCAAGTCGGCCCAGCGGATGGCCCTGTATTTGCTGGAGCGCAATCCGGCCGGCGGCAAGCGCCTCAGTGAAGCCCTGGAACTGGCCATAGAAAAAGTGGGCAAATGCGCCCGTTGCCGTACCCTGACCGAGCATGAAATCTGTGGAATCTGTGCCAACCCGGGGCGCAACAGCCAGCAGTGCTGTGTGGTGGAGTCCCCCGCGGATGTCTACGCCATCGAGCAAACAGGAACCTACAAGGGGCTTTATTTCGTTTTGATGGGCCACCTGTCCCCCATTGACGGTATCGGTCCGGAACAGCTCGGCATCGATCAGCTGCTGACCCGCATCGAAAAGGGCGGTATCGATGAACTCATCATTGCCTGCAATCCGACCGTGGAAGGTGAGGCAACCGCGTATTTCATCGCCGAGCAGTTGCGGGGCGGTAATACGGTGGTGTCCCGCATAGCCCATGGTGTGCCGGTAGGTGGCGAACTGGAGTATGTGGATGGTGGCACCTTGAGCCATGCCTTTACCGGCCGCAAACCCATGGACCTCTCATGAGCCAGCCAGGCGGCCAGTCAGCTCCTGTCTATACCTGGATTGACGACGATGACGGTCTGCAGGGTCTGTGCAGGGATTGGGCAAACCAACCGGCACTGGCGCTGGACACGGAATTCGTGCGCACCAATACGTTTTATCCTGGCGTGGGGCTGCTGCAGGTGGCAGATCCCGGCGGGGTCTACCTGCTGGACCCGGTGACCATCGGGCAGTGGCGTGACTTTGGCGCCATCATCGGCGATGCCGGCCGCACCCTGGTCCTGCATTCCTGCAGCGAGGATCTCAATCTGCTGCAGCATTTTCTCAAGACCTTGCCGGGGCGCCTGTTCGATACCCAACGGGCCGCGGCCTTTCTCGGTTACGGATACAGCATAAGCTACCAGGCCCTGGTGGCGGCCGAGTTGGAGTTGACCGTCGACAAAGGGGAGACCCGCTCCGACTGGATGCGGCGACCGCTGAGTGATGACCAAAAACACTATGCTGCCCTGGATGTCGCCTATCTGTTACCCCTGCAACAACGCCTGCAGGCAAACCTTGCCGCCAAAGGCATGCTGGATTGGTTTGAGGATGACTGCCGCAATCTGCTGCAGGCCGTGAAGGATGATGACGATGAGCTGGAGTGGGCACGGTATTACCGCCAGGTGGGCGGTGCCTGGCGGCTCAATCGTGTTCAGCTGCAGGCCTTGCAGCGGCTGTGTTTCTGGCGGGAGAAAAAAGCCCGGGAGTGGGACCGCCCGCGCAGCTGGATTCTGAAGGATCTGGATCTGCTGGCGCTGGCCACCCTGGCGAAACAACGGCCGGTGACCAAGGATATGCTGAAGCAGGGGACTGAGCTCAACGACAAGCAGATTGCACGTCATGGAGAAACACTGCTGAACTGCATCAACGGCGACCAGCAGTTTGCCGACATCCCGGACCCTGAAGATTTCAGCAAACCCCTGACTCCGGTCTGGCGCAAGCGGCTCAAACAGGCGCAGCAGCTGGTGATCCAGATGGCGGAAAAAATTGACGTGGCACCCGAGCTGCTGGTCCGCAAACGCCATCTGCTGGAACTCATAGACAATCTTCTGGCCCGCCATGATGATCCCTGGCCGGCAGATCTGGACAACTGGCGGCGCCCGCTCCTCGAGTTACCCTTATTGGCCGCCCTCGGACAGGGTCAGGCCGAGGAAGAGAATGAGAAAGAAAGGTGACAGGTGACGGTGACCACCATGGATGACAGGCCGTTCTGGGAAAAGCCGCTGGCCGAGCTGAATGCAACGGAATGGGAAAGACTGTGCGACGGCTGCGGGCGCTGCTGTCTGAAAAAACTGCAGGATGAGGACAGCGGAGAAATACGCTACACCCGTGTGGTGTGCCGCTACTTCAACGAGCGCAACAGTCGCTGCGGCTGTTACACGAGCCGGCGGCAGCTGGTTCCTGATTGCCTGGAGGTCAGAGAGATGGACCTGGACAGCATAGCCTGGATGCCCGACACCTGCGCCTACCGATTGCGTCACGACGGCCGTCCGCTGTACGACTGGCACCCGCTGATCAGTGGTTCCCGCCACGCCATGGAGGCGGCTGGCATCGCCATTGCCGGTCGGGTATTGTCCGAGGAACTGGTGCATGAGGATGGACTCGAGGAACACATCATTCGTTGGGTGAGCCCCTGATGACGGACATGAGCAATTACCTGCTGGCATGGTTGGTTTATCTTGGGGCCGCCATGGTCTTTTATGCCGTGTTCTGGCAGCTGACCCGATTCCGGCGCCTGCCTACCCTGGGCTATTGTCTGCGCTCGGTGATGTTGGCCATGATCGCCACTCCCTGGTACGTGGGGACCGAGAGCAACCTCATGGCCCCGGCCGTCATCGTCATGTTGATGGATGCCATCACAATCAGCGGCACGGCGGCCGTTCGGGCCTTTGTGCCTCTCCTGCTGTCCAATGTGATCGCCCTGGCACTGGTGGCCATGGGATTGCTGCTGCGCAGGCGGGGAGCAGGGCGAAATAGCGGGATCGCCGATTGACCGCCCACCACGCTCCAAGCCTTCCTTAGCAGCGCATTTTCTGTTTGAATCTACCTGGCACAGCAGCGTGCGCTCGACTGACTAACTCAAATAAATCAGATAGATAGAATACAGGGGCTCGTCATGAATCATTTCCTCAGTTTGGTAGTTATCATGTTGCTGGTGGGGGCTGCCGGCGGCATCGCCAATTACTACACCTTGCCAGTGCGCAACCAGTCCCGCGCCATCATGCTCAAGCGCTTTGTCGTGCTCGGCATGTGTGCGCCATTTCTGGTGCCGTTCGTCCTGGATCTGTTCGGCAGCACCTTGATCATGGACAGCCAGGGAGATCCGGCAAAGATGCTGAACTACGTGGCCATCTGTCTGGGATTCGCCTTGTTGCCCCGCTTCCTGATCACGGGTGTGAATGACACGGTACTGGCAGAGGCCCGCGCCGCGGCGGACAGGGTGGATGCCCTGCAATACCAGTTGCGTCAGATGCAGGAGGAACTGCTGCCCCTGATCGATATGGAAACCGAGGACGACACGGTAGCGGAAGCTGCCGTGGTCACCAGCCAGGATGAACTGGACAACACCTCCTCGAGGGTACTCAAGACCCTGGGCTGCGGTCGCTTCATTTACCGATCCCTGCCGGGTTTGTGCCGAGAGGCGGATACCGACGAGTCCACCATGGTCAAGACCCTGAGTTTCCTGACCCTCAAATCCCTGGCCGGCAAAGTCGGCGGCCGCAAAGGTGTCCGTTGGTACATCACGGAACGGGGACGCAAACTGATCGAACTGGCTGCCTGATCCGTATCCATTTCCATACCTCCTCCACACCACCTGAAGACACAAGGAACCATTGCCATGGGATTTACCGGGACCGATGAATACGTCGCCAGCAGGGAACTGCAGATGGCGGTCAATGCCGCGGTGCAGTTGCAGCGTCCCCTGCTGATCAAGGGCGAGCCCGGTACCGGCAAGACCATGCTGGCGGAGCAGGTGGCCAAGGCCCTGGGTCTGCAACTGATCTCCTGGCACATCAAATCCACCACCAAGGCTCATCAGGGGCTCTATGAATATGATGCGGTCTCCCGTTTGCGGGATTCCCAGTTGGGTGATGAAAAAGTCCACGATATTGCCAATTACATTCTCAAGGGCAAGGTCTGGGAGGCTTTCGAGTCACAGCAACAGACTGTGCTTTTGATCGACGAGATCGACAAGGCCGATATCGAGTTTCCCAATGACCTGCTGCTGGAACTGGATCGCATGGAGTTTTACGTCTACGAGACCCGGCAGACCATCAAGGCCCGGCACCGCCCCATCATCTTCATCACCAGCAACAATGAGAAGGAACTGCCCGACGCATTCCTGCGCCGCTGTTTTTTTCACTATATTGACTTCCCCGATCCCCAGACCATGGAGCGGATCATCCGGGTGCATTACCCCACCATCAAGCAGCAGCTGGTGAACCAGGCCATGGAGATCTTCTTTGACGTGCGGAAGGTTCCCGGCCTCAAGAAGAAACCCTCCACCTCGGAATTGATCGACTGGCTGAAACTGCTGATGGCCGACGACATCCCGGAAGACATATTGAAAAATCCCGATACCCGCAATGCGATTCCGCCGCTCTATGGCGCACTCTTGAAAAATGAGCAGGATGTGCATCTGCTGGAAAAACTGGCGTTCATGCACCGGGCCAAGCGCTGATGCTGGTGAACTTCTTCATGGCCCTGCGCAATGAAAAGCTGCCTGTCACCCTGACTGAGCTGTTTGCCTTGCTGGAATGCCTGCAGCGGGACATGGCGTTTGCCAGTATCGATGATTTCTACCATCTTTCCCGCCTTTGCATGGTCAAGGATGAGAAGCATTTCGACAAATTCGATCGGGCTTTCGCCCGCTATTTCAAGCAGGTGGAATTTCTCGACCAGCTTTATCAGATGGACATCCCCGATCACTGGCTGAAAAAGCAACTGGAGTCCATGCTGAGCGAGGAGGAGAAAGCCCGCATTCAATCCCTGGGCGGCCTCGACAAGCTCATGGAGGCCTTCCGGCAACGCATGCAGGAGCAGAAGGATCGCCATCAGGGCGGCAACAAATGGATCGGCACCGGCGGTACGTCTCCGTTCGGCGCCTTCGGTTACAATCCGGAAGGGATTCGCATCGGTCAGGAGGAGGGTCGCAATCAGCGGGCGGTGAAGGTGTGGGATCGCCGCACCTTCAGGGATCTGGACGATAATGTCGAACTGGGCACCCGCAACATCAAGCTGGCACTGCGGCGCCTGCGCAAGTTCGCCCGCACCGGCGCTGCCGAAGAGCTGGACATGGACGATACCATCAGCTCCACCGCCAGAAATGCCGGATTACTGGACATCAAGCTGGTGCCGGAACGCCACAATGCAGTGAAGGTGCTGCTGTTTTTTGATGTCGGCGGGTCCATGGATCCCCATATAAAGGTGTGTGAGGGGTTGTTCTCCGCCGCCCGCTCTGAATTCAAGCATCTGAAGTATTTCTATTTTCATAACTTTGTGTATGAGTCCGTGTGGACCCGCAGTCACCGCCGCATGGCGGAGACAACCTCCATCTTTGACATCCTTCATAAATACGGCAAGGACTACAAAGTGGTGTTCGTGGGGGATGCCACCATGGCACCTTATGAAATCACCCATGCCGGTGGCAGTATCGAGCACTATAACGAGGAGGCCGGTGCCGTGTGGATGCAGCGCATTGCCGACACGTTTGATCATCTGGTTTGGATCAATCCAACTCCAAAGGAATACTGGGAGCACAGCTATTCCATCGCCATCGTCAGGCAGCTGCTGGGTGAACGCATGTTCCCCATGACGATCAGGGGCCTGGAGGATGCCATGACCCTGCTTGCCAGATCCTGATCATCATTCTTTGGCAATCACACCCTGGAGCCTGCCGACATGCTGGAACGTCTGACCGGAGATCTTGATCCCCAACGCTTCGCATCCCTGGTGGAAGTCATCGACTGGGTGAGTCGAACCCACGCTGACCTGCCGGCCTTTACCTGTCTGGGACAGACACTCAGCTATGGGGAACTGGACCGCCTCAGCGATCGTTTTGCCGACTATCTTCTCAAGGATTCAGGGCTGAGCCCCGGTGACCGTATCGCCATTCAGCTGCCCAATCTGCTGCAGTTCCCCGTGGCCCTGTACGGAGCACTGAAAGCAGGCCTGATCGTGGTGAACACCAATCCCCTGTACACGGCCCGGGAGATGCGTCACCAGTTCCGGGATTCCGGGGTCAAAGCCATCGTGATTCTGGCCAATTTCTGCGACAAGTTGCAGGAGGTGCTGCCGGACACCGACATCGGCAGGGTCATCATCACCCGGATCGGCGATCTGCAGAATCCCTTGCGTCGTCAGGTGCTGAATCTGGGGGCCAGGTATCTCAAAAAGCTGGTGCCGCACTATGACTTGCCGGGAGCTCTGGACTTTCACCAGCTGCTGCGACGGCAACCAACCGCACCCAAGCCCCGGCCGGTGACCGGCACCGGCAAAGGTGACGATGTGGCCATGCTGTTGTACACCGGAGGCACCACGGGTTACGCCAAGGGCGTGATGCTCACTCACCGCAATCTGATCGCCAATATGATGCAATTGCGCTCCCGCTGCCTGAAAATAATCAAGGACCGTTCTGATACCATCGCCGCGCCATTGCCGCTGTATCACAGCTACGCCTTCCTGTTTCATTGCTTGGTGATGCCGCTGGCCGGAAACCATAACCTGCTGATGCCCAATCCCCGCGACCTGCCATCCGTGATCGCCAGTTTGCGCTCCATGCCCGTACATGGCTTTGTGGGTCTCAACACCCTGTTTCTGGCCATGATGAATCATCCTTTGATCTCCACCGTGGACTTTTCCGCCATGCGCTTCACCGGCGCCGGCGGCATGCCCCTGACCCGCAGCGTGGCCGAGGACTGGGAGCGTCTGACCGGTTGCGAGATTTTCGAGGGCTATGGGTTGACTGAATGTTCGCCGGTGGTGTCGGTCAATCCGGTGGATCGCAACAAACCCGGCACCGTGGGGCCGCCCGTGCCCGACACGGAAATTCGGGTGGTGGGGGATGACGGCCTGGACTTGGATGTGAATCAGAAGGGTGAACTGTGGGTACGGGGTCCGCAGGTGATGAAGGGATACTGGAACCGGCCTGAGGACACCGCTATGGTGCTGGATGCCGAGGGCTGGTTCAAGACCGGTGACTACGCACAGATCGACGAAGAGGGCTACATCAAGATTGTGGACCGCAAGAAGGACATGATCCTGGTGTCCGGGTTCAATGTCATACCCGGAGAGATAGAGGAATACGTGAACAGTCATCCCGGAATCATGGAAAGCGCCGCCATCGGCATACCCAGTCAACAGACCGGCGAGGCGGTGGTGCTGTACGTGGTTGCCCGGGACAAGTCCCTCACCAAGGAGGCCTTGTTAGAGTACTGCCGGGAAGGGTTGACAGCCTACAAGATACCCAAGGTCGTGGTATTTGCCGACTCTCTGCCCAAGACCAATATCGGCAAGGTCCTGCGGCGGGAACTGCGGGACAGCTACACTCGACAAGCCACGCAGTAAGATCATGCCGGGACCAGATCACTACAGCAGTCTGCGCCGGCTGGCCATGCCCGCTGTGGTGACGATACCCGAGCAATTGCCCATAGCCGCCAAGGCGGCTGACATCCTGCAACTGCTGGCCAGTCATCAGGTGGTGGTGGTGGCGGGGGAGACCGGCTCCGGCAAGACCACACAACTGCCCAAGATCTGCCTGCAGGCCGGGTTGGGAATAAAGGGCCTGATCGGCCATACCCAACCGCGCCGCCTGGCAGCCACCTCCGTGGCGCAGCGGATCGCGGAAGAGTTGGGGATCGAGCCGGGGCAGGGGGTCGGGTACCAGATCCGCTTTACCGATCGTACTTCGGACAACACCTTTCTCAAGGTGATGACCGATGGCATCCTGCTCAACGAGCTGCAAAAAGATCCCTTGCTGCGTCGCTACGAAGTACTCATCATCGACGAGGCCCATGAACGCAGCCTCAATATCGATTTCATCCTGGGTTATCTCAAGCAGCTGCTGCCGCGGCGCCCCGGCCTCAAACTCATCATCACATCCGCCACCATCGACCTGGAGAAATTTTCCCGACATTTCGCCGATGCCCCGATCGTGACTGTGTCCGGTCGCAGCTATCCCGTGGAGATCCGTTACCAGACATTGCCGGAGGAAAGCGAGTCGGGCAACGCCGAAGATCCCCAGACCCGCGGCATCACCGAGGCGCTGCAGCAATTGTTCAGGGCCGAGCGGCAGGCCGGTGCCCAGGCAGGCGGTGACGTGCTGATTTTTTTCAGCAGTGAGAAGGAGATACACGAGACCGCCCTGCATTTGCGGCGCCAGAAATTTCCCCATACTGAGATCCTGCCCTTGTATGCCCGTTTGCGGCAGGCAGACCAGCAGCGCATTTTCCAACCCCATACGGGACGCCGCATCATCCTGTCCACCAATATTGCGGAAACCTCCCTGACGGTACCGGGCATTCGTTACGTGATCGATACCGGCCTGGCCAGAGTCAGTCGTTACAGCATTCACAGCAAGATCCAGCGTCTGCCCATCGAGCCGGTTTCCCGGGCCAGCGCGGATCAGCGGGCCGGGCGTTGCGGCCGGGTGGCGGCTGGAATCTGCATCCGCCTGTATTCCGAGGCGGACTATCTGGCTCGACCCGCCTACACGGATCCGGAAATCCTGCGCACCAATCTGGCATCGGTCATCCTGCAGATGCTGACCCTGGGATTGGGAGACCTGGAACAGTTCCCCTTCATTGACCCGCCCCAGACCCGTGCCATCAACGATGGCTTCAAGCTGCTGTACGAGTTGAACGCCATCGACGAGGAGCGCCAGTTGACCGGTATGGGGCGCCGCATGAGCCAGCTGCCGGTGGATCCCCGGTTTGCCCGCATCATGCTGGCAGCCCACGGTTACCAATGTCTGCGGGAGGCAACTGTTATCGTCAGTGCCCTCAGTATCCAGGACCCCAGGGAATATCCGCCGGACAAGCGCCAGCAGGCCCAGGAAGTGCACGGGTCCTACGGGGATACCAAATCGGATTTCATGACCCTGGTGAACCTGTGGAAACGTTTCGAGACCCAGCGCCAGGCCCTGGGGCAGAGCCAGTTGCGCAAGTACTGTGCGCGGCAGTTTCTCTCCTACAGCCGTATGCAGGAATGGCGGGACGTTCATCGCCAACTGGTCAGCCTCTGCCATGGACTCGGATTCGATTTGCATAATCGGGAACCGGATTATGCAACCCTGCACCGCAGCATCATTTGCGGTCTGTTGAATTTCATCGGCAGTCTCGATACCGCCAGTGGTCACTACCTTGGCACCCGCAACCGGAAATTCAGGCTGCTGCAAGGCTCGGTCTTGTGGGGCAAATCTGCCCGCTGGATCGTCTGCAGCCAGATCATCGAAACGGACTTCGCCTTTGCCCCCATGGCCGCCGCCATCGAACCTGAGTGGGTGGCCCAGGAAGCAGGTCACCTGGTGAAGCGCAGCTGGTCCGAGCCCCATTGGAGCAAGAAGCGCCAACAGGTGCTGGCCTGGGAGAAAACCACCCTGTACGGACTGGTTCTCACGGACCGCCAGCCCATCAATTACGGCCCGCTGGATCCGGCCGTCGCGCGGGAGCTGTTCATTAGGGAGGCGTTGCTGGAGCGCCAATTGGACACCCGCATGCCTTTTTACAGACACAACCTGCGTCTGTTGGCGGACCTGGAGAAGGATGAAGAAAAGGCCCGTCGCCACGGCTGGATTCTGGATGAACGACGGCTGCTGGAATTCTATACTCAACGCATTCCTGAACAGGTCTGGGACGGTCAAACCTTTCATCACTGGTATTCCCGGGCCCAGCGGCGGGATCCACGGCTGCTGGAAATCAAAGTCTCCGATCTGGTTGCCGAAGAGACCGCCGCACAACTGGCCCGGGACTTCCCGGATCAGGCCAGAGTCCATAACAATCGACTGCCGATCCATTATGCGTTTGCGCCCGGCACTTCCGCCGATGGGGCATGCATCGACGTACCCAGGGCCCTGTTAAGTCAGTTGCAGCAGCAGGATCTGGATTGGGCCGTGCCCGGCCAGTTGCGGGAGCGGTGCACCGTCCTACTCAAGTCTCTTCCGAAAACCCTGCGCAAACATTTCATACCGGTTCCAGGCTTCGTGGATGAGGCATTGCGCCGTATGTCACCCGCCGACGGCAGCCTGGTGGATGCCTTGATCAAACAGGCTGCCGTGCTCAAGGGGGTTAATCTGGATCGCAGCCTTTTACAGGCAGCGGAACTGCCGCCCCATCTGCAGATCAAGCTTCGCCTGCTGGACGAGCAGGGCAGGGAGCTGGAAGCGCCTGCCGATCTACAGTCATTGCAACGCCGGCACGGTGGAGCGCAAGCCGCAGCCACCGTGACAGGTGACACTGTTCAGCATGCCATGGAACGGGATGGCCTCATCGATTGGAGTTTCGATGAGCTCCCGGAACGGATCGAGGTGGGTAACTCGCTGAAACTGCAGCGCTATCCTGCCTTGCTGGATAAGGGCGATGGCGTTGCCATCCGACTGCTGGCGGATCCCGAGCAGGCACGCAGGGCCAGCATCAGGGGCGTGGTGCGACTGCTGCGCCTGCGCACCCGGCAGCAGGAGCGACTCGTATTGAAGCAGTTTGCCGATCTGGAAAAGCGTTGGGGCCTGAAGCGTCCGGAATTTCTGCAGGACCTGGCGGAGGCGGCAACCCTGTGCGTGTATCGAACCTGTTTCGATGTGGACAAGCAATTGCCCCGATGCCGAGCGGATTTTGACAAGGTTTTGGATCAAAAGTCCGGAATCACCGCCACGGCACAACGCCTCGAGCACATGTTGCAGACCCTGGTGGATACCTATTACCAGGTCCGGCGCAGCCTCGCAGACCTGCCCGACAGCGCCTACGGCTGGCTCAAAGATGACGTGAGCCAGCAACTGTCAGCCTTGTTTTCTGATGATTTCCTGAGCGGGCTGGAGGCTCCCTGGTTATGGGAGTATCCCCGCTACCTGCAAGCCATCCAGTTGCGGCTGGAAAAAGCTCCCCTCAATGCCGAGCGGGACCGACAGCAAACCGCACAGGTCCGCCAGTACTGGCAACGCTGGCAGGCCCTCGATGACCGGTTGCGTGACAAACCCGCCGTGCGGCAGTTTCGCTGGCTCATCGAGGAGCTGCGGGTCTCATTGTTTGCCCAGCAGTTGAAGACCCGGCAACCGGTATCCCCTCAACGCCTCGACAAGGCCTGGGATGGGATCACCCGTTGAGGAGTCCTGGTGCTGGTCGCTGTTTTTACCACGATTTTGATCTTATAATGGGCGCCGCGTCACCACCCGATTCCCACTCCCATCCGCCAATCTGAGCCGTGAAAGATTTATTCGACATCAAAGATGTTATGCCCCGGGCGTTGTCCTTGGTCATGCTGCTTGCGGTACTGGTCTTTCAACAGACGGCCCTGGCGGCGGATCCATGGGAGAACACCAACCGCCGCATATTCCGCTTCAACGACTTCTTCGATGCGGTACTGGTACGACCGGTGGCAGTCATTTACTCAAACGGACTGCCCCGTGTGGTACAGCAGGGGATCGGCAATTTTTTCAGCAACATCGATGACATCAACGTATTCGTCAATGATCTGCTGCAATTGAAATTCGACGATGCCCTGTCGGATTCTGGTCGATTTTTGCTCAACTCCACCATCGGTGTGGCGGGGGTCCTGGATGTGGCATCGGGTCTGGGGCTGGAAAAGAACGAAGAAGACTTCGGTCAGACTCTCGGACATTGGAACATACCACCCGGTCCTTATGTGATGCTGCCGGCCCTGGGCCCCAGTTCCCTGCGGGATGCACTGGGGTTGATTCTGGATACCGCCTTCAATCCATTGCAGTACCAGGACGACTACAGTTTGCGCACCGCGCTCATCCTGGTGGAGGAGATCGACGGTCGGGCTTCCGTCCTCGCCCTGGATGAGCTGATCTCTGGTGATCGCTATCTGTTCCTGCGGGAGGCCTATCTGCAACGCCGCGAGTATCTGGTGGCAGACGGCGTCATCGAGGACGAATTCGGCAGTTTCTGATCAGGCCGGCCCTTCGGTGCCCGACCTGGCTCTGAGTTTGGCCTGGATAAAATCCCCATGGGATACGTAGATCAGCTCCGCCACCTGGCGGATCAATGATTCTTCATACTTATCCAGGCGCTCGTCGGCAAAGGCCAGGCGCCACATGGCGGCGATCAGCTGAATCTTTTCCTGATAGTCGTAGTGGTCATTGATCAGGCGTGTGAACTGATACAAGGACGTCGCATCCCGGGCTTCGGCACGTGCCAGGTCAACCAGTTCCTGGACAGCGGCCGGCTCCAGTTCGAAGGTCTGCCGTAGCACCCGCAGGAATTCCTGTGATTCCCTCTCATCCAGGTGTCGATCCGTTTCCATCAACTCCACCATCAGGGCCGCGGCAGCCAGATGCACAGCCCGCTGCGGAGAGGCATTTCCCTCCTTCAGGGCCTGGGGATTCAAATGCTGCTCGAAAAAGCTCTTGATGGCAGCCAGCATGGAAAGACCTCCTTAGGGGGTTGCGCAGGTGCAGTGTTTGGGGCAAGTCTCAACTGACATGGGCCATGGCATCCAGCAGCACATTCACACCGGCGGCGCGGCGATGGGCGTGTTCACTGAGGTGGCGGCGGAAATTGCGGCCGCCGGGCAGGCCCTTGAACAGTCCCAGTACATGTTTGCTCATTTGTTGCAACGGTGTACCGCGGGCCAGTTCCTCGGTCACATAAGGCAGATAGCGCTGCAGGTACTCCAATCGCGTGGTGTGGTTGGGGGCTGCACCGAACAGGATGGCATCCACCTCACTCAGCAAAAAAGGGTTTTGATACGCTTCCCTGCCCACCATGACTCCGTCCACCTCCTGCAACAGATCGAGGACCTGGGCAAGGGTGGTGATCCCCCCGTTGATGACGATCTCCAACTCGGGGAAACGCGCCTTCATGCGCAGTACCCGGGAATAATTGAGAGGCGGAATTTCCCGGTTCTGGCGTGGACTGAGTCCGTTCAATATCGCGATCCGGGCATGGATGATGAAAGTGCGACAGCCGGCAGCCGCCACCTGGCTGATGAATTCCTCCAGGGCTTCATCGCTGTCCATGTCGTCGATGCCGATCCGGCATTTGACCGTGACCGGCACCGTGACCCGCCGGGAAATGGCTGACACACAACGGGCTACCAGGGCGGGCTCCGCCATCAGACAGGCGCCAAAGCGACCGGATTGCACCCGGTCGCTGGGACAGCCGATATTTAGATTGATTTCCCGATAACCGGCCTGATCCGCCAGTACTGCGGCTGCACTGAGTTCATCCGGGTCACTGCCGCCCAGCTGCACCGCCACCGGGTGCTCATCGGGGTGATAGGCCAACAGATGATCCGCCTTGCCCCGTACTAGCGCTGCGCTGGTCAGCATCTCCGTGTAAAGCAGGGCATGGCGGGAAAACAGGCGCAGGAAGTAGCGCTCATGGCGATCCGTCCAGTCCATCATGGGGGCTATGCAAAAGGTGTGATCGGGCATATTGCTGGTGGCAGTCATGACAGCGGGCTTTGTAGCCAATGCCTCCGGGCAAGTCAAGGTCGCCACTTGAGCGTTGCCTGCGGGGATGGCATATAATCGGCGGCTTCATGCATCCAGCCCCAAAGACTCCCATGCCCAATATCAGAACCCGGATAGCGCCATCTCCCACTGGCGACCCCCACGTGGGCACTGCCTACATTGCACTGTTCAATCGCTGCTTTGCCCATCAGCACAAGGGCCAGTTCGTGTTGCGCATCGAAGATACCGACCAGGTGCGCAGCACCATCAGTTCGGAGCAGAAAATCCTGCAATCCCTGCAATGGCTTGGATTGAGCTGGGACGAGGGGCCCGACATCAGCGGCCCATTCGGACCCTATCGGCAGAGCGAACGCAGTCACATCTATGCCCAGCATATCGAGACACTGCTGGATAACGGCACGGCGTTTCGCTGTTTCTGCACGCCCCAGCGGTTGGCGGAGCTGCGCAGTCAGCAACAGGCGCAGCAGCTTACCAGCGGTTACGACGGCCATTGCCTGCACCTGAGTCCTGCAGAGATCGATGAGAAACTTGCCAATAAAGAAGTCCACGTGGTACGTATGAAAGTGCCTTCGGAGGGCGACTGCGTGTTTGACGATCTGCTGAGAGGGGAAATCCGTATCCCCTGGGCGCAGATTGATATGCAGGTCCTCGTCAAGTCCGATGGGTTGCCAACCTACCATTTTGCCAACGTGGTGGATGACCACCTGATGCAGATCAGCCATGTCATCCGGGGTGAGGAGTGGATCAGCTCTACCCCCAAGCACATTCTGTTGTACCAATATTTCGGCTGGCAGGCACCCCGGTTCTGCCATATGCCGCTGTTGCGCAATCCCGACAAGAGCAAGCTGAGCAAGCGCAAGAACCCCACCAGCATCTTTTACTACCGTGATATGGGTTACCTGCCCGAGGCCCTGGTGAACTATCTTGGCATGATGGGTTGGACCATGCCCTCCGGAGAGGAGAAATTCTCGGTACAGGAAATGACGGAGCACTTCGATCTGACCAGGGTATCCCTGGGCGGTCCCGTGTTCGACCTGGACAAGCTGGGCTGGCTCAACGGTAAATACCTGAGGGAAGACATGGATGACGACCAGTTTATCCAGCGCTATCGCAGCTGGATGCTGGCCGGACGGCGCATCGAGCAGGCGGCACCACTGGTCCGCCAGCGGGTGGAGAAATTCACTGACGTGGCACCTTTGGCCGGATTCCTGAGCAGCGGCTTGCTGGAACTTCACGCTGACATGTTCAGCCACAAACTGCTGGATGGGGACGGCATAAAAAAGGTACTGCAGTTCGCTCTGTGGAGGCTGGAGGCGCTGGACCCCTGGCACCGCGACGAGGTGGAAAAACAGCTGGTGCAGCTGTCGGCAGCCATGGGATTGAAGATCAGGGATTTTTTGTTCCCGTTGTTCATTGCCATCACCGGCAGGCCAGTCTCGTTGTCGGTGATCGACGCCATCGCCATTCTGGGATTGGATGTCAGTCGTCTCAGACTTCGGCACGCACTGGAAATCAGCGGGGGAATTTCCAAAAAGCAGGCCAAGGAGCTGGAGCAGGCCTACGCAGCACTGCATAGCAACGCAAACTGACTGCGCAGCAACGTTGACAGTGTCGGGGGGTGTGCTTAGAATGCGCCTCTTTTGGGGCCTTAGCTCCGCTGGGAGAGCGCAACACTGGCAGTGTTGAGGTCACCGGTTCGATCCCGGTAGGCTCCACCATTCACATCCGTCGTCACTTCGATGGATATTCCCTGCGGGTATGCCCCTTGTACAATTGGCGCGGTCTGCCGATGCGATAGGGGCTGCTCAGCATTTCATTCCAGTGGGCAATCCAGCCCGGTGTACGACCGGTGGCGAATATCACGGTGAACATGCTGGTGGGAATGCCGATGGCCTTCAGAATGATGCCCGAGTAGAAGTCCACGTTGGGATACAGTTTGCGCTCGATGAAGTAGTCGTCTTCCAGGGCAATCTTTTCCAGCTTGCGGGCAATGCGGAACAGCGGATCGTCCTCCACACCCAGTTCGTCCAGCACTTCATCACAGATCTGCCGCATGACCTTCGCGCGGGGATCAAAATTCTTGTAGACCCGGTGCCCAAAGCCCATGAGGCGGAAGGGATCATCCTTGTCCTTGGCCCGCTTGATGAAGTCGGGAATACGGGATACGTCACCGATTTCGTCCAGCATCTTCAACACGGCCTCGTTGGCTCCGCCATGGGCAGGCCCCCACAATGCTGCGATGCCGGAGGAAATACAGGCATAGGGATTGCTGCCGGTGGAGCCGGCCAGGCGCACCGTGGAGGTGGAGGCGTTCTGCTCGTGATCGGCATGCAGCAGGAAGATGGTATCCATGGCCTTGGCCAGTACCGGATTCACCTTGGGGGGATCACAGGGTGTGTTGAACATCATGTGCAGAAAATTCTCGGACAGGCTCATGCTGTTCTGGGGATACATGAACGGCTGCCCTACGGAGTACTTGTAACACATGGCCGCCAGGGTCGGCATTTTGGCGATGATGCGGTGGGCAGCCAGCATGCGGTGCTGGGGATTATCGATATCCAGGTCATCGTGATAGAAAGCGGACAGGGCGCCCACCACACCCACCATGATGGCCATGGGATGGGAGGAACGCAGGAAACCGCGGAATAGCAAGTGAATCTGCTCATGCACCATGGTGTGATAGCGGATGCTGTGTTCGAAATCCGCCAGTTCCTGAGGATTGGGCAGTTCTCCGTTCAACAGCAGATAGCTGGTCTCCATGAAACTGGATTTTTCAGCGAGTTGCTCGATGGGATAGCCCCGGTGCAGCAGGATGCCCTCATCGCCGTCGATATAGGTGATATCGGAGTCGCAGGCTGCGGTGGAAACAAACCCGGGGTCGTAGGTAAATATCCCCTTGGATACCAGGCTGCGCACATCAACCACATCGGGTCCAGTACTGCCTTCATAGACGGGTAATTCGATGGGGTCCATCCCGTCTATGATTAACCGGGCCTTTTTATCACTCATGGCTGACTCCTTTGAAACAGCGCGAATCGACCTTATTCCCTGTGAGGATTTCGGGCAATTTTTTGACAGTCTATGGTGTTGTTTTTCAGCCGACGGTGGTACGGCAGAGAGGCGCAATACTAGGTAGAGACTCTGATGTTTGTCAAATGTTTGTCCTCGGTGCCAAGCTGCCATGAGTACCCGCCCGGACCCGGCTTTCATGCCCCTGTCACATTACCCTCGGCGCCCGTCGACCAGGATGAAAGCCAGGCCAGAAACGGACTTAAATCCCCAACCATTGCAAGCGCTTAGGTCTTCCGACAAAATATTGTCATTATCGCGCCAATAGAACCCGCCGTTATTGTTTTCAGGCACTCTTCCGGACTATACTTTCGCCCCGTCATGCGAACCCCATTATCCCAATGAATTCAACCGGTTTGTCCGCATCCGCCGGACCCGATCCGGTGCCATTCCCGGTCCGACGACCATTACTCATTCAGGATTCCCGTGAAAGATAACAGACCCGTCAACATCGACTTCCGTACACTGCGCCTGCCACTGCCGGCCATCACCTCCATACTGCACCGCATATCCGGCGCCTTCATTTTCGTCGGCATCGCCGTATTGCTTTACCTGCTGGACACGTCGTTGTCCTCCGATGCCGGTTTCCGGCTGGTGGGGGAGTTGCTGGACAATCTGCTGGTCAAGCTGCTGGTCTGGGCCATCCTGGCCGGGCTGGCGTATCACCTGGTGGCAGGCATCAAGCACCTGCTGATGGATCTGGGCATCGGTGAGACCCTCGAGGGCGCCCAGCTCGGCGCCAGGCTGGTGATTGCCGTGTCCGCTGTGCTGATCGTGCTTGCGGGGGTGTGGGTATGGTAACCAATGTCAGCAGCTTCGGCCGCAGCGGAGTTTACGACTGGGTCATTCAGCGCCTGTCAGCCGTGGTGCTGGCCGCCTACACGTTTTGCCTGATGGGCACCTTCGTGATGAATCCCGATCTCGATTATCAACAATGGCGTGACCTGTTCTCCCATACCGGCATGCGGATTTTCAGTCTGGCGGCACTGCTGGCACTGTCCGCCCATGCCTGGATCGGCATGTGGACCATCTCCACCGATTACCTGACCAATGCCATGCTGGGTCCCAGGGGCACGGTCATTCGATTCTTGTTCCAGACCGGTTGCGCACTGCTGGTGTTCGTCTACCTGGTGTGGGGTGTTCAGATTTTGTGGGGATTTTAAATGGCTAAGCTGAGAACTCTGGCATTTGATGCTGTCATCGTGGGCGGCGGTGGCGCCGGCATGCGGGCGGCACTGCAACTGGCACAATCCGGATACAATACGGCCGTGATCTCCAAGGTGTTTCCGACCCGTTCCCATACGGTATCCGCCCAGGGGGGAATCACTTGTGCCATCGCCAGTGACGATCCCAACGATGACTGGCGCTGGCACATGTATGACACAGTGAAAGGGTCCGATTACATTGGCGACCAGGACGCTATCGAGTACATGTGCAGTGAGGGACCCCAGACTGTTTTCGAACTGGAACATATGGGTCTGCCGTTCTCCCGCACCGAGGCGGGCCGCATCTATCAGCGACCGTTTGGCGGCCAGTCCAAGGATTATGGCAAGGGAGGGCAGGCTGCACGCACCTGTGCGGCTGCCGATCGCACCGGTCATGCCCTGTTGCACGCCCTGTACCAGGGAAATCTGAAAAACCGCACCGTCTTCCTCAATGAGTGGTATGCCGTGGATCTGGTGAAAAACCAGGATGGCGATGTGGTCGGGGTGATCGGGATCTGCATCGAAACAGGTGAAACCCTGTACATCAGCTCCAAGGCCACCGTATTGGCCACAGGTGGTGCCGGACGCATCTACGCGTCCACCACCAACGCCCATATCAACACCGGCGACGGTGTGGGCATGGCGCTGCGGGCGGGATTCCCCATGCAGGACATGGAAATGTGGCAGTTCCATCCCACCGGTATTTACGGTGCCGGCACCCTGGTGACCGAAGGCTGTCGGGGTGAGGGCGGCTACCTGATCAACAAGGACGGTGAGCGTTTCATGGAGCGCTATGCCCCCAATGCCAAGGATCTGGCCGGCCGCGACGTGGTGGCACGCTCCATGATCCTGGAGATCCTGGAGGGCAGGGGTGTTGGTGAACATGCCGACCACGTGCTGCTGAAGCTGGATCACCTGGGCGAAAAAACACTCCATGCGAAACTGCCCGGCATCATGGAGCTTTCCAAGACCTTTGCCCATGTGGACCCGGCGAAGGAGCCGATTCCCGTCATCCCAACCTGTCACTACATGATGGGTGGTATTCCCACCAACATCCACGGGCAGGCGCTTACCGTGGATGCCCAGGGCAATGACAAGGTCATACCGGGCCTGTTTGCCGCCGGGGAAACCGCCTGCGTGTCTGTGCATGGCGCCAATCGGCTGGGGGGCAATTCACTGCTGGACCTGGTGGTCTTCGGTCGTGCCGCCGGCAAGTTCATCGAGCTGCAGCTGCGTCAGGGCGTGGAGCAGCGCGGAGCCAGCGACACCGACGTAGAGCAGGCCATGCAGCGCCTGCAGCGGCTGAACGATTCCAGCGACGGGGAGAACGTGGCGGATCTGCGGCGCGAATTGCAAAACGTCATGCAGAACTATTTCGGGGTGTTCCGCAAGGGTCCCTTCATGCAGGAAGGCATCAAAATGCTGGCCGGACTGCGGGAGCGTATCGAGAATGTGGCCCTGACCGACAAGAGCCAGGTTTTCAACACTGCCCGTATCGAGGCACTGGAACTACAGAATTTGCTGGAAGTGGCCGAATCTACAGCTATAGCTGCAGAGGCACGCACGGAGAGCCGGGGTGCCCATGCACGTGAAGATTTTCAGGATCGGGACGACGAAAACTGGCTGTGCCACTCCATGTTCTTCCCCGTCAAGAAGCAGGTGGGCAAGCGTGCGGTGAATTTTGCGCCCAAAACGGTGGCCAAGTTCGAACCCAAGATCAGAACCTACTAACCCAGTTGCAGCTCAATCCACAAGGCAAAGTCACATGTTAGTCAGTATTTATCGCTACAACCCCGAAACCGACACCAAGCCGACGATGCAGGACATCGAGGTTGCCATTCCCGAAGGCAAGGACCTGATGGTACTGGATGTGCTGGAATTGGCGAAAAAGCAGGATTCCTCCATCGCCTATCGCCGCTCCTGTCGCGAAGGTGTGTGCGGCTCCGATGGCATGAACATCAACGGCACCAATGGGCTGGCCTGTATCACCCCGCTGTCGGAGGCGGTCAAGCACTCGGGTGGCAAGCTGATTTTGCGGCCGCTGCCCGGCCTGCCGGTGGTGCGGGATCTGGTGGTGGACATGTCCATCTTCTACAAACAGTTTGAAAAGGTTAAACCCTTCCTCATCAACGATGAGCCGGCCCCCGCCATCGAGCGGCTGCAGTCCCCCGAGGACCGCGCCAAGCTGGATGGCCTCTATGAGTGCATCCTGTGCGCCTGTTGCAGCACCAACTGTCCCTCCTTCTGGTGGAACCCGGACAAGTTCATCGGTCCGGCAGGCTTGCTGCAGGCTTACCGCTTCCTGGCGGACAGCCGCGACACTGCCACTGCGGAGCGACTGGCCGGTCTGGAGGATCCCTTCAGCGTGTTCCGTTGCAGGGGCATCATGAATTGCGTGGCAGTCTGCCCCAAAGGTCTCAATCCAACCCGCGCCATCGGTCATATCCGCAACATGTTGATCCAGCAGGCCACCTAGTGCGCCGCCGGCAGTACCGCTGAAGGAATTTCATACAATGTCTAGCAATCAGATGGAGATGATGTGGAGCACCGGCCATTTGTCCGGTGCCAATGCCGATTATGTCGAGGATCTCTACGAGCACTACCTCGGCGATCCGGCCAGCGTGTCCGCGGAATGGCGCGACTATTTCGATTCACTGCAGCAAGTCAGCGGTAACGGGCAGGTTGATGTATCCCATTCGATCATCCAGAGCCAGTTCCGTGAGCTGAGCAAGATCAGTCGCTTCACACCGATCCTCAGCAATGATCTGGTGGTCAACTCCGAGCATGAAAGCAAACAGGTGCAGGTGCTGCTGCTGATCAGTTCTTACAGAGTCCGCGGTCACCAGAAGGCCAATCTCGATCCCCTGGGCCTGATGCCCCGGGAACGGGTTCCCGACCTGGAGCTGGAATTCCATAATCTGTCGCCGCTGGATTACTCCACCATTTTCCAGACCGGCTCGCTGTTCATCAGCAAGGACAAAGCGCCCCTGCGGGAAATCGTCGACATCCTGGAGCGCATCTACTGCAACACCATCGGCTATGAATTCATGCACATCGTCGATTTGCAGGAGAAGCAATGGATTCAGCAGCGCATAGAAAGCAATGATGGCTTTCCCGCATTCGAAAAGGATGTCAGGCGGCACCTGCTGGAAAGACTCAGTGCTGCAGAAGGGCTGGAAAAACACCTGGATGCCAAGTTTCCCGGCACCAAGCGCTTCGGTCTGGAGGGCGGCGAAAGCCTTATCCCTCTTATCGACGAGCTGATCCAGCGGGCAGGCGGCCGCGGGGTCAAGGAAATCGTCATCGGCATGGCCCACCGGGGCCGGCTCAACGTGCTGGTCAACACCCTGGGCAAGAACCCCACCGAACTGTTCGACGAATTCGAGGGGAAGAAGATCTATCGCAGCTCCGGTGATGTGAAATATCACCAGGGCTTCTCTTCCAACATCATGACCGCCGGCGGTGAAGTGCATCTCGCCATGGCCTTCAATCCCTCCCACCTGGAGATCGTGTCCCCGGTGGTGGAAGGCTCCGTGCGTGCCCGACAGACCCGCCGCAAGGATGGCAAGGGTGACACCGTCCTGCCCATTATCGTGCACGGTGATGCAGCGTTTGCAGGGCAGGGTGTGGTAATGGAGACCTTCCAGATGTCCAAGACCCGTGGCTATGCCACGGGGGGCACCATCCACATCATCATCAACAACCAGGTGGGTTTCACCACCAGCCGGCGGGACGATGCCCGTTCAACGGAGTACTGTACCGATGTGGCAAAAATGGTGCAGGCACCCATTTTTCACGTCAATGCGGACGACCCTGAGGCGGTGTTGTTCGTAACCCAGTTGGCGCTGGATTTCCGCTACCAGTTCAAGAAGGATGTCGTCATCGATCTGATCTGTTACCGGCGCCGCGGGCACAACGAAACCGATGAGCCGTCGGTTACCCAGCCGGTCATGTACAGCAAAATCAAGACCCACAAGACCACCCGGGTGATCTATGCTGAAAAACTGGTGAGTGAAGGCATCGTAACCGCCGATGACGCGGATAACCTCATCAGCAATTACCGCAAGGCACTGGACAACGGCCAGCATGTGGTCAAAAGCCTGGTGAAGGAGCCTTCGGTGGAGCTGTTCGTCGACTGGAATCCCTATCTGGGTCATACCTGGAGCCCCTATTTCAACACCTCGATAAAACTGGAGACCCTCAAGGCACTGGCCAGGAAGCTGGTGACCTATCCGGCCAATTTCACCCTGCAGCGGGCCGTGCAGAAAGTCATGGACGATCGGGCGAAGATGGCCAACGAGGAACTGCCGGTGGACTGGGGGTTTGCCGAAACCCTGGCCTATGCCAGCGTTCTTACCAGCGGCAATCTGGTGCGGATTACCGGTCAGGATGTGGGACGCGGCACCTTCTCCCACCGCCATGCCGTGCTCTACGACCAGGAGACGGGTGACACCTTCATTCCCTTGCAGAGTCTTGCCAAGGACCAGATGAAGTTTTCCATATACGACTCGCTGCTGTCCGAGGAAGCCGTACTCGCATTCGAATACGGATATGCCACCACCACGCCCAATGCTTTGGTCATATGGGAAGCCCAGTTCGGGGATTTCGCCAACACCGCCCAGGTGGTCATCGACCAGTTCATCACCAGCGGAGAGCACAAATGGCAGCGCCTGTGTGGCCTGACCATGTTGTTGCCCCATGGCTACGAGGGCCAGGGGCCGGAGCATTCTTCAGCCCGTCTGGAGCGTTACCTGCAACTGTGTGCCGAGCACAATATTCAGGTATGCATACCGACCACGTCGGCACAGGTTTTCCACATGCTGCGCAAGCAGGTACTGTGTCCGTTGCGCAAGCCGCTGATCGTCATGTCTCCCAAGAGCCTCCTGCGACACAAGGAAGCCGCTTCCTCATTGGCAGAAATTGCAGACGGCAGTTTCCAGGTGGTGCTGGATGAAACCGATGATTTGAATGCCGAGACCATGCGCCGCGTGGTGCTCTGCAGTGGCAAGGTGTATTACGAACTGCGCCAGGCCCGTCGCGAGCGGGGCATCAATGACATCGCCATCATCCGCCTGGAACAACTCTATCCATTTCCGGAGCAGGCGTTGGCGGAAGTATTGTCCAAATACCGCAACATCAAGGAAATCGTCTGGTGCCAGGAAGAACCCATGAACCAGGGTGCCTGGTATTCCAGCCAGCATCACATGCGGCGGGTGATCTACGATCATAATCCGTCGTTGTATCTGGAATATGCAGGCCGGGACGCCTCGGCCTCACCAGCCGCAGGTTATCCGGCATTGCACTTGAAACAACAACAGGAATTGATCAATCAGGCATTGGATCCCAAATCCTGATCGGCTCACAGTCCCCAAGGAACCTAACATGACGATAGAGATCAAGGCACCAACCCTTCCGGAGTCCGTGCCCGACGGCACCATCGCAACCTGGCACAAGAAAGTCGGTGACAGCGTCAAGCGTGATGAACTGCTGGTGGACATTGAAACCGATAAGGTGGTTATCGAGGTCCCTTCACCGGTCGATGGAGTATTGAAAGATATCTTCAAGCAGGAAGGTGACACCATCGTCAGCAACGAGGCCCTGGGCAGCGTGACGGAAGGTGAAGCTGCGGTGGATGCGCCGGTGAGCAGCCCGGCACCCGAAGCCACTGCCGCCAGTGCCTCCACCGAAGAAGTCATCGCAAG
Organism: Pseudomonadota bacterium; assembly: GCA_046047495.1. Lineage (GTDB taxonomy): Bacteria > Pseudomonadota > Gammaproteobacteria > Pseudomonadales > Pseudohongiellaceae > NORP240. Next base: position 1,185 of record JBJOHV010000085.1, on the reverse strand, counting down.
CCCTGCGGCCAAGAAATTGATCGATGAGAACGCCATCGCGGTTTCCGATATCAAGGGCAGCGGCAAGGACGGGCGGATCACCAAGGAAGACGTCACCAAATTCATCGCCAGCGGCACAGGTGCTTCGGCGGCACAGACTCCCGCAGCCAAGACAGCCGAGGCAAAGACGGCCATTCCCAGCGAGATGGTGAGCAGCAGTGGCCGCATCGAGGAACGGGTTCCCATGAGTCGGTTGCGCGCCAAGGTGGCCGAACGGTTGTTGCACGCCAGCCAGTCCACGGCCATGCTCACCACCTTCAACGAGGTGAACATGCAGCCGGTGATGGAGCTGCGCAATCGCTACAAGGATTTGTTTGAAAAGGCCCACAATGGCACTCGACTGGGCTTCATGTCGTTTTTCGTGCGCGCCTGCGTGGAGGCATTGAAGCGTTTCCCGGCGGTGAATGCGTCCATCGATGGCAATGACATCGTGTACCACGGTTACCAGGACATTGGAGTTGCCGTGTCATCGCCCCGCGGGCTGGTGGTGCCCGTGCTGCGCAATGCCGATCATCTGGGACTGGCGGCCATCGAAAAGCAGATTCGTGAATACGGGGAAAAGGCCCGGGACGGCAAACTGGCCATCGAGGATATGACCGGCGGCACCTTCACCATCTCCAATGGCGGCGTGTTCGGCTCCCTGCTGTCCACACCCATCCTCAACCCTCCCCAGACCGCCATCCTGGGCATGCACAAGATTCAGGAACGCCCCATGGCTGTGGATGGCAATGTTGTCATTCTGCCCATGATGTACCTGGCGCTTTCCTACGACCATCGCATGATCGATGGCAAGGAAGCGGTGCAGTTCCTGGTGACAGTGAAGGACATACTGGAAGATCCCTCCCGCATCTTGCTGGAAATCTGATCAAGAATTCAAAAAGGAAATAGTTATGGCAAATCAATACGACGTCGTGGTGATCGGGTCCGGTCCCGGCGGCTATGTCGCTGCGATCCGCTGCGCCCAACTGGGATTCAAGACGGCTTGTATAGAGAAGTGGCTGGATGCGGACAATAAGACCGTGTACGGCGGTACCTGCCTCAACGTGGGCTGCATTCCCTCAAAGGCATTGCTGGACAGCTCTCACAAGTTCGCTGATGCGAGTAAACATTTCGAGGCGCACGGCATCAAGACCGGCAAAGTCGCCA
>JBJOHV010000084.1:0-30757 GCA_046047495.1 Pseudomonadota bacterium | reverse complement strand
TCAGCAGGCGAGCCCAGTCGGCCGCCTGGTCAACGCTGACCCAAGCCGGCTTGGCCGTCGCCCTTGGCTCGCGCTCAAGCCGTTCATAACGATCGAGCAAGCGGCGAAGCCGCAGCACCTCTTGCTTGAGGGCGGCGTTTTCCTGCAGCAAGGCATCCAGGTTGCCGGTGATCGGCCGCGTCCCGCGTGAGCCGGTCGGCCAATCCCGTGGATCAAAACCCATCGCCCTGAGGTGGCTGCCTCAACGCTGGCCGGATCGCCCCGCAGGAGCGCGGCCGCGCCCGGTCCGGGCGCCACCCGCGCGGCTGTTGCCACCGCCACGGCTGCTGCCACCACGGCCACGGCCACCGCTGAGATCCAGGGGGGGCGCTGAGTGGATCGTGCGCTCGAAGCCCGGTACCTCCTGCTTGGGCAGTGGGTTGCCGATCAAACGCTCGATCGCGCGCAACAACTCATGCTCCTCCGCCGCCACCAGCGACACCGCATGGCCATTGCAACCGGCGCGGCCGGTGCGGCCGATGCGGTGCACATAGTCCTCCGGGACATGGGGCAGATCAAAATTCACCACCATGGCCAGCAGATCGATGTCGATGCCGCGGGCTGCAATGTCGGTAGCCACCATGACCTGCACCCGGTTGCTCTTGAAATCATCCAGGGCACGGGTGCGTTGGGACTGGCTCTTGTTGCCATGGATGGCGGTGGCGGAAATGCCGGCGCGTTCCAGCTTCTGGGCCAGCGCATTGGCGCCGTGCTTGGTGCGGGTGAACACCAGTACCTGATCACTGCTCTTGCGCAGCAACTGGGTCAGCAGGCTGACCTTCTGGTCCTTGTTGACCTTGTAGCAGCGCTGGCTGATGGCAGCCACGGTGGAATTGCGGGGCGCCACGTCGATTTCAATGGGATTGTGGCATATGGTCTTGGCCAGGCTGCGGATCTCATCGGAGAAGGTGGCGGAGAACATCAGGTTCTGCCGCTGTTTGGGCAGCAGGCCGATGATTTTGCGGATGTCGCGGATGAAGCCCATGTCCAGCATGCGATCCGCTTCGTCCAGAATCAGGATGCCGATGTCGTCGAAATCCACGGCGTTCTGTTGATAGAGGTCCAGCAGGCGGCCGGGAGTGGCCACCAGGATGTCCACACCGCGCTTCAGCAGGCGCATCTGGGGATTGATGTTGACCCCGCCGAACACCACGCCGGACTGTACCTGTTCGTATTTGCCATAGGTGGCGATGCTGTCCTGCACCTGGGCAGCCAGTTCGCGGGTGGGAACCAGCACCAGGGCATGGGTGCGGTACTGGGCCGGTCGGCCACGGCCGGCCAGCAGCTGCAACAGGGGCAGGGTAAAGCCGGCGGTCTTGCCGGTGCCGGTCTGGGCGGCAGCCATCACATCCTTGCCGGACAGGATGGCAGGAATGGCTTGCTGTTGGATCGGGGTAGGGGTGGTATAGCCGGTTTGTGCCACGGCACGCAGCAGGGATTCGGACAACCCAAGGGAATTGAAAGTCATTACAGTACTCTTAATAAAATGAAGAAGACCCGGGACAGGGCCCGAGCGCACGTGTGTGCATCGAAAATTAACTTTGTCGGGATTGCGCCATGAGGTTGGCGGCTGATCCGGAGGAAGGTGAAGACCTGTTATGACAAGTCCCAAGTGACCGGGGGGCGGAAAGACCCGCGCCGCAGAAAGATGACCTTACAGATGACCTAACAGCTAAAGATGAAGCACGGTTGCCAGTCAAAGACTGGCAACGGGCGGCACTTTAACACAGTTTCCAATAAAAACAGTGATTTATTTTCAGAACCTGCCGGTGATTCCCAGCCGCAGCATCCGGGGTTCCACCGGATGGAAGTGGATGTCAGCCACGGGATCGGTCTCCCCGGGCAGCTGTGACTCATAGAAATAGGTGATGTCATTGTCGTCACTGTCCAGCAGGTTGTGCAGTTCCAGGCTCAGCTGCCAGCGGGGACTCAGAGCATAGCCAGCTTCCAGATTGACCTGAAACGTGGCTGCCGAGGTCACCGAGTTGTCCTCGATCAACGGTGCCTCTCCCAGATACCGCATGCGCAGACCGGCAGTGAATCCGTTGGCCCGGTCCACGCTGAGCCCCAGGGACGCCGTACGCTCCACCGCCAATGGAATGCGGTCGTCGGCTCCGGCATCGACGAAGCGCGCCCGGGTCCAGGTCACATCCGTGTCGATCAACAGCCAGTCGGTGAGGGCATGCACTGCTCCGAACTCCAGGCCGCGGCGCTTGCTGGCACCCAATGCCTCGGTGGCACCGGCATCCCCTACATACACCAGTTCGGAGTCCAGTTTCAGGGAGAACAGGGACAGGGACAGCTGGGTATTGGTCAGGGCCGCACTGCGCAGGCCGGCTTCATAGCTGCGGGATTTGACCAGGGGAGGGACGGCATCCACCGGGTCGCCGGAGGCTGGATCCAGGCGGATTGTCGTGCCGCGGGCATCATTGCTGTGGAAGCCGCGGCCATAGCTGAGAAAGTACTCTGTGCCGCCGGTCGGACCAAACACCAGGTTCAACTTCGGACTGGCCAGGGTATCGTTGGCCTTGCCGCTGTTGACGGCGGTGTTGGAGTCGATGTCGAAGCGGTAGTGATCCAGGCGCACTGCCCCCACGGTTCTGAACCAGTTGGTCCATTGCTGTTGAAGTGACACATGGGCTCCGAGTGAGACCTGGTTCACAGCATCGTTCCTGATGGTGGCGCGCCGCTGACGGGCGGTGGTTCGGTACAGACCCACATCCGCATCGTCCTGCCGGTACTGGAGTCCCACTGACAGATCGGATGCCACCGCCCAGTCGAGTGTCTGGGTATAGCCGGCGGAGAATCCGGTAATGGTCCGGTCGTCGGCCTGGTTGAACTGGTCGCCGTTCACCGGATCATCGAGAAAGTAGGTGAAGTTGGAATACAGGTCCAGCCCGTAATCGATGGCATAGGCACTGAGGCTCAGATTGCCGTCCCCCAGTACCTGCTCCCTGCGGGCGGACAGGCTGTGGCGGTGTGATTCGCCGCCCACGGTGGGATCAATGAATCCCAGCGCCCCGATCTGGCCGCTGCTTACCGTGCGCAGGGGAATCTGGTCGGAGGAATCCCAGCCATTGTCGTAGTAGCTGCCGGTGATGCTCCAGCGGGCGGCGGCGGATTCGGCATGGTATTTCAGCAGGCCATTGGTCTGCTGCAGGTTCTGATCCCGGGTCCAGGGGCCGGCGTAGCGGGTGGCCGCCAGGGCCGCGGTCAAGCGTCCACTGCCCGCGTCGACGCTGTTGCCGACGAACAGTCGCTGGTAGTCGTGTTCACCGGCAGTGAGGCTCACTACACCGCTGTCCAGATCATCACGGTAAACGAAATCGGCGGAGCCGGCCGTGGAAAAATCCCCGACCGCTGCATAATAGGGGCCCTTGCGATACAGCATGGCACGGGTCATTTCCGGGATCAGGAAATTGAGGTCGGCATAGCCCTGACCATGGGCATGGCTGGGCATGTTGACCGGCATGCCATCGACGCTGATCGCAAAGTCGGTGCCATGGTCGAGGTTGAAGCCCCGCAGGAAATACTGGTTGGCCTTGCCCTCACCGCTGTGCTGGGTGGCCATCAGGCCGGGTACGAATTCCAGCAGTTCACCGATGCGGGAAACCGGACGCAGCTCCAGCTGCCGGCCCATGACCACGCCTTCGGTGGCGGTCACCGGGTTGCCCTGCAGGGCGTTCTGTGTGCCGAACACCGTGATTTCCTCGATGCGGTTGCCGGTGAGTCCGGCACCATTGGCCTGGAACCCCAGCAGCGCCAGGCTGACACCCAGGGCCAGCCTGGTAAGTGGAGTGGGCTGAACCAGCGGATTTTGCGGAGAAGAGATAGGCTCTTTCATTTGGCGTTGATTTCCTTGGCATCCGAAACTACAGTAGCGCTTGCCGATGCAAGCAGGGCGTGGCGCAGCATACTGTGCGTCGTCCTGAATGCCAAAACGAAGCCGGCTGTCGGCAAGAGTAAGGCGCTGCAACTGATTGATTTTTATAAGTTCCTCAAGACTAAAAAAGAACCGAGAGCTGATCGGTAAAATGGCCAGTCGAAAAACCGCCTCCAATATCCTGAACAACCATCTGGGACAACTGGAACTTGCCGTGATGGAAGTCATCTGGGGGACCCCGGGACTGGATGCCAAACAGATTCTTGAGCAGCTCCTGAGTACACGCAGTTCCCTGTCCCTCAGTACGGTGCAGTCCACCCTGGAACGTCTGGTGAAGAAAGGGCTGCTCTCGCGAATCAAGTACAGCCATGCCTTCCGCTATGAAGCCACCCTATCCCGACCCAGTCTCCTGGCACGCATGATGGGGGACGTGATCCAGCTGCTGCACGATGGCAAACTGGAAACCATACTCAGCAGTTTCGTGAGTGTGGCGGAGCGGCTTGACGAGGCTTCACTGCAGCGGCTGGAACAATTGATCGCGCAACGCAAGGCGGATAAGTCGGAGGGTGAACCATGATAGAGGTCATTGGTTCATTCGCCACCATAGGACTGGTGCTGTGGCTGTTGCTGAGTATCGTTTTCGTCCTTTTTTATCCAGTGATCCGGCCGGCGCTGATGGCCACCCACCCCCGCAATGGCAGCTTTCTGCTGCTGGCCTACTGGAGTGGTCCGTTTCTAGTCAGCCTGTTCTGCACCTGCCTGCTCTACATGCCGGGTCTGGAGAGTCTGCTGGTGGATGCCCATTGCCATGCGGATTGCGGTGACCATCTTCCCGTGCTGGGCTCCACCGGCCTTGCCTTTGTCGCCATCGGGCTGAGCCTGGGCATTCTGTTGCTGCTGACGGTGCGCGTGGTGGTCAATCTGCTGGCAGGCTGGCGCATGCAACATGAATTCGCCGTGCTGAGCCATGGTGGTAGACGCTTCCGCGTGATTGCCTCAGACAGGCCCCTGGTTTTCACCCTCGGCTGGTGGCGACCGCAGATCTATTTCAGCGAAGCACTGTTGCAGCAGTGCACACCTGGTCAGCTCGACGTGATACTTAGCCATGAACAGGAACACAGTCGGCGGCGGGATAACCTGCGTCTGCTGCTGGTGCGGGCTTTCGGATTGTTGCTGCCAGCCCGCTTCTACGGGCAGATCAAGTCCGACGCACGGTCGTTGATTGAACAGGCCTGCGACTTCAGGGCGGCTGAAACCTACGGTGCGTTCGCCGTTGCCGAAACCCTGCTGCACATCCAGCGACTGATGCAAGGGCTTGCACAGGACGTCCCCCGTCATGCAGCGGCTTTCCTGGAATGCGACGTGGAAACCCGGATTACGGCGGTTCTGGAAGGGCGCTCCCGCATCGTGCTGTCCGATGCCCAGGTGTTGGTGCTGATGGTGTTACTGGCGGGTTGCTTCATGGCGACAGTGGCACCGCTGCACCATGCATCGGAGCGTATGATTGCGCTTCTCACCACCGGTTTATTCTTGTAGGATTCAGACACTGTTACAGATCGTCAACGACCACCCCATCGAGGTAAAAACAACAACATGACGCGTCGACGCAGCAACGCCTCCCTGCTCAAACTCTCCTTGTTCTTCAGTACCTTGCTTCTCCTTATCGCCGGTTTTGCCGCCAGCGCCCATGCCCAGACCGGGCGGGTGGTGGAATCCGACAGCCACCGTTTTACCGAAATGGCGGAAGGCGTCTGGCACGCCGTCGGGACCGGCTCCGTCCATGTCATGAGCAATGCCATGGTGCTGGTGGGTGAGTTCGACACCCTGGTGGTGGATTCCCATGTCACACCGGCGGCCGCCCGCTCCCTGATCGATGCTTTGTCGGCCATCACCGACAAGCCGGTGCGCTACCTGGTGAACAGCCATTACCATTTCGACCATGCCCACGGTAATCAGGCCTTTCCGCGAGACGTGGAAATCATCGGCCATGAATTCACCCGCTACAAGCTGAGTGGCCAGGGTGGCAATGTGCTGGAGGAGGGAACCTTCCAGAGCTTTACCGATCCGGTGCCTGCCACCATCGCCAACATGGAACGGCAGGCGGCAGCGGAAACCGATGCGGCCCGCAGGGCGGACATCGAGCGGCGGGCCCAGGTGCAGCGGGATTATCTTGCCGCCGTGGACGAAATCGTGCCGACGCCGCCCAATATCACCCTGGAAGAAAAAATGACCCTGTTCCAGGTGGTGTCCCGGGGCAGCCGGGAGGTGCAGTTGCTGCACCTGGGACGTGCCCACACCGGTGGTGACGTGGTGGTCTATCTGCCCCAGGAACGCATCGTTTTCACCGGCGACATGATGCTGCCGTCCCTGTCCTACATGGGCGACGCCCATGTCAGCGAGTGGCCGGACACTCTCGAGGCATTGAAGACCCTGGACTTCGACTGGGTGCTGCCCGGTCACGGCCAGCCCTTCAATGATCGCCAGGTGATCGACAACTTCCAGGCCTATCTGACCGACCTGTGGCCCAAGACGGTGCGCCTCAAGGATCAGGGCCTGAGCGCTGAGCAGGCTGCGGAAGCCATCGACATGACCAATCACGCTGCCGCCTTCCCCCAGATCCGCGGACCAGGTGCCGACGTGCGGGCCATCCGGCGCATCTATCAACTGCTGGATCAGTAGTACTTGGAGGGGTTTGAAAACCGCCAGCCGCCGGTGTTCCTGCGGCCCGGCCACTGTGCCGGCGATCTGGTGGAGGCCTCCAAATGGAAAATCCTCGCCGAATCCCACGGCCTGGTGGAGGTGGATGCCCATCTGCCGACCCGCCTGCTGAACCCCCGCGGTCAATTGTTCGGTGGCTTCACCGGCACCTATGTGGACATGCTAGCCATCTGGACCGTGCGCACCCTCTACCTGGATCGTCCCGGGTTTTCCTGGGCCTCCACCGTCAATATGCGGATCGACTATCTGGATCCGGTGATGGGGCCGCGTCTGCGCCTCCGGGGCGAGCTTATCAAGGATGGCAAGAGTACCTGTCTGGTGGCGGTGACGTTTTTTGATGAGCAGGGCAACAAGCTGGTGTATGCCATCTGCACCATGCGCAAGCACGAGACCTCAACGGCCCGCCTGGGTTCTTGATCGACGCAGTGAATTAAAACAGCGTGATTGATCGGCGGAGGCGGACCGGGTCGTTGCGCTCAATGGGCCATCCCTGGCCCGGCCGCGCCCGTCCCTGGCGCGGATTCGCGCCACGACCCGGTCCGCCTCCACCGGTCCTCGACTCACTGCAGGGTTCGCTATCAGAAATTGATTTCAGTAAGACCTGCCGGTTTGCACGATGCAGCGGGGGAGTGGGGTCAGGGGGTGGGGAGCGAATAGCGCCAGGGACGAGCGCGGGATGGGGCCATGGATGGCCCCTCTGAGCGAGCCACCCCCTGACCCCACTCCGCCGCGGTCAGGCGACCTGATCAGAGGATCACAGACCCCCGCGATCGACGAACTACAGCGAGTAGCCCTTCTCGTCGTGATCGGTGATATCGCACCCCATCTGCTCCTGCTCCTCGCTGAGTCGCAGACCGGAGGTCAGCATGCCCACCACCTTCAGGATCACAAAGGTCAGTACCGCGGTATAGACACCGGTGGCCAGGATACCGGTGACCTGCACCACCACCTGGGAGCCCATGGCCATGCCATCGGCATAGCCGTTGCCACTGAACACACCGAGATTCTGGGAGATCAGAATGCCCGCCAGAAAGGTGCCCAGCATGCCGCCCACACCGTGCACCGGGAATACGTCCAGGGAGTCATCGATGCGCAGTTTGGTTTTCATGTAGGTGGTGGCATAGAAACAGATGAAGCCGCCGGCGATTCCCACCAGCATGCCGCCGGCAGGCCCCACTGAGCCGGAGGCCGGCGTGATGGTGGCCAGACCCGCCACCATACCGGTCACCGCACCCAGGGCGCTGGGTTTGCCATGGCGCAGCCATTCGATGGTCATCCAGGTGAGCGCCCCGGCAGACGCGGACAAATGGGTCACCATCAGGGCCATGCCGGCACTGCCATTGGCTGCCAGGGCACTGCCCGCATTGAACCCAAACCAGCCGACCCACAGCATCCCGGCTCCCGTAACCGTCATGGTCATGTTATGGGGCACCATGGCGGAGGTGAGAAAGCCTTTGCGTGGGCCCAGCATGATTGCCGTGATGACGGCGGCCACACCGGCAGTGACGTGCACCACCGTGCCACCGGCAAAATCGATGAGCCCCATCTGACCCAGCCAGCCGCCGCCCCACACCCAATTGGCCACCGGGAAATACACCAGCAGCACCCACAGACCGCTGAACAGCATCATGGCGGAAAACTTCATGCGCTCCGCAAAGGCGCCCACGATGAGGGCCGGGGTGATGATGGCGAAGGTCATCTGGAAGGCGGCGAACACGGTTTCCGGAATGTCACCGGATACCGAATCCACCACCACGCCATTGAACAGGGCCTTGCCCAGTCCGCCCCACAACGAGGATTCAGAAGGACCGAAGGCAATGCTGTAGCCCACCAGCAGCCAAAGAATGGACACCATGATGGTGATGGCGAAGCATTGCATGAGAATGGACAGCACATTCTTGGTGCGCACCAGACCGCCGTAAAACAGGGACAATCCTGGTATGGTCATGAACAGGACCAGGGCGGTGGCGGTGAGAATCCAGGCGGTATTGGCACCATCGATGCTGCCGTCCTGGGCGCTGGCCAGGGTCGGCAGGAGGCAAAGCAGCAGGGCAGTAAGGGTACGCAGACTTGTTATTGTTCTCATGGTGGTCTCCGTTAAAGAGCTTCGTTACCGGTCTCGCCGGTACGGATCCGAATCACCTGCTCCAGGTTGCTGACGAAAATCTTTCCATCGCCGATCTGGCCGGTATGGGCCGCCTTGCAGATGGCCTCCACCGCCTGTTCCACCAGTCCATCCTCGATGGCCACTTCGATCTTGGCCTTGGGCAGAAAGTCGATCACATACTCGGCACCCCGGTACAGCTCCGTGTGGCCTTTTTGCCGTCCGAAACCCTTCACTTCGGTGACGGTCATGCCCTTCACGCCCAGCTCCGAAAGGGCTTCGCGCACATCATCGGATTTGAACGGTTTTATTATGGCGGTGATCAATTTCATGGGGGTCTCCTGCTTATTTTTGGACTGGCTGACTTTACCATGCTGCCTGTCAAAGCACCATGAAGGGGCGGGTGTCTGCGGCAGTGCTTAAAAAAGGGGCGGTCATCCTTCGGGAGGGAGAAGTCCGGATGACCGCCCCAGTGGGGAGGGATCGTTCTAAACTGAGACGCGTTGTTGCAGGGCTTTGACCGACTGGATCAACGGCCACATGACCAGCGCAAAGATCATGACGCAGATGACTGCCAGCAGGTTGAAGACCGTGGTCAGTCCCTGGCTGTCGGCCACATAACCCACCAGTGGTCCCGTTGCTATGAAGCTCAAGCGGAACACAAAGCTGGTCAGCGAGTTTGCCGTGGCCCGGTATTCACTGGGCACCCGGCGGTTGAGGGCATTGACCAGAATCACCTGGTTCAGTCCGCGCCCGAAGAACAGCAGGGCACTCACCGCGATGCCGAACCAGCCGCCCAGCCAGGCCATGCCCAGGTGGCCTAACACCGGCAATATGCCGATGAGAATCAGTGAGTGGACGGCGCCGAAGCGTCGTTCAATCAGATAGCCGCAGCGGTTCGCGATGGCCACCACCAGGCTCTGTCCAAACCACAGCGCGCCGAACACTGCCAGGGAAAACCCGTTCGCTTCCCAGTAGGGCTGCACCAGCCAGGCTGCATGGAACGTTGCCAGGCTGTAGGCGGGAATGGCGATGAACACATTGCGCAGTACCGGATCGCTGCGCAGCAGGTGGCGGATGATCGTCACCATGCGCATGTCCACCACGTTGCCGGTCGTGTTCTTGTACGGCGGTTCCACTACCAGCAGGGCAAGCAGCAGGCACACCCAGGCAGCCATGGACTGCACCAGCACCATGAGGTCGAATGACCACAGGGCCAGCACACCGCCGAGCAGGGCACCCATACCTTCGGCAAAGGATTTGGTGAAGCCCAGGTGGGCGATGCCCTTGCTGTGGCTGGCCACCTCGTCGGCATCCAGCGCCTTCTGGGTGTCGTAGAGGATGGCCAGGTCCGCACCTGACAGCAGGCTGGCCGCCACACCCACCAGAATCTCAAACAGGATCAGTGCGGCGAAATCGTCCACGACATTGAGAAACGAGTAGCCCAGGCCATGGAATACCGCACCCACCAGCAACGCCGTGCGACGTCCGAAAATGTCAGCGAAGTAGCCGGAGGGGGCTTCCAGCAATACGATGGTCGCCGCGTACACGGTTTGCAGATAAAAGATTTCCGCCAGGCTGAGTCCCTTCGACATGAAGAAGGGCACGATCACCGGCACGATGATCATGAAGCTGTGGAAAAATCCCAGTGCATAAACCACTTTGATGTTTCTTTGTAGTTTCTTAGACACAAAAGTACCCCGTTGCCGGCAGCAGCCTGCCGGCGGTAATAAATGCGGTGCAAAAAAAAAGACCTCTAGGTTGGTTGGCTTAGAGGTCTTTCTCTTTTTTTGCTATCCGGCTTTGTCAGCTCTGGATGCTCAATAATGGAAAATCACTCCAAGTCGGTCTCCCGGGTTTCCACCACGGACAGGACGCACTGGTGGCCACGGCGGGCACCGGTTGTCATCAGGGTGGAGTTGAAAATAATTTGGCGGTTCATGGTATTCACTTGCTTATCTGAGTCGATAGGTCCAGAAGTCGGGCCGTGTTTTGAGATGGGTGAATTGTAAAACCTAAACCGGGGATGTCAACGACAGATTTGCATCTGGAGCGGACGATCTTTGGTTCGTGTGATCATGATCACTCCACCGATCCTTGCCTGCGCCGAGGCCATTAAGCCGGCATTCAGTCAGCGTGACTATGATCAGCTGTAACCTTTGCCGGACCAACGACGTCTAAAACCGGACATCGCGGCAACAGGGCGCAAAGCGACCCGTGTCGCAACAAAAACACCAGAGCCTCAAGGGGAAACACATGATCAGATTGATACTAGTAGGACTGCTGTCCATTTCATTGTCAGCTTGCCTGTTGACCGTGGACTCCGACAACCGCATCACCCAGAGCTCCTGGGATGAAGGCGATGTCAATCGCCTGCAGGTGGGCCAGTCCGACATGGAATGGGTGCGTACGGCATTCGGTGAGCCCGTATCCCGTTTGCGCTATGCCGATGGCACGGAGATCTGGAAGTACCGCAACCGCCACGAAAAGGACACGGAAGTAGGCTTGTTCCTGCTGTTCTCGGTGGATGTGGAAGAAGAGATCATCGAGACCCTGGCCGTCGAGTTTGTCGATGGCATAGTGGACAACTACTGGATCGAGACGGACAAGATGTAATCCGGCCGGTGGCCGGGGCGTGCTACTTCAGGGACTTCAGCCAGGGATCCAGCTCTTCCCAGTTGATCTTGAAGGTATGGCGCGCACCGGGCACCAGGGCGGCATCCACCCTGGCGCCGGCGGCCTCCAGGCGCTTCAGCATTTCCGGCAACAGTTTGTGCCAACGAAAGTAATCGTTTTCCGCGACCCGGAGAAACACGGGCAGACCCATCAGAGGGGGCAGCTCGTCGGTTTGCTTGATGCGGCCGGGCACGGCCACCACGCCGAGATAGTCCCCGGGATGCTTGCTGGCAATCTCCAGGGCCGAGCTGCCACCAGTGGACACACCCACCAGCAGGGATTTGCCGGGCCGGATACTCTCATTGGCCTGCAGAGCCGCAATCACTTTGGGGATCTTGGCGCCGCTTTCACCAAAGAAGGAGCGTTTGTCGGGCGACACCGGCACGGCGATCACCCATCCGCGGTCAGCCAGTTCCTTGCCGAGCCAGAACTGGGCACGGGCTATGTACTCATGGCCCTGCCCGCCAGGCATCAACACGGCCAGCGGCCAGGGTCCAGGACCAGCTTCTTCCGGGACGAACACAAACACCTTGATGGTGGTCTGGTCATCCAGGGTGAGGAGCTGCTCTGCACTCTGCAAGCCGGGTGACAGCAGCAGGAGGACGAGGGCCGCAAAGCTTATAAGGCGCTTGGATGGCATTGAAGGGCCGGAATTTATCCGCTGCTCCCCGTTATTGGGTGGATTGGGTGTTTCCCGAATCGGGAACGCGGCAAGTATAGCAACGCTTCCCGCCTCGTCTCTTGTGGATGAGATAAATCGCCCGGTTTACGCCGTCGATTCCCAACAGAGGGAAGCCAGCCGGGGGCTGCCGGTATCCAGACCCGGCCAATTCCGTTAGTGTAACTTTCCGCTTTCACCCTGCGTCCTTGGGTTCAAATGCTGGCTCTCTATCAAAAAGCGCTCGAACAATACCGGCAACGGGTGTATTCGTTCGCCCTCTACAGTCTGCGAGCCCAGGCGGATGCGGAGGATGTCACCCAGGATGTGTTCATCCGCCTGTGGCAGCACTGGCGCAAGATCGATCACAGCCGGCAGGGAGCCTGGCTCATGCGGGTCGCCCACAATGCCGTCATCGACCATATCCGCCGGCGCCGCAGCCAGGGTGACGTTCTGCCGGTCCCGGAGGACCTGGCCGGGGAAACCGAGGATGGCGAGTCGGTGCTGGAGAATGAGCAGTTCCGCGAGGAGCTGACCCGGGCCATCAGCAACCTGGGCGATCCCTACCGCAGCATCCTCATCATGCGGGACATCCAGGGGCTGAGCTATGAAGAGATCGAGCACAGCCTGCAGTTGAGCCAAAGCCAGGTGAAAGTCTATCTGCACCGGGCACGACGCAGACTGCGGGAGGAACCCGGCTTGCGTCGGCTGGCCATGGAGCATGCCCTGGTGGCTGACGACCGAGATCCGTGTACCACGAATGAGCTAACCCAATCACAACGACACACTCTGAAGGCAGGTTCACGTCATGGCTAATTCACAGCAGTCCCAATGCCAGTCCTTGCTGATGCATATCGATGCCCTGTTGGATGGTGAAGTGCCTGCCGATCAGAGTCAGGAGCTACAGTCCCACCTGGGCCGCTGCAGTGCCTGCCGGATGGAACTGGCCTTTGCCCGCCGCCTGCATGCCGCTATCGGGCAGTTGCCTGAGAAGGACTGCGGTCTGCAGGCCCTGGAACCCGTGCAGCGATTACTTGCCGTGCAACAGAGCACCGCCGCGCGATCCACACACAGACGAGCCACTGGACCGGGTCGGTTGGCAGACTGGTGGCACACGCTGCCGGGCAGTCTGCGTTATGCCGTACCGGGTGTGGTTGCCGTCGCGGTCCTGGTGGTGCTGGGGCAGGGGCTGTTGCGCCCGACTGAGGTGGCCACTCCGTTGGCTGCCACGTCTCCGGCCGCGCCTTCCTACAGCGATGCCGAGATTCAACAGGCCATGGCCGATCTGGAGCTGGCTCTCAGTTATCTGGAGCAGGTCTCCCGGCGTACCAGCACTCTGGTGCGTGAGGAAATTCTGACCGAGCAGCTGGGTGAGACATTCAGCGTGTCGGCACGAATCAGAAACAATGATCCGCAAACCGGACCGGATGCCGGTATTGGCGGACCCATATGATCCGGGCCACCGCCGGTGGCTCACCATTCTGCATGAGAGGTTATGGTATGCAAATCAACAAGCCCATAGGTTTTCTGTTAGCTCTGCTGGTGGCGTTGCCAATGGCTTATGCCGCCGACGACAATCTGTCCGGTCATCCCGGCTTCGTGGATTTTTCGACCCTGACGGCCATCGCCGGCAATGAACCGAATGTGGAGGTCAGTCTCAGGGAGCCGTTGCTGGACATGATCACCAATATCCTGCGCAACAGCGACGAGGACTCGGCTGAGTTCGTGTCCAAGCTGCTGCAGGTGAACGTCAAGGTGTACGAGAATCCCTCCCTGGACACCGCGCTGCTGGCCATGTCCATGTCGGAAATCGCCGAGAGCCTGGAATCCCGAAGCTGGGAGCGGGTGGTGCGGGTGCGTGATTCCAGCGAACACGTGGACGTGTACTTCCGTCTGTCCGACTCGGCCGAGATTATCCATGGCATCGCCATCATGGTGGCGGAGCCTGGTGAAACCGTGCTGGTGAACATCGTGGGTGATATCAGCGCGGCGGACATCGGCGCCCTGGCTGCCCGCTTCGAAATCGATGAGCTGGAGAATCTGGATTTCGACGTTGACCCCGACGATCGACAGGACGATTGAACCGCTCAGTCCAGCCCGGTCACTTCCATGCGCTCGGTGTCTGCCACGGTGATGCGGACACCGTCGGTGGTGACGAACGAGCGGCTTTGCAATTGGTATTTATAGACGGTGTAGACCACCGGCGCCGACAGCCCCTCCCGATACAGGGAGACGGTGAGCTCCTGATGATCATCCTGCCAGCGCAGGTAGTAGAGCACGCCACCCAGTGCGATCGTCAGGGTCAGGAACAGATAAGCGCCGAGGCGCAGGTCCGAGAGGCCGGTGTCCTGTTTGGCTGCCCCCCCTGACCGCGCGGCTCCGGAGGCTTCCCGACCCCGTTGCCTGAGCAGGGCAATGGCGATGGCGATCACCAGCAGGGTGATCAGCAGCTTACCTGCCATGGGGGAATTCCTCAGAAATTACAAAGCGTTGGCATGATAGCAGCGAGCCTTGCCCCACGGCCAGCCGGGCGATTGAGGGTTTGGGGTCAGGATGCAATAATGCGGGCCCCTGTCAGCGGTGCCCTGTCGTGAACGCCAACACTCCGTTACCCACCCCAGCCCATGTTGCCGCCGGCATGCCACCGCTGGATACGGCAGGGCGCAGCACCTCGTTTTTCGAATTCTGGCCCACCTGGCTGATGTACCTGCCGGTGGTCATCCAGTGGCTGGGTTTGGCCGTGTGGTACCGCAGCCTGAGTCTGCCCCTCATCGCCAATCCGGCCATTCCCCTGTCCGGCATGGTGGGTGTACCCAAATCCGCGGTATTTGACCTTGCCGGTCCGGATGCCGCGCGCTGGATTCTGCCCTGGCTGCTCCACACCGTGGATCGCCGTCCGGTGTCCGTGCAATGCACCGATGTAGTGCGGGCTCTGGAGCAGAAGGGCCTGACTCTGCCGGTGGTGGCCAAGCCCAACCTGGGCTGCAGGGGTGCGGGCGTGCGGCGCATCGCCGATGCCGCTGCTCTGCGGGCCTACCTGCAGGGTTTCCCGGTGGGCGGGGTGGTGCAGTTGCAACAATTGGCGCCCTGGGAGGCGGAAGCTGGTGTGTTCTATGTCCGCTTCCCCGGTGAGCGAGAGGGCACCATCACCTCGCTGACCCTGAAGTACTCGCCCTATGTGGTGGGTGATGGCAGCGCCACCCTGGGTGAACTGGTGGCCCGGGATCCCAGGGCAGGGCAACTCCAGCGCCTTTACCGTGAGCGGCACAGTGCCCGGTGGGGTGATGTGATTCCTGCGGGAACTCCCTATCGGCTGGTGTTTTCCGCCAGCCATTGCCGCGGCGCGATATTTCGCGACGGCCGGCAGTTCATCACCCCGGCCTTGCGTGCACGCCTTGACCACCTGTTCGACCACATTCCCGGCTTTCATTACGGACGTCTGGACATCAAATTCAGGGATCTGGACCGTCTGATGGCCGGTGAGGACTTTGCCGTGATCGAAATCAATGGCGCCAGCGCCGAGTCCATTCACATATGGGATCGCGATACCCGGCTGGGAGCGGCCCTGGCCACCCTGCTGGAGCAGTACCGTACCTTGTATGCCGTCGGCCATGCCAACCGGCAATTGGGCCACCGACCGCCGGGTCTGACAGCCCTGTGGCGGGCCTGGCGCCTGGAATCCGCCCTGTTGCCTCACTATCCCGCCAACGATTGACGGCCTCTATTGTGAATCATGTCGCCAATCCCTTCCGGCTTCCCCTGTCGCCACCCTGGCTGGCGGCGAGCATCGAGTACCTGTTGAACCTGGACCGGCTGGCGCTGCTTTATGACCAGCGTCCGACCGGGGCGAACGCCGATGCCATGCTGGACTACACACTGCAGTGCCTCGATGTGTCACTGCAGGTGCGCCATGCCGAGCGACTGGAAATGGTGCCCGTCACGGGTCCCTTGCTGGTGGTCGCCAACCACCCCCTGGGTGGGCTGGAAGGGGTTGCGTTGGCCAAACTGCTGCGACAGCGGCGGCCAGATCTCATGGTGCTGACCAATCAACTGTTGTGCCGTATCCCGGAGCTGGCCGACATCTTCATTGGTGTGGATGTGCTGTCTGCCAATGCCGCCAAGGACAACATCAACAGTATCAAACGGTTACACAGTCATCTTAAAGCAGGCGGTGCGCTGTTGATCTTCCCTGCCGGTACCGTGGCCAGCATTGAACCCAGCCAGGGCCGTATCCAGGACAAACCGTGGAATCGTTTAGTGGGACAGCTGGCCAAGCGCCATGGCTGTCCCTGTCTGCCGATCTGGGTAGGTGGACGCAACAGCTTCTGGTTCTATGCCCTGGGTTTGCTTCATCCCCGCCTGCGCACGGCCCTGCTGCCAAGACAGCTGGCCAACAAGGCCGGCTACACCCTGGACCTGGTGATTGGTGAAACGGTGCCGGCCCAGGAGCTGGAGGCCTGTGGAACGGCACACGCGGTAGCCGATTATTTGCGGATCACCACCGACGCACTGGGGACGGATACGTCCCGATCCGGCATGGAGCCCCGGAAGGGCCGCCAATTCGCCGCGGAGGTGGCACCGGACACCCTGCAGCAGGCCATCGACGGCCTGGCGGAATTCCGTCTGGTGGAACACCGGGAGCTGGATGTGTATTGCGCGCCCCATGACCGCCTGGGAGTGGTGATGGATCAGATCGCCGTGTCCCGGGAGATCACCTTCCGCTCCGTCGGTGAGGGAACCGGTCTGGCCAAGGATACCGATCGTTTCGATGACCATTACCTGCATTTGTTCCTGTGGGACAAGATCGACTGTCGGGTGGCGGGTGCCTACCGGGTGGGACTGGTGGATCGCATCGTGGCTAAAAAGGGTGTCCGCGGCCTCTACAGCCGCTCCCTCTACCGATACAACCGGGAATTCATACAGCGTTTGGGCAACGCGGTGGAAATGGGCCGTTCCTTCATTCATCCCGATTATCAGCGCCGCCCCATCGCCCTCAATCTGCTGTGGCGGGGCATCGGCCAGTTTCTGGTGGAACATCCCCACTATCACACCCTGTTCGGTTCGGTGAGCATCTCCCGTGAATACACGGATCTGGCACGTTCCCTGATTGCCGATACCCTTCTGACCCACTACCGGGCCGAGGATTTCCAGCAGTTGGTGCAGCCCCTTACACCCTTGCGGGTGCGCAACCGCATCTGGAGCCTGGAAACCCTCAATGCCCTGGCCAACATCAAGTTGCTGAGCAAGCTGATCGGCCGTTGTGATCCCGGCAAGGCGCTGCCGGTACTGCTGCGACACTATTTGTCCCTCAACGGGCGCCTGGTCTGTTTCAATATCCACTCCAAATTCAATGACTCCCTGGAAGGGCTGATCATCGTCGACCTGCGTCTGACGGATGCCAAGACGGCCATTCGCTTCATGGGGGAAGACGGTTACAATCACTTCATGAGTCACCACCGACTTCAACACACTGCCTGAAAGACATCTGTTATGGAGCGTTTCTTCGCCATTCTGCAAATTTTCCTCGCCGGGCTGTTTCTGCTGATGGCTGCCAGCACCCTGGTCAACATGGTCCTGATCGCCTTCCGGCCGGAGACCATCTCCGTGGTCAATGCCCTCATCGGCCAAACCGTTCTGATTGTGTGTTTCCTGGCACTGAGCCGCCTGTTGTTCAAGAAAGGGCGGGCCAGGCTGACAGCGCTGACCGGTGACAAGGATCATGCGGGTCATCACGGCTCCTGAGGAGTTCAGGCAGATCGCCAACCGCTGTGCCGTCACCATCGGCAAGTTCGACGGGGTGCATCTGGGACATCAGGCAATCCTGCGTCAGTTGCTGGACAAGGCCGCCCAATTGGCCTGTCCCGCCGTGGTCATCCTCATCGAACCCCACCCGGAGGAATTCTTTGCCAGCAGTCCGGAGGCCTGCCCGCCGCGCCTGACGACCCTGCAGGAAAAAATCGAGCTGCTGGCAGCCCAGCACATCGACGTGGTTTTTCAATTGCGCTTCGATCGGCAATTGAGTCAGCTCAGTGCCGAGCAGTACGTGGAGGAGATTCTGGTGAGGGGCCTGGGCGTGGCTGCACTGATCATCGGCAACGACTTCCGCTTCGGGCAGGGGCGACGCGGCGATTTTACCCTGCTGCAGAGCCTGGGCCGGCGGCACGGTTTCGAGGTGCTGGAGACAGCTGGCTGCGAGGTCGACAGACAGCGGGTATCCAGTACGCTCATCCGGGAACAGCTGGCGCTGGGTGATTTTGAGCGGGTAGAGAAACTGCTGGGCCGGCCCTACAGCATCAGTGGCGAGGTGATCCGCGGCCGGCAATTGGGCGCGGATCTGGGCTTTCCCACCTGCAACATCCGCCTGCATCGGCAACGCATCCCCCTCCACGGCGTGTTCGCGTGCGAGGCACGGTGGCGGGATCAGCGCCTGCGTGCGGCGGTGAACATCGGTTATCGACCCACGGTCAGCGACAGCGGCGAGGCGTTGCTGGAAGCCCATATTCTGGATTTCAACGAAGATCTGTACGGCGAAACCCTGCATATCGTGTTTCGCAGCATGATCCGCGACGAGCAGAAGTTCCCGGATCTCGCGGCGCTGCAACGGCAGATCGCGGCGGATGTGGCGCGGGTGAGGGAGTTTTTCCAGGCCTGAGCAGCTACCGCCCGCCGTGGAATCTCAGTGTATAATCCAGGACTTTTTAAGCGGCCCCAGCGAATGCCATGAGCGACTACAAGCACACCCTGAACCTGCCCAATACCGACTTTCCCATGAAGGCCAATCTGGCCCAGCGGGAACCGGAAATGCTCAAGCGCTGGCAGGACATGGGCCTTTATCAGCAGATCTGCCGCAGGAATGCCGGCAAGCCCCGCTTCATCCTCCATGACGGCCCTCCCTATGCCAACGGTGAGCTGCATCTGGGTCATGCCATCAACAAGACCTTGAAGGATTTCATCGTCAAGTCGCGCCAGATGGCGGGATTCGATGCGCCCTATATTCCCGGCTGGGACTGTCATGGTCTGCCAATCGAACACAATGTGGAGAAGAAACTGGGCAAGGCCGGTGACAAGGTCAGCCATGCCGAATTCCGCAGGGCCTGCCGCGAATACGCCAGCCAGCAGGTGGAGATACAGAAAAAGGATTTCATCCGCCTCGGTGTGTTCGGCGACTGGGACAATCCCTACCTGACCATGAGTTTCAGGACCGAGGCCGATATCGTCCGCGCCCTCGGCAAAATCGCCGCCAACGGTCACCTGGTGAAGGGCTTCAAGCCGGTCTACTGGAGCGTGGTGGGGGCTTCCGCGCTGGCCGAGGCGGAGGTGGAGTACCGGGAAAAAACCTCGTTTGCCATCGATGTGCGCTTCGCCGTCGTGGACGCCACGGCATTCAGTGGATTATTCGCCGTCGAAACGGCGTTGCCCATTTCGGTTGTCATATGGACCACCACCCCCTGGACCCTGCCGGCCAATCAGGCGGTGTGTCTCAATGCCGAGCTGGACTATGCCCTGGTGCGGGTTAATCTGGATGGCGATCGGGAGGAATGCCTGGTGCTGGCCGCCGACATGGTGGGGCAGGTGATGGCCCGTTACGGTGCCCATGCCTATGAAGTGCTCGCTACGGTGCAGGGCAGTGCCTTGGAAGGGCAGTCCCTGCAGCATCCTTTTGCGGGACGTCAGGTACCCATCATCTTGGGCGCCCACGTCACCACGGAAGCAGGCACCGGGGCAGTGCATACCGCACCCGATCATGGTCTTGACGACTTCTACGCAGGCCAGGCCTACGGTATCGGCACCCTCAATCTGGTGGACGATCATGGTGTGTTCAGTCCGGCGGCCGGCCAGTTTGCCGGTCAGCATGTCTACAAGGTGGACGAGTCGGTCATCGAGTTGCTGCGTAACAGCGGCGCCCTGGTGGCGCTGGAAAAAATCCAGCACAGCTACGCCCATTGCTGGCGCACCAAGACCCCCCTGATCTACCGTGCCACACCCCAGTGGTTCATTAGCATGACCGAGCAGGACCTGCTGGGTCAGGCCCTGGCGGCGGTCAAGCAGGTCAAATGGATTCCAGACTGGGGTCAGGCCCGCATCGAATTGATGCTGAAGGGCAGCCCCGACTGGTGCGTGTCACGCCAGCGCACCTGGGGGGTGCCGATCACCCTGTTCGTTCACAAGCAAACCCAGCAACTCCATCCCCGCACGGCGGAGCTGGTGGAAGAGGTCGCCCTGCGCATGGAGTCCCGCGGCATCGAGGCCTGGTTCGAACTGGACCCCGCGGAGCTGCTGGGGGCCGAGGCCGACCAGTATGCCAAGGTCACCGATACTTTGGATGTGTGGTTCGATTCCGGTGTGACCCACTACACGGTCATGCAGCGGCGGGAAGAGCTGGGTTATCCCGCTGATCTCTATCTGGAAGGTTCCGATCAGCACCGCGGGTGGTTTCAGTCTTCATTGAAGACGGCCGTGGCCATGCACGGCTCGGCGCCCTACCGGCAGGTGCTGACCCATGGCTTCTTCGTGGATGCCGAGGGGCGCAAGATGTCCAAGTCCCTGGGCAATACCGTGGCCCCCCAGAAGATTTATCAGGATTACGGCGCCGACATTTTGCGCCTGTGGGTGGCTGCCACCGACTACCGGGGTGAGATGACGGTGTCCGAGGAAATTTTCCGCCGGGTGGCGGATTCCTACCGGCGGATCCGCAACACCGCCCGCTTCATGCTGGCCAACCTCAATGGTTTCGATCCCGCCCTGCATCAGGTGTCACTGGATGACATGGTCAGCCTGGACCGCTGGATCGTGCGCCGCTGCGTAAAACTGCAGGAGGAGGTGGTGTCCCACTATGAGGATTACCACTTCCTCAACATCTACCAGAAAATTCATAACTTCTGCGTGGTGGAACTGGGCAGTTTCTACCTGGACGTCATCAAGGATCGCCAGTACACCTGCAAGACAGACAGCGTGGCGCGCCGTTCGACCCAGACCGCCATGTTCCACATCGTGGAAATGCTCAGCCAGATGATCGCGCCCATACTGAGCTTCACCGCCGATGAGATCTGGTGCCACATTCCCGGTGACCGGCCCGGGTCGGTATTCCTCACTGGTTTCGATACCAAAAGCCGCGATTTCCCAGAGGCGGGGGATATCGCCGATGCCGACTGGTCACGCCTGATGCTGGTCAAGTCCGCGGTCAACAAGGAACTGGAGGCCAAGCGGGCAGACAAGCTGGTGGGCTCCGGTCTGGGTGCCGAGGTCACACTTTACTGCCAGCCCGACATTGCTGCCCTGCTGCACAAACTGGGTGATGAGCTGCGCTTCGTGCTCATCGTATCGAAGGCGAGGGTGGCTCCCCTGGAGCAGGCGGATGCCGCTGCAGTGGCCGGTGAAATGGCCGGCCTGAAAGTGCAGGTTGCGGCTTCCGGTCATGACAAGTGCGAGCGGTGTTGGCATCACAGCGGGGATGTGGGCAGCCACACCGCCCATCCCACCCTGTGCGGACGTTGCGTGGAAAACATAGAAGGTCATGGCGAGCAAAGACGCTTTGCATGAGCAGAATCCGGTCGCCGTCGGCAGCCGGGTGACCCTGCACTTTTCCCTGGCTCTGGAGGACGGGGCCGTCATCGACTCCAATTTCGAGCGCCGCCCCGCCACCTTCACGGTGGGGGATGGGAATCTGCTGCCGGGTTTCGAGGCCAAGTTACTGGGACTGTCGGCGGGCCAGGAGATCACAGTCACCCTGCCGCCGGAGCAGGCGTTTGGCGAGGTTTCCCCCGCCAATGTGCAATACATGGCACGCAGCCGCTTCAGCCGCTTCCTGGATGATGAATACGAAGCCCTGACACCCGGCGCCGTGGTGGCCTTCAAGGACGCCGGTGGTTTTGACCTGCACGGTGTGATACAAGACGTGGACACTGACGGCGCCAGAATCGATTTCAATCATCCTCTGGCGGGCCGCCGCATCCAGTTCCGCGCCCGCATCGTCAACGTGATACCGGCCGATACCCAGGCCCTGAGCATCCGACTATGAAGCCGACCCGCAGTGGGGCCACCCAGAGCCCGGCCTCACATTCCACCATCAAGCTGGCCAATCCCCGCGGCTTCTGCGCCGGCGTGGATCGTGCCATCGATATCGTCAACAGTGCCCTGGATATTTTTGGAGCCCCCATCTATGTGCGTCACGAGGTGGTGCACAACAAGTTTGTGGTGGATACCCTGCGCCAGCGCGGTGCTGTGTTTGTTGACGAACTGCAGGACATCCCAAACGTGGATGCCCGCGGCCGGTCCTCCATCGTGGTGTTCAGCGCTCACGGTGTCTCCCAACAGGTGAAGAAGGAAGCGGAGGAAAAGGGCTTCAAGGTGTTCGATGCCACCTGTCCCCTCGTCACCAAGGTGCATCTTGAGGTGAGCAAGTTCAGCCAGTCCGGTCGTGAGTGTGTGCTGATCGGGCACCAGTTCCATCCCGAGGTGGAGGGCACCATGGGCCAGTACGACCGCAGCAATGGCGGTGATATCTATCTGGTGGAGTCCGTGGAGGACGTGGCGAAACTGGAGGTGCGTGATCCCCTCCACCTGTCCTATGTCACCCAGACCACCCTGTCAATGGACGACACCGCCAGGGTCATCGATGCCCTGCGGCGCCGTTTTCCTGCCATCGAAGGGCCCCGCAAGAAGGATATCTGTTATGCCACCCAGAACCGCCAGGATGCGGTCAAGCAGCTGGCCCTGGAGTGCGAGCTGCTGCTGGTGGTGGGCTCGCCCAACAGCTCCAACTCCAACCGGCTCAAGGAACTGGCGGAGCGCATGGGCTGCGAATCCTATCTGATCGACAGCGTGCAGGAGATCAAACCAAGCTGGTTTGTCGGCAAATCACGTTTTGGTGTGACAGCTGGCGCTTCGGCACCGGAAATTCTGGTGCAGCAGGTGGTGGACCGCCTGCGGGAGATTTGTCACGAAGAGCCGGTGGAATTGCAGGGGGTGCAGGAAAGCATCGTGTTCAGCATGCCCAAAGAGCTGCGCCGCACCTGAGCCGACACCGGTGTTTACCCGGATTTTTCCCGTTTGTGCCCGGAGTTTGTCCCCGCTGCCTGCCTGCTTTGGAAACTATCGAAGCGCGGGGCGCGTCACTGATGCCAAGCCCCCGATTCCTGACCAAGGAGATTGTCATGACCTCAAACCCGCTGCGACATTGTCTGCTGGGCATTGCACTCACCCTCAGCGGCCAGCCGATTCTGGCCGCGGATTTCACCCTTGACCTGCCCATCGATGCCGTCACCGTGTATCCCGCCGGAGCGGAAGTCACCCGTGCGGGCCAACTGCAGTTGCCCGCAGGCAATCACCGCCTGATTCTTGCCGGCCTGCCGGATCGACTGGATCCGGCCCGGCTGAGCCTGTTGCTGGACAGTCCGTCTGTGCGGCTTGGCAACCTGCAGATCGAGGCCCGACATCAGGGCGACCTGACAAATGCTGCGGAGCAGCGCCTGCAGCAGGAGCTGGAAGCCCTGCAGGACGAGCGTCAGGCAGTCGTGGATGACATCGAGGCGGCCAACACCCAGTTGCGACTGCTGGAGGCGGTGGTGACCGGCGGCGGTGGTGACGAGCCCATCACGGGTGCGGAATTAAATGCGCTGCTGGGTGCCGTGGCTGCTGCGTCCCAGCAGGCCCGGGATGGGATCCGGGAGGCCAACCGCTCGCTGCGGGGTCTGGACCGGGACATACAACAAAAGCAGTTCGAGCTGGATCAGGTGGCGACCCGCCGCCAGGTGGTGAATCAGGTGACGGTCAGCATCGAGGTGAACAGCGACGTGACCACGCCGGTGCAGTTGCGTTACCCGGTGGCCCAGGCCCGTTGGAGCTGGTTGTACGAGGCGCGGCTGGACACGGAAGAACGGCAACTGGCTCTGTTGCGCAGGGCATCGGTGCAGCAGACCACCGGTGAAGACTGGAGTGATGTGGAGCTTACCATCACCACCGCCCGTAACAACGAGAATACGGAGACGCCGCGGCTGGGCAGTCTGCTGGTGGATATCCTGCGGCCCATGCCCCTGGCGGTGGAGGAGCGGGCGCTGCGGGCACCGGCGGCGGAATTGATGGCGGGCGCCACCACCTCCTACGCCAACGAGTTCGATCAGCAGTTCGTCGACGTCAGTGCCAGTCAGTACCTGGTGGAGTACAGGGTTCCGGGCCGGGTGACGGTGGCGGCGGACAGTCAGCCCCAGGTGTTGCCTGTGGATCAACGTGCAGTGGCAGTGGATCTGATCGTCCGTGCCGTGCCGGAGCGGGATCTGGCCGCCTATCTGGAGGCCCGCTTCACTTTGGAGGACACCGTACCCCTGCAGGCCGGCATGATGCAGCTGTACCGTGACGGAGCCTTCATCGGCCGTCGCGCCGTGCCGGAGTACCTGCCCAACGAGGATGTGCGGCTGGCCTTTGGCAGGGATGATCGGGTGAGGGTGGAAACCCGGCCTGTTGAGGAGGCATCACGGGACGGGGGGTTGCTGCGGCGCAATGCGGTGGATGATCGCCGGGTGCGTTATCTGGTGACCAGTTACCATGCCGAGCCCATTGCCGTTGAAGTGCTGGCGCGCCTGCCTGTGGCCCAGAACAATGCCATCCAGGTGGAAGTGATCGACGGTGCGACCCCATTCACCGAGCAGGATGTGGATGGCAATCCAGGTGTGGTGTTGTGGCGATTGGATGCGCGCCCGACCCAGACGACCACCATCAATCACTTCTACCGCATTCTCTATCCCCAGGATGACCAGCTCTGGTTCATAGAGAACTGAGGGTAGGGGCCACTGATAACTTGATAACTTAACGCGCCCAGCACCGCACCGACGTTATTAAGTCACTAAGATATCAGCGTCCCACCCTACGGTTAGTTTGTTTTAGATCAAGGTTTGAAGCCGATCGCGACAATATGCCGCACGGGCTGTGCCTGTAAATTGATTACCATGGATCAAGTCAGTTTCAACAGGAAGCACGGTCATGATCATCAAATTACTCATCAGCCTGTCGGCGGCAGTGGCTTCGACGGTTCTCTACGCTCAGGACCAGGATGTATTTCAGTCCTTCCAGAATGCCCTGGCGGAGCCCGGCTGGATCGGCGCAGCGGCAGATCATCCTTTGGCGAATGAGGTGTTCCGCCCATTACCGCCCCTGGAGACATTTGCCACCGATGCCGGCAAGAGGGAGCTGGGCTTTGCCCTGTTCCATGATCCGCGCCTGTCGCGGGACGGCACAGTGGCCTGTAACACATGCCATATGGGCATGCTCGGCGGCGCCGATGGCCTGCCGGTGTCCCGCGGTGTCGGTGGTGCAACCGGAGTCCGCAATGCGCCGACGGTGTTCAATGCGGCATTCAACTTCCGTCAGTTCTGGGACGGCCGGGCGGCAGATTTGAACAGCCAGGCGCTGGAACCGATCACCAACCCAGTGGAAATGGCCCATGACCTGGATGCGGTGCTGGACTTCGTCGCCAGCGATCCTGCCTACGCCAGTCAATTTGCGGCGCTCTATGCAGATGGTGTGACTTCCTTCAATCTGGGTAACGCCCTGGCTTAGCATGTCAAGGACATGACCCGTACCGACTCCCGATTCAATGCCTATCTGAACGGTGATACTGGAGCCCTGAGTGAACAGGAGCTGCGCGGCCTGGAAGGCTTCAAGGCGGCTGGCTGCACCGCCTGTCACAACGGCATCAATCTGGGTGGCAATTCCTACCAGTCCATCGGTGGCGATTACCTTCCTGCTGATGCAGGGCTGTACGCCCGCAGCGGTCGGGAAGCTGATCGCGGGGCATTCAAGGTGCCGACTCTGCACAATGTGGCGCTG
Source organism: Pseudomonadota bacterium (assembly GCA_046047495.1). Taxonomy (GTDB): domain Bacteria; phylum Pseudomonadota; class Gammaproteobacteria; order Pseudomonadales; family Pseudohongiellaceae; genus NORP240. The sequence goes on along the minus strand of JBJOHV010000084.1, from coordinate 4,858 downwards.
ACTGCCCCGTATTTTCACGATGGCAGTTTAGCCACCCTGGAAGAGGCGGTGCAGGTCATGCTGACGCAGACGTCTGCTGTTGCAGTTGATGATCAGGGCATTGCCGATATTGTGGCGTTCCTGCATTCGCTGAGCAGCGAGTTCTTTGCCACCATGGCGCCCCGCATGGACAATGAATCGATTCGTGGCGAGATGCACCAGCAGATGCAGCAGATGAATCAGGGCATGCACGCTGACCACGGTGCCATGAATCACACCATGAGTCACGCCATGCATCATCAGCATGAAATGCCGGGCCAGGCCCATACGGGTCACGGGACTGAAGGTAGCGTAGCTGCACCCGCCGCCCATGAAGCGGTCAAATCGGTACCCCCGCCAACAGATCACGCCTCTGCCTATGCCAAGGCCCTCGACCATGCCCTGCAGGCAGAGTCGCGCATCAGTGCCGAAATGGAGCGTATCCAGCAAGGAGAGGTGGCGCACTTTGACTTCCTGCAGTTCGAATACGGTGAGGCTCTGCGCCATGCACGGGCCCTGGCTTTTCCACCGGAGTCCATCGCCGGTGACCAGCGTCAGGCAGTGACGGAACAGGCTGCCGGGTTATTGCAGGCGGTGGAATCCCTGGAATGGATCATTGCGGACTTTCTGCGGGCCGAGGCTGGCGGGGCCGACACCCGGCCCTTGGTTTCCCGGATTGAGAACCTGGATTTGACGCAATCCGCCCTGGCAGTGCAGGCTGCCTACACGAAAGCTCCTTAGTCCCCCTTCAGTAGCCCTTCAGAGGGAGCTCAGGCCCTGCAGTTTTTGATGCAGGGCCGCAATGGCCTGCTGTAGCTCCGCCTGCCGGCTCCGTTCCCGGGCCACCAGGTCTGCCGGTGCGCCGCTGACGAACTTGTCATTGTTCAATTTGGACTCCACGCCCTTGAGGCCGGCTTCCAGCTTGGTGATTTCCTTCTGCAACCGCGCCTGTTCGGCGGCCACATCGATCAGGCCTTTCAGCGGGATGAGGATCTCCAGATCACGGAACAGGGCGGTGGCGGCCAGAGGTGCCGTGTCACCCGCAGCCAGCCAGCGGATGTCATCCAGCTTGGCCAGCTTCATCAGGAAGCCCCGGTCCTGTTCGAGTCGCGCACGATCCTCCCCGCCACCATTGCGCAGCAGCACGTTGACGGCCTTGGCGGGGGAGATGTTCATCTCGCCGCGAATGTTGCGGATCGCCAGAATCACGCCCTTGAGCCAGTCTACGGCCTGCTCGACTTCCGGAGCATTTGCAGAGGCATCCACCTGGGGATATGGCTGCAGCATCACGCTGTCACCCTTAACCGCCAGCAGCGGTGCCACCCGCTGCCATATTTCCTCGGTGATGAACGGCATGAAGGGATGCAACAGGCGCAGACTCTGCTCCAGGGTCGTCAACAAGACCCTGCGGGTGGCGGCAGCCTGCTCCGGGTTGTTGTCGGCATCCCACAGCACCGGCTTGGACAGCTCCAGATACCAGTCGCAGTACTCATCCCAGAAAAACCGGTGCAGGGCCTGGGCCACCAGATCGAAACGGTAGTTGGCCATGGCATCCTGCACCTGGGACACCGTGTGTTGCAGGCGGGACTGGATCCAGCGGTCGATGGTCAGCTCCGAGGGACTTTCTGCCCTACCCAGCGACTTGTCCTCGCAGTTCATCAGCACATAGCGGGCCGCGTTCCAGATCTTGTTGCAGAAATTGCGGTAGCCCTCCATGCGTCCCAGATCGAACACGATATCGCGACCGGTGGAGGCCAGGGAGTAGAACGTGAATCGCAGGGCATCGGTGCCGTAGCCCGGAATGCCGTCCGGGAAGGATTCCCGGGTCTGCTTTTCGATCTTTTGCGCCAATTTGGGCTGCATCAGGTCGGCGGTGCGCTTCTTCACCAGGTCTTCCAGGGCGATGCCGTCGATCAGGTCGATGGGGTCAAGGACATTGCCTTTTGACTTTGACATCTTCTGACCATGCTCATCGCGGATCAGCCCGTGGATGTACACCTTGTGGAACGGCACCTGACCGGTGAACTTCAGGGTCATCATGATCATGCGTGCAACCCAGAAGAAGATGATGTCGAAACCGGTGACCAGCACGTCGGTGGGATGGAAGGTCTTGAAGGTTTCCTGATCGTCCGGCCAGCCCAGGGTGGAGAAGGTCCACAGGGCGGAGGAGAACCAGGTGTCCAGCACGTCCTCGTCCTGGCGCAGGGGCACCTCGGGAGCCAGGTGGTATTTTTCCCGTACCTGGTCCTCACCATGCCCTACATAGATGTTGCCTTCCGGGTCGTACCAGGCGGGAATGCGATGACCCCACCAGAGCTGGCGGCTGATGCACCAGTCCTGAATGTCCCGCATCCAGGCGAAGTAGGTGTTTTCCCAGTTTTTGGGCACAAACTGGATGGCGCCATCCTCGACGGCCTTGATGGCCGGCTCCGCCAGGGTCTTGATGGCCACGTACCACTGATTGGTCAGGTAGGGTTCGATCACCACACCACTGCGGTCGCCCCGCGGCACCTTCAATTTGTGGGGCTCGATTTTTTCCAGCAAGCCGGCCGCTTCCATGTCCGCCACCACCGCCCTGCGGGCCGCGAAGCGGTCCAGGCCGCGATAGGGCTCCGGAGCCTGGTCATTCACCTGGGCATCGATGGTGAAGATATTGATCATGGGCAGGTCGTGGCGCCGGCCCACCTCGTAGTCATTGAAATCGTGGGCCGGGGTTATCTTCACGCAGCCGGTGCCGAAGGCCGGATCCACATAATCATCAGCGATGAGGGGAATGGATCGGTTGCACAGGGGCAGGTCGATGGCTTTGCCCACCAATGCCGTATAACGCTCATCCTCGGGATGGACGGCCACGGCGGTGTCTCCCAGCAGGGTCTCCGGCCGGGTGGTGGCGATTACGATATAGGGCTTGCCATCGGCAGTGAGGGCGCCGTCTGCCAGGGGATAGCGGAAGTGCCACAGGAAGCCGTCCTCCTCCTGGGACTGCACTTCCAGGTCGGAAATCGCCGTGTGCAGGGCCGGGTCCCAATTCACCAGGCGGTTGCCGCGGTAGATCAGGCCCTGGTCGTACAGGTCCACGAAGACTTTCTCCACCACCGCCGACAGGCCTGGGTCCATGGTGAAGCGTTCCCGGGACCAGTCCGGTGAGGAGCCCATGCGGCGCAGCTGGCGGGTGATATTGCCGCCGGACTCCGCTTTCCATTCCCAGACCTTGTCGATGAAGGCAGCGCGGCCCAGATCCGTGCGCTTGATGTCCTGGGCAGCCAGCTGCCGCTCCACCACCATCTGGGTGGCGATGCCGGCATGATCGGTGCCCACCTGCCACAGAGTCTTGCGCCCCAGCATGCGGTGGTAGCGGATCAGGGCATCCATGATGGTCTGCTGGAAGCCATGGCCCATGTGCAGGGAGCCGGTGACATTGGGCGGAGGAATCACGATGCAGTAGGGCTCACCGTCGCCGCTCGGCGCGAAATAACCGCGTTCCTCCCATTGGCGATACCAACGGGCTTCCAGTTCGTGGGGTTGGTAGGTCTTTTCCATTATTCAGTTCGGCAGGTTCTGGCAGTCGGGCTGCGGGTTCAGGGAAAGCGGGCAAGTATACATGAGCTGGCGGTGCCGGGGCGACGCAACGGGGCTGTCTCCATTACACGCGAAAGGTGTCCAGCCCGTAGCCCTGTTCCTGATAGAACCGGTAACGCTGCCGGCCCAGGTCCAGGCCGGGCTGCACGGCGGGCACGATGTCGCTGATGCGCCTGAATTTCCGGTGCTGCGCACACACCTGGGCAGCGAGGTTGATCAGCACATCCGGCTGCGGGGGCAGCAGCTCGCCATGACCCAGGGTCACCCGGACAGTGGCCAGGGCCTCCGGGTCTGCCGAATCCAGCCGTTCATGGGGAATGAAGGCGCTGGGGCGAAACTGCCAAAGCAGCTGATCCAGCCGCTGCGCCTGCTCGGGATCGTCCAGGTGCACATGCACTCGATGACCCAGGCCCAAAGCCTTTTCCGCCAGGCGACAGGCAAACACCAGATGGGCATCGGGTTCGGTGGCAGTCAGCGGATAAAAATTGACTGAGGGTGCCGGTTCAACCATGGTCACGAATGTCCCGGCCCAGCTCAGCCATGCTGATGTCGCAGGTATTCCACCAGCAGGGGCACGGGCCGTCCGGTCGCCGCTTTTTCAGTGCCGGAATTCCAGGCACTGCCGGCGATGTCCAGGTGCGCCCAGTGATACTTCTCGGTGAAGCGGGACAGGAAGCAGGCCGCCGTGATGGTGCCCGCCTTGGGGCCACCGATATTGGCGATGTCGGCGAAGCGGCTGTCCAGTTGGGACTGGTATTCCTCCTTGAGGGGCAATTGCCAGACCGGGTCGAGACAATCCTCGCCACACTTCAACAGGGTATCCGCCAGCTTCTGGTCGTTGCTCAACATGGCCGACACCACCGAGCCGAAGGTGGCCACGGCAGCCCCGGTGAGGGTGGCGATGTCGATGACGGTTTTCGGCTTGAAGCGCTCTGCGTAGGTAAGGGCGTCGCACAGCACCAGGCGTCCCTCGGCGTCGGTATTGAGAATTTCGATGGTCTTGCCCGATAGGCTGGTCACCACATCGCCGGGCTTGGTGGCCTTGCTGCCCGGCATGTTCTCGGCGCTGGCGATGATGCCCACCACGTTGATGGGAAGTTTCAACTCAGCCACGGCAGTGAGAGTGCCCACCACACTGCCGGCACCACACATGTCGAATTTCATTTCATCCATGGCCAGGCCGGGCTTCAGGCTGATACCCCCGGTGTCGAAGGTGATTCCCTTGCCCACAAGCACATAGGGCTTGCTGTCAGCCTTGGCA
>JBJOHV010000083.1:0-14870 GCA_046047495.1 Pseudomonadota bacterium | reverse complement strand
TGGAAACCACCGCAAAGGCCTGTGGGCGGGTGTTTTCCAATCCACCGAGTGTTACGGAGTTCGTGGCGAAAGTCCTCCCAGACCCCTCCTAAATTCATTCCCGGCAGCTACCTGAAAACTGCAACCCTATGGCGCAAGAGGTTTTTATCTTCCCTGCCATGCCGGTATAATCCTCCCCCAGTCCCAACCGGAAAAAGGGGGATGGCACCGCCATCAATGGTTGAACAAAGTGATTATTCGTCATTCTCCATAGGGGTCTGGCAAGTCTCGGCCGGCACCTGCACCCTCAGCCGGGAGGGTAGTGATGTCAAGATCACCCCCCGCAGCATGGACGTGCTGGTCTACCTGGCCCGCAAGTCCGGCAAGGTCATCAGCAGCAAGGAATTGCTGGACAACCTTTGGGAGGTGGCCACCTCCGATCATGCCGTCCACAAGGCAATAGCCGAACTGCGCAATGCCCTGGGGGATGACGCCCAGCATCAGCAATTCATCCGCACCGTACCGCGCCGGGGCTACAGCCTGCTGGTCAAGCCCCAGTGGCCGGGACAGGCCCCGGAACCCGCCAGCACGGTCGCCAAGCTGACCCGCAATCTGCAGGCCCGGCAATTGCGCTGGAGCGGGGTGGCGCTGGCTTTGGCCATTCTGGTACTGCTGGCGGTGCAACAGGGTGGCGTACGGCGCGGAGAAGGCGTTGGAGCCGGCCAGGATCTGGTGACCCTGGGTATCCTCCCGTTCGAGGGGGACCTGGCCAGTAACCGTTTCCTGGTGGACGGCATGACCGCCTCGCTTCTCAGCGGACTGTCGAAATTGTCCCAGCTGGGGGTCATTCCCCTGCCCCATGACGAGCAATATACCCTCAACCGCCGTTCGGCCCAGAGTCTGGGGGAGGAACTGGGGGTGGATCATCTGCTGGACGGCACCCTGCTGCAGGCGGATGGCCAGCAACGCCTGGTGGTGCATCTGGTGCGCACCGCCGATGGCATGCAGATGTATTCGGAACAATTTGATCTGCCAGCCCAGGACATATTCACGGTGCAGGATGCCATCGTGTCCAACATCATTACCGCCCTCAGCATTCACCTGGATGACCGGCAGCGTTCCGACATGCTGGATTGGGGAACCACCAATGCCCTGGCCTTCGAACAGTTCCTGAAAGGGGAGTTCTACAACAACCAGTTCAATCCCCAGGACTTTGAAAAAGCCATTCAACACCACCAGGCGGCCATCAAACTGGACCCCGGCTTCATCAATGCCTACCTGGGAGTGGTCACGGCAGCCAACAATCTGGCGGTGTACAGCAGGATCGAGAAGATCGAGAAGCTGCGCCAGCTGGTGGCGGACATGCACCGGGCAGTGGCCAGCATCGACAGGAACAGTCCGGCCCTGGAATCGATCCGGGCCATCGAATTGCGCATGAGCGGCGGCAACTACCGGCAGGAAGAGGAGCAGCTGCGGCAACAGATCCTGTCGGGCAATCCGCCGGAATTTGCTTTGGGCCATTATGCCCTGTTCCTGATCGGGGCCCGCATGTTCGACGAGGCCCGCCAGTTTCTGGACCTGGCGGCCGAGGCCGGACCCTTCGACATTTCGCCCGATGAGATCTGGAGCTACCGGCTGGACATCCTGACCCCGGAGGCCGAAGCAAACGACCGGCGCCGACAGCTCCAGGAGCGTCCCAACCACATCGGCATTCTCGGCACCATGGCCCGCAATCTGATGTTCACCGGCGATTACGAGGAGGCACTGGCATTTGCCCGCCGTCAGCGGGAGCTGGACAGCGAGGAGATATCGGCACATTTCACCGAAGTGGTGACCGGGGCTCTCACCGGTCGACTGCATCATGGCAGTCCGGAACTCGACAGCCACTACAACAAGGGTCAGGACTTCCACTTTAATAACGGGGTGCTGGCTTTCATGCTGGGGGATGTGGATACAGGAGCGAAATTCTGGCGATCACTGCGCCCGGTTCAGAAGCGCCGCCTGGTCAACATCGTATACGCCAGCGAAAAGTTCTTCCCGGACCAGGTGCTCGACAGTCCGGATTACCAGGCTTTGCTGGAGGAACTGGATGTGGGGATTTCCTGGCAGCGCACCCTGATGGAAGGGGTCATGGCCATGGAATCTGTCACCGGCATTTCACTCAGCGAGAAATCCCGGGCTGCCTACGAAAACCAGGAGTTCATGGGCCGCAACAACCTGTGGACCGAGGACCAGTGGCAGACACTTGCCCTGCAGTTGCAGGCCGCCCGGCAACGGCAGTTGTTCTGAGCCGCGACGCAACGGCAATCAGCCGTTGCGCTTCTCGAATTCCCGCATGAAGCCAGCCAGGGCTTCGCAGCCCGCCACCGGCATGGCGTTGTAGATGGAGGCCCGCGCGCCGCCCACCGCCCGATGGCCCTTGAGGGCGTACAGGCCGGCAGCTTCAGACTCCTTGACGAAGCGGTTCAGCAATTCCTCGTCCGGCAGGGTGAAGGTGACATTCATGATGGAGCGGCTGTCCTCGCGGGCCGTACCATAGTAGAAATCACTGTTGTCGATGACGTCATAGATCAGCGCCGCTTTCTTTTCATTGCGCGCTTCCAGGGTGGCAACACCACCTTCACCCTTGAGCCATTCCAGCACCAGACACATCATGTAGATGGCAAAGGTGTTGTTGGTATTGGCCATGGAATGATTGTCCGCATACACCTGGTAATCCAGCAGTGCCGGAGTGAACGGCAGTGCGTGGCCCAGCAGGTCCTCACGGATGATGACCAGGGCGAGCCCGGCGGGTCCCAGGTTTTTCTGCAGCCCGGCAAAGATGATGCCGAATTTGCTGATGTCCATGCGGCGTGACAGGAACTCGGAAGTCATGTCCGCAACCAGGGGAATGTCACCGGTATCCGGAAACGTCTGCCAGCGGGTGCCGAACAGGGTGTTGTTGCTGGTGATGTAGACGTAGGAGCTGTCCCGGTCCACCTGCGACGGATCGAATTCCGGGATGTGGTTGAAATTGCTGGCCTCGCTGCTGGCCGCGGACACCGCCGTGCCGTAACGCGCGGCCTCCTTGCGGGCTTTCACGGCCCACTGTCCGGTTTCCACGTAGGCGGCTTTCAGTGCCGGCTTCAGGCCCAGGATATTCAGGGGCACGGCGGAAAATTGCATCTGGGCTCCGCCATGGACATACAGAATCCGGTAATTCTTGGGAATCTGCGCAAGCTCTGTAAGCAGAGCATCGGTGCGGTCCAGAATCTCATCGAATTCCTTGGAACGGTGGCTGATTTCAATGACACCTGCCCCCATGTTGCGGTAATCAAGAAATTCATCCCGCGCTTTTTCCATGACAGCGGTGGGCAGCATGGCGGGTCCGGCACTGAAGTTGTAAACACGTTTCATTATTGGGTTCCTGCTGGGCGATGATCTGAATCTAGATGACGGTGACCTTGATGACATCCTCGATGGCGGCAATGGCCGCCACGGTTGCATCACTGGGCGCCGATTCCAGGTCGATGAGGTTGTAGGCGATTTCATTGCGGCTCTTGTTGAGCATGTCGATCACGTTGAGGTTCTGATCCGCCAGCACGGACAGGATCTGGCCCAGCATCTTCGGCACATTCTTGTTGCTTATGGCCAGGCGCGTGCCCGGTACCGCCGAGACAGAGCGGTCCAGATGCAGGGTGGGGAAATTCACCGAGTTGCGGATGTTGCCGTTGTCCAGGAAATCCATCAACTGGTCCGCTGCCATGACCGCACAGTTCTCTTCCGCTTCCCGGGTACTGGCACCGATATGCGGCATGGAAATCACGTTGGGCCGACCGAACAATTCGGGGCGCGGAAAATCGTTGACGTACATCCGCAGGTTGCCGCTGTCCAGGGCAGCCAGCAAAGCTCGTGTCTCGACAATCTCGTCACGGGAAAAATTCAGCAGGCAGGTGCCGGAACGCATGGCGCCAAACAGGCTGTCATTGAACAAGTTGCGGGTGGTGTCCAGCACCGGCAGGTGCAGGCTGATGAAATCCGAATTGCTCACCAGCGAGGTGAGGTTCTCGATACGCTTCACCTGGCTGGGCAGTCGCCAGGCAGCCTCCACCGACAGGGCAGGATCGTAACCCTGCACCTGCATGCCCAGCCCGATGGCCATCTCCGCCACCAGGGAACCGATGGCGCCGAGGCCGATCACCCCCAGGGTCTTGCCGGCAATTTCGCTGCCGGCAAAGCGCTTTTTCTCGGTTTCCAGCAGCTTGGACAACTGTTGGTAATCCTGCATGCCCGCCAGGGAATCCACATAGGCGATGCCGGGCAGGATGCCGCGGGATGCCAGCAACATGCCGCACAGGACCAGCTCCTTGACTGCATTGGCATTGGCACCCGGCGTATTGAACACCACGACACCGTGGGCCGTGCAGTCCACCACCGGAACGTTGTTGACGCCGGCACCTGCCCGGGCCACGGCCTTCAGCCGTGGGGAGATGATATCCGCACCGAGTTTCTCGCTGCGCAGCAGGATGGCATCTGCGTCAGTCACGTCGGCACCGACTTTGAAGCGGTCCGACACGAAGCGCTGCAGGCCCTTGCTGGCGATCTGGTTATAGGTGCGGATTTTGTGCATGATCTGGTTCTCTCGGGATGGCCCCGATGCGGCAACAGGGTCAGGACTGGGAAATTTCAGGCCGGCATTTATAACGCAGAACGGGATGAAAAATCCAGCGGGAATATGCCGCCAGACTGGGGGTTGTATCCATGACAAATTTCATTGCCGGCCAGCCGGTACCACTGGCCGCAAAGCGGGTTCCGGTGCTGCGGGTATTGGCGCCCAATGCCGGCCCCATGACCGGCCACGGGACCAACAGTTATCTGCTGGGCAGCCAACGGCTGGCTCTGGTGGATCCGGGGCCGGCGCTGCCCCGCCACATGGACAAGCTGCTGGATGCCATCGGTGACAGACAGTTGGCCTGGATACTGGTCACCCATACCCACGGGGATCATTCGCCGGCTGCGGCTGTGCTGGCGTCCCGGACCGGGGCGCAACTGGTGGGCCTGGCGGCGCCCCATGCCCACCACAACGACACAAGCTTCGAGCCCGATCGACCCTATCATCACGGTGAGGTCCTGCACTGCGATGACTTTACCATCGAACTGATTCATACCCCGGGCCACGTGTCCAACCACCTGTGTTACTTGTTACGGGAGGAAGGGCTGCTGTTTACCGGTGATCATATCCTGGACGGCAGCACCTCGGTCATCCTGCCGCCGGACGGCAATATGGGGCATTACATGGCATCCCTGCAGCAATTGCTGGACTATCCCTTGCAAGCGCTGGCGCCGGGTCATGGGGATGTGATCACAGCACCCCGGGACGCCATCATGCGTCTGATCCGTCACCGCCAGCAGCGGGAACTGAAAGTCATCAATGCACTGGACCCGGCAGCGCCCGCGGGACTGGATCGGCTCACCCCGGTGGTCTACAACGATGTGGCCGCCCATCTGCTGCCCTGGGCACGCCTCACCCTGCTGGCCCATTTGCTGAAGCTGGCGGAAGAGGAGCGGGCCATGGAGACCGAACAGGGTTGGTTGTCACGCCCGTGAGTGACTGGTACCTCTACATTTTGCGTACCGCCAGCGGAGCCCTCTATACGGGCATCAGCACATCCCCCCAGCGCCGCCTGCAGGAGCACCAGAGCGATCCCCGGCGGGGCGCTCGGGCCCTGCGTGGCAAGGGCCCCCTGGAACTGGTGTACATCATGGCATTTGCTGACCGCTCCCTTGCTTCCAAGGCGGAGTACCGGGTCAAGCGCCTCAGTCGTGGCGACAAGGAGCGCCTGGTGGCGGGTGAACTGGCGCTGCCTGCCCTGGATTGAGCATACTGTGGGCGGGGTTCAATCACCCGATCATCCTGATATCATCATCGCCAGTTGACCAAGGGATCGCTACGCTATGAAAAACATGGACAAATGGGTGAATGCGGCCACCGGTGTCGGTGTGATCCTCGGTATCGTGTTCCTCGGCATGGAGATCAATCAGAACACCGACATGATGAAGTCCCAGGCCCGGGACGCCATCACCGAGAAACAGATGATGTTCTCCGAGTGGGTCACCACCGAGCCGGAGATGGCGGCAGCCATCGTAGCCGCCGGGGAGAGCTTCGAGACCATGAGTCCGGAACATCGCACCATGTACGCCTACTTCATGGCCGGCGTGTTGCGGGAATGGGAAAACTCCTATTACCAGTACCAGCGCGGCCTCTTCGACGCCGCGGAATTCGAGCCCCGCATGGAGCGCTGGCGCTCACAGATGATGGCTCCCTCGGCCCGTGCCACCTGGCATACTACCCGGCAGTGGTATGCGCCCCGATTCCGCGAGGTGGTGGATGGCATCGTGCAGTCCATCGAAACCCAGGCCGCGGACACGGGACGGGTCCGGCCGTGAAAGCCCTGAAGATTCCCGTTGGCATCAGCAGCTGCCTGCTGGGGGAGAACGTGCGCTTCGACGGCGGCCACAAGCTGCATTCCTACATCGAACAAACCCTGGGTCAGTATTTCGAGTTCCGGCCCTTCTGCCCGGAGCTGGCCATCGGCCTGGGGGTGCCTCGCAAACCCATACGCCTGGTGCGGCATCCCGGCAGCGATACGGTCCACTGTGTGGGGGTGACTGAGCCGGAGCGGGACTTCACCGCCGCCCTCACCAATATCGCCCATGAACAGCTGCCCTGGCAGCAGGAACTGTGCGGCTACATCCTCAAGAAAGGCTCACCGAGCTGCGGCATGGAGCGGGTCAAGGTATATACCAGTCGCATGCCAAGCACCGATGGAGCCGGCATCTACGCCGCGACGATGATGGCCAATCTGCCCCATCTGCCGGTGGAAGAGGAGGGGCGGCTTGGTGATTCCCGGCTGCGGGAAAACTTCATCCAGCGGGTGTATGTCACTTACCGTTGGCGGCAGCTGTTGGCGGAAGGTCTCAGTGTGGGGGGGCTGGTGGATTTCCATGCCCGCCACAAGCTGATCATCATGAGTCGTGACCAGCGTGCCAACCGGGAATTGGGCCAGCTGGTGGCCGCCACCACACGCGGCAATCTGGGGGACAATGCGGAGATTTATCATGGGCGCCTGATGACTACCCTCAAGAAGGTGGCCACCCCCCGCAATCATGTGAATGTACTGCAGCACATCCAGGGCTATCTGAAAAAGCAGCTGGACAAGGACGACAAGGCGGAGCTGGTGCAGTGCATCGAGAATTACCGCCAGGGCCTGGTGCCCCTGATCGTACCCATTACCCTGCTCAATCACCACTTCCGGCGCAATCCCGACGACTACATCGCACGCTCCTGGTACATGCAGCCCTATCCGGCGGAACTGAGTCTCACCAATACCCTCTGACCATGCCCACCCACCCGTTCAGTATCCGCGGCATCGACCATGTCGTCCTGCGCACCGCCGACCTGCCGGCCATGCTGGCTTTTTACCGGGATCTGCTGGGCTGTCCCGTGGAGCGTACCCTGGAGGACTTGGGTCTCACCCAACTGCGGGCCGGCAACTCCCTCATCGATCTGGTGACCGTAGACAGCGAGTTAGGCCGGTTGGGCGGCGGCCCGCCCCGTCAGGACGGGCGCAATCTGGAGCATCTATGCGTATTGCTGGAAGGCACCGATGCGGACGGCTTGCGGAATTATCTCGGGCAGGCCGGTGTCGAGGTGGGGGAATTCCAGACCCGCTACGGCGCCGATGGATTCGGCCTGTCGGTCTATATCAACGACCCGCAGGGCAATGTGGTGGAGCTGAAGCTGGCCGGCAGCGGTGCCTGAAGGCTCAGGATTCCGCGGCGACCGCCACCGGCACGATCTTGAAGTTCAGGAACCCGTAAAGGGCAGCTACCAGCGGATTGATCAGGTTGAAGAAGCAGTAGGGCAGGTATGCGAAGGTAGCCACCCCGAGGGTGCCGCTCATATAAGCGCCACAGGTGTTCCAGGGTATCAGCGGTGAGGTGATGGTGGCAGCGTCCTCCAGGGTGCGGGACAGGTTCTTCACATCCAGGCCGCGACGCTGGAACTCCGCCTTGTACATGCGCCCCGGCAGCACGATGGCGATGTACTGGTCCGAGGCGATGATGTTGGTGCCGATGCAGGTCAGCAGGGTCGCCATTATCAGGCTGCCGGTGCTGTGCACGAAGGACAGGGCATAGCGCACCAGCACGCGGATCATGCCGGTGTGGTCCATGACGGCGCCGAAGATCATGGCGCACAGGATCAACCATACCGTGTTGAGCATGGAACTCATGCCGCCCCGGGACAGCAGGGTGTCCAGGGTCTCATTGCCACTGTTCATCACGTACCCGTCAAACAGGGTTTGCCAGGCACCCTTGACGATGCTGAGTCCCTGGTTGGCAGCCGCGGCATCCATGGCCAGAATGGCCGGTTGCTGGAACAGCAGGGCAAAAACGGCGCCCAGCAGGGTGCCGGTGAGGATGGTGGGCAGGGGCGGAAATTTGCGGCTGGCCATGATCAGCAGGACAAACAGTGGCACCAGCATCAGCGGACCGATGGTGAAATCCTCCTGCAAAAGGGCCATTGAGGCCTGCAGCTGCTCGTTCTGGTCCGGCACATCCAGATTGAAACCGATCACCAGATAGAACACCAGGGCCAGCAATATGCTGGGCCCGGTGGTCCACACCATGTGCTGGATGTGAGTGAACAGGTCTGTACCCACCACCGCGGGAGCCAGGTTGGTGGTATCCGACAGGGGTGACATCTTGTCGCCGAAGTAGGCCCCGGAGATGATGGCGCCTGCGGTGATTTCCAGGGACAGGCCAAGACTGCCGGCGGCGCCTATCAGGGCCACTCCCACGGTGCCGGCGGTGGTCCAGGAACTGCCGATGCTGAGGGAAATGAGGGCACAGATGAAACAACAGGCGGCGTAAAAAATGCTGGGATCCAAAGCCAGCAGACTGTAGTAGATCATGCTGGGTACGGTGCCGGACATGATCCAGCTGCCGATGAGCAGACCGACGGTAAACAGAATGAGGATGGCGCGCATGGCCACGTTGATGCCGTTGACCATGGCGGTTTCCAGCTCCGCCCAGGCAATGCCGTTGCGCCAGCCGATCAGTCCCGCCATGGCGGCGCCGATGCACAGGGCAATCTGGTTGGGGCCGTAGCTGGCATCCTCGCCGAACAGATAGACCGAAAACGACAGCAGGGTCACCATGACGGCGACGGGGGTGATGGCTTGCCAGAGGCTGGGGTGCAACCGGGGTTCGGACGGGTCGCTGCTGGGGCGCGGGTCGGGCGCGGACATCGGTCGCTCATCTCATGGCAGGCCAGGGGCAAGCATAATCGCAATGCTGCGCCGCTGGGTCAATCAGCGGTTCCTTGAGGTATACTTTGCCCCTTTTCCAGGGTTGGCCGCCAAATGACCGATATCGATACCTACATGACCCGCCTGGGGCAGCAGGCCAGGGTCGCATCCCGCCAGATCGCCAGGGCCACCACGGCGCAGAAAAACGCCGCCTTGCGCGCCATCGCCGCCGCCATCGAGGATCAGCGGGACGGCTTGCTGCTGGCCAATGCCCGGGACATGGAGCTGGGCCGGGAGCGGGCCCTGGATGCCGCCCTGCTGGACCGGCTGGCCCTGAACGCCGCCCGCATCGACGCCATGGTGGAAGGATTGCAGCAGGTGGCCACCCTGGACGATCCGGTGGGGGAGATTACGGACCTCAAATTCCGGCCCAGCGGTATACAGGTGGGCCGCATGCGGGTGCCCCTGGGGGTGATCGGCATCATTTATGAGTCGCGGCCCAACGTCACCTGCGAGGCGGCCAGTCTGTGTCTCAAATCCGGTAATGCGGTGATCCTGCGGGGGGGCTCCGAAGCCCTGCAATCCAATCAGGCCATTGCGGCATGTATCGCTGCGGGCCTGGCAGCGGCGGGGCTGGACCCTGCCGTGGTGCAGGTGGTGGATACCACGGACCGCGAGGCGGTGGGAAAACTCATCACCATGCCCGAGTATGTGGATGTCATCGTGCCCCGGGGCGGCAAAGGACTCATCGAGCGCATCAGCCGGGATGCCAGGGTGCCCGTGATCAAGCATCTGGACGGCAATTGCCATGTGTATATCGATGACCCTGCCGACCTGGACATGGCGGTCAGGGTGGCGGTCAACGCCAAGACCCAGCGCTTCGGCACCTGCAATACACTGGAATCCCTGCTGGTTGCCCGTCCGCTGGCCGCTCAGGTGCTGCCGCGCCTGGCCGCCGCCTATCGGGAACACCGGGTGGAACTGCGCGGCTGTGGGGAAGCCATGGCCCTGATGCCCGACAGCGTGGCGGCCAGCGAGGCGGACTGGGGCATGGAATACCTGGCGCCGATCCTGTCGGTCAAGGTGGTGGCCGGCCTGGACGAGGCCATCGGACACATCAACCGTTACAGCTCCCGGCACACCGATGCCATCATCACCACCGACTATGCCCATGCCCAACGGTTTCTGCGGGAGGTGGATTCCAGCTCGGTGATGGTTAATGCATCGACCCGCTTTGCCGATGGTTTTGAATACGGGCTGGGCGCAGAGATCGGAATTTCCACCGACAAGCTCCATGCCCGCGGTCCGGTGGGACTGGAAGGGCTGACCTCACTGAAATACATAGTGCTGGGGGATGGCCACATCCGACAATGACACGACGTATCGGCGTGATGGGAGGAATGTTTGATCCAGTTCATAACGGACACATGCAAGTAGCCATGCTGGCACTGCAGACCTTGCAGCTGGACCAGCTCAGAATGATTCCCTGTCATCAGCCCGGTCACCGACCCAACGCCATCTGCTCCTCCTCACAGCGCCTCGACATGCTGCAACTGGCTACCCGGCAATTGGGCAAGGTGCTGGTGGATGATCGTGAGGTTCGGCGCGGTGGCTTCTCCTATACGGTGGATACCCTGCGCTCCCTGCGGGATGAGATTCCGGATGCCGTGCTGGCTCTGATCCTGGGAATGGATGCCTTCGTGTCACTGCCGGCATGGCACCAGTGGCAGCAACTGTTCGACCTGGCCCATATTGTGGTCATGGCGCGCCCGGGCTATGTGGTGGATCCGCAATCCGTCATCGGTGCACAACTGGAGCGCCGTCGTGCGATCTCGGTCGACGCCCTGTTCAACACCCGCAACGGTTCGGTGCTGGTGCTGGAAGAATTGCAATCGCCATTGTCATCAACGGACCTGAGGCGCCGGATAGCCGCCGGTGAATCCGTGGCGGGCCTCGTGCCTCCGGAAGTCGAAATTTATCTGTCGCAACACGGCATCTATGGCCAACAACATCAGCATGTCTCTCAATAAACCAGCGCAGCGGGGAAAACAACTATTGGATAGCAAAGCTCTTTCCAAGTTAGTCGTGAATGCTCTAGAGGATGTCAAAGGCCAGGCAATCACAGTTATCGATGTGGGAAAACTTACCCAGATAACGGATTACATGGTGATCGCTACCGGCACATCAAATACTCATATCAAGGCGTTGGCGGACAAGGTGCTGCTGGCGGTAAAGGATGCCGGTGGCCATGTGGTCGGCATCGAGGGGCTTGAACAGGCGGAGTGGGTCCTGGTGGACCTTGGCGGCGTGGTGGTGCACATCATGCTGGCTCCGGCGCGCGCCCTCTACAATCTGGAAGACTTGTGGAACTTTGGTTCCGCCATGCGCAGTGAACGTGAACGCAAGCCATGAAGCTAAACCTGGTGGCCGTGGGCAACAAGATGCCAACCTGGGTGGATCTGGCTGTCAACGAATACGGCCGCCGCCTGCCTCCGGATTTTGCCCTGGTCGTCAAGACAGTGCCGCTGGCCAAGCGCAGCAAGACCAGCAATATTGACCAATGCGTCAGAAAGGAGGCCGAGGCCTTGCTGGCACGCCTGGGTCGGGATGACGTCGTGGTGGCCCTGGAAGTGAAGGGCCGGGTTCTGGACACCGAATCCCTGGCCCGGCGGATCAATGCCATCCGGGAGCAGGGCCGGGACCTGAGCCTGCTGGTGGGCGGACCGGACGGTCTCGGGGAGGCCTGCTTGGCCCGGGCCAGTGAGCAATGGTCCCTGTCGGCTCTGACCCTGCCCCATCCCCTGGTTCGCATTCTGGTGGCCGAACAGTTGTACCGGGTCTGGAGTCTTTTGAATCAACACCCCTATCACCGTGATTAGGGGGCACGGGGCCCATATCCGACAAATTGGGACTCAGCGCTAAAAATAACGGGCATTTCGTAGTAGACTGCGCGTCAAACTTATTTGGCCCGCCGTGGTCCAAGACAGCTTAAGACCCCAGATAGTCAGCCGATTATCAACCACAGCCAACCCCAGCAGGAATTCCGGCAGCAAGCAAAAATGGCAGAAAAGTGGCAGCTAAAAGACCATGAGAGCGAACGGCAGATTTTCAATCGCCGGTTGCTGACCGCCGGCGTGCTGGTGTGCCTTCTGTTTGCCGCACTGGTCGGCAAACTGGTCAACCTGCAGGTCTATCAGAACGAGTATTTTTCCGCCCGCTCCGACGACAACCGTCTGCATTCCCAATATGTGCCGCCGGGCCGTGGTCTGATCTTCGACCGCAAGGGTGAGTTGCTGGCGGACAACCAACCCATCTTCAACCTGACCCTGGTGCGGGAGCGGGTCGGGAATCTGGACGAGGCGCTGCGCCAACTGTCCGCCATCATCCCCCTCAGCGAGGAAGACATCGAGCAGTTCAACAACCGCATGCGCCGCAGCCGGGTACCCTATTCGTCAGTGCCCATCCGCTATCAGTTGAATGAAGAGGAGATGGCCCGCTTTGCCGTCAACGAGCACCGCCTGCCCGGTTTCTCCATCGAGGCCCAGCTGGTGCGCAATTACCCCCTGGGCAGTCTGACGGCCCACTCCATTGGCTATGTGTCGGAAATCAACAAGGAAGAAGTGGACCGCATGTCCGACGAGGAGCGGGAAAACTACGGCGGCACCAACCACATCGGCAAAACCGGCATAGAAAAGACCTATGAGCACCTGCTACACGGCCAGGTGGGTTACGAAACCGTGGAGAAGAACAACAGGGGCCAGGTCATGCGGCAACTGGACCGCACCGATCCGACGTCCGGGCGAAACCTGTACCTGCACATGGATGCGGACCTGCAGGTGGCGGCTGCCGAAGCCCTGGGGGATTTCCGCGGGGCGGTTGTGGCCATCGAGCCGGAGACCGGCGGCATACTGGCCATGGTCAGCAAGCCCGGCTTCGACCCCAATCTGTTCGTCACCGGTATCAGCAGCCGGGATTACCGGGTGCTGGTGACCGATGAAATCAACACGCCTCTGTTCGATCGCAGCACCAATCCCTATCCGCCCGGGTCCACCATCAAGCCGGTGCTGGGGCTGGCGGGCCTGCACCACGGCTTCGTGGACTATGACTTTGCCATTCAGGATCCGGGTTATTTCCGTTTGCCCGGCGTCTCCTACCGCTGGAACGACTATACCTTCCGTACGGCCATCGGCGGAGGCCACGGCCATACCGACCTGAAAAAGGCCATCTACCAGTCCTGCGATACCTTCTTTTACGACCTGGGCAACCGCATGGGCATCGATACCATCCATGACTTCATGTCCCTGTTCGGTTTCGGTCAGAACATTGCCCTCGATATTCCCCAGGCCCGCTCCGGTGTATTGCCGTCCCGGGAATGGAAAATGCAGTCCCGCGGCGAGCCCTGGTATCCGGGCGACACCATCCACTCCTCCATCGGTCAGGGTTATATGTGGGTCACGCCCTTGCAATTGGCGACGGCGGTGTCCGTGATCGCCAACAAGGGGGTGGTCAGGCAGCCACGCATGTTGAAGGCGGTGGACGGGGAGGAGTATGAGCACCAGACCGATCCGGCCATCGGCAATGTGGAGGTGGGGGATCCAGGCTATTGGGATTACATCGAGGACGCCATGGTGCAGGTTGTGCACCGGCCGTTCAGCAACGAATTCCGGGATTATGGCACGGCCTATGAGGCCATCGCCCAGCAGGACCGCAACATGCCCTACCGCATGGCCGGCAAATCCGGCACTGCCCAGGTGGTCGGCATAAGCCAGGATGTATTGAAGAGCACCGACATCGACGTGGCAGACGTTCATAAAGACCATGGCCTGTTCGTCGCCTACGCGCCGGCCCAGAATCCCCTGGTCAAACCCAAGATCGCGGTGGCGGTGTTCGTGGAGAACGGGGAGCACGGCAGTTCGGTGGCCGGCCCAATCGCCAAACAGATCATCGACACTTATTTGCTGGACATCCTGCAGATCGATTTTGCTGCCATGGAAGTCGACGCGGCGGCACGCCTGGTGACTGCCACACCATGATCAATCATGACATTCTTCGACGTCACGGCGGTGGAGCGGGCCACTTTTACGGCTTTTCCCTGAGCCGGCTGTTGAGAGTGGATGCCCCCCTGTTCATGGCTCTGCTGATGCTGTGCGCCTTCGGCCTGGTGGTGTTGTACAGCGCCAGTGGCGAAAATGAGGGGGAGGTGCGGCGTCAGTCAATCACCATGGGCCTGGCGTTCGTCGGCATGCTGGTGGTGGCCCAGTTCGACATTCACTTTTTCCGCCGTTGGGCACCCTCCATGTACACGGCAGGCCTGGCACTGCTGGGTCTGGTGCTGTTCATGGGAACGGAAACCAATGGAGCGCGCTCCTGGCTGAACCTGCCGGGGCTACCCAGCTTCCAGCCTTCGGAGATCATGAAATTCGTGGTGCCGTTATTGCTGGCCTGGTACCTGGGCAGCCGTCCGTTGCCTCCACGGTTTGCCCATCTGTTCTGGGCGGCCCTGCTGATCCTGATGCCGGCTGCCCTCATTGTGGTTCAAAACGACACCGGCACCGCCATCATGGTGGCCATGTCCGGCGTGTTCGTGGTGCTGCTGGCCGG
>JBJOHV010000082.1:0-56034 GCA_046047495.1 Pseudomonadota bacterium | reverse complement strand
TGGCGGAGGAGGACACCAGCCTGCTGATCCCTCTCATGGCAGTGGTGATGGTGGTGATGCTGCTGGTGAGTTTCCGCTCCGTCACCGCTGCCCTGCTGCCCTGGGTGGTGATCGGAGTGGGAGTGTTGGCGGTACTGGAAATCCAGAGCTACCTGGGCCTGCCCCATACCACCGTGGACGAAGCCCTGGTGCCCACGCTCATCATCATCGGCATCGGCGTGGCTGTGCATGTGTTGGTGGAGTACTACCATTTCCGCAACGACGGTCTGGATGCCCAGGCCGCCGCCCACAAAACCATATTGACCATCTGGCGCCCCGCCCTGTTCACCGCAATCACCACCTCGGCGGGTTTCTACGCCCTTTCGGTTACCCGCATCGCTCCTATCCGGGATTTCGCGTTGCTGGGCGCCATCGGTCCGCTGGTATTGTTTGTTTGCGCCTTGACCATCCTGCCGGCGCTGCTCAGCTATATCCGGCAGGTGCCGGCCCGCACCCAGTCCGTGATCAATACGGGTCTGGTGACCCGTTTTACCGGCTATATCCCTGAATTCACCTCCCGACATCGCCGTACCATTCTGGTCTGCGGATTCGGATTGCTGGTGTTTTCATTTTTTTCCCTGAGCACACTGCGGGTGGACACCAACTACATCAACCTGTTCAAGCGGGAAAATCCGGTTCGCCAGGATGTCGACTATTTCGATGAGATTTTCAAAGGCGTCATGACCATCGAGGTGGTGCTGGATTCGGGTGTGCCCGAAGGCGTCAAGGATCCTGAGTTCCTGCGCCAGGTGGAGAGCTTCCAGGCCTGGCTTGAAGAGCGGGACTCCGTGGGCGCCGTCAATTCACTGGTGGATGTTTTGAAGCAGGTCAACGAGGCACTCAACGGTGATGACCCTGCGTTCAGGCGCCTGCCTGACTCGCCGGAGATGGCGGCGCAATTTCTGCTGCTGTATGAGAGTTCGGGAACGGATGAAGATTTGTCCGATCTCAAGGATTTCGACAACCGCTATCTGCGCATGACGGTGCCCATCGTGAACATGCGTGCATCCGCCATGGATGCCGAGCTGAACATCATCAAGTCCGAACTGGAGACACGTTACAGTGCGCTGGATCCGCTGTTGACCGGCGGCATGGTGTTGTTCAATGCCCAGGACATGTACACGGGTCGCGGAATGGTCCAGTCCTTCACCATCGCCCTGCTGGTGATCTCCCTTTTCTTCATCGTTCTGTTCAGGTCATTCAAATACGGTGTGCTGTCCATGATCCCCAGCATCCTGCCCATCCTGCTGACCGGGGGCATTCTGGGCCTGGCCGGCATAAACCTCGACCTCAGCACCATGGTGGTGGGCGCCATGACCATGGGTATAGCGGTGGACGACTCCATTCATGTGATGAACCGCTATCTGGCCTCGCGCAAGAACGGGCACAGCGCCCGGGAGTCCATCGAAAAGGCGATGCACGAATCCGGCCGCGCCGTGGTATTCAGTTCGGTGGTGCTGGTGCTTGGCTTCAGTGTGCTGACCTTCGCCAATTTCGTCACGATCATCCAGGTCGGGCTGTTTGGTGCGATCATCATGTTTATGGCACTATTGGCCGACCTGCTGTTTCTGCCAGCCATCCTGTACTGGATCGATGACAAGGACCCAAAATCCGCATGAATCTCCTGATCCAATTCGCCCCCCGCCTGCTGCTTGGCCTGTTCTTATTGCAGCTGGGCAATGCCGCCATCGCCCAGACCGGGCCGTTGAGTGCCGCCGATATCGTCGAGCGTGTTGCCAATCCCGAGGATGGGGAAACCGCCGTGGCCGATTACACCTTGATTTTGATCGATCGGCGCGATCGTCAACGGACCCGCACACTGCGGGTGTATCGCAAGGACTATGGTGCCGACAGCAAGACCCTCTCCCTGTTCGATTCACCGGCTGACATCCGGGGCACGGCCTATCTGAATTTCGATTGGGATGATCCCGAGACCGACGATGATTCCTGGCTTTACCTGCCCTCCCTGCAACGGGTCAGGCGCATCGCAACCAGCGATACCTCGGATTCCTTCATGGGTAGCGATTTCACCTATGCGGATATCAACGGCCTGGAAGTGGATTGGTTCGACTATCGCTTCATCAATGAAAGCGTGATGGTGGACGGCCATGACACCTGGCATATCGAAGCCACACCAAAGGCCGAATTCAAGGCACGGGCCGAGGAGTCGACCGGCTACTCCCGTATTCATCTGTGGGTGCGCAAGGACAACTTTTTGCAGTTGCGGGGCCAGTACTGGGAATTGCGCGGCAACCGCATCAAGTACCTGACAGCCAGCGACATGGTGCAGCTCGACGGAATCTGGACCACCCGGCGCCTGCAGATCATATCCACCCGCAATGACACCCAGGAACATGCCAGTGTCCTGCAGATCGACAATGTCAATTACAATACCGATCTGTCCGACGACATGTTCACCACGGAATACATGCAGCGGGGACTGGATTGACCCGCATCCCTGGGCAGGTGAGAAAGATGCTGACAGTTGCAGACGGTCCCTTCGCCCGGCCTGCCTGCGCAATCATCTTGCTGCTGGAACTGCTCGTCCTGTCCACTCCCGCCCACGCACAGAACGATTTCTTTGGCGATATTTCGACGGCTGCCGGACCCGGTTCAGGCACGGCAGCCCGCGACTGGTCCCTGCTGGGATGGGTTTCTGAAAAACTCGCCTACGGCTATGAATCTCCCGCACCACCTTTCAGTCGCACAGACCGTGGACTCAGCAAAGTGGAGACCAGCCTGTTCACCCAACTGGACTGGCGCATCAATGCCGACACGGGCTTTCGCATCAGCGGCAAGATCTATCACGATGCCATCTACGGCCTTGAGAACGACACCAACTGGAGCGACGAGGAACGCAGCGAGTTCCGCAACCGTTTCGAAGTGCGTGACTTATACCTGGAACGACGGTTTCAGAATGGCCTGTATGTCAAGGCAGGTAACCAGATCCTGGGCTGGGGGATGGCAGAGTTCCTGCGCATCACCGATGTCATCAACCGGGAGGATCAGTTCACCATAGGCCAGCAGGACCTGGAGGATCTGCGTTTGCAGGTGCCCGCATTACTGGTCAGCACCAATCGCGGCGCCTGGGTGGTGGATGGGGTTCTGACATATGACGCCGGCTTCGACGACATGGCTCCGGCCGGCGATGAGTTTGACCAGCTGCTGCCTTTGCGGGGCACCGCCACCGTCATCGACCGCCGGGAACCGGGCAATCCCTGGGAAGGGTTTCTGCGTGCATCCCGCCACTATGCCAGCGGCGATGTCCAGTTTGTCGCCGGCGACTTCAATCACAATTCCCTGAGCCTGAATCGCATCGATGTCTCCGAGCCGCTGCTGCCGGTGGTGGAATTGGCGCAACAACGGGTGCAGATGGCAGGAATGTCGGTAAATCGGGTCGATGGTGCCTGGCTGCTGTTTGCAGAGACCGGTATGCATTTCAATCGGCCCGTCACGCCGGACCAGATCCGCAACGTGATCCGATTGGAGGGTTGGCAGGACGCCAACCAGTGGTTGGCCGCCCTGGGAGCGGAATACGCCGGCTTTGCAAACCTGACCCTCAGTGCGGAGCTGGATTCCGTGCAGATTCTGAATTTCACCGATTCGGCGTTTGCCGACAATGATCAGCTGAGCCTGGGGCTGCGCTTTCGCTGGACCGGCTGGAACGAGCGGGTCACCCTGATGGGTGTGTGGAACCGCCTTACTAAGGGTCAGGGTCAGGTGTCGCGGTTGTCCCTTGAATATGACTGGACCGACAACCTGGATCTGGGATTGATGTGGGTGGATTACAGTGCCGATCCGGATTCCCTGCTATACAATTTCCGCCACAATGATGTTGTGCAACTGCAATTGCGCTACAGTTTCCAACGCTGAGCGTAGCCTACTACAAGCGGAGATCATCGAAATGGCAGAACCAACGGCCGAACATCCTTATCACCACGGCAATGTCAAACAGGCGTTGCTCGATGTCGCCATGGCACTGATGGAAAAAGAATCGGTCGATCAGTTGAGT
Organism: Pseudomonadota bacterium; assembly: GCA_046047495.1. Lineage (GTDB taxonomy): Bacteria > Pseudomonadota > Gammaproteobacteria > Pseudomonadales > Pseudohongiellaceae > NORP240. Next base: position 51,983 of record JBJOHV010000082.1, on the reverse strand, counting down.
CTGCGGCGGTTGGCCAAGGAGGTGGGAGTCACTCCCTCTGCGGTATACAACCATTTTCCCGACAAGCACGCCCTGATGCTGGCCATCAAGACCCGGGCGTTTGAGGCACTCAACGACTATTTTGATGAGAACTGTACCGACACGGCTGACCCGGAAGCCGGACTTGAGGAAATGTACAGCGCCTATTATGCGTTTTCCCGGCGCAGCCCTGCCTGCTTCGCGGTGCTGTTCAGTCCGTTCATTACCGGCAGCCCGGTTCCGAATTCAGAATTTCTGCACCTGTCCTGTCGAACCATCAACCGCCTGCGCGGGCTGATCCTGGGCGTTTATCAGAAGTATGAAGTCCGCTGCACGGACACCATGGTGGTGAATTCCGCCCTGTTGGCATGGACCCAGCTCCATGGTCTGGTGATACTCAAGGATTCCGGTTCCATACAGGCGGCCGTCGGTTGTCAGGGCTGGCCGGAAAGCTGCTCCCTGCAGCTGGAGGCCGATGTGGACGCAATCCTGCAGGAAATGATCAGACATCAGGTAGTCGGAATACAACAACGCCGATCGACCCTGGACCTTCAGTAGCCCGCTGCCTGCCGGATCAGTTGGTTCTTGATAAGCGGCAGCCTGTCCACACCGGACAAACCGGCATTGCGTATCCAGCGTAGCGGCAGAGACTGCTGGGCAAAAAAATGCTGGAAACCTTCCATCATTAACATCATCATGAGGTTGTGACCGCTGCGCTGACGCTGATAGCGTCCGAGCATGGCAGGATCATTGACGGGTCGGCCCCGCTGCACTTGCCGGTCAATCTCACGCGCCAGGGCTCCCACGTCCTGCAGGCCCAGATTGACACCCTGCCCCGCCAGAGGATGAATGGTATGGGCGGCATCACCGGCCAATACGATATTGTCCTTCGCATAGTCAACTGCATGGCGCTGTCGCAAGGGAAAACTGCCGCGCGTTCCAACCCACTGAATGTCTCCCAACCGGTGTTCGATGGCGGCAGCCAGCGCACTGGCGAACTCGGTGTCCTGCATGGCCAGCAATTCCTGCACCCGTGCCGGAACGGTGGACCAGACGATGGAACAGTAATTCCCGGCTTCGCCCGGAGGTCCCTGCAATGGCAGAAACGCCAATGGCCCATCGGTCATGAAACGCTGCAATGCTGTTCCCTGATGGGGCAAGTCCGTGCACACAGTGGTCACTAAGGCATGGTGCTTGTAGTCCCACTCACGGGTGCGAAAGCCGGCCAACTGCCGCACCCTGGAGTCGGGGCCGTCGGCGGCAACCAGCAACGCGCAACGCCAGGACTGTCCGTCGGTGCTGTGGACGATGGCTCTTGCCGCAAAGGGATCGTTCAGGCCCGGCAGGCATGTCAGACGCTCCACCTGTGCCGGGGCGATCACAGTCACATCCGGCAGCGCCAGGAGCCGCTCATAAAGCGCAGCCAGTATGACCGAGTTTTCGATGATGAATCCCAATTCTGTCTGCTGGACATCTTCGGCATGGAAGTCGATGGCCCCTGTGCCGTCCCCGTCCCAAACCTGCATGCGCTGGTAGGGGCTTACCCGGATGGCTGTCATGGCATCCCAGATGCCCAGTTTTATGAACAGGTCCCTGCTGAGCGGCGCAATGGCGCTGACCCGCAGATCAAACCCTGGCTGCAGCTGGCGGGCGGCAATGGCGTCGGCAGAAAAAGCCCGGGCATCCAGCACGGCAATACTCAATCCCTTGCCGGTCAGGGCACAGGCCAGGGCCGCGCCCACCATGCCGCCACCGGCAATCACGATGTCAAAATCCACTGTCTGGTCGGTCTTCATGGTTTGACATTATAGAGACTGGCGCGACCGCCGCCAGCAATGGTTAGTTTGTCCCCACGATTGCTGCTAGACTCCATCGCTGTCGCACCACACAGGGTACGGAGACTGTCATGAGCAACGTAATCAATCCCGCCGACCTGCCGCAATATGTCGGCAAAGAGGTGGGTGTCAGTGACTGGGTGCTGGTGGATCAAACCCGCATAGATCAGTTTGCCCAGGCCACGGGTGATTTCCAGTTCATTCATGTGGATCCGGCGCGGGCTGCGGCGACCCCTTTTGGCAGCACCATCGCCCACGGCTTTCTGACCCTGTCCCTGATGAGCATGCTGGGCAGTGAGCACGGCTCCATCAAGCTGCAGAACACCATCATGGGCATCAACTACGGGCTGGACAAGGTGCGCTTCATCACCCCGGTCAAGGTCGGCTCGCGGATTCGTGCCCGCTTCGAGTTGCTGGAGGCGAAGGAAAAGAAGCCCGGCTACTTCCTGATGAAACACAACGTCACGGTGGAGATCGAGGGAGAAAGCAAGCCGGCATTGATTGCCGAGTGGCTGGGGATGACAGTGGTGGAGAGGAGTGCATAGGAACATGGGCAACAACAAATTCAGACGTCGTATTACACTTGCCTGCCTGCCACTGCTGTCAGCCTGTGCCGGCGAACCTCCACAGAACATCGGTGTCCACGATGGGCAATTGATCTCCTGTCCCGATTCCCCCAACTGCGTGTGCAGTTTCGAGCAAAGGGACAGTCATTTCATCGCCCCGTTGCAGGCAACCCTGGCCCAGGTGGAACAGATTCTGCTGGGCTTGCCGGAAGCCAACATCGTAAGCGCTCAGACCAATTACCTGTATGCCGAGTTCACCAGCCGCATCATGGGATTCGTTGACGATGTGGAGTTCCTGTTTGATCCTGCGGCTGGAGTGACCCATGTGCGGTCGGCTTCCAGAGTCGGCTACAGCGACATGGGGGTCAATCGTAAACGGATCGAGTCCATCCGGGCGGCTTTGGGCAACTAGGGAACCTTCTTCCCTGCTTTTCAGTCCTGTCGGGCGACCTTGTGGATGCGATTACCCAGACCCATGGCCTGGCGGGCAAATTCCTGCTTTACCGTCGGCAGCAGATCGATACAGGCTAGACCGAACTTCCGGGCCCACACCAAAGCGTATCGCCGGCTGGTAAATACCTGGGTCAGATAATGGGAAAACCCGATGGTGAGCTGCTGATCCCCCTGCTGCTGGTCGACGAAGCGCTGCAGCACTGACAGCTCACCGGGATTTTCTCCACGCTGCAGGGCTGCGCCCACGGTTGCCGCGAGAGCCTGGGCATCCCGCAATGCCAGATTGAAGCCCTGTCCTGCCACGGGGTGCAGGGTGTGGGCGGCATTGCCGAGCAACACCAGTCCCGGTCGAACCTGTTCCGTCGCCACAGTCAGGTTAAGCGGGTAGCTGAATCGCTGCCCCATGCGCCGGAAACTTCCCAGGCGATGACCAAACCTGTCCTGCAACAATTCCAGCAATTCCGCCTCCGGTTTCGCCATGAGATCCGCCGACTCGTCGGCACCCACTGTCCACACCAGGGCGCCACGATATTCACTCTGCAGGCGTGGCAAGGGCAGTATGGCCATGGGCCCGCTGTCAGTGAACCTCTCGTAAGCCACATTGCCGTGAGGTCTTCCCAGGGCCACATTGCAGATGATCGCTTGCTGCCGGTAGTCCCGCACATCGACCGTGATGCCCAACTGACGGCATATGGGTGACCTGCCTCCATCCGCCAACACCACCAGGTCAGCCGAAAGCATCGTCTTCCGGCCACCGGTCTCCAGTTCCAGCACCATGCCCTGTGACACGGGCTGCACCGATGACACCCGGGTGGAACGCAACAGGGCAATCTGCTCGGAAAGCCCGATGGCATCGTGCAACACCGTTCCGAGCACACGATTCTCCACCACATAACCCAGTGCCTCGACCTTTTGCGAGGCACTATCCATGCGCACGGTGCCGAAATGCCCGCGATCAGAGACATGAATCTGTCGGATGGGTTCGGCACTGCCTGTCAATGCATCCCACAATCCCAGGCGTGCCAGGATCAGACTGCTGCCGTAGGAAATGGCGGTGCTGCGGGCATCGAAACTGACTGGCGCGTCGATATCGCCACCACCGGCCTCCACCACCAGCAGCGGTACCGGCGTGATCGTTTGCAGTGCGAGTGCAAAGCTGGCGCCCACCATGCCACCACCGACGATGACCACCGGGTAGTGAGCTGCGGGGGAATCGGTCAACATGGAATCAATGGGTCGTGGTTGCCATCAAGGCCTCGATATCCTTGACCGCTTTGGGAGCGTCCTTGCTGAGCACCTTGTGGCCTTTGCGGGTCACCAGCACGTCGTCTTCAATCCGTACTCCGATGCCCCGCCATTTCTTCGCCACCTTGTGATTGTCGGGCGCTATATAAATACCCGGTTCGATGGTGGTCACCATGCCAGGTTCCAGAAGGCGCCACTTGCCATCTATTTTATAGTCACCGACATCATGGACATCCATGCCGAGCCAGTGTCCGACCCTGTGCATGTAGAACTGTCGGTAGGCTTCCTTCTTGACAAGATCGCTGACCTTGCCTTTCAGCAGCCCGAGTTTGACCAGCCCCGCCGTCAATACCTTGACTGAGGTATTGTGGGGCGCATCCCAGGGTGCACCTGGCTTGACCGCGTCGATGGCCGCCAGATTGGCATCCAGTACCAGCTCATAAATGGCTTTCTGCTCCGCAGTGAACTTCCCGTTGGCGGGAAAGGTACGGGTGATGTCCGAGGCATAATGTTCGTATTCACAGCCGGCATCGATCAATACCAGATCCCCGTCCCTGATTTCCGCGTTGTTTTCCGTGTAGTGCAGAATGCAGGCGTTCTCTCCGGCTGCCACTATGGAATTGTAAGCCGGTGCTCGACTGCCGTTACGGGTGAACTCATACAACAATTCGGCTTCCAGTTCGTATTCCCGCATCCCCGGCTTGCAGGTCACCATGGCCAGGCGATGAGCTGAGGCAGAAATTTTTGCGGCCTTTTCCATGAGCTTTATTTCATGACTGCTCTTCAGCAGGCGCAATTCATGGAGCAGGTGGTCCAGCACCAGAAATTCGCCGGGGGGATGGGCACCCTGGCGCACCCGGCTGCGAACCACCTTGACCCAGTCCATGACCCGGGTATCCCATTGGGGATCCTTGCCCATGGTGTAGTACACACGGTCCCGCCCCTCGATGAGGTTCGGCAAAATATCGTCGATATCGGTAATGGGGAATGCATCGTCCACCAGCAACTGCTCACGGGCCTGGGCAGGCCCCATTAATCTGCCATTCCACAGCTCCTTCAGTTTGTCCTTTTCCTGACAGAACAGCACTACCTCACCCTGTTTACGCCCGGGGATGAGGGCCAGGACCGCCTGCTCTTCGGTAAAACCGGTCAGGTAATAGAAGTCACTGTGCTGGCGATACTGGTAGTGGGTATCGCTGTTGCGCGCCCTGGGCGGTGCTGCGGACAGCAGCGCGATGCTGTTGGGTTCCATCTGCGTCATCAATTCCTTGCGACGCTGTTTCATTTCCCGGTATTCAATTGTCATAGACCACTCTGCAGGGTTCTAACTCGTTGAGGCGACAAGCATATTCGCTCGCTGACGGCGCGTCCACACGGACACGGCTCAATAATTGCGTCTGTCATTATTGACCAGTCCAGACGCGCGCTCTATAGTTGGCGCTATTCATGTAATGCCTAAACTAAAGTCAGTAGGCTATTGCCAGCGTTCAGAATTAATTGTGGAATTAGCAAGCAAATCAAGGCCATGAGCGAAGACCGATTTCAAACCCTCAGCGACAAGATCGATACTCTCATCGATCTGTGCAGCGATCTCAAACGGGAGAACCAGCTGCTCAAGGCCAATGAACACCATTGGACCACGGAAAAACAGCACCTGATGGAAAAGCACCGGGAAACCAAATCCAAGCTGGAATCCATCCTGCTGCGACTCAAATCCCTCGAAGAAGCCTGAACCGCGAGATGAGCATGTCCGAGCAAAGCACTTCCGTACAAGTCAAAATCCTCGACAAGGAATACCAGGTGAACTGCCCCCTGTCCGATCAGGAGGCATTGATGAAATCCGCGCGGTATCTGGACGAAAACATGCGCAAGATAAAAGGCCGCGGCAATATTCACGGCCTGGAAAAGATCGCCGTCATGGCGGCGCTCAACATTACCCATGACATGCTGAAAAAGAATCGCCTCATCAATGAAACACGTCACGTCACGGCACAGCAGATCAAAACCCTCGAGGACAAGGTGGACGCCGCCTTGTTAAAGAGCCGTCAGCTGGAGATATGAAGAGCCGTCAGCTGGAGGTAGAAAGCCGTCAGCTGGAGGTAGAAAGCCGTCAGCTGGAATACTAAAAATTTTCATTACCCTCGCAGCAAATAGTTTATATACTGCTCCACAGAGTTCCCTCGAACATTTGCCAATCAAACATGTTCTTGAGCCGATATCTGTAAAACCGGAGGCAACTCGTCCGATGTTGTTGTGCAAGTCCGCAAGACGGAAAGCCTGATTCATCGCGAGGGCCACCACCTGAACTTTTCGGTTCAGGGCAACTTTGGTAGCGGTGTTCCTGGGAACTTGTCTCTCTCCGTATGAATCCTTCCGATAGCGCCACGGTCCGCAAGTCTTTGCGCATCCAGCTGCGTCGCAGACGCCAGCAACTCAGCACTGCCGAGCAACGCCAGGCGGCGTTGCGCCTGTATCACCTGCTTATACACCAGGCACTTTTTCTGCGCGCCAGGCGCATTGGGTTCTACTTCGCCAGTGACGGGGAACTGGATCCCATGCCACTGCTTGCAGCATCCCTGCGCATGGGCAAACGCTGTTATTTGCCGGTACTGAGCCGTCACGCACCTCAGCGGGTCAGCTTCGCGCCGTTTGCCGATGGCGATGCCCTGAGCATCAATCGCTGGGGCATTCCGGAACCGGTGACGAGCGTTCGGCACTTGTTGTCCCCGCGGGCATTGGATCTGGTGCTGGTTCCCCTGGTGGGCTTCGATGAGAGCGGGGCACGCCTGGGCATGGGCAAAGGTTTTTATGACCGGACGTTCAGTTATAAGGCAAGACTGGGGTTCACCCGCCCGCGGCTGCTGGGTCTGGCCCATGAATGTCAGAAGGTGGAAAGAATTCCCATGGAGGCCTGGGATGTGCCGTTGAATGCGGTGGCCAGTGATCGCAGGATCTACTGGCCGGGTTGAGGGCTGTATCTGGGCTGAGGGGTTGTTACCAATCCGGGTTCAGAACAGCGCGCTTTGCGCCACGCTGCTGGCCAGCACACTGAACAGAAACAAGGTAAATACCACCACCACCATATCCGGCTTTTTTCTACGCATATTCCACCCCACTCGCTGTTATTCGTCCATTGCCGCCGGTACTGACCGACAATGGAGTTAACGGCTTCCACTTTTAAAGCTTTAATTCCTTCGTTAAATCAATTGATTAGAGCCGCTTTATTCCAATCTACCTGATGCGATGTGCCGGTCCTGCAGAAAGGGCTTGCCGGCAGGCATTTCCTGACTATACTACTGTACATTAATACAGTATTTTTCATGACAACCCCCTTTGACAAAACCATGGTAGCCCATGCCCATGACAATAACAGCGAACCCAGTCACAGCTGCCGGCGATGCCCGCAGGCTTTCGCAAACCCCGTCACAGAAACCACTGGACGACCTGCTGGCCGGCAACCCTGCCCTGTGGCGCGGCTGCGACATGGCTGGCCGTGGTGACCACGGTCAGCCCACCGGTTATCCCGGTCTGGATGCCATCCTGCCTGGCCGGGGCTGGCCCCGTAATGCCCTGGTGGAGGTGGTGTCCCCCCGCTGGGGCATGGGGGAATTGCAACTGCTGGTGCCCTTGATGCGCAATGTGGTCGAGCGGGGGCAATGGATTCTGTGCATCGCGCCCCCTTACCAGCTTTATGCGCCGGCCCTGGCCCAGGCGGGCATCCATACCCGACAGGTGCTGGTGGTGCGTCCCGAGGCTTCCCTCAAGGATGCGCTGTGGAGCATGGAAAAGGCGCTGCAAACCGACAATTGCGGACTGGTGCTGGCCTGGCAGAACTGGCTGCCCAACAAGGTACTGCGCCGCCTGCAACTGGCAGCAGAAACCGGGCAAACCCTGGGAGTCCTGTTACAACGCCATGTGAGTAAAGACTCACCCTCAGCTTTGCGCCTTCAAATAAAGGCTTGTTCTTCCCGCTGGCCGGCAGATGCGGAATCTGGCGGAGTAACCGTGCGGGATGCGGATGTCACCGTATTGCGGGCCCGGGGCAGCTTCCGCCCCCTGTCCACCCGGGTCAGCCTGCCAGCCTGATGGGCCTGGAGCCCTTGGGAACGCTACCGTGGAAGAAGCCAAAACCCCCGTTCCCACGCCGCCACCAGGTGCGGCCAATGATGCCAAGCGGGTCGTGGTTCCCCTGCCCATCAAGGCTGGCAACCAACCGCCGGCTGCCCGGACTGCCGATCGTGACTCTCCTGCGGCCCTGTTCTATGCCCTGGTATTCCCCCAGCTTGCGGCCCTCAGCGAAGCACGCCGGCAGCACTGCCTTACCGGGCTGGCCGCCCTTGGGGACAGGGTCAGTGCCGCTGTCAGTTTTCATCCCCAGGCCCTGGTGCTGGAAATCCGCAGCAGCCTGAAATATTTCGGCGGCCTGCAAGCCATCCATGAACAGCTCAAACCGCTACTGCAGGCGCAACTGAAAGCCTGGGGACTGCCGGATGAAGTGCAGCATGCCGCCGCCCCCACGGTTACCGGCAGCCTGCTGCTGGCCCGGGCCCGCAGCGGCCTGTTGGTGCATCGCAGGGACAATCTGCGCTCCGCCCTGGGACGTCTGCCGGTCAGCGTCCTGCAGCTGGACCAGGAACCGGCCCGCCGCCTGCACAACATGGGTGTGCGCCATCTGCAAGACATCTGGCGCCTGCCAACCGATGGCCTGCGCAAGCGCTTCGGCAGCGATTTCGTCAACCTGCTCAACAGGGCCCTGGGCAAGGCGCCGGACCCTACCCGCAATTACCAGCCACCTCCGGCATTTGCCACGGCCTATGACCTGCCCCATGAGGTGGAAGACCTGACCCGGCTGCTGCCGGTGGCGGATGAGCTGGTGGCCCAGCTCTGTGATTTCCTGCGCCGTCGGGATCTCAGCACCAGTCAGCTGGTGTTCTCCCTGCGCCATGAGCGACAGGACAACACCGAGGTGGATATCAGCCTGCGCCGGGCCAGCCGCGACCGGCGCCATCTGTTGCTGTTGCTGGAGACCCGTTTGACGCGGCTGGAGCTGCCGGCACCGGTGGTGGGGGTTGCTTTGGCGGTAAGGCAATTTGACGCCTTCACGGGATGCAGCGAGGCATTGCATGGGCATGCAGCCACTCCCCGCAGCCATGCCCTTGGTCAGTTCCTGGAGCATCTGCAGGCACGGCTCGGAGACAGTGGCATCAAAGGCATCCACTGTGTTGCCGAGCACTGCCCGGAGTATGCCGGCCTGGAAGCAAATCACGATGATCCTCTTGCCATCCTGTCGCCACCCCGCAACAGGACTCATGAGGCGGCTCCGGTCAATCCCCGGCCACTGTGGCTGCTGCCCCAGCCCCGGCCCCTGACGATTCGCGATGGCCGCCTTTATCACCAGCGTGCCCTTTGCATCCTCAGCGGTCCGGAACGCATCGAAACCCGCTGGTGGTCAGGCACCGACATTCGCCGGGATTACTATGTTGCGGAGGAAACCGGTGGCAGCCTGCTGTGGATTTACCGTGAAAAAACCGGTGAACAGCGCTGGTTTCTCCATGGGCTGTTTGCTTAAATTCCGACACACATCCCCCAGTAATTGCAGAGAGCCAATGCCATGTCACAAAACCCCATCATCCGGTTTGAAATCTACGTGCAGGACATGGACAGGGCCCGCAAATTTTATGAGGGCGTCCTGCAAATCTCGTTGGCACCCCTGGCGGCGCCGGGGGACGAACTGGCCATGTGATCCTTCCCCGGCGACATGACCACCCATGGCAGCAATGGCTCCCTGGTCAAGGCGGCCGGCATGCCCTCGGGAGGCAATAGCACCGTGGTGTACTTCGGCTGCGAGGATTGCGCGGTGGAGGCTGCACGGGTGGAGTCATTCGGCGGCACGTTGCAACGGGGCAAGATGTCCATAGGCGGCTATGGTTTCGTGGCCCATGCCCTGGACCCGGATGGCAATCTGATCGGGCTGCATTCCCTGAAATAGATCACAGGAAGGAGTCACTCACTTGAATAACATCACACCATTTCTCTGGTTCGACGGCAATGCGGATGAGGCCGTGAAATTCTACACCGGGATCTTTCCCGACTCTGAAATAAAACGCATCAGCCACAATGTGGAGGGCGGCCCCGCACCTGCCGGCAGCGTCCTGACCATCGAGTTCCGTCTGGGCCGGCAGAATTTCATCGCCCTCAACGGCGGGCCCTATTTCAAATTCAGCGAAGCCGTGTCCTTCCTGATCGACTGCAAGGATCAACAGGAAGTGGACTATTACTGGAAAAAATTGCTGGATGGCGGCCAGGCCATGCAATGTGGTTGGCTCAAGGACAAATACGGTCTGGCCTGGCAGGTGGTTCCCCAGCAGTTTTTTGCCATGATCACCAGTGGGGATGACGCCACCACGGCGCGAGTAATGGCGGCCATGAATACCATGGTGAAATTTGACATCGCCGGACTCGAAGCGGCTTTTGCAAAACCCTGAGTACTATCCGTAGAAACAAAAAGGGGCCAGCCATGTGACCCCTGAAAATGCCCCTAGCAGGGCAAGGAAGGAACTTACTCTTCGCCGCCCAGGAAACCGAACAGGTGCAACAGGCTGGTGAACAGGTTGTAGATGGAGACAAACAAGGTCACCGTAGCCATGATGTAGTTGGTTTCACCTCCGCGGACGATGTTCTGCGTCTCAAACAAGATCAGACCGCTCATCAACAATACGAACATCCCTGATACCGCCAGCGACAGGGCCGGCATCTGAAAGAACAGCGCCGCCAGACCCAAACCAAAGGCGGTGAGGATTCCCACCAGCAGGAAAGTTCCCCAGTTCGCCGTATTGATGGCACTGCCACTGCGGGAATAGGCCGACAGGCCCAGAAACGTAATTGCCGTGACACCCATGGTGGTGGCAATCAACTGGGGACCGTTGGCAAGGGCAAGGTACATACCCAGAATCGGGCCCAGGGTATAGCCCATGAACCCGGTCAGGGCAAACACCGAGGCAAGCCCCCAGGCGCTGTTGCGCAGATACTGGGTCAGGAACAACAGACCAAAGTAGCCGCCCAAGGTCAGCAACAATCCAGGATGGGGCAAACCGAGGGCCGCTGTGGAGAGGGCTACCACGGCACTGAACAGCAAGGTGGCCGACAGTAACCGGTAGGTATTCCTCAACACCCTGTCGCCGGTTGCCGGTATCGCTCCCGCCGGGGCGACGGCCACAGTGGAAATCGGGTCACGTTGAGTGGGTGAATACATGGTCCATACCTCCAATGACGATTACGGACTTCAGCTTAACCCCAATAATCATTCCGTCTATTCGAACTTCTCTTGTCCAGAATCAGAGTTTTCCGAATAATGTCCCGGTATGCGCCATCTCAATTACAACCACTTGCTGTACTTCTGGACCGTGGCCAAGGAAGGCAGCATCGCCAAGGCCACCCAGAGTCTGCACCTGACACCCCAGACCATCAGCGGCCAGTTGAAGCTGCTTGAGGAGGCGGTGGGCGAGCCGCTTTTCAATCGGGTGGGACGGGGCCTGACCCTGACCGAGACCGGGCATATCGTTTTCCAGTATGCCGATGAGATTTTCACCCTGGGGGCGGAGCTGTCCTCCCGCATCAAGACCGGTCGGGTGATCGTGCCTGCCGTACTGTCAGTAGGCATCGTCAATTCCATCCCGAAGCTGGTGGCGGCCCGCATACTGCAGCCGGTATTGAAATCACAGACACCGATCCGGCTGGTTTGCCGGGAAGGCAATCTGGAAACCCTGCTGGGTGAACTGGCGGTGCACCAGCTGGACCTCGTGTTGTCAGATCGCGCCCTCACGCCGGGCCTGCACGTCAAGGCCTTCAGCCATTCCCTCGGTTCCAGTGAGACCGCCCTGTTCGCCCACGGCCGCCTGGCACGCAGTTTCGAAAAGAATTTCCCCCACTCCCTGAATGACGCAGCCATGTTGCTGCCCACGGCGGACAACCCGACCCGCCGCGGCCTCAGTGACTGGTTCACGCAACAGGGCCTGGCACCGAGAATCGTCGCAGAATTCGAGGACAGCGCCCTGATGAAGGCGTTTTCCGTTATCTACAACGGCGTGTTCCCCTCACCCCTGGCCATCAGCCGGGACGTGGAACATATGTACGGGTGCAAACGCATCGGCCACCCTATTCCGGTCATGGAAAACTACTTCGCCATTTCGCCGGAGCGCAAATTGAAACATCCCGCCGTGCTGAAAATCATGGAGTCGGCGCGGGCGGAATTGTTTGGCTAGACCCAGCTTTAACTTGCCTGCTTGTATTGCCGCAGACGCACGATTGAACGTCTAACCCTTGCAATGGCACCATCGATGGCTTCACTGGGATCCATCTGTTCATTGCTGGCCACATGCCATAGGCCTGAATTGTCCAGCGCCCTGACCTTGCACCGATATCGGGTATCCGAATTGCCATAGGTCCGATTCATGTCGAAGTCCACATCCAGACTTTTGACATTGACCATCACCGAGGCAAGCATGTAACTGATCCTCGTCTCGATCACCCCGGTCCAATAGGTCTCATGCTGATTTCTCACATTGATTTTGGCCACCGCACACCTCCATTGCTAAACTTGGACCCATCTTAATGCCGCGCAAAACCCGCGCACCATCCGAATCTTTGGCATTGATGGTTCGTAAAAACCGACGGGTTTTCTGATCATTCCGGGGCCATCGGCTACTTCATCGCGTCACATTGATGATTCATCTGATCACGATGACATCATCAGTTTGCCCGGTATATTTTCATCGGGAAATACGACTTTCCCGGTTTTCCCTAATCGCTATTCTTCATGCAAGACCGTTCAAGTACCCAAAATGCCAAAGGAGATTTACATGAAGCGCATAACATCCCTGCTGTGGTTTGATGGCAATGCAGAGGAAGCTGTCAGGTTCTATCTGGGCGCATTCCCGCATTCGGAAGTGGTCAAGACCAGCTATCACGGCAATCAGGGCGCTGGTCGACCGGGCTCGGTCTCATCGATCCTGTTTCGTGTCATGGGACAGGAGTTCACCGCGCTGAACGGGGGATCCCAGTTCAAATTCAACCCGGCAGTATCCTTTGTCGTGACCTGCAAGTCCCATGAGGAGAAGGATGCCATATGGAAGAATCTGGCCCGCAACGGCAAACCTTTGGCCGACGGCTGGGTGCGTGACAGGTTCGGACTGGCATGGCAGATCGTGCCGGACGCAATGCTGGACGGTATGTCCGACGCAGCATGATTTCCCAGGGGGCGGGCACTGTGTCCGCCCCGCTGCCGTTATGCGGGCCCTGCGGACTGGCTGGCAATCATGCTAGGTAAAGTCCCTTGAAGACAATTGCATCTCTCCCAGCCAGTGACTGAGATCCACCAGTTGGCGGGCGATGAGATGTGTAACGCCGTCGCTGTGCTGCACATAACCGCTGACTCCCAGCAGCTTGGCCTGGCGCACCACGGGCCGCTGCTTTTCCCCCAGGGATGGCCAGACCACCACATTCACGTAGCCGGTTTCATCCTCCATGGTGATAAAAGTGACACCGGACGCGGTCATGGGACGTTGACGGCTGGTGACGATCCCCGTGACCTTGGCATGACCTTCATGGCGGATTTCCTTCAGGGCTTCGGCACGACTAACCTGATGGCGATCCAGGTGCTTGCGCAGCAGGGCAACGGGATGACGACGCAGCGTAAACCCGGTGGCCGTATAGTCGCCCACGATGTTCTGGCCTTCACTGGCCACCGGCAGCAACACATCGAAACCGAAATCGTCGGACTTGAACACCGACTCCCCCGGCTCCACTCCGGCGGCAAACCAGAATGCCCGATGCCGGTCACCGCTCAGCTCGCGCAGGGCATCGGCTGCGGCCAGGGCCTCCAGATCTCCCTTGCTGATGCCGCTGCGAAACACCAGGTCCTGTACCGTGACATAGGGCCCCGCTGCCCGGGCTTCCACCACGGCCAGCCCACCGGCCCGTGACAAGCCCTTCACCTGATTGAGGCCTGTCCTCATGGCAAGGCTGGCACGGCTGAAAACGGGGCGGCGGGATTTTTCTTCTTCAGAAATATCCCGCTGTCCCCTTTTTTCCTCTTCCAATGTGCAATCCCAGTCACTGTGATTGACCGCCACCGGCAACACCGTCACACCGTGACGCCGGGCATCCATGATCAGCTGGGCCGGCGCATAGAAACCCATGGGTTGACTGTTGAGCAGGGCACAGCAGAATGCCGCCGGGTGATAGCGTTTGAGCCAGGACGATACATAGGCAATCAGCGCAAAGCTGGCAGAGTGTGACTCGGGGAAGCCGTAGTCACCGAAGCCCTGGATCTGGCGGAACAGCTTCTCGGCAAAATCCAGTTCATATCCCCTCGCCAGCATGCCGCTCACCAGTTTCTCCCGATAAGGTTCCAGACCGCCCTTTTTCTTCCAGGCTGCCATGGCGCGGCGTAACTGATCGGCCTCACCGCCGCTGAAGCCCGCCGCCACCATGGCCAATTGCATCACCTGCTCCTGGAAGATGGGCACCCCCAGGGTGCGCTCCAGAACTGCACGCACCTCCTCACTGGGATAGCTCACAATCTCCTTGCCACTACGTCGCGCCAGATAGGGATGCACCATGTCGCCCTGGATGGGTCCTGGCCTCACGATGGCGATCTGGATCACCAGATCGTAGTAGTTGCGGGGCTGCAGCCGGGGCAGCATGCTCATCTGGGCACGGGATTCGATCTGGAATACGCCGATGGTGTCCGCCGCGCACATCATGTCGTAAACCCTGGGGTCTTCCGCGGGAATCTTCTGCAGGGTCAGCTTCTCCCGGGAATAGCCGCTGACCAGCTGCAGGCATTTCTGCACCGCAGTGAGCATGCCCAGGGCCAGCACGTCGACCTTCAGCAGCCCCAGGGATTCCAGATCGTCCTTCTCCCACTGGATGACCGTCCGGTCCGCCATGGCGGCGTTCTCGATGGGCACCAAATGGGACAACGGACCCTGGCTGATGACGAAGCCCCCCACATGCTGGGACAGGTGGCGGGGAAACCCCATCAGGTCCCGGGCCAGGAGGATCAGGCGCTGAATGACCGGATCGGATTCATCGATGCCGGAATCACTCAACTGCTCCTGCAGGTCCGATCCCCACCAGTAGATGGATTTGGCGATGTGATCCAGCAGTGCTTCATCCAGCCCCAGGGCCTTGCCCACGTCGCGGATGGCACTGCGGGACTGGTAGGTGATCACCGTCGCCGCCAGGGCCGCCCGACCCCGGCCATATTTGTCATAGATGTACTGGATGACCTCCTCGCGCCGGGCATTCTCGAAGTCCACATCGATGTCCGGCGGCTCGTCCCGCTCCCGGGAAATGAAGCGTTCGAACAACAGGGATACCCGATCCGGGTCCACCTCGGTGATGCCCAGGCAATAGCACACGGCGGAGTTGGCTGCCGAGCCCCGCCCCTGGCACAGGATGTCGGCGCTGCGGGCAAAGGCCACGATGTCATGCACGGTGAGGAAGTAATGCTCGTAGCGCAACTCCCTGATCAGCACCAGCTCGTGCTCGATGAGGTTGCGCACCCTGGCCGATGCCCCCTGGGGCCAACGTGCCCGGATGCCCTGCTCGGTCAACTCCCTCAGCCAGGCATGGGGTGTGTAGCCGGCCGGCACCAGCTCCCGGGGGTATTCGTAGCGCAATTCGTCCAGGGAGAACTGACAGCGGTCGGCGATGTCCACGGTGGCTGCCAGCAATTCCCGCGGATACAGCTTGGCCAGTTGCTCCCGGGTGCGCAGATGACGCTGGCCGTTGCTCTGGCCGTCATAGCCCAGCGCATCGATACGCCGGCCCAGGCGAATGGCGGTGACTGTATCCTGCAGAATGCGGCGCCGCTCGCAGTGCATCAACACGCCGCCGGCAGCCACCAGGGGAAGACCGAACTGCCTGCCCAGCTGCCGCAGACGTCCCAGCTTTACCCGGTCGTCGCCCCGCAACCACAGCTCCACCGCGATCCAGCACCGGTCAGTGAACATGCGTCCCAGCCATACCAGTTGGGCGGCGATGACTTCCGGTGCCAGAGACAGCTCGGGAATCCACAGGGCCAGACATGCATCGGGCCGATGGGTCTCCACCATGGCCCGGTCGATGCGATAGCTCCCCTTTTTGGCCTGCCGCCGCGCACAGGTGATGAGGTGGGACAGCTGGCCATAGCCGCTGCGGGAGGTGGCCAGCAGCACCAGCCGTTCGCCTTCCACCAGGCGGAATTCGGCACCGATGATGAACTTCAACGCACGCTGCCTGGCCGCCATGTGCCCCCGCACCACCCCGGCCAGGGAACATTCGTCGGTCAGGGCCAGGGCGTGGTAACCCAGGGATTCCGCGGTTTCCACCAGCTCCTCGGGAAACGAGGCACCCTGCAGAAAGCTGAAATTGGAGATGCTGTGCAGCTCCCCATAGGCAGGAGGCAGACAGGCCCCGGACCCATCGGCAATGGGCCCGGGATGGGCGGGGGGCGCGCGAGACATAGTACAGCCGGATGAATACTGTTTTTATATACAGTATTTGGCGCTGACCGGGATGTCAATCCGGCACGGTTCAGGTCTACAGCGGCTTGGCGATCGCCAGGGCAAAGATGGCCAGGATGGTGAGCACCCCCAGACCGAAGCAGGTGGCGCGGATGGCCTTGGTCTTGCCCCGCTTGAGAGCGAACATGCCGAGGGCGATATACACCACCAGCAGCACCAGCTTGAGGGTGACCCAGGTGACCGCAAACGGGTATTGGCCAGTCTGCATGACCAGCCCGATGGCGCTCAGCAACAACACGGTGTCGATCACATGGGGCAGGATCTTCACCGGTTTCTTCTGCAGAAGGGGGGATTCCTGCAGCATCCACACGCCCCGCAGCAAAAAGCCCACGAAGGTCAGGGAGGCACAGGCGACATGGATGCCATGCAACATATAGTAGGTATTCATGGCGGGGCATTATGCACAATTGCACCGGGTCCCGCACCTGTGTAATGTGCGGATCAGCCTGTCAAAACAAGAAGAATCCGTCATGCTGATGCCCAAACGTCCCCTGCCCCTGTTGATCTTCTCCCTGTGCCTGGTGTTTGGCGGCGGCCTGCTGGCCTGGTTGACCCAGACCAACGTCGGTGCCATCGAGGTGCGGGATATCCGCTTCCAGAGCGACAGCGGCGCCACTCTCAGTGCCCTGCTGTATGTTCCGCAGAACGCCACGGCCCAGACACCGGCCCCCGGGGTGCTGGCGGTGCATGGCTACATCAACTCCCGGGAAACCCAGTCGCCCTATGCCATCGAGCTGGCACGGCGCGGCTATGTGGTGCTAAACCTCGATCAGCGGGGCCACGGCTACTCCGATCCGCCGGCGTTTGCCGAAGGCTTCGGAGGCCCGGCGGGCTTGCAGTACCTGCGCAGCCTCGACATGGTGGATACCGACCAGATCGTCCTGATCGGCCACTCCATGGGAGGCTGGACTGTGCTGAGTGCGGCGGCAGCCATGCCCGATGCCTATGCCTCTGTGATCGTGTCCGGCTCCTCCACCGGCACTTTTGGTGTACCGAGGGGAGACTCCCGGTTTCCCCGCAACTTCGGTCTGGTGTTTGGTGCCTACGATGAGTTTTCCGCCACCATGTGGGGTTCCGAAACCGGTGCAGGTATCGTGGACACCGACAAGCTCAAGGCTCAATTCGGCACCGATACTACCGTGGAAGTGGGACGCCTGTACGGGTCCCTGGAAGACGGCACCGCGCGCCGCCTTTATCAACCCACCCAGACCCATCCTGCCAACCACATCACCCCCAGCGGCATTGCGCCGGTACTGGATTGGGTGCAGTCCACATCCTCTGCCCCCGCTTTCCTGGATCCCGCGCGACAGATCTGGCCCTTGAAGGAACTGGGCACTCTGATTTCACTGAAAGGCGGCATCATCTTCGTTTTCGCCCTGGGCGCTCTGCTGCTGTCCCAACCGCTATTCCGCCCCCTGCAACACGAGCCGTCTGCCGCCCGCGGCATCACAGGCACTACCTGGTGGCTGGCGGCGTTGCTATTCATCGCTATTCCCGTGCTGACCTATTTCCCGTTCCAGGGATTTGCCGCGCGAATTCCCACCAGTGCCTGGTTGGGACAGAACCTCACCAATGGTTTCATGACCTGGGCGCTGGGCAACGGCCTCATATCCCTGGTGCTGCTGAGTCTCTGGTATGGGGTGCTGGGTGGCAAATCCCGTGGCGCCAATGCCGAGACTCTGGGGCTGGCATTCCCCCCGGCCCATCGACTGCGCTATCTGCTTCTCACCGTCCTGCTGGCCATGGTGGTAGTGGCTTCCCTCTACCTGGTGCTGTTCATCAACCACAGCCTGTTCACGGCTGACTTCCGCTTCTGGGTGGTGGCCCTGAAACTGATGAACGTCATCCAGTTCCATGAGTTTCTGGTGTACCTGCTGCCGTTTACGGCCTTCTTCATCATTACCGGCAGCGTATTGCATGGACAATTGCGGGCGGAGACGGATCGGCCAGGCACCCGGCTGTTGTACAAGAATGCCACATTGATGGGCACCGGTATTGCTCTGTTGCTGCTTTATCAGTATGTGCCCTTGTTGATGGGCGGGACCCTGTCAATCCCCGCCCAGTCCCTGCTGACCATCGTGGCCATCCAGTTCGTCGTACTGTTGCCGGTGACCGGTGCCATTTCCACCTGGTTCTTCAATCGCACCGGCCGGGTCTATCTGGGGGCTTTCATCAATGGCATGCTGATCACCTGGCTGATCGTGGCGGGCCAGGCGACCCATTTTGCCTACTAGCCACAGGAACGGAGTGTCATGAAAAAAGCGTTACAGATTTGCTTGCTGGCGTGGGCCGGCACTTTGTGCATTGCGGCTCTGGCCGCAGACGGCCAACCTCCACTGTCACTGGAGGGCACCTCCTGGCAACTGGTGGCCATCCAGGACATGAGCGATGCGGTATTTTCCCCTGATGACCCAGCCAAGTACACGGTGCGCTTTCGCTCCGAGGGCCGCTTGCAGGTGGAGTCGGATTGCAATCGCGGCGGCGGCACCTGGCGTCAGGATGGCAGCAGTGTGGAATTCGAGGGGGTGTATTCCACCCAGGCCATGTGCCCACCCGGCAGCTTGCACAACCGCTTCATGATGAACCTGAACACTGTGCGTTCCTTCGTCACCCGTGATGGCAATCTGTTCCTGGCAACCTTTGCCGATGGCGCCATTCTCGAATTCGAACCCCTTGTCTTCGTGCCAGTGGGCAGACCGCAATAGGCAAGCCAGCCACTACTGATTGCGCAACCGCAGGGCATTACTGACCACCGACACTGAGCTGAAACTCATGGCCAGTGCAGCAATCATGGGAGACAGCAGCAGTCCGAACACCGGATACAACACACCGGCGGCGATCGGCACACCGAGGGCATTGTAGAGAAAGGCAAATCCCAGGTTCTGCCGCATGTTTTTGACAGTCAGCTCCGAAATCCGGCGCGCCAGCACAATACCGCGCAAGTCGCCCTTCACCAGAGTCACCTGGGCGCTGCTCATGGCCACATCGGTTCCAGTGCCCATGGCAATGCCGACATCGGCCTTGGCCAGAGCCGGCGCATCGTTGATGCCATCACCGGCCATGGCCACCTTGCGACCTTCACCCTGCAAACGATTTATCAATGCCAGCTTGGCGTCCGGTGTGACTTCACTGAACACTTCAGCGATGGCAAGGCGTCTCCCCACTGCCCGCGCGGTCACACTACCATCGCCGGTGGCCATCACGATGCGCAAGCCGGCACTTCGCAATCTGTCGAGGGCATCGGCAGTGGTGTCCTTGACCGGATCCATCAATGCCAGCAGGCCCTGCACCCGTTCCTCAACGGCCAGGTAAACCACGCTGGCCCCTTCTTCCCGCAGGACATCGGCTTGTTGTGCCACCTGGGACACCTGGATGTTATTTTTCTGCATGAACGTGGTATTACCCAATGACAAATGTGAGTCACCCAATTTGCCGCTGACTCCGATCCCGGATGCCGATTTAAAGTCTCTCACATCGGCAAGCTTCAGTCCCCGCTGTCGCGCCGCATCAACGATGGCCCTGGCCAACGGGTGCTCACTGCCTTGATCGAGGCTGGCCGCCTGGCTGAGCACCTCCTCCTCACTGAGTTCGCCTACGGCGACAGCCTTTAGGAATTGCGGCACCCCCCGGGTCAGGGTGCCGGTCTTGTCCACCACCAGGGTATCGATCTGACCAAGTGCCTCAATGGCTGCCGCATCCCGAAACAGCACACCCTGGGTTGCTGCCTTGCCGCTTGCCACCATAATGGACATTGGGGTAGCCAGGCCCAGAGCGCAGGGGCAGGCGATGATGAGCACCGCCACGGCATTGATCAGCCCATATGCCCAACTGGGTTCTGGTCCGAGAGCGCCCCACGTGAAAAACGTGATGACTGCAACGGCCACCACGGCCATGACAAAATATCCCGCCACCACGTCCGCCAGTTTTTGCATGGGTGCCCGGGAGCGCTGGGCCTGGTTCACAAGGTTGATGATGTGAGCCAGGGTACTGTCAGACCCTACATGTTCGGCACGGATGATCAGACTTCCACTCTGGTTCATGGTTGCACCGATAACCTTGTCACCCGCGACCTTGTTGACCGGCACCGGTTCGCCCGTGAGCATGGATTCATCCACTGCGCTGTTGCCCTCGGTCACTTCGCCATCCACCGGCACTTTCTCACCCGGCGTCACCCGCAGCAGATCGCCCGGCAGCAGATTCTCCACCGGCACATCCTCCTCACTGCCGTCGGAATTGATCCTGCGGGCCGTTTTCGGTGCCAGTCGAAGGAGATCTTTGATGGCGGCAGAGGTACGGGCACGGGCCCGCAACTCGAACAGCTGGCCCATCAGGGTCAGGGAAATGATGACCGCAGCGGCCTCGAAGTAAACCGCCACCCGGCCATCCATGACGAATTCGACCGGGAATATACCCGGCACGACGGTGGCCGTTACGCTATAGACATAGGCCATGGAGGTGCCCAGGCCAATCAAGGTCCACATATTGGGACTGCGGTTCTGCAAGGACTGCACCGCCCGCTGGAAAAAGGGCCATCCGGCCCACAGCACCACCGGTGTGGCCAATACCAGCTCCACCCAGCTTTGCAGGTGACCCGGCAACCAGCCGCGGCCATGGCCCAACATGGCCAGCAAAAACACCACGGCTGTGAATGGCAATGAGATCCAGAAGCGCCGCCGGAAATTCACCAGCTCGGGGTCATCCTCTTCCTCAAGACTTGGCGCTTCCGGCTCCAACGCCATGCCGCATTTCGGACAGGTGCCTGGCCCGCGTTGCCGCACATCCGGGTGCATGGGACAGGTGTACCAGGCGTCTGCCGACCCCGGCTCTATTGTTGCCGGTCGGGACTGCAGATACTGGTCAGGATTAGCCAGAAATTTGGTCCTGCAGCCGCCGCAGCAAAAGAAATAATCGACTCCATCGTACTTGGTGGTGTGCGGCGAGTCCGGAGTCACGTTCATGCCGCAGACCGGATCTTTCAATGGCGCAGTAGTCATGCTTGAGACCCCCTTATCAGAATCGGCCCGGCTGCCCAGCAGCTTCCCAAACCCTGATGATCGGATAACCAATCCGTGTGCCTGCCCTGAATTTTATTGGATTCTATACCCTGATAAGGCGCCTGCGACTGCTCACAACTTGTTACGCAGGATACCTGTTGGGCTTCGATGTACTTTTCCTTACAATGACCAACTTCTCTGCGACAGGTGGTAATGATGAAAACGTGCAGGATGATTGCCCTGGTGATGATGTGTCTGGCCTTGCCGGCCCAGGCTCAGGTCCCCGCCATTGAAAACCTTATGAGTGCGGAAGAACAGCGCGCCTCCGGGATTGATCAGTTGTCCGCCCAGCAGCTGGAGGCGCTCAATGCCTGGTTGCAGCGTTTCGCCGCTGGCGATGTGGTGGCACAGTCAGTGGCACCGGAGGCTGCGCCCGCAGCCCCACCCGCACCAAGCCCCCGTTACGGACAACGGGTGGTCGTGGATGAGACAGTGCGTTCCCGCATCCTGGGGGAGTTCAGCGGCTGGACAGGTAAAACCCGCTTCGAACTGGAAAACGGTCAGTTATGGGAACAACGCCGGCCGGGTCGGCACCGTGTCACGCTTACTGATCCGGAAGTCATCATACGGAAAAACCTGTTCGGTGCCTGGGACCTTGAGCTGGTAGGCGATGGCGCCAGTATCGGTGTGCGCCGCCTGCGCTAGGACGGCGGCAGACGCGAATTGGCCCGCAGATAATCCGCCAGGTACACGGATGCAATGACCAGAAATCCAATGCCTGTCACCGTGGGCGCACGAATGGCGGCATCCCAACCGATATACAGCATATACAGTCCCAGCAACGCCATGACGATGGCCGCCCCAAGCTTCATACGCACATCTCCCGGTTTTCTCTCAGTTAGCTGCAGGGGCACCCTCCGTAGACCACATGGTGCCCAACGGTCTTGTAGCATAGCATTGCATGGACTTCGGGTTTCAATTCTCTTAGTCTTTCTAAAAACGGGGGGGTGAGACGATGTTGCCTGTCATTGAACCTTTTACGGCTGACAAACTGGAAGAGACCCAGCGATTCCTGCGCGTTGCCTTGCGGGACGACGTTTATTCCCTCGATTTATGGACCCGAGACAGTGACCTTCAGGATATCGCTGCGCATTACCAGCGGGACGGTGGACAATTCTGGTTGTTGTTGGCGGGCGCAGACAAATCCGTGGTGGGTTGCATCGGCCTCGAACGGGTCAATGAGGATACCCTGGAACTGCGACGCTTTGTGGTGGATGAGCCGTTGCGCAATCACGGTTTCGGAGAACGCTTGTTAGTTACAGCAATGAACCATGCACTGCATGCCGATTGCAAGCGTATCCGACTTCATATCCCGGGCAAGACACAGGCGGCTCTGCATCTGTTACGCAAGCACCGCTTTCACGAGATCAGGCGCTTCAATACCGACCCCAGATCAGTGTATTTCTTCGAGCATTGGATTCAGGAAAATCCTGCCGCGACGGCGCATTAGTCAGGCGGAGGCAGACTGCGGACGGGAACGTAAGGAGTCGAGAATCAACGCTTCCAGTTTCAACTCCACGTCCGAGTTCAATTCCAGAAAGCGAAAACGCATGAATCCGGTGTCTCGCTCCGTATCCCGGATTCCCCCTAACACCTGAACCCGAGCCTTGATGACGGAAGTGTCCGGCAGGGTCAGAGCGCAATCGGTGATCAGTCTTGACGCCTCGAGCTGGGAGACCACGTTACAGGCAAATCGGGCTCGCAGACCACCCATGGAAATGTCATCCACGCTGCCTGTCACCTGTTTGCCGTCTCCGGTGAACAGGGTCACTGGCACTTTTTCGATACGGGCCAGATTGACACGCACGGCCTGACGTTGTTGACCATAAACCAGCCGGGTGGGTAGTGCCACCTGACAATCGCCTCGCCATTTCTTGCCGCTCACATCCAGGTTAGGAGGCAGCAAATGGGAACTGAAGCTGATGGATATCCCACCGTTGCGCACATTGAATTGCAGCCGTTCAAACGGCTCCAACCCCACATACTTGACTTCGCTGCCGATGGTGATGACCTGCTCTTCCGGATCGATATCTTTAAGCTCGGTAACGAAAGCGACCCCCGGCACCATATCGCTGACCGAGTAGGAAAACCGCCAACCGTGAAGTTGCGCGACATTAAGAATGTCGGCGATCTCTGCCAGATCAGTGACTATCCGATGAAAGCCATGAACCCTGTTCATATTCTTCAGATGATTCCAGCGTAGGAACTTTCCTACCTAAATCGATTGTGTGAGACTTCGTGGTCGACGCGCCAGGCTTTGGCTGCTTATGCCATCGCGTGGCAGTCTACAACCGTTATCATGGAAATTTTGTGAACTGTAACTCATAACACTTGGCGACTTCACTGAAAACACTCAAGTTTTCCCATTCCCCATCGATTATTTACCCTCGGCGGGAATTGGCGTAGATTGCAGCCCATGACCATCACCCGTCGCCAGATGCTACAAACATTGACCACACTCACCCTGGCACCGGTGTTCGTCCGCCCCGCCAGCGCCCAGTCTGAAACCCGGGTTATTACCGTGGCCGGCACCGGGGTCGCCGGCTATGAACCGGAAGGGTCAGTTGGCATTCCCGCCATCGAAACCCCAATCAACAATCCATATGGAGTGGTGGCCGGACCCGACGGCGCGCTGTATTTCTGCGAGGTTGACGGTGGTCGTACGCGCCGCCTGGACCTGGCGAGTGGTCATCTCACCACAATTGCCGGCAATGGCGAGTCCGGATTCAGCGGCGATGGCGGGCCCGCCCTGCAGGCGGCATTTTCAGCACCCCATGAAATTCGCTTCGATGCCACGGGGCACCTCTATGTGGTGGAGCGGGACTCCCACGTGGTTCGTCGCATCGATGCCGGCAGCAGTTTGGTGTCCACATTGGCGGGAACCGGTGCTCCCGGTTACGGGGGTGACGGCGGTCCGGCCGGAGCAGCTCAATTGAACCAGCCCCACAGCATTGCCTTTACAGCCCAGGGTGATCTTTTGATCTGTGACATAGGTAATCAACGGATACGGGTGGTGAACCAATCCACCGGGCGCATCAGCACCTTGGCGGGTGACGGCTCCCGGGAGCCGACGCCCGATACCGCTCCCTTGCGTGGTACTCCATTGCGGGGTCCGCGCTCCCTGGATACCGACCCGGATGGCAACGCCTACCTGGTGTTACGGGAAGGCAATGCGGTTTTCAAACTGGACCTGAACGGTGGGCGCCTGGAACGCATTGCCGGCACCGGTGTGAGAGGCTACAGCGGCGACGGCGGTCCGGCTCTGTCTGCCACCTTCAACGGGCCCAAAGGCATCGCCTATTCGGCAGCGGATCACAGTCTTTACGTGGTGGACACCGAGAACCATGTGATCCGCAGAATGGATCTCAACAGCGGTACAATCTCCACAGTACTGGGTACCGGTTCAGTGGCGGACGGCCCGGACGGCGATCCACTGGCCTGCAGCCTCGCCCGCCCCCATGGCGTGTGCGTGCATCAGGGCGTGCTCTATGTGACCGACAGCGAAAATCATAGAATTCGTGCCGTAAGTGGATTGTTATGATCTCACCAGGGAATGGCTTTGCCTTCCCAGTCTACAAAGTCCAGCTGCCCATCCACCTCTGCTGCATTCATGATTCCCAGCAGACGCTCAGCGGCAAAGTCTACGGTAAACAATTTCCCCTCCGGGACGGTGGACTGAAACGGTTTGGATAACGGTGTGTCGACTGTTCCAGGGTGAAAGGCGATTATTTTGACCTTCCTGGCGCGCCTGGCGATTTCGATGGCTGCAGTCTTCAGCAACATGTTAAGTGCAGCCTTGGAGGCACGGTAGGCATACCATCCACCCCGCCTGTTGTCCCCGATACTGCCGATGCGGGCGCTGAACACCGCCACCACACAACGCTGCCCGCCACTGATTACCGGCAACAAGCCACGCAGCCATAACAGGGGAAGGATGGTATTGACGGACAATACCGCCTGAAATGATTCAGAATTCAAATCCTCCAGCCGCTTTTCCGGCGCTACCGCCTTGGTATGCAAAATACCATTGCAGATGATGACTTTTTCAACCTTGCCTCTAAGGGCGGTCAGGCGGTCGCACACAGCAGCAATCTCCGCCTCACTGTAGTCCGTCCGGATCCACGTCACGCGGTCTTTCGCGGCAAAAAAAGCATCAGTTTGCGCCGCACGGCTGATGGCTATCACCCTTGAGTGCGTGTCCGCGACCAGCAGTTGGGCGATGACTGCCCGGGCAATGCAGCCGTGTGCGCCGATTACCACGGCGCAGGGTGCCTGTTCAGGAATCACAGTGACGTCCTGACTCGAGATTGCAGGCGGTGCACCGAGACTTGCCGGTCAGCAGAAAGGCCAGCAAGCCACGATTGCGCGCAAACACCCGGTACGCGGCATCGGCAAACCAGCGTATCACCGGCCAGCGAAGAATCCGCAGCCAGCCGTGACGGCCCACCAGGGCCCATGCTCTGCAGCTAACGTCCAGGCCATACAGCAGAGTACCGTCCGCCAGTTGGCCGTGCAGGATTCGAATTGCCGCCTGCGGATCGATGTGTGGATAGCGCTGGACAAAATCCGCGGCATGGAGATCCTGCAGGTGCAGGCGGCGATGCCGATCCAGTTCGGATAACTGGCGCATTTCCGCCACGCACAGCGGGCAGTGACCGTCGTAAAAGATGGTGAGATCCATGGCTTATCCGCAACCTGCAAATGGTTCAGGTTACGGATACGCCACAAGTCCCCTGTTGGATTATTCCGTAACCAGCCGACCGTCCACCCAGGTTTGCAACACCCGGGTTTCCCAAAGTTCACTGGGATCGATGGCAAAGACATCCCGATCCAGTAACAGGAAATCCGCTTTTTTGCCTGGCTCAAGACTGCCTAACAGGTCTTCCTGGTGTCCGGCATACGCGGCATCCAGGGTGAAGCTGCCGAAGGCTTCCGCCAGGGTCATGGCCTCCTCCGGATACCAGCCACCGGGCGGCTGGTCGTCGTGGTCCTGGCGGGTGACGGCGGCATGCAGGCCAAAAAACGGATTGGGGGATTCCACCGGGAAATCCGATCCATTGGCGATGATGGCGCCGGCATCCATGAGCTTGCGCCAGGCATAGGCACCCTGGATACGCACAGGACCGAGGCGGTCTTCCGCCATGTTCTTGTCGCTGGTGGCATGGGTGGACTGCATGGACGGAATGACCCCCAGCGCACTGAAGCGCAGGATGTCGGAGAACTGCAGGACCTGGGCATGTTCCACCCGGTGGCGCAGCGGACGGGTGTTGGTCAGTTCGATCAGGGCCGCGTAATTGTCCAGCACGATGCGGTTGGCATCGTCTCCGATGGCATGGGTGTTGACCTGAAAGCCCGCCCGCATGGCAGTCTCCATCATGTACCTGAGCCGTTCGCTGCTGTGCAGCAACAGGCCACGGTGGCCAGGCATGTCGGAATAATCCTCGATGAGGGCGGCACCACGGCTACCGAGGGCGCCATCGGCGGCGATCTTCACACTGTTGATGGTGAGGGTGTCATCAGGGCTGCGGAAATGCCCCTTGGCCAGTTCCGCTTCGAAGTTGCTGTCGGTGGCAGCCAGCATCACATTGATCCGCATGGGCAGGGGCCCTTCCGCCTGCAATTGTTTATAGGCTTCCACCGTGGTGCTGCCCACGCCGGCGTCATGGACGCTGGTAAGACCCTGGGCCGCCAGAGCCCGCATGGCACGGGTCAGGGCGAATTTCTGCTCGTCCACACTGAGGGCCGGAATACGGGAGCTGACCAGACGCATGGCGTTGTCGATCAACACCCCGGTGGGGCGACCCTCCTGGTCCCGGATGATCTGCCCGCCGTCGGGATCCGCGGTCTCGATGCCGATGCCGGCGATTTCCAGGGCCGCACTGTTGGCCCAGCCGGCATGTCCGTCCACCCGGCTCAGCCAGACGGGCGTATCCCCCAGCAGCGCGTCCAGACTCGCCGCCGACGGAAACGCGTTGGAGTCCCACAACACCTGGTTCCAGCCCCGCCCCTGTATCCACTCCAGGCCCGGGTTGGTGGCCTGGAACTCCGCCACCCGCTGCACGGCTTCCTGCTCCGTGCGGGTGCCGGTCAGATCCACCCTCAAAAGGCTGAGACCGTAATTGAGCACATGACCGTGGGCATCGATGAGCCCGGGTATCAGGGTTTGCCCGCCCCCGTCGATGCGGGTGAAGGTAGCATCGTCGGGCAGTGGATCGGTGGCGGCATAAACACGGTCCACCCGGTCTGCGGTGATCTGCAAAGCTGCGAAGCGGACCAGGTCCCGCTCAGCGGTGAGGGTATAGCCATTGATGTTGGTGATGAGAGTGGTCTGGGCCTGCACGGACACCAGGGGCGTGCACAAAACTGCGGCCAGGGGAAAAATCAGGGAACTACGGAAATTCATGGGAAAACACCAGAAGCTGAATGAATAATTGAGTGCCTGCGGGATGGTCGACACAGGTCTGCCCGTGATTATGCCGTGGCAGGGAGGCACTTGAAATCCTTTTGTCCAACCCCACAAAATTGGCTCAAACCACTTCAGGAGTGAACTGCCATGGGAAATCGAACCCGTTCCCGGCTGCTGTTCATGGCAGCCGTGTTTGCCACCATCGTAATCACCGCACAAACCTACTACCTGATGTCCCTGCAGGGACAGGTCGAGGAGCTGCGGGAGCAGCTCAGCGCCGCGGAACCAGCGCCGGCAGCATTCAATCCGCCGACCAACCCCGGGTCCTTTCCCGGCTGGGGAGCTGCCGACCCCTTCACTGCCATGCAGCTAAGCATGGATGCACTCCTGGGATCATCCCTGGGAAACGCCTTCACCAGCCCGACCCACGGTCTGAGCTGGACTACTCCGACGCCGGACATCGCGCTGCACGAAACCTCGGAGGCCTATCGAATCGAAGTGGAGGTGCCGGAGGATTCGGAAGTCGAATTGCAGACGGATATTGAGGACAACACGGTCCGACTATCGGGCTCGGTCAATCTCGACAGCGCCAGCAATGGATCGGGCCTGACTGCGGCCTTCAGCGCCCGCAGCCAGTTCAGCCGCTCTGTGGATCTGCCCAAACTCGTGAACGGCCTGGCCATGCAGACCGCCCGCGAAGACGACCGCATCGTCATCACCATCCCCAAAGCCTGACATACCTGCTCAGGGGAGCAGGACGATGGAGCCGGTGGTTTTGCGGGCTGCCATGTCGGCATGGGCCCGGGCGGCGTCCGCCAGCGGATAGCGATGATTGACTTCGATCTTCACGGCACCGGACTTCACCGCCTTGAACAGGTCACCGGCCACCTTGCGCAGCTCCTCGGCCGTGCTGACGAAATGGAACAGGGTGGGCCGGGTCATCATCAGTGAGCCCTTCTGGGCCAGCAGCGCCGGTGCAAACGGTGGCACGGGCCCGGAGGCGTTGCCATAGCTGACGAACAGACCAAACTTGCGCAGGCAGTCCAGGGAGGCAGGGAAAGTATCCTTGCCTATGGAGTCGAATACCACCGGCAACATCGCACCCTTGGTAATAGACTTGACCCGTTTGACGAAATCCTCCTTGGTGTAATTGATGGGATAGTCACAGCCGTGGGCTTTGGCCAGTCTGGCCTTCTCCGACGAACTTACGGTGCCGATGACGGTCGCACCCAATGACTTCGCCCACTGGCACAGAATCAGCCCAACCCCGCCGGCGGCGGCATGCACCAGGATTGTGTCACCCTTGCCCACCTTGTAGATCTGCCGGATCAGGTATTGCACCGTCATGCCTTTCAACATCATGGCAGCCGCGGCTTCATCGGATATTCCCGCCGGCACTTTGACCAGTTTGGCTGCCTCTACGTTCAGAGCCTCGGCATAACAACCGGTCCCGGCGGTGCCACAAGCCACCCTGTCCCCGACCTTGAAGCCCTGTACTCCGGCCCCCAGGGCCTCCACGATCCCGCACATCTCGCCACCGGGCGTGAAGGGCAGCGGCACGGGATAAAGTCCGGTGCGTTGGTAGATGTCGATGAAATTGACGCCGATGGCGGTAGTGCGAACCTGGACCTGACCTTTCTTCGGCTTGCCCAGGGTGATGTCCTGAAATTTCATGACGGCTGGTTCGCCGGTTTGTGCGACTACGATGGCCTTGGGCATGTTCTGATTCCTGCGTTATGCGCTGTCTGCGGTTTATGGTTCAATTCATTCTCCCTGCGGGACACCAAGCATAAACAACAGGAAAACCTATGCACAACTCATTATTGGGCGATCTGCGGGTCGTCGAACTGGCGACCATGGTTTTTGCACCCTCCACCTGCGTGATCCTGGCGGATTTCGGCGCCGAGGTCATCAAGGTGGAGCCCCCGGGCAGTGGTGATCTCAATCGGCACTACCATCAACTGTCCGGCATGCCCGAGTCGGACTTGCCCTATACCTTTCAGATCGACAATCGTAACAAACAGAGCGTGGTGCTGGATCTGAAAAACCCCGCAGGTCTTGACGCCATGCAGCGACTGCTGCGTACCGCGGATGTGTTCGTCACCAATTACCGCATCGGCGCATTGTCCCGATTGGGGCTCGACTATGAAAACGTAAAGGCGCTCAACCCGAATCTGATCTATGCCCTGGGTACCGGCTATGGGGAGGAAGGGGAGGAAAGCCACAAACCGGGATATGACAATGTGTGCTACTGGTCCCGCTCCGGCATCGAGACCCATGTATTTCCCCATGAAGGATGGCTGGGTGGTTTTCCGTTCGGCGCCGGCGATCACCCCAGCGGCATGACCCTGTTCGCCGCCATCATGCTGGGACTGTACCGGCGGCAGCAAACCGGAGCGGGCGGCAAAGTTTCCACATCCCTGCTGGCCAATGGCGCCTGGGCCAATGCCACCTTGCTGCAGGCGCAGCTGTGCGGCGCCCGCTTCCGCCCGCGTCGTCCCCGTGCGGAAGCCTATACCTACCGCTCCTTGCACTATCGTTCACGGGACGACCGCCTCATGAAACTGGGTATCGTCAATGAAGATAAGGACTGGTTGACGTTCTGTGAGGCCCTGGAGCGACCGGATCTGGCTGTGGATCCGCGCTTCGTGGACATTGCTGTCCGTGAAGCCAATATGGTGGCCCTTATCGCGGAAATCGATGCCGTCTTTGCCAGTCAGGACATGGCCTACTGGCAACAGTCTTTCGCTGAACAGGACATTCCCCATGCCGTTCTACCCAGTTATCAGGAGGCCGCCGACGATGAGCAGAAAGCCGCCAACGGTATCGTGGTACCGCTGCAGCATCCCCAGGCAGGCGACATCCGCACCGTCAGCAACCCCATCACTGTCAAAGGCATCGACAAGATGACGCCAACCGCGGCTCCGGTACTGGGTCAGCACACCCGGCAGGTGCTCTCGACATTGGGGTATGCCCCGGAGACGCTCAATCAGCTGGCCCGGGACGGCGTGATTCCGGAGCATTGCTGAGCTGCCGTTGCAGTGACTGCAGCTGTTCCTGAATCTGGTTCAACTGCACCGCCAATTGATCACGTTCCTGGTGGGCCTTTTCTTCCGCATCCGCATTGTGTTCCGCCGTCATCACTTCAAGAATGGTTCCCACCATCATGTTCAGAAACACGAATGCGGTGAGAAAGATGAAGGTGATGTAATAAATCCAGCTGAGGGGAAATACCGCCATGGTGTCATACATCACATCGGTCCAGTCTTCAAAGGTGACGATGCGGAACAGGGTCAGCATGGCGATGGTGACATCGCCCCACAATGATTCGTCGACGCCGGCAAAGAACAGGGAACCCACGGCACCATATATATAAAAAATGACAAACATCAGCAATGCGATATAGCCCATGCGGGGAATGGCCCTGAGCAGGGCATTGATGAGGGCCCGCAATTCCGGCACCACGGAAACCAGTCGCAGCACGCGAAACACCCTCAACAATCGGCCTATCAGCACCGCATCGGCATTTTCCAGCGGAATCAAACTTCCGACCACGATGATGGTGTCGAACAGATTCCAGCCATCCGTGAAAAAGCGTGTGCGATTGTCACTGGCACTGAAGCGCAGCAGCAGTTCAGCAAGAAAGAACAACGTGATTGCATTGTCCAGCATGCCAAGAACCTGTCCAGCCGCCACCGGCAGCTCGTAGGTCTTGGCACCGATGGTGAGTGCCGACAACACGATGATGAAGATCACTGTCGCCTGGAAAAACGGGCTCCTTTCCACCACGCGGAGCCGGATAGCGACAGATGCCGATGTGATACTGCTCATGGATTTTTCCTTCATGGATTGACGGTGGCCAACGGCCACAACAGATAAATCGCGATCAGGGTGACCATGCCGGTCAACAGGTTCATGGGTATGCCCACCTTGAGAAAATCCCGGTATCGATAATTGCCGGGACCATAGACCATGAGATTGGTCTGATATCCCAGCGGTGTTGCAAAGCTGGCGGAGGCCGCCATCATTATGGCAATGACGAAAGGCTCGCTGTTGAGCTGGGCCCGTTCAGTCAATTCCAGGGTAATGGGCAACATCACCAGGGCGGCGGCATTGTTGGTGACCACTTCGGTCAACAAGGAAACCGTCACATAGGTTAGCACCAGCATCAGCAGTGGATTGCCATTGCTGAGACTGATCAGGTTCTCGGCCAGCACCGTGGCAGCACCGGTAGTCTGCAGGGCAATGCCAAGACTGAAAGATGCGGCAATGGTGGCAAGTACGGGAAAATCGATGCCACGCCCGGCCTGATTCACCGTGCAGCAGCCACTGCCCACCATGAGGGCAGCCCCGATCAACGATGCATTGAGCATGGAGGTCAGCCCGAGGGCGGCGATCACCACGATCAGACCCAGTATTCCCCAGGCCAGCCAAGCCAGTTCATGCCGTGGCGACTCTGCTCCCAGATCGTTGATCAACAGAAAGTCCTTGTTGTAGCGTTGCCGGGTGATGAATGCCGGCCTGGCTTCCAGCAGCAGGGTATCACCCGCCATCAGTCGCACCCGTCCCAGGTTGCCGCCAACCCTTTCACCGTTGCGCGCCACTGCGAGAATCACGGCACCGTATCGATCCCGGAACTGGGCATCGCGAATGGTCTGACCTACTGCTGCACAATGGGGTGACACCACAGCCTCCACCAGACAACGCTCCCAATGCTGCCGATCAAGAGGGGACTCCTGACCCGTTTCCGGAGACGGGATGATGCCTTTGATGCGCAACAGGTCCGATATGGCCTCCGTGTCGCCGGCAAACACCAGGCGGTCGTTGGCTTGCAGTTCCACCTCCGGAGGCACGGCTGTGATGACATTGCCATCCCGCTCGATCTCCACCAGGTAGATCCGCTGCAGCCCGCGCAGGCCAGCCTCGGCGATGGTGCGGTGCACCAATGGCCCCTGGGGGTCCACTGAGACTTCCAGGGTGAACTCCCGCATGTTGCCCAGGCCCTTGTCTGCACGCCGGTCCGGCAGCCACAAGGGAAAGAACACCAACATGACCAGCAGACCCGCCAGCGCCGCAGCAATACCCACTGGCGTGATGGTGAATAATCCAAAGCCCGCCTCTCCGGTCAATTGCTGGTACTGGCCGTTGACCACCAGATTGGTACTGGTACCTATGAGGGTCAGGGTGCCACCGAGAATGGCACAGTAACTCAGGGGAATCATGAGCTTGGACGTGCTGATACCGATCTTGCGTGACCAGGCCGTCAGCGGTGGAATCATGGCGGCCACTACCGGCGTGTTGTTGAGGAATCCACTCAACACCAGCACCGGTGTGAAAATGCGGGCCAGGGCTCCCCGTTCGCTGCGGGGCGAACCCAGGACCTTGTCCACCAGCAGGTCAGCAGCCCCGGAAGCGTAGATTCCCGTGGCGACCACAAACATCGCGGCCACGGTGATCACACCTGCATTGCTGAAACCGGCAAAAGCCTGTTCCGGTGTCAGTACCCCGGAGATGGCCAGTACCATCAGGACAGCCAGCATGACCACATGAGGCCGCAGCCGGGTGAGGCTCAGCAGCAGCAATGCGGTGACTGTGAGTGCCACTGCCAACAGGGCTTGCCAGGTCATACGAACGTTATCCTTTCAGTGGGGTCGATGCCGCGCCACTCTAACTCAATTATGCGCAAGCTGATGGACAGAAAAAGTATAAGTCCATAGCACTTTGGAATGGAGGGCCTGCTCCCGATGGATCTCGTGTAATGGCTGGCACTGCGTTGCTTTCCCCTGGGAAATGGGGTAAATCATACCGGCAAATCCATCAAGCTCAGCAAGGAGCTACCATGTGCGATCTACATACCGAAGAAGATAATGAAAAATTCCTCGCCAAAGCCGGCCGCCTGAGCCGCCGCAAATTCAATACGCTGGGTGCCGGTGTGGCACTGGCTCTCATGCTGCCCCCGGTTGCCAATGCCCAGGACGTCATGGAAATGGATGTCTCCATACAGACTCCCGATGGCACCGCGGACTGCTATTTCGTCCATCCCACCAGTGGCAGTGCACCCGCTGTGATTGTGTGGCCGGACATTCTCGGTCTGCGTCCGGCGTTCCGCATGATGGGCAAGCGACTGGCTCAGTCCGGTTACTCGGTGCTGGTGGTCAATCCCTTCTATCGCAGCGCCAAATCACCGGTTGTGGGTGAAGGCGCCCAATTCTCGGATCCTGCCATCCGCAGCGTGGTCATGCCCATGGCTCAGCAATTGAACGCGGACACCCATTTCACTGATGCCCGTGCCTTCATCGCATGGCTGGACCAGCAATCCGTCGTGGATACCGGTCGTGGCATCGGCACTACCGGTTATTGCATGGGCGGCCCCATGGTGATGCGCACCGTGGCGGCAGTACCCGACCGGGTGGCGGCAGGTGCCACTTTCCACGGTGGTGGCCTGGCCACGGATCAGCCCAACAGCCCCCATCTGCTGATCCCCCAGACCAAAGCCCAGATGCTGCATTGTGTGGCGGCCAACGATGATGAACGGGATCCCAATGCCAAGGTCATCCTGCGGGATGCCTATGCAGCCGCTGGCATACCGGCTGAGATCGAGGTTTATGCCGGTGCCATGCACGGCTGGTGCCCGCCGGACTCCGCGGTCTATGACGAAGCGGCTGCCGAACGCGCCTGGTCGCGCCTGTTGGTATTGTTCGAGCGCGCACTGGCCTAGTGTCACCGACCGACATCAAAGCCCTGCAAGACCAGCTGGTGCAATTTGCCAGGGAGCGGGACTGGGAGCAGTTTCATTCCCCCAAGAACCTGTCCATGGCATTGGCTGCCGAGGCCGGTGAGCTGCTGGAAGTGTTTCAGTGGCTCACCGAGTCCCACAGCCGTCAGCCGGATCCCGTTATCCGGCAGCGGGCTGGCGAGGAACTGGCCGACATTTTTCTCTACACCTTGATGCTGTGCCATCGACTGGACATAGAGTTGCTGCCCGTGGCGTTTGCCAAATTGGCCGCCAACGGGGAAAAGTACCCGGTGGCGAAAGTGCGGGGCAGTGCGCGCAAGTACACCGACTACTGACCCATGCTGAGCTATCGCCACGGCTTCCACGCGGGCAATTTCGCGGACCTGCTGAAACATTTCACCCTCGCCCTTTGCATTGACTATCTGAAGCAGAAACCGGCGCCGGTGCGCTATATCGACACCCATGCGGGTGCCGGCCAGTACAACATCAAGAGCCCGATGGCCGCCAAGACCGGTGAGTTCCGGTCCGGTGCGGGTGCCCTGGACTGGGCGGCACTGCCAGCCCAGGCTCAGTCGCTGCGGGAGGTGGTACAGAGCTGTCTGGACACGGGTCACTATCCCGGCTCTCCCCTGATCGCCGCCCGCCTGTTGCGCAACCGTGACGAGCTGCGCTTGTTTGAGCTGCACACCACCGAGTACCCGTTATTGCAGAAGCTGTTCGCCCGGGACCGCCGGGTCCGTGTCTTTACCGACGATGGCTTTGCCGCCATGAAATCCCAGCTACCGGTGAAATCGGCACGGGCTCTGGTTTTGCTGGACCCGTCTTATGAAAGGCGCGAAGACTACTCCGACCTCGTGTCGGCGGTTACGGAAGGCCTCAAACGCATGTCCAACGCCCTCCTGATCATCTGGTATCCCATCGTGGACAGCCGGGCAACCGAGCGCATGCTAAAACAGATCACCCGTTTGACACCCGAGCCTCTGCTTGCTGAGTTTGAGCTCAACCAACCTGGACCAGGGATGCGGGCCTGTGGCGTGGCGGTCCTGAATCCACCCTGGACCCTGGCTGCGGACCTGACCGCAGTGCTGACCCCGATCGCCGGGCAACTGGATGGCAAACTCCGTTTAACTGCCTGAAAAGTAACAATAGGTAGCAAGGATGGACTTTCCGAGGGGGGGCTTTTATGCTTCCGATACACCCATAAAGTGACAGTTTATTTGCAAGCAACCTGTTACCCGGCCCCGTCGTGAGAGACTTACGGAGCACACAATGATCAGAAAGATTCAGCATAGGTTTGGCACAGCGTTCATCACAGCCACGATCATGGGGGTGCTGTGCACGCCTCTGGCCGTAATGGCCCAGGCTCCCTCCCCCGGCACCGTGGTTGCCTTCCGTTTTCCCGAGCTGGCCAATTATTTCAACGCCTTCGAAGTGGTCAACGGTGCCGTTTTGCAGGAAGTGATGCTGACCGACCAATCGCCCCAATCGGTTATCGGCAAGGATCTGTTGCGCGATTCCCTGGTGGAATTGCGGGCGGCCGAAGGTTCCCATTACCACACTGCCGGTGACCACCTGGCCATGTTAGGTCCCTATCGGGTGTTCGAAAGTCGCGCCACGGGTGGCCTGGTTGCCCAATTGCGCCGGGAACACAACGCGGAGGAAGCCAATCAGGCACTGGCCGTCAGCGGTGCCATTCCGCCAGGTGCGGTGGCCGTGCTGCAGCGGGGCCGTGACTTCATGCTGGAACTGATGGACATCTATCTGAACGGTGCCGTGGTGGACAAGAAAACTGCTGTGGACGATCTGGTGGCTGACTATCTGTCGGTGGACGACTTATCCGTCCCCACCCAGCCCAAGTCATCCGACCTGCTGTCGAAACACGAACATTCCTATGCCTTCCGGGTCGGCTTTCCCCAACTCAGCGGTCTGACCTGGGCATCCCAGTGGTTGCAGCTGGCCAGTCTGGAGGTTTTCATCCATGGCGCCGGTAACGATCTGACTGTGGATGAAGGCATTGCGGTGGTGGAGGACTTGTACCTGGAAAAAATCACCCGACTGCACAACAGTCTGGTTTCCCTGCCTTCGGACATTCCCACCGCTCCGGTCATTGCACCCAATCTGTTCAGCACCCATCCGGAGGCTGCCATCATTCTGGATAACCTGTCGGCCCTGCGCATCGTCATCGGCGATATCCTTGCCCATCCGGATGCCATGAACAAGCAGGCGCTCATCACCAGTCTGGTGCAGGACTACACCAACAAGACCGAAGACCTGGACAAGATGGAAGACTATCTGTTGTTTGTGTTACGAGGCGGCATATTCAATCAGGGCGGACCGGCCCTGGGCGGTATGGTGGCCAATGAACGCAACCGTTCACGCTCCTCATTGGAAGCTGGCCACGTAACCAACCTGCCCATGCCCTACTGATACAACAGCAAGGCCAATAAAAAAGGGGGACTGCTGTCCCCCTTTTTTATTGCTGATTATTTATTGTTCGATCGAAGGCCAAGCACTCACCACACGTTGGGCAGAAAGCGCCAGGCCGCCGCAGAGCGGACGGCCCGGGCCATCGTTCGTCAATTGCCGGCCACGG
This sequence comes from Pseudomonadota bacterium, assembly GCA_046047495.1. Classification (GTDB taxonomy): domain Bacteria; phylum Pseudomonadota; class Gammaproteobacteria; order Pseudomonadales; family Pseudohongiellaceae; genus NORP240. The sequence continues at coordinate 14,508 of JBJOHV010000082.1, read as the reverse complement.
CGCGTTGTTCCTTATCCTTGCGCTCAGCCAGCAGTTTGTCATAGCCCTCCTGATCCAGGTGAGTGACGGCGATCCAGGCATGGGACATTTCGTCTGCCGTGCGGCTACCGCCCACCACGAACTGGTCCGGATCCGGGTTGTTGGGATTATCCGCCGTGTTGTCGTACCACTGCTTGATGATCAGCACAGCGCCGGCGGGCAACAGGGGCGCCACATCGGGATTGTAGATGTGGCTGTGATGCCAGGTAGCGCTCCAGTTGGAGATCTGGCTGATCTCCTCGGTTCGCCCCGTATCGGGATAGAAGATTTCCAGGGAGGCTGCCCGCATGCGCAGGTGGCCGTGGGGTTGGAAGCTGTCGATACGCACTGGATGATCGAAGCTGTGGAAACCCTGGGTCATCAAATACCCGTGAGGTGGGATGACCATCTCACCCTGGCTGGGTGACAGACCGTACAGGCTCAGATCCTGTTTGTACTTGACCACGTCCTCGTAGCCTTCCGGGTGCAACCACATGCCGATCTCTACGACGTTGTCTTCCAGCAAAGCGCCTGGTGCCGTGGCACCCAAACCGCCCGGGAAGATGTGAATGTCCCAGCTGATGCGGGCATTGGCAGGCAGGGTTCGGCATACACCTTCCGGTATCGCTTCCCCCCATTTGCCCATGGCGTACTCGGTCAATTGGCCGTAACGCTCCCACTCACCGTGCTCGTTCATGACTTCCACGGACGAGTTGGCATGGTGGATAACTGTCTTCGAGTCACCCCGGGGTTTTACCTGAACAGCCGCGATGCAGCGGTCTTCGTTGAGGCCGGTCATCACATAGGGACGGTGCCACATGTCGTTGCCGTTAGCGGGCACATCGATGGGATCCGAGGGCAGGATCAGGTCCGGATCGCGACCGAACTGCTCTTCAAAGTTCCATTTTTCCATATCCGGAAGTTCAAAAGAGGCGACTTCTCCCGAATAGGTACCTTCCGGCGCACCCTGATCTATCCAGGCGACGATGGTATCGATGTATTCCTGTTTGAGGCGCCAGTCACCCACCAGGTCCTGAATGCCGATGTGCTGATCATAGGCATAGGGCGGCATTTCCCGGCGCGACACCTTGTACTGGATCAGGGGTGCCCAGGGCCGGATCTGGTCATAGTTGGTGAATTGCATGGGAGCAATTCCACCTTCGCGATGGCAGACCACGCAATTCTCATTGATGATGGGGGCAACGTGTTCCGCGTAAGTGAGCGGCTGGCCGGCGTCAATGGCGAGTGTATCTGACTGCGCCAAAGCGGCGCCGTGTACCCCGGAAAAGGCCAAGGCTATCAGTCCGGCCCAAGCCTGATTCGAGGTTGTTTTGGCTATTTTTTTCATTATCCCTCCTTTCAGTGGACGTGCTGGTTGACTAACCTCCTAAAATCTATCGACAGGAAATGCCAATGTCCAGTGGGTTTGTAGGGAAATAGCCGGCAACGTATCGAACAGGTCAATTTCCCAGGCAAAAAAAAGCGGGGGGCTTTCCGGCCCCCCGCTTGTTTGTTACCAGGGTCTTGAAAGACCCGTTATGTCAGTTGCCAGCCAGAGCGCGCTGCTCTTTCTCTTGGCGCTCTGCCAGGAGCTGGTCATAGCCTTCCTGGTCCAGGTGGGTGATGGCAATCCAGGAGTGGGCCATTTCGTCAGCAGTACGGCTACCGCCGACTACGAACTGGTCCGGATCCGGGTTATTGGGGTTGTCAGCCGTGTTGTCGTACCACTGCTTGACTACCAGTACTGCGCCGGCGGGCAGCAGCGGGGCGACATCCGGGTTATAGATGTGGCTGTGGTGCCAGGTGGCGCTCCAGTTGGAAATCTGGCTGATGGCTTCCGTTCGACCGGTGGCCGGATAGAAGATTTCCAGGGAGGCCGCTCGCATACGCAGGTGGCCGTGGGGCTGGAAGCTGTCAACACGTACCGGGTGATCGAAGCTGTGGAAGCCCTGGGTCATCAGGTAGCCGTGGGGCGGAATGACCATTTCACCCTGATTGGGCTCCTGGCGATACAGCCGCAGGTCCTGCTTGTACTTGGCAACCTGCTCGTAACCTTCCGGGTGCAGCCACAGGCCGATTTCAACCACGTTGTCTTCCAGCAAAGCGCCCGGTGCCGTGGCACCCAGTCCGCCCGGGAATATATGGATGTCCCACTGGACGCGGGCATTGGCCGGCAGGGTTCGGCACACGCCTTCCGGCATTTGCTCGCCCCACTTGCCCATGGCGTATTCGGTCAGCTGACCAAATTCTTCCCACTCACCCTGCTCGTTCATGACCTGCACGTCGGAGTTGGCGTGGTGGATAACGGTCTTGGCTTCGCCACGGGGCTTCACCTGTACCGCTTTGATGCAGCGATCGGTGGTGGTGCCGGTCATGACATAGGGACGGTGCCACATGTCGTTACCGTTAGCGGGAACGTCGATGGGCGTGGAGGGCAGGATCAGATCCGGCTCACCAAGTTCTTTTTCGAAGTTCCAAACGGTATCGTCAGGAATCTGGGCGACCTGGAAGTCGCTGGGGTATTCGCCTTCCGGCGCGCCCTGCTTAACCCAGGCCACGATGGTGTCGATGTCTTCCTGCTTCAGGCGCCAGTCACCCTTCAGATCCTGGATGCCGATGTGCTGGTCGTAGGCGTAGGGAGGCATCTCCCGACGGGCGACCTTGTACTCGATCAGAGGTGCCCAGGGGCGGATCTGATCGTAGTTGGTGAATTGCATGGGACCAACGCCGCCTTCGCGATGGCACACGACGCAATTGTCATTGATGATCGGAGCTACGTGCTCAGCGTAGGTGATTTCCTGTCCAGCATCGATCGCCAGGTTGCCGGTTTGCGCCTGCGCAGCCTGGAAACCCAGTGCGGCAAACACAGCCAGTCCCAACTTGGCGACGGGCACGCGCTGCCACTGATTCCAATGCAATTTCTTCATGTTCCTCTCCTCGAAGCCTCAAAAGGCCGATTTTTTTAGATAAACACCGCCAGAATGTAATGATCATTTGGGCAAATGTCCACCGCTTCCACTAAAAATCACGATTTATTACAGTTCCTGCCTCCAGAAGCAGAAAGCCCCGGAATCCGGGGCTTTCAGGCTGACCATATGGCTTGGCTGACGCCCTACGGAGTGACCGTCACCCGGGTATAGATATTGGTCCAGCAGCACTGGTTGCCTTCGGAGCTGTCCGGGGCATTCCAGTTGTCGATGACCGTACGGATCACGTAGTCGCCGGGTTCGGAAAACGAGGCATACACAGTGCCGGTACCACGGGGTTCCGGCAGGATCACCACGTTGGGCACATTGTTGTTGCCGGGGAATTCACCCCGACGCGGGCGCTCACCCTGTGGACGCTCAACAGCCGGATGATTCTCATGGCGGGTGAATTCCACTGCGCCCGGACCCTGGTGCTTGTACCAGGACATGCGCAGGTTGAGGGGCGCAGCGAAACGGGGATCTTCCGGATCACGGAAGGAGGTGTCGTCCGCATGCACGCTGAGGGCAACGGGGGTACCGACCCGCGCCTGGCCACGATAATCCTCGGTGACACCCTCGGGGCCAGCGCCTCTGGGGCCATCCTCATAGACCCAGCCAGTGGGCTCGACCGTGCCCTGTGGACGGGGATTGCGGTCCAGCTGGTAGGCGCCGTTGGTCTTGCGCGCCGGAACCCGCAGCACTTCGGCCTCGCCGACCTTGATGTTCCACCACACATCTTCACCTGCCGCTACCATGTCCGCAGGGATGGTAATGGTGAACACACCGGTGTCGCGGCCCGACTGGAAATGGGTGGGCTGCATGCCGTTGAAACGTTCCGGCTCGATGAAATTATTGGGCCCGATGGGAATATCCAGATCCTCATTGTTGCGATTGTGATAGCCCAGGGAAGCCGTGACAGTGCCGTCTTCGTTGTCGTACCAACCTTCCAGCACGGGGATGATCGGCAGACCGGTCCCCGGGCTCAGGGTCAGAAATCGGTTCCTGGCATTGAGATCGGGCAATTGGGCTTGCGCCACCGAGGCAAACAGCAGAGCGACGGCCATGACGGCGAATGAAAAATTCTTGTTCATTTATATCCTCTCCAGACGAAATGTCCTACCAGACCGGGGCATGATCATGGTTATTAATTTGGTGCCCCGACAAACAGGTAGGCAAGGATAAACGCGATCAATCGCAGAGTCTAGGCGCTAATATGTAACGAATTATGATGTTATGAGTCAAAGTGGTACGGCGACTTGCTTTGCCGCAGACTATGTGTCGCGACTCAGTAATGGGGCGGTTTCTCGTCCCCGGGCCGCGGCTCCAGATTCCGCTCATCCCGCAAGCGGTCGAGTTTCTCCAGCAACTCCGCCACCTGTCGTTGCAAGCTGTCCAGGCGCGCCGCCTGGCCGATGACCACCTCATCCAATTGCAGCAATGCATCATCCTGAAACACCACACGGGCCTGCAGGTCCTCGATCTGGGCTCGCAACTCCAGCAACAGGCGATCCTGGTCCGGGTCAGTCATGGACTTTGCCCATCCTGCCGCCGCCAAGAAAAAACACCAACCCCAGCAGGCCGGCGATACCCGCGACTCCGTAGGCCATCCCGTAGTGATTCTGGGTGGCAGCATAAACCGCACCCAGCAGCAGTGGGCCGCTGGCGGTGCCCCAGGAGGTCATCAGATTGCTCAGGGAAAAGATGCGCGGGTAGTCCCTGACGCCGAAGGCTTCCGCAATCAACAAGGGCTGCAACATGAGCAGGTTGCCGACAGTGATACCAAACAAGGCCAGACCCAGGCAGAGACTGATGATATTAAAACCGCCCGCCAGCAGGGCCAGTGACACCACCTGCAACACCATCATGGCGATGGCAAACCGGCGGGTGGAAAACTGATCCACCAGGCGGCCACCCACCAGGCGCCCGATGATGCTGGCAACCGGGATGATGGCCACCACGATGGCAGTCTGGGCTTCATTCAGCAGTTCCAAGGCCAAGCCATACTGGTGGGAAATTCCTCCCACCTGGGCCAGCATCAGGAAAATATAGGACAGGCTCATGCCCCAGAAGAAGCGACTGCGGCGGGCTTCCGCCAGGGCAATGCCGACGTGCAGGGATGCAGCTGGCACCTCGGGACCGCTGACGGCCGGGGAGTCGGCCTGCACCGGTTCCCCATCCGCCAGCAGGCCGAGGGTGGCTGGATAGGGTCGCAACACCAGCCAGGTCATGGGTATCACACCGACCAGATAGAGCAGTCCCATCCATGGCGCCGCGGCGGCCAGGCCCAGATTTTCCACCAGAATGGCACACAACGGCGTAATGACCACCCCACCGAGTGACAGGCCGGTGGAAGCCACCGACAGGGCCACGGCCCGTCGCTTGTGGAACCAGCGGGTGACCAGGGTGGTGGCCGGAATGAGATTGGAAGCCGAGAAACCAATACCAAACAAAATATAGACGATATAGAGCTGCCAGACATTGTGGACGAGGGACAGCGAGGTCAGTGCCACACAGCTGATCACCGCACCGGCGGTGAAACAGTAGCGCACATCGAATTCCTGCACGAAGCGCGCGACCCAGATGCCGACGAATCCGGCTGTGAGAAAGAACAACGACACGGCCAGGGAAGCTGATTGCACGGTAAAGGCAGGATCCCGCGACAACGCGTTGAGTATCACCGCATGGTTATAGAAACTCAGCCCCGTCGCGAAGGTGAGAATGAACAGAATGCCCGCGACGACTTTCCAGCCGTAAAACAGGGTCGGCGCTGCATGATCAGGCATTGCTAGGGGTTCTTTGACTGCCGGAGACTTGTGTTAGGATGCCGGCAGTCTACAACAAGAACGGCAAGCCCCACAAAGAGGCGCATACCCATGACTGATTCAGGCCGAATGACCCTCGATCCCGTCGCACCCTCCCCTCTTCGCCTGACCCGTCGCCAGTGTCTCGGTGCCCTTGGCTCTCTGCTGCTGCTGCCCGTCGCCCATGGGCAGGTCCAAACGGCCAATCCCATGCGCGGGGTCTTTATGATCCTCAGCACTCCTTATGATCAGGATGGCGCAGTGGATTACGAGGATCTGGCCGGTCAGGTGGGCTTTCTGGCCCGCTGCGGCGTGCAGGGTCTGGTGTGGCCGCAGAACTCCAGCGAACAACGCTATCTCAGCAAGGCGGAACGAATGCGCGGCTTCGAGGTGCTGGCCGAGGCAGCCCGTGGCCATGACATGGTGCTGGTGCTGGGCGTGCAGGGCGATGACACGGCGGATATGGTGGAATACGCCCGTCATGCCGAAACCCTGGGCCCTGCCGGCATGATCGCCATCCCGCCCACCAGCGCCGGCTCCCTCGACGACATCTACCGGTATTACCAGACCCTTTGCGGCATCACCGCCCGACCGGTGTTCGTCCAGACCAGCGGGGGTCCCGACATCGAGCTGACCGTGGATTTCCTGGTCAGGCTGGCCACTGACTTTCCCCAATGCGGTTATATCAAGGAGGAATACGGCAATGTGCAGCAACGCATGCGGGAGCTGATCCTGCATCGCCCCGACCCCATAAAAAGTGTGATAGGAGCCAGCTTTGGCCTGGGGTGGCTGTACGAGATGCGCATAGGGTCCGATGGCGTGATGACCGGCGGCACCATGTTTGGCGATGTTTACGCCAGCCTGTGGGAACTGCATCAGCAGAATCGCCAGGCCGAACTGGCGGATTGTTACAGCAAGCTGCTGCTGATGCTGAATCTGGATCAGCTCATCCCCGGTGTACGCCTGTACGTGTTGCAGAAACGCGGCATATTCAAGACCACCAGGTCGCGTCGCGGCAACTATGCGTTCAGCGCGGAAGAGATTGCCGAGATGGATTACCGGCTCGAGGCCCTACGCCCCTGGATGCGGGTCTGAGTGCAAAATGACTTCCCGATGGGGATAGGGAATCTTCACCCCATTGGCCTTGAAGGTATCCCATAGCGCCAACAACACCTTGCCGCGCACATTGGTCAGGCCGTTTTGTGGATCCCGGATCCAGAATCGCAGCAGGAAATTCAGGGATGAATCGCCGAATTCGGTGAGCCAGCATACCGGCTGCTGGGTGGCAACCACCCGATCCACTCCCGCGGCCGCTTCGATGGCCAGCCGTGTCACCTGGTGGGGATCAGCGTCATAGGCGACACCGAACGGCACATCGAGTCGCACCAGGTCATCCGAAAAAGACCAGTTGATCACCCGCTGGGTGATGAAGTCCTCGTTGGGAATCAGATACTCCTTGCCATCCTGGGTCACCACCGACACGAAGCGGGCTCGCAATTCGCGGATCCAGCCAAAGGTTTCCCCCAGGGAAATGGTATCGCCGGGTTTGATGGACTCATCCATCAGGATGATGATGCCGGAGATGAAATTGGACACCACCTTCTGCAGTCCAAAACCGATGCCCACCCCGATGGCGCCGGAGAACACGGTGAATACGGTCAGGTCGATGCCGATGCCCGCAATGGCAACCAGGGTGGCAATGATGATGAGGGTTATCTTGAGGACCTTGCCCAGCAGTACCCGCAGAGAGGGTGTGAGTTCCTCGGTGCGCTGGATGCGGGTTTCCAGCAGATTGCCGACTGACACTGCCAACCACAACGTGAACCCCAGAAAGAACACCGTCTTCATCACCAGCAGCAGGGAGATACGGACGTTGCCCACGGCGAAGGCTGTGCTGTCCAGCAATGACCCTACTTCGTCGGTGATGCCCAGGATGGCGAGGGCCACATAGATCCAGCCGGCGATGGCGATCAGTCGGGCCATGAACTTGCTGCGCATGGTGTGGGACGCCACCGCGATCACAAACCAGGCCAGGGCCAGCAGAAACACGATATAGACCAGCCGGGTCGAGGCCGGCCAGTTGACGCTGCGCATCAACACCAGTGCAAACAACAACAGCACCACGAACATCAGCCAGCGGGAGCGCCGCAGGATGTTGATGATGAAACGCAGCTGACGGGGTTTGCCCTTGATGGTACGGGCCTGGGCCTCCAATGCTGGCTCGACCCGGGCCGCGATGATGCGGGAAGCAATCAGCAGCAGCACAACGACACCGGCCTGCAACACAACCACCGGCTCGGACACCACAGACAGCACCTGCTGCCACAATCCCAGCATCTGGTCCAGCAATGCCCGAGCATCGGCGTTCATGGCGGTTCCATTTCTGTCACAGGTGTGGCCATGATCTTGTCACAGCCTGCGAACTGCTCAAAGGCTTTTCCGCATCTTGATCCGGCCCCGGGGATAAGGATGGACATTTTCCAATGTGCCGCTTAATCTCATTGGCGGACAACCGTAACCGGCCACTGCACTGCCTTGGGCAGCGCCCCTGAAATGCAGCCGGCACCACAATACCAAGTAACAAGAACAACAAATAATAAAGGAGGCGCCATGTCCGTTCCCAAGCCCGCCTGGTGGCAAGCCTTGATGCTGCTGGTCCCCGTGCTGCTCTCCACCCAGGTTGCCGCGGAAGACACGGGCAACCTGTTCAACACGCCCATGGACGTGCGCGCCGGCGAAACCTACTTCCAGCGTCAATGTTCCCGCTGCCATGGCCAGGATGCCAGGGGCAACGACGAGACCGGCGCCCCCAATCTCACCGGTCGCCTGAATCGCGCCAGCACGGATGCCGGCATCTTCACCATTCTGCGGGAAGGCATCGCCGGCACCGCCATGCTGCCGGTGCCCGGCGACACGCCGGATTCCACAGTCTGGCAGCTGGTGGCCTTCATCAACTCCCTGCGCAGCGATCCGGCGAATATCCAACTGCCGGGAAATGGCACGGCGGGCCGCAACCTGTTCAGCGGCAAGGGCGACTGTGCCAGATGCCACATGATTGATGGCGAGGGCGGCCGCCTGGGACCGGATTTGTCCGTCATCGGCGAACAGCGTGATCCTGATGAATTGCTGAGCGCCCTCATCGACCCCGACGCCGAGGTGTTGCCGCGCTGGTGGACCGTGCAGGCCACCCTACCGGATGGACGCCAGGTGCGCGGCCTGCGCATGGATGAAGACACGTTCACCCTGCGCATCATGGACGAGGATGCCAACCTGTGGTCGTTTCGCAAGCAGGAAACCCGTGAGTTCCAGCGCATCACCACATCCACCATGCCGAACTACGCGCAGCGCCTGACCAGCGCGGAACTGGATGATCTGGTCGCCTACCTGTTTTCACTGCGGCGCGCCAACTAACCGAGGATTACCACCATGAGGGGAGCATTCACCATGAAAAAACTGACCGGCATCCTGCTGCTGTGCCTGCCTGTTGCCCTTGTCGCCCAGGACGAACCGAGCCTCACCGCGGCGCCCATCACACCGTCCTTCAGCCCGGTCACCTGGGAGCGCCTGCAGAACGCGGCGAATGAGCCTAACAACTGGTTGATGTATTCCGGCACCCTGGACAGCCAGCGTCACAGCCGGCTCGACCAGGTCAACCGCAGCAATGTGTCTGGCCTGGAAATGCACTGGGCCTACCAGATACCGGTGATCGACCGGGCGGAAACCACCCCGCTGGTGGTGGACGGCATCATGTTCATCACCGAGGCCCCCAGCAATCTGGTGGCGGTGGATGCGGTCACCGGCCGTCAGTACTGGCGCTATGATCACGAGCTGCCGGACGACCTGCGCATCTGTTGCGGACGCAACAACCGCGGCGTTGCGATCCTGGGAGAGACCCTCTACATGAGCACCCTGGACGCCCATCTGGTGGCCATCGATGCCCGCACCGGCAACGTGCGCTGGGATGTGGAGGTGGCGGATTACGAGAAGGGCTACAGCAAGACGGCTGCACCTCTGATCGTGAAAGACAAGGTGGTGACCGGCATTGCCGGCGGTGAATTCGGCATCCGCGGGTTCATCGATGCCTACGATGCCGCCACCGGCGAACTGGCCTGGCGCACTTACAGTGTGGCCGGCCCGGGGGATCCCAATGTGGCCAGCTGGTCGGGGGATTCCTGGCAGACCGGCGGCGGCGCCACCTGGATCACCGGTTCCTATGATCCGGAACTGGATCTGGTGTACTGGGGCACCGGCAATCCCGGCCCCGACTGGAACGGCGATGTGCGCCTGGGTGACAACCTGTATACCGACTCCGTGCTGGCCCTGGATGCGGATACCGGAGCCATCGACTGGCATTTCCAGTTCACTCCCCATGATGTGCATGACTACGACGCCATCCAGATTCCCATCCTGGCGGATATCCAGATCGCTGGTCGTGAGCGCAAGGTGATGATGTGGGCCAACCGCAATGCCTTCTATTACACCCTGGACCGGGAGACGGGCCAGTTCATCCTGGGCAAGCCCTATGCCATGCAGACCTGGGCCGAGGGCCTCGATGCCATGGGTCGTCCCATCCGCGCGCCGGGCACCACGCCCACCTACGAAGGTGTGCTGGTGGCACCCGCCATCGGTGGTGGCACCAATTGGTTCTCACCCGCCTACAATCCCCAGACCGGACTGTTCTACGTGAATGCCTTTGACGGCGAGCAGGTGTTCTTCAAGCGTGACGAGGATTATGAGGAAGGGGAGCGCTTCACCGGCGGCGGCGGGCAATACATCAAACCCATGGACAATTACTTCAGCGCCATCCGGGCCATCGATCCCACCACCGGCGAGCGGGTCTGGGAGTTCCCCGTACAGCCCCGCACCACCGCCGGACTCATGAGCACAGCCGGCGGCCTGATATTCAGCGGCAGCGTGGACGGCTATTTTTACGCCCTCGATGCCTACACAGGAGAAGAGTTATGGCATATCACCCTGGGCGCCCGGGTGCATGCGGCGCCCATGACCTATGCCGTGGATGGCAAGCAGTACGTCACGGTGGCGGCCGGCAATGTGGTTTACACCTTTGCCCTGCGGGATGACTGATAGTGAATCGGGCGGTAAAAAAAACGGCACCCTGGGGTGCCGTTTTTGTTTTGCTTTTTCCAGCTGGCGCGATTAGAGCGCGACGATGTTCTCAGCCTGTGGGCCTTTCTTGCCCTGGCCGATGGTGAACTTCACCTTTTGGCCTTCAACCAGGGTTTTGAAACCACTGCCGCTGATGGCGCTGAAATGGGCGAACAGGTCGGGGCCTGATTCCTGGGCGATGAAGCCAAAGCCTTTGGATTCGTTGAACCATTTGACCGTACCGGTTTGTGTACCTGACATAACTGTATTCCTGAAATTTCAATTAAATTAAATGCCTGCAAGCAGACCTTGGGCTGGAAATATGGCTAGAGCGACTTATGGGATACAGTACGAGGTGTTAACTGGGGATACAGCGCGGGGCTGTATTCGAGAACTTCGGGCGGTATGCATAAATTGATTAGCTTAGTTTCAAGCTGAGCGCAGTATACAGGCGAACCACCCCTTGTCAATGCGCGTTTTTGAATGTGCCGTGTTTTCAGACCCAGTGCCCGAGAAACACGACGAAAACATAGCGCGCCGTCTTACCCGCTGCCACCAGCACTACAAACAGGTCCAGGCGGGCTTTCATGATACCCGCCACCAGGGTCAGGGCGTCGCCCCCGATGGGCAACCATGCCAGCAGCAGGCTGCCATACCCGTAGCGAGCGTACCACTGCTGGGCGCTGGCGATCTGTTCAGGCGTGAAATAAAACCATTTGCGGTCCTGAAAACGCAGCAGGTAGCGGCCCAGCCACCAGTTGACCACCGCCCCCAGTGTGTTGCCCAGGGATGCCGCCAGCACCAGCAAAACCGGGTCCAGCCCCTGGGTCAGCAGGGCAAACAACACCACCTCGGAGTAAAACGGCAGAATGGTGGCGGCCAGAAAGGCCGCAGCAAACAACACCAGCAGAGAGGTGATCATCGGTGGCCTGTGGTTTTGACCAAACTGCCAAAAACTCCCTGGTGCCCGTTCAGTCGCCGACCGGATACAACCTCACGATATCCTCGATGCGGCACACCTCCCGACCGATACCCGGAGAACGCACGATGATGCTTTCGAAGCGGTCCAGGCGACCTGTCGGGGTGGTGAAGCCTATATAGAAAGCAGACGGCAGATTGAAGCAGGGTGTGAACAACTTCACCAGGTATTTGTCGTTGACCCCGGCGGTAATGATGAGATTGCGGTCATCCACCGAGGTCCAGCCATTGACCCGGTAACTGGGGATCCGGGCATTGCCCTCTCCCTGTTCGTAGCCCATCTCGGCCAGACGCTGTTCCAGGCTGGGCCGTTCCCCGTCACTGGCGCAGCCAGCCAGCCAGGTGATTGCAATTGCCGTGAGCACGAGCTTGAAAGTCCTCATGACGCATCCCCCCTATCCAGTCTATCGATGGTGGTTGATTCCCAAACGGGGAAGCTACCGCAAAATGAATGAACCGGGTATTAACCAAATCAAGGTTCTGTGGCTTATAATCGCCCCCTGCGCCGGTGTAGCTCAGATGGTAGAGCAATGCATTCGTAATGCGGAGGTCGGGAGTTCAATTCTCTTCACCGGCACCAGATATCCCCAAAGAGGTCCTGGACGCATGACAATAACAAGAATCCGTCTGACCCGCTTACTGTCCTGTTGCGGCCTGTGGTCCATACTGTTGCTTGCCTGGCCCAGCAGTGCCCAGCACATCAATGCCCGAGCCGAGGCCGAATGGCCCTATATCGGCGGCGATGCGGGCCATACCCGCTCCACCCCCCTCAACCAGATCACGCGGGATAATTTCGCGCAGCTGGAAGTGGATTGGACCTGGAACGATGCCAGCTTCGGCGCCACGCCGCCCCGGGCCACGCCGGTGTATGCCGACGGCAAGCTGTTCACGGTGGCAGGCCCGCGCCGCCATGTGGTGGCCATCGATCCCGCCAGCGGTGAAACCCTGTGGACCTTCCGGGAGCCCAATACCTTCCGCTGGGAATATTCCATGCGGGCTGCCTGGGGCAAGGGTGTCGCCTACAGTGAAATCGACGGCCGCGGCGTGGTTTTCGTCGTCACTCCGGCTTTCTTTCTCTATGCCCTGGATGCGGACACCGGGCGCCCTCTGGAAAACTGGGGCAAGCCGGTCGCCATCGAAGGGTTTCCCCAAACCGGCGTGGTGGACCTCATCCCTGACCTGATCGCCGACTGGGGCCCCTGGCTGGATTCCGGTCAGACCTATGATCCTTATCTGGGCATTCCCCTGGAACTGGGCTATATCACCAGCTCCTCACCGCCCATCGTGGTGAACGGCACGGTGATCGTGGGCAACTCCGCCGAGCAGGGCTACAACCAGACCCGCCAGGAAAACGTGCCGGGGGACATCCTGGCCTATGATGCCCGCAGCGGTGAGCACCGCTGGAAATTCCATGTGATCCCCCGCCCCGGCGAAGTGGGCCACGAGACCTGGGAAAGCGATGCCTGGTCCTACACGGGAGATGTGTCATCCTGGGCGCCCCTGTCGGCGGACCCCGAGCGGGGCATCGTGTACATCCCCACAAATGCCGCAACCGTGGATTTCTACGGCGGTTTTCAGCCCGGCGACAATTTGTTCAGCGCCAGCCTGATCGCCCTGGATGTGGCCACAGGCCAGCGCCGCTGGCATTTCCAGATGGTGCATCACGACGTGTGGAACAACGACACCCCCACCGCTCCCCTGTTGATGGATGTGATGGTGGACGGGCGGCGTGTCCCCGGGGTGTTCCAGGCCACCAAGCAGGCCATGCTGTATTCCTTCAACCGTGAGACTGGCGAACCCATCTGGCCCATCGTGGAGCGCCCGGTCACGGCCTCCGAGGTGCCTGGGGAAAAACTGTCACCCACCCAACCCTTCCCCACCAAGCCGCTGCCCTACGACATTATCGAGCTGACCGAGGACGGTCTGATTGATTACACGCCGGAACTGCGTCAGCAGGCTCTTGAAATCGTCAAGGACTACCGCCTGGGTGCCGTCTTCAATCCCCCCATGGAACGGGGCAATCCCCACGGGCTCATCGGGTCCATCTGGTGCCCCGGTGAACTGGGGGGCACCAACATCAGCGGGCCACCGGCGGCGGATCCCGCCACCGGCATCATCTACACCATCTCCCGCACCAACTGCGGCTGGCGCACCCTGGTGCCAGGTGACGAGCGCGACGTGCTGCTGGAGCGACCCACCGGCGTCACCATCGCTGACTATGCCGTGGGCATGGGCACCCCCAATGGGGTCCGCGGCCCCCAGGGCCTGCCTCTAGAAAAGCCACCCTACAGTCGTATCACCGCCATCGATCTCAACACCGGCGAACACCTGTGGATGATGCCCAACGGCGGCACGCCAAAATTCATTCAGGACCATCCCGCGCTGGCCGGGGTCTCCGGCATCGAAAGGCTGGGAGGATTGAACCATTCGGCACTGATGGTGACACCCGACCTGCTGCTGCACACAGCCCTGGCGGACGACGGCGTGACCACCATGCTGTACGCGGTGGACAAGCGCAGTGGTGAACGTCTGGCGGGCATCGAAACGCCGGGCCTCGGCATGTACGGCATGATGAGTTACCAGCACGAAGGCCGGCAGCGCATCGTGGTGCAGGTGCCGGGTCAACTGGTGGCCTACAG
>JBJOHV010000081.1:0-34082 GCA_046047495.1 Pseudomonadota bacterium | reverse complement strand
GGTTTACCTTGTAGGTACGCTGCAGGATATTGCCGATGGCCACCGCCTGGCTGTAGCCTCCGGTGCCGGTGGGATAGGCGGACCAGGCAATGGTGCGGGGCAGATCGATGCCCTCGGCGGCCCTTGCGGCCGGCGCGATCGCGGCAGCCAAGGTAAGCAAGGCAATCCATAGCGCCCCTATCCATAGCGCCACAACGCCCTTTTTATTCTCAAGGCCTGTCATGTCTCTCCCCTGCCTCTCTACCCTGCTTGCAATTGGTTCGCTCAGCGCTCGGCCATGGCCGCCAGATAAGCCTGCGAATCTGCAGCGCCCATCAACGGCACCACCTTGTCGGGATCCACTCGTATCATCATGTAGGTGATGTGGTCATCGATGCGGGTGAATTCGTGCCCGGTGCCGGCCGGAATCACCACAACGTCCCCGGGATTCAATTCGTCGAAGCGGGGATTGCGCACATCGGCGGCGTTATTGCCCGGACCATTGAGGGTCATCACCGCACGGTTGTCCGCTGGCCGACGCTCCTTGTCCACCAGTTCCGGCCCGGTCATCAGGGTGCCACTGCCACTCAGCACCACATAGACCTCGGTTACCAGGTCATGCTCGGCCACACGGCCGGCCCGCTCGGTCAGCGCACCGCGATAAGCCATGGCGACCTGCACATTGGATTTACCGATGTCGATGGAGCGCACCTGCTGATCCGTCAGGTTCCGCTGTTCACCGATGACCGCGTATTGTTGCAATTCCGCGCTGGACACGTAAACCGCATCACAGCCCTGACAGGATGGTTGCAGATCTTCCTGGGCTGAAATGCGGCCCAGCAAAAAAACCAGGGGTAATAAAAGAAAGACTCCGGCTGCCTTGTTATTCATATTTTTCTCCGGCGCACTGATGCAGGGCACTCAAGGATAGCAAATGTGGCGCGGCCCGCCAGGATATTTTTCCCCTGCGGGGCCGGCCTCAGCAGGCTGCTTTCCGATGTCGTCTATTTTCCCGGTTTTTGACGCTCAGCCCGCCCGTTGCAGGGCTGCGATGCGCTCGGGAATGGGCGGGTGTGACATGAACAGTCGCGAGAAGCGGTTGCCCCCGCTGTTGATACCGAACGCCACCAGCTCACCAGGCATGGATGCCTGTTGACCAGCCTGCAGGCGTTGCAGGGCGGCAATCATCTTGCCCCTGCCCGCCAGGCTGGCACCACCGGCATCGGCACGGAATTCCCGCTGACGACTGAACCACATGACGATCACCGAGGCCAGGATGCCGATCACCAGTTCCGCCACGATGGTGGTGATCCAGAATGCCGGGCCGTAACCCCGCTCGGTCTTGAACACCACCCGGTCGACAAAGTGCCCGATGACCCGGGACAGGAAAATCACGAAGGTGTTGACCACCCCCTGGATCAAGGCCAGGGTAACCATGTCGCCATTGGCCACATGGCTGATTTCATGGGCCAGTACCGCTTCCACTTCATCGGCATCCATGCCCTGCAGCAGTCCACTGCTGACTGCCACCAGGGCGTTGTTGCGGCTGGCACCGGTGGCAAAGGCGTTCATCTGGGGCGAATCGAAGATCGCCACTTCAGGCATGCCGATACCGGCCCTCTCAGCCTGCCGACGCACCGTGGCAAGCAGCCACTGCTCGGCCTGACCACGGGGTTGGGTGATGACCACCGCACCCGTCGCGCGCTTCGCCATCCACTTGGACAGGGCCAGGGAAATGAAGGAACCACCAAAACCGAACACGCCGGCGAATATCAGCAGATTGTAGAGATCCAGGCCGGCACCCTGCTCATCCAGAATGCGTTCCACACCCAGTAGTCGCAGGGTAATGCTCAGAACCACGATGATGGCCAGGTTGGTCATCAAAAACAGCGCGACTCTTTTCATGGGGTAATGCCTCCTCCCGGGACGATGTTGTCAGGAAATATGGGGTACGGGGTGTAAAAAACAAGCAGGCCGCCAGCCGGAAGTCCGTTCTGATCAGGCTGAAGTTGCTAGCGAAGGACGTTGCGCAATTGTTCGCGATGAAAGCTGGAAGTTTCCTCCACATCCCTCACCAACCGGCAGACCCGCTCGGCAATATTGCTGCCCACCCGGATCTCGTCACGACAGACGATACGGTCTTCAGGATCGACCTGGGCATTGTATTGCTCCACCTCGGCGTCGGTGGGAAGACGCCTCACGGGCTCGTCAGTAGACGGCGCGGCGCAGGCCGCGAGAACCACCAGTGCCGGCAGTGACAGGAAACGGTTGCGCATGACTACTCTCATCGGGCGGACCCGGCATTAACGTCGAGGGGAAAAAACATAATCCAGGGTGACTGCCTCATGAACCGTCAGTTTGCCATCCAGGATGCGGGGCCGCAGCTTTAGCATGGGCAGCTCGGCATACACCCAATCCAGCAGGGAGTCATTGACTTCCGGGTTTTCACTGAGGTCGAGATCACTCACCACGTAATTAAACCGGTGGGGGTCGGATTCGCTTTCAAAACCGGTGGCAAATGCACTGTCCGGGTTGAGGCGCACCACCGCCCGCTGGGACATGAGGGATTCCAGACGATTGCGGTAGGTGTCGAGGGGGTCATCGGGTTTCTGGGCGCCGGGATACGCCGGCGACCAGGCCACATATTCCAGCGGCTTTTCCTCCCAGGGCGATTCCCACAATGGCCATTGCAGGCTCAGGTGGGTGGAAGGCAACACCACGGGGCGGTCGAAAAACCGCTCCACGTCGTGATTGGGGATGCCGGCACTCAGCAGATGATCATAGGCCGTCTGATACAGGGCGGCTGCCCGGTCGCCATTCTCGAAGACCAGCTCCCAGTCTGCCAGGTGCACCAGCAACAGGGCATCGGTGAGGGGGGAACTCTGGCCGTGGTGGGCATACAGGGCGCGAATCCGCAGCAGGTTTTCGCGACCGATGCGGTAACTGCGGCCGACGGTTTCGTTCTTGTTCAGGGCCCAGCCATTCACCAGCACCTTGTCGTCGGTCTTGTATTCATAACTGGTCATGCCACGCCGCTGGGTGGAAATGGCCTGGTAGTAATGATCCATGGCCACCCGATACAACAACGGCGCTAGACGCAGATCATAGGGTCCGAAGCTGCGCTCCAGGACACTGATGGCCTGCCAGTTGAGATGCTTGGCACGGATCAGGTACCAATTGCTGCGGGAGTCATCCAGGGTGGCGGCGGCCGCCCGGTACCAATTGCTGATGGTGATGAGTCCCTCCACCCGTTGCTCGGGATCATCGCGGTGTGCCGACTCGTTGAGCCAGCTCAGGTAGTTGATCTGCTGATCGAACTCCTCCCATTTATTCTGGGCCAACAGGGCATCCAGCAGATGTTCAATGGGACGGATCTGCTCGCCGCTCTCCAGACCATGATTGATGCGGGTGACCTGCCAGGCTCTGCTGTAGGCCGCCTGGGCCTCACTGTAGGCATGCTGGGCCATGTGGCGGCGCCCCTCGGCAACCAGGGACTCCGGCAGATCATAGGCATAATTGTCGTTCCAGCCGGCAACCGCAGGGGCGGCTGCCTCGTCGGGTTGCGCGTTGGCTGCCAGGGACAGGAGCGCGACATTGCCACCCAGCAGGGCGGCAGTCCAGGCCCGGAAGATCCATCGATGGCTTGCCGATTGCTTGTTCATGGAACCGTAGCTTTTGTGTGGCAAGGGAAGTTGTATCAGAATAAGCACCTTGTTCACCAATGTCCATGAGCCTGCATGCATAGATTGAAACCCCTTCTTGGAATCCTGTTCTGCCTGTTGCTGGGCGCAGTATTCCTTGTCGCCGGCAGCGATGGTGGCGTGATGCTGGGGGGGCTGCCCCTGTTCGCGCTGTGCGGTGTCATCGGCTTTGTGCTGCACTGGCTGGCATTCATCCCCTCCTTTGCCCGGCAAACCGAACAGTTTTTCGATCTGACCGGTGCCCTGTCCTTTCTGGTCACGGTGGCTGTGGCACTGCTGTGTGTGCCCCGCATCGACATCCGCACCGCGCTGCTCGCCGTCATGGTGAGTGTCTGGGCCCTGCGCCTGGGCAGCTTTCTGTTTTTACGCATCCGCAAGGCCGGCGCGGACCGGCGCTTCGACCACATCAAACCCTACTTCTGGCGCTTCCTGTTCTCCTGGACACTCGGCGGGCTGTGGGTGCTGGTGACCCTGGCGCCGGCCCTGGCCGCCATGACCACCTTGTTTCAGCAGACCATGGACGTCGGCAGCTATGTGGGAATCGGCTTGTGGTTGACCGGCTTCATTGTTGAAGTGGTGGCGGATCAGCAAAAAACCCGCTTCCGGCAGCGCCCGGAAAACCAGGGCCGCTTCATCAGCTCCGGGCTGTGGGCCTGGTCCCGCCACCCCAATTATTTCGGTGAGATCCTGTTGTGGCTGGGGGTTGCCCTGGTGGCATTGCCGGTGCTGGCCGGCTGGCAATTGCTGACCCTGTTGTCGCCGCTGCTGGTGATAGTGCTATTGACCCGGGTCAGTGGTATTCCCTTGCTGGAGAAAAAGGCGGATGCTCAGTGGGGGAACGAAGAGGCTTACCAGGCGTATAAGCAGAACACACCCGTGCTGATTCCCTGGAAACCTCCGCAGGCTGCAAGCCGCTGAGGTCACTGCGCCTGCAACAACAACCGCCACCAGCATCGGGGAAACCGATCTGGTGGTGCCTGAACACTGGCTGCGATACTCCACCAGCGCCTCTGCCGGATCTGACGGCTATGGCTATCTGTGGTGGCTGGAAGGAGACGGGAATTATCGTGCCAGTGGCATTTATGGCCAGGGTATCTATATAGCACCGGCTGACAACCTGGTGATTGCAGTGCTCAGTGCCTGGCCGGTGGCCACCGGCAGTGAATATTCCCGTCACCGGGACAGTTTTTTCGACACGGTGAATGCTATGCTCGCCCCCTGAACCGCCATCCCGAGGAGCCTGACAACATGAATAACAATCGCTTTCTCAATCGCTTTTTGCTGGCCGCCAGCCTGCTGCTGGCGTTCAACAGTCACGCCGATGACAGCTGGCCGCTCCGCGCAGACGGCCCCGCCGCCTCTGGTTTCAGCGCCGAGGGCATCGCCGCACTGGACGCATCCATGACCGCCATCGTCTCGAATCAGGACGTGGCCGGCATGGTATGGATGCTGGTGAAGGACGGCCAGGTGGCCACTTTCGAAAGCGCGGGATTCGCCTCCATCGAAGAACAGCGGCCCATGACCAGGGACACCCTCTTCCGCATCTATTCCATGACCAAACCCATCACCGGGGTGGCCATGATGATGCTCCACGAACAGGGACTGTGGGAGTTTGATGACCCCATCAGCAAGCATGTGCCGGAACTGGGCAGGCTGATGGTGATGGGCACCCATGACGAATCCGGGGAGCTGAGCCTGGTACCCCTTACCCGGGAACCCACCATGAGGGAACTCATGAACCATTCCGCGGGGTTCGGCTACGGTCTCAGCGGTGACGATCCGGTAAACGAAGAGTTCCGCCAGCAGGAGGTGCTGGCCTCGGCGGATCTGGAGGAGCTGATCGACAAAGTGGCCCGGATTCCCCTGCTGTTCCAGCCCGGCGAGCAATGGTATTACTCAGTGGCCGTGGATATTCAGGGCTATATCGTGCAGAAGCTGTCCGGCCAGCGTTTCGGGGAGTTTCTGGATCAACATATCTTTCAACCCCTGGCAATGGGTGATACCCGCTTCTATGTCCGGGAGCAGGATCGCGCCCGCTTCGCCGATGTTTATCGTTGGGATGAGGAACGGGGGCAACTGCTGCGCAATGAGCCGCGGCCGGATCGGCCCGGTTATTTCGATGCTGACCGCATCGAATCCGGCGGTGGCGGCCTGGTGTCCAGCACTCACGACTATGCCCGCTTTTTGCAGATGTTGGTGAACGAGGGGGAGCTGGACGGAAAGCGCATCATCAGCCCCGAATCGGTCCGCATCATGCGCACCGACAGTCTGCGGGACGGGCTGTTGCTGCGGGGAACCGCTGCCAATCCCGGGCAACCAGGTCAGGGTTTCGGCGTGGATTTCGCGGTAATCTTCGACCCCCAGGCGGCCGGATCCCCCCAGGGACCCGGCACCTATTACTGGAGTGGTGCCGCCGGCACATGGTTCTGGATCGATCCTGTCCATGACATGTTCTGGATTGGCATGATTCAGCACCAGGGGGCGCGCCGACCCGGGGCCGCCAATATGCGGGAAGTAGCCATAGAGCACATTTACGCCGCCATGACCCGCTGAGAGGGGCTCCAGCTGTGATCCGGTTAATAGACTTGGACGGTTGCCTGGGGTCAGAATGGCTGGGCGCCGAAACCGGAATGCACCGCATCTGTACGTTTCACAGCCGACCGGCGAAGAGGTCACACTAGCCATGCCAGGTAAAATCGAACTCCGTTTCAAGTCCGACAAGTTGGGCGACTATCCTCTCGACAAGGAGGTCATCACCATCGGTCGCCGCGAAGACAACGACATCCAGATCAACAATCTGGCGGTGAGCGGTCATCACGCCAAGATTCTGAGCCTCTTCGACGATGCATTCCTGGAGGACCTCAGCAGCACCAATGGCACCTTCGTCAATGGCCAGCGCGTAGACAAGCATCCGCTCAAGAATGGCGACATCATCAGCATCGGCAAGCATGAGCTCCGCTACATCAATTACGGCAGACGCAGCGACGACGACTTCGAGAAAACGGTGATCATCAGCCGGCCGGCCGCCAGCAAGATGGCAGCCACCGGTGCCGCACCGGCTGCTCCCGTCGCCAAAGCTCCGGACCTGAGCCGGGCCCGGCTGCAAATCCTCAATGGCAAAAATGCCGGCAAGCAGATGCCCCTGGATAAACCGTCGGTCAAACTGGGCGCCACCGGCTTGCAGGTGGTGATCAACCGGCGACCCGACGGCCACTTCATCGTGGTGGCGGATCGGCAGGACACGACCAAGGTGGTGAAAGTCAATGGTGTCGATCTGGGTGCGGGAACAGTCAGACTGCAAAACCACGACATCATTGAAATCAATCAGCTGAAGATTGAATACTTCATCGTCGACTGAGCCGCGGCGGGTCACAGGCATGGACACAACGGAACAATCCGGCACCTCCGCCCCATTCGCCTGGCAAATGTCCGGACTCACCGACGTCGGGCTGCGCAGGGAAAGCAACGAAGACTGCATCCACGTCGATGAAAAGCTGGGTCTGGTGATTCTTGCCGATGGCATGGGGGGACATCAGGGTGGCGAGGTGGCCAGCGCCATGGCCATAACCGCAATCCGCGAAACGATCGAGGCAAGCGCGCTCAGGGAATCAGGTCAATCCCCCTGGCAGGGGCGATCGTCCGCCCAGTTGCAAGAGCTGCTCGCAGAGGCCGTCCAGAAAGCCAATCATCGGATATTTGCCCTGGCGGAAGCCGACGCCCGCTATGAGGGGATGGGCACCACCGTGGTGGTCGCCCTCTGCACCGGTCAACATCTTGTCTATGGTCACGCGGGTGACTCACGCCTGTACCGCTGCCAGAGCGGCCAGCTGCAGCAAATGAGCCGTGACCATTCGCTGGTGAATGAGCTGGTGGACAAGGGTTTTTACACCGAGGAACAAGCCCGGCAGTCCGCCCGAAAAAATGTCATTACGCGGGCATTGGGCACTGCTGAAAACGTGCAACTGGATTGTGCCGTCACGGAGCTGCTGACAGGTGAGCGTTACCTGCTGTGCTCGGACGGCCTGTCAGATCTGTGCAGCAACTCGGAAATGCTGGCCTTGTTGCAGGCCCACGAGTCACCGCAGGTCTGCTGTCAGGCTCTGATTGATGCCGCCAACGCCAACGGCGGCCGGGACAATATCTCTGTGATCCTGCTGGATATCCTTCCGGCATCCAGTGCTGCCCGGCTGCGCCGGTCTCTGCAGCGTCTGTTCAAAGTCTAGGATAGAACTCAGCCCGCTCCGCCGGCCTGTACCATCACCGGCACCGCATCCCAGTTCTTGATGCGGGATTTGACCGTATCCATGTTGTGCTTGCACACACCGCTGCGGGCGATGAGCTTCGCTTCACACACATCGCAGCGCACACATTCCTTGAAATCGATGGCAGGACCCCGGATGGCGCCGGTGGGACAAGCGTGTTCGCACACCGTGCAGATATCGCACTGAGGCACCCGGCGGATACGCCAGGGGGAAACCAGGGCGATCACGCCCAGCGTCGCTCCCAGCGGGCAGGCGTAGCGACAATAAAAACGCTTGATGAAGCCGCTGGCCAGCAGGAAGCCGATGAGGATGGCCCACAGCAGCACCGACGGACTCCAGAAGAACACGGTGCCGAAGGGTTCGAAATACTGGAAGTAACTGACGTCCGCCTGCACCAGGGCCAGCAGGATCAGCAGGCCGAGAATGCCGTACTTGATGTAGATTGCCCGGTCATGAATCAGCTGGGGCACCTTGATCTGGAAACGCCTGGGCACCAGACGGGTGAGAAAATCCTGCAGGGCACCGAACGGACACAGGGAAGAACAAAATACCCGACCCCATAGCAAGGTGGTGATAAGAGTAAAGGATACAATCATCAACACCGGCAGATCGTTGAGGAACATGGACGGCCCCACCTTGATGCCGTTCAGCACATGGGAGACCGACAGGAACCCGCCATCGATGAAGCCCAAATACGCCAGGGTCGAACCGAGGGCCACCCAGCGCAACGTGGCATTTTTCCTCAGGAAGGCGGTCATCACCAGGGTAAACAGCACCAGCAATGCGCCCACCTGCAACCAGGGAGCGTCCCGGAACAACGCGGTCATGGCGTTCTCGTCCTCGAAGTCCCCCAGGGCGTAGGCATCCTCGTCACCACCCGCGGGATACGGCAGTCCCTGCACCTGGGCCAGTGCCACTTCCGGCAGCTGGTAACTGACCGAAGCGAGGTTGAGGAACGCGCCAAGGGCATCACTGTTGTCATAGATGATGGTGAGGGGCTGGCTTATGTCGATGGCATCATCCATCACCATGGCCCCGGCAAAACGCACTTGATCCTGGATCTTGCCTTCCATGCCACTGCCGGCATACACAAACTGGCGGCGATCGATGGCATAGGTGGTTTCACCCTGTTGCACGGCCAGCCGCTCGGGACGGAACGGTTTGCTGGACTCCCCCAGGATACCCACCAGCATCATCTGGCCGGACTGGGTGCGACTGCTGGCATCCCGTTCGGCCCGTGAGTAGTCGTCGGCGCCTATCATCATTTCTGCCAGTTCGTCATTGCCGATGTAGGCAAAGAACAGTTGCAGGCCGCTGCCATCCTCATTGCGGGTTTCCAGACTGTTCACATAGCCGGCGGCCAACATGTCTTCCCAGCTCATGCCCTGCAGTGCGGCCAGGGCCGAAGCCCCACCTTCCGCCTCCACTACCACGCCGGCATCCGCCAGATAGGCCTGCGCGACCCGCCGCGCAGCATTGCGGATGCCCCGGGACACGGCCCAGCTGGTGATGGTGGCACGTGACACCCCATCCACATCCCGTCCGACCCGAAAGCCTTCGGCAATGCTCTTGCCTGCAAACTGATTGGGGAATCGCTCGGTGGCCAGGAAGTCACCGCGGATGCTGCGATAGGACTCCCGATAATAAAGGACCTGGATACCGGTCAGCGTGCCCTGCAGATCGATGCCCACCAGCACGTCGATCGGCGCGCTGTAACCCACTTCCTCAGGAGGCAGGTCGGATGTTTCGAACAGGTAGCCCAGCAGTTGGGGTTGACCGTCGCTGCCGGTCTTGTAGGCACGGTAGACGGGCGGCTCCCCTTCCTTGGCGGAAAAACTGTCGGCACCCGGCATGACCTTGGCCATGAGTGCCTCATCGGGCACCAGGGCGGGTTGGGCGAGGGCCTGACCCAGGCTGCCTGTCAAAAATAAAAAAACCAGAACCAGGGTTCGGAAGGACTGCGGATGGGTTGGAATCATTATTGTTATTCTTCAGCTACATCGACGACAGCGTCGGGGCGGTATGCTACACAAAAGACAGATAGGGTTCCACCCGCTTCATGCTCTCCTCCCACAAGCGGGCTGCAGCCCCATCGGTGGCGAAGGGGGCGGTTCGCCAACGCCTGCGTGTGTAGTAATAATGACCATCCGCCGCGGCCGCCTCCGGTGAAGTGGCCAGCCAGATCAGGGTGTCGGCACCCTTCTGCACACTGACCATGAACGGATAGAGCAGCAGGCCCAACAGATTGCCCATGGCACCTCCCTTTGACCAGATGGGAGTGCGCACGGCACCGGGATGAAAGGAACTGGCAATGATGCCCTGCTGGCGAAAACGCCGGTGCAGCTCCCTGGCCGTCAGCAGATTCATCAGCTTGGAGCGGCCATAAGCCTTGAGGCCGCCGTAATTCCTGGCGAAATCCAGATCGTCGAAATCCAAGGGGCTGCTGTTATGCCCATAGGAACTGGTGAAAACCACCCGCGCGCTGCCATGACCCGCTGCCGCCAGCAGGGAGGGCAGCAGCAGCTGGGTGAGCAGGAACCCACCCAGATGATTGGCGGCAAACGTCAACTCGAAGCCCTCGCTGGTGATCTGCCGCCTGGCATTGGCGGCCCCGGCGTTGTTGCACAGCACATCGATGCGCGGGTAATCATTGCGCAAGCGCCTGCCGGCCTGGGCCACGCTGTCCAGCAGGCTGAAGTCCGCCACATAGAGGTGGACATCCGGGTTGCCTGATTGCTGCCGGATTGCATCTACCGCTGCCTGACCCCGCTGTTCGCTGCGGCACACCATGACCACGGTCGCGCCGCGCCGGGCGAAATCCAGGGCTGCCTCGTAACCGATGCCGCTGTTGGCACCGGTGATCACCATCACCTTGTTGACCAGATCCTGTTTCTGATTCATGCCGGCACCCGCCCTTTTGAATTACCCCAATAGTCTACGATCATTCCGTGGTTGTGGTTCATGACTGGCAGACCATGGCGCGCGGCGTTTATCATTGCCGGCATCACACCGACCTGGAATCCCCATGCCCCAGAATTATGACTTGATGAACCTGTTTGCCGTGCCGGTTTACCGGTCACCCCTGGGGCGGGAGTTCACCCCGGAGGAAATGCAGTTCTTCCGCCAGGAACTGGGCCAGCCCGCCAATGCCATCAACAATCATGCCTCGCGCAACAAGGACGTGCTGTCCGCTCCTGCCATGCAGGCTATCCGCGCCCAACTGCAGCAGAACCTCGACACCTACTTCAAGACCATTTACGACACCGAGAATGACGTGCGCCTGGAAATCACCCAATCATGGCTGACCCTGACCCGTCGCGGCCAATCCCATCACACCCATTCTCATCCCAACAGCGTTGTGAGTGGTGTGCTCTACATCAATATCGCCGACGACGACGGTATCAATTTCTTCCGCAATGATGACCTGCTGTGGTATGAACTGATCCCCCGCCAGCAGAATTATTACAATGCCCACAGCATGTTCGTGAAAGCCAATGCCCGCGACATCATTTTGTTTCCCTCCCACATAAAGCACGGTGTGCGCGAGGTGAGTACGGATATCGAACGCATCAGTCTGGCATTCAACACATTTTTCAGCGGTGCCATGGGACGTGAAGGCTTTTCCAATTTCCTGCGCATCTCCGTCAATCACTGATGAGCAGCTCCGCCACCATTCCCGTCAGCGTGTTCGTCATCACCAAGGACGAGGCGGCCAACCTGCCCCGCCTGCTGGACAACGTGCGGGACTTCGCCGAAGTGATCGTGGTGGACAGCGGCAGCAGCGATGCCACAGTGGAGATCGCCTCCTCCTATGCCAACACCAGGGTCAGCTTCAACCCATGGCCCGGTTTCGGCAAACAGAAGGCCCATGCCCTCGGCCTCTGCAGCTATCCCTGGGTTCTGAATCTGGATGCCGACGAAACCCTGTCCGACCTGTTACGGGAGGAAATCCGCGATGTCATTCGGCGTGACGATGTGGCGGCGCTGCAATGCCGGCGCCAACTGTTGCGCTGGGGCCGGCCGCCCCGCTGTTTCGACAAACCCGATCGCCTGATCCGCTTGTTCCGTAAAACCTGCGGCCGTTACGATGACCGCATGGTCCATGAAAGCATCACGGTGGATGGCCCGGTTCGGCAGTCAGGCAATCTCATTCTTCATCATGAGAATCTCGGCATCGACCAGCGTCTGCAGAAATCCATTTTTTATGCCCGCCTGAAAGCCCAGGACAAGTTCGACAAGGGCCAGCACACCCATCCTCTGGTTCCCCTGCTCATTGCACCGCTGACCTTCCTCAAGATGCTGTTGATCCGCGGCCATCTCCTCGACGGCTTTGCCGGCATCCTCACCAGCAGCAACGCGGCTTTCTACAGCTTCATGAAATATGCGATCTTGTGGGAGATGTGGCGCCGTAAAGGCAACAAATAGCCTGCGGCCGTATCACAGCACCGGGAACGCTGCTGCACTCCCGGCACTGACCGGTCCTCCGTGTCTTATTGCCGGTAGAACCGCTGAGGATCTCCGTTGGCAATGCCTGGCTGAGCTCTCCAGCAACGAACCGGCCGCGGCTCGGTCAGCCACCGACAGTGACGGGGCAGCGTCGCCACCAAAAGCTGGCATGGAACCCTCCAGGTCTGTCTCCTGGTTCAGACAGGGTTCAGTTTCCGCGGTTCATTCTTAGGCATGCCCGTACTGCGCGATATGGTGCAAATCAAGCGCAAACGTTGGTTTACAAACTGTGACAATCACCCGAAGAGGGGGTGTTGAACTTGCTTGTGGAAAACAGATTGCTTATCCTTCGCAGGCTCGATCCTTGGCTAATTCCACACCGTCATTCTTATCCTCTTGGTGTAGCCTCGGAGGCCTTGACGGCGCCGCCGTCCCGGCTGCCGGGTGTACACGATCAAAAGACCTAAAACGGGAGAGTTCTAGATGTTGACAACAAAGCGATTGATTTCGTCGTTCGTCGTGAGTTTGGGGGCGCTGCTTGCCGCCCCGGCCGTTTTCAGCCAGTCTGGAACCGATGTTTACCAGGGCGACTGGCCGGATTACAACGGCAGTATGGGCGCCCAGCGCTATTCACCGCTGGATCAGATCAACGCTGAGAATGTGGCCAATCTGCAAATCGCCTGGCGCTTTTCCACCGCCAATTTCAGCCCCTCTCCCGACTTCAACAATCCCTCCACCCCCCTGGAAATCGACGGAATTCTGTACGCTGACGTGGGTGCCACCCGCAACGTGGTGGCCCTTGATGCCGCCACCGGCGAAGTGCTGTGGGTCTGGCGTCCGCAGGAAGGTGAACGCTTTGACAATGCCCCACGCAAGGGTGCCGGCCGCGGTCCGGCCTTTTGGCGCGACGGTGACACCAAGCGGGTGATCGACATCACCCCGGGCTTCCATCTGGTCTCCCTGGATGCGGAAACCGGCCGCCCGGACCCCAATTTTGGCAACAACGGCATCGTCGACCTGTTTGAAGGCCTGCGCAATGCCGACGGTTTTGACGACATCGACATCGGCTCCTCCGCACCGCCGTTCGTCATGAACGACGTGATCGTGGTCGGGCCGGCCCACCGGGTGGGGATGCGACCCCGTTCCAAATCCAATGTGAAGGGTGACGTGCGTGGCTTTGACGTGCGCACCGGCGAACTGCTGTGGACCTTCAAGACCATTCCCGAGCGCGGCGAAGTCGGTTTCGAAACCTGGCTGGACAGCGGCGTCGAATTCACCGGCAACGCCGGCGTGTGGGCACCCATGTCCGGTGATCCGGAGCTGGGTCATGTCTATCTGCCGGTGGAATCCGCCACCGGTGACCGCTACGGCGGCGACCGTCCCGGCGACAACCTGTTCTCCAGCTCTCTGGTGGCGCTGGACATCAAAACCGGCGAGCGCCAATGGCACTTCCAACTGGTGCATCATGACATCTGGGACTGGGACATCCCCGCCGCTCCGATCGTTGCCGACCTGCCCAATGGCCGCAAGGTGGTCATGCAGGTGACCAAGCAATCCTGGGTCTATGCCTTCGACCGCCTGACCGGTGAGCCCATCTGGCCGATCGTCGAACAGCCCGTCCCCATCGGTGACGTGCCCGGTGAGTGGTACTCACCAACCCAACCGATTCCCAGCCGTCCCGCACCCTTTGACCGCCAGGGCTTCACCGAAGCCGACCTGATCGACTTCACCCCGGAAATTCTGGCCCAGGCCAAAGAAGCCATCAAAGGCTTCCGCCTGGCGGAAAGCGTCTATTCGCCGCCGTCCCTGGCCAATGCAGCCGACGGGACATCGGGCACACTGAGCCTGCCCTCCGCTACCGGTGGCGCCAACTGGGAAGGGGCGGCACTGGATCCGGAAACCGGCATCCTCTATGTGCCGTCACGAACCGAAGTGGCAGTCCTGTCGGTGGACAAGGATGAAAACTCCGACCTCGCCTACAGCCAGTCCTTCGGCGTGCGGGTACCCCGGGTGGGCAGCCTGCCCATCGTCAAACCGCCCTATGGCCGCATTACCGCCATCGACATGAACAGCGGCGACCACGTCTTCCAGGTCGCCAATGCGGATACGCCCGCCTCCATTGCCAATAACCCGCTGCTGCAAGGTGTGACACTGCCCCGCACCGGCGTTCCGACCCGTGCCGGAGTGCTGGCGACCAAGACCCTGCTGTTCGTCGGCGAAGGTGGTGGCGCCGCCGGTGCCAGCCCGATTTTCCGGGCGCTCGACAAGGCTACCGGAGAAATCCTCGCCGAGATTGAATTGCCTGCCAACCAGACCGGTCAGCCGTTCACCTACGAACACAATGGCAAGCAGTACGTCGCCATGTTCGTCGGTGGCTCCGGCTCGATTGCCGAACTGGTCGTTCTTGCACTGCCGTAATATTTTTTAGACTCAGGAGAAATCATCATCATGGGAAATGCATTTTATCGAAAAGCTCTTGCGCCGCTGCTGCTGCTCACCTCGGTGTCCGCACAGGCTGCCACCTGGGAACTCGACCCGGGCGAATCAATGGTCGTCTTCAAGTATTCCTATGAAGGCGTTCCCTATCAGGGCGAATTCAGAAATGTACAGGCCACTTTCGACATCGACCCGCTGAATCCGGCCTCCTGCAATTTCACGGTGACCATCCCCATCGCGGACATCAGCGTGGACAGCCCGGAAGTGCTGGACTATCTGCTGGACATCGAATTGTTCGACGTGGATCAGTTCCCCACCGCCACCTTCAAGGCCTCCCAGTGCCGTCTGGAATCTCCCAGCTCCTTCGTCTCCGACGGCATGCTGACCATTCGCGACCAGACCCATCCCATCAGCTTCCCGTTCAAGCTTGACGTGGAAACCTGTGACGGCCAGGCCTGCTTCCATATGACCAGTGCTGTCACGATCCAGCGCCTGCAGTTCGGCGTCGGCCAGGGCTACTGGGCAAATACCGCATCGATCCCCAACGAAGTGGGTGTCGAGGTGGACGTTTACGCGCTCCAGAAGTAAATCAACCGGTTCTGTCACCCAAAGGTTAACTCAATGCTTTCCAGATCATTCACCAAAGTCGGTCGGGTTTCTGTCATCCTGGCCAGTTCATTGTTACTGCTTTCCTGCGACCGTCTGCTGACTCCGGGTTTCGAAACCTCGATCGCCGAACTGAGATCTGGCGCGTACGTACTCGACAAGGACCATGCCTCGCTGAACTTCAAGATCAACCACCTCGGCTTCTCCACCTATGTGGGACGCTTCAATGAGTTCAATGCCTCCCTGGATTTCGATCCCGAGAACATTGGCAATTCCAGCCTGGAAGTCATCATCGAAGTAGCCTCACTGGATGTGAACAATCCGGAGTTTGCCGAGACCCTCAAGGGCTCGGGCTGGTTCGAAGTGGAGAGTTTCCCTCAGGCGATTTATCGCACCAACTCCTGCGCGGAAACCGGCGAAAAGACCTTCACCTGTCAGGGCGACCTGACCCTCCACGGGGTCACGGCCCCCATGGCCCTGGATGTCACGTTCAATGGTGGCGGCCGCAACTTCCTGACCCGCAAGTACACCCTCGGCTTCGCCGCCAACGCCACGTTCCAGCGTTCCGTGTTCGGTGTGGATCAGTTCGTGAACTTCGGCGTGGGTGACGACATCCAGCTGGAGATCCACGTGGAGTTCCAGCAATCCGAAGGCTGATCCACGGATCAGGTTTGAAAGTAAGAGTGCTTTGCAAAAAGGGTCCTGCGGGACCCTTTTTTATTGGTGGAAGGCTGCCGAAAAATTCACTTGACCCTTCGCAAATATGTCCATTAGTCTAGACACATGGACATACAGGAAGCCCTCGTCATTTTCGATACCCTGTCACAGGAGACACGGTTGCGTGCCTTTCGCCTGATGGTCGAAGCCGGCCACAGCGGTCTGCCCGCCGGCACCCTGAGCGAGACCCTGGGCATACCTCACAACACCCTGTCGTTTCACCTCAATCACCTGTCCAATGCCGGCATCGTGACCTCACGCAAGGAAGGCCGCTGCGTCATTTACTCGGCGAATTTCGCCAGCGTCCAGGAACTCATCGGGTTCATGGTGAAGGACTGCTGCAGCGCGGAATTCGCCAGCATTCGTGAGGACAAGGCCAGGGGGCTCTCCGTCATTCATTTGTCCACTTGCTGCGCCGTCCCTCCACCCGCAAGACCCCGCACCTAGAGGAATACCGCCATGAAACGCATGCACATACACGTTGGAGTCGCCAGTATTGATGAAGCGGTCAGGTTTTACTCCGCCCTGTTCGGTGTGGCACCGGTCAAGACAAAGACCGATTATGCCAAGTGGATGCTGGACGATCCCCGCATCAACTTTGCCATCTCCACCCGTGCCAGCCTGGGTGTGGACCACCTGGGACTGCAGGTGGACGAGGAGGTCGAACTGGAGGAGCTCCGCAACCGCCTGCAACAGGCCGAGACGGCGGTATTTCACGAAGGGGAGACAGTCTGCTGCTACGCGCGTTCGGACAAATCCTGGGTCAAGGATCCGGCTGGCGTTCCCTGGGAAGCCTATCGGACCTTGGAGGATGTGCAGCTGTTTGCCGCCGACGCCCAACCGGGAAAAACCGCCTGTTGCCAGCCTGAACCCAAAGCGGCTTCCGGCTGCTGCGCCCGCGCCTAGGCAAGCCAATCAACCATGGGCTTGTTTGAGCGCTACCTGTCGCTGTGGATCGCCTTGTGCATTGTCGCTGGAGTAATCATTGGTGCCAGTTGGCCCCAGGGATTCCAGGCAATCGCCGCCCTGGAAGTGGCCAATGTCAATCTGGTAGTCGCCGTGCTCATCTGGGTGATGATCTACCCCATGATGGTGAACGTGGATTTCTCCTCCATCAGCGATGTCGGTAAAAAACCCAAAGGGCTGTGCATCACACTGGTTGTGAACTGGCTCATCAAGCCCTTCACCATGGCAGCCCTCGGCGTCCTGTTTTTTGAGCACATCTTCGCCGGATTGGTGGACCCGGCATCGGCCAAGGAATACATCGCCGGCATGATCCTGCTCGGGGTCGCCCCCTGCACGGCCATGGTGTTCGTGTGGAGTCAGCTGGTCAGAGGCGATCCCAACTACACACTGGTGCAGGTGTCAGTGAATGACATCATCATGGTGTTCGCCTTCGCACCTCTCACGGCCCTGCTGCTGGGCGTGACAGACATCATCGTGCCCTGGGAAACCCTGCTGGTGTCCGTGCTGTTGTATGTGCTGATTCCGCTGGCCGCCGGCTACCTCACCCGTCGACGGCTGGATGACAGCGGTAACCATGAGCAGATTGCCCGCTTCACCGCGCGGATCAAGCCATTCTCGGTGATGGGTTTGCTGGCGACGGTGGTGTTGCTGTTCGGCTTCCAGGCCCAGACCATCCTGGCTGCGCCACTGGTGATCGCGCTGATTGCCGTTCCCCTGCTCATCCAGAGCTATGGCATCTTTGCGGTGGCCTATGGCTGGGCGTTGCTGTGGCGTGTCCCGTTCAGCACGGCGGCACCTGCGGCATTGATCGGCACCTCCAACTTCTTCGAGCTGGCGGTGGCGGTTGCCATCAGTCTGTTCGGGCTGAATTCCGGTGCCGCACTGGCGACCGTGGTGGGTGTGCTGGTGGAAGTGCCGGTTATGTTGTCGTTGGTGGCGCTTGCAAATCGGACCAGGGGGTTTTTCCCGCAGGGGTGAATTTTCCTGACCGGGGATTCCAGTTAACGTGTAGTGGTTGGTGGATCAATGAAAAACGGCCCACTAGGGGCCGTTTGTAATTGGCGCGCCTGGAGAGATGGATTCGGAATTTGCGGGGGCGCAAATTCCTCACCCCTGCGGGGCGCCCTGCGGGCGTCCAAATTGCTGGCGCAATTTGTCGAACTGAGGAGTTCTCATCAAACCCCAGACCGGCCAATTAAAAACGGCCCACAAGGGGCCGTTTGTAATTGGCGCGCCTGGAGAGATTCGAACTCCCGACCAACTGGTTCGAAGCCAGTTACTCTATCCAGCTGAGCTACAGGCGCGTGATCAAAAACCTGGCATTCAGATTCCGTTCACCCGAACCCAGGCAATGTGACCCTGTGGCTGCGTGAAAGGACCGGCATTATAACCGCCGCCCGGGGACTTGCCTACCATGCCCTCAACCAGACCCGGCATGTAACAAATTGCAACCGGAGGGCAGGGGCGGCGCGGCTGGCGGTCTACTGCAGCAAATGCAGCAGAATTTGATCCATTCGCGTTTTCGCCCTTGGGCAAATCTTGTACCATCGCGCACTTTGCGCATCCAGCCGGGATCGAGAACCAGAAGGAGGGAGAGAGTGACCAAACCTCTGTTAGCAGCCATCGGACTGTCGGCCTCACTGTTGTGCCTGGCGCCTGCCTTCGGTCAGGATGCCAGTGCGGAACGCGGCCGGGAGGTGTTCCAGGCGGAGTGTTCCCGCTGCCACATCCCGGTGGAGATGGAAGCCCGCCTGAACGCCCGCTGGATGGGGCGCAGCGGTGGGGAACTGCTGCAACAGATCCGCTCCACCATGCCGGCGGAAACCCCGGGATCCCTGACCAACGCTCAGTATCTGGACGTCACCGCCTATATTCTGCAGTCCGGCAATGTGCCCCTGCCCCCCGCCCTCAGCGCCGACGGGCTGCTGGCCCTCACCATCGAGGCGGCCACCCGGTCGGTGGCGCAGGATGGCGAGGCCAACTTCAACTGGACCCATATCAACGGCAATCTGCAATCCACCCGTTATGCCCCCCTGGAACAAATCAATGCCGACAACGTGGCGGATCTGCAGATCCAGTGGTCCCTGGACACCGGGCCCTTCGGTCCCCAACCAGAGCCCAGCAGCGTCACCACCCCCCTGGTGATCGATGGGGTGATGTACGCCACCGTGGGCGCCACCCGCAATGTGGTGGCCCTCAACGCAGTCACCGGGCAGCTGCTGTGGATGTGGCGACCCGAGGAAGGTGCCCGATTCGATGCCGCACCCCGCAAGGGTTCCGGCAAGGGCCTGGCCTATTATCGGAAGGATGACCACGAAACGATCTTCGTCATGACCCCGGGTTATTACCTGGTGGCTCTCGATGCCGAGACCGGCGACCCGGTGCCCGGCTTCGGTGAAGACGGAGCGGTGGACCTGCAACAAGGTCTGCGCCTGGGTCCGGGCCGCGAAGATATCGATATCGGCATCTCCTTCCCGCCCCTGGTGGTGGGCGATGTGGTGGTGGCCGGTGCCGCCCACCTGGTGGGCATGCGCCCGGTGTCTGCCAGCAATGTGAAGGGAGACATCCGCGGTTTCGATGCCGTCACCGGCAAGTTGCTGTGGACCTTCAAGACCATTCCCGAACCCGGCGAGCTGGGCTATGAAAGTTGGCTGAGCGGGGCCGATTTCACAGGCAATGCCGGAGTCTGGGCCCCCATGTCCGCGGACCCGGAACTGGGTCTGGTGTATCTCCCTGTGGAAGCCGCCACCGGTGACCGCTTTGGCGGGGACCGCCCCGGCAACAACCTGTTCGCCAGTTCCACCGTGGCCCTGGATTTCAAAACCGGACAGATGCAGTGGTATTTCCAGACCACCCATCACGACATCTGGGATTGGGACACCCCGGCGGCGCCCATCCTGGCCGATCTGCCCAATGGCCGGCGGGCACTGATCCAGACCCTAAAGCAATCCCATCTGTTCACCTTCGACCGGGCCACCGGCGAACCCCTGTTTCCCATCGAGGAGCGCCCGGTGCCCCAGACCGATGTGCCCGGCGAATGGACGGCCCGCACCCAGCCTTTCCCTCTGTTGCCCGCACCCTACGACCGCC
This sequence comes from Pseudomonadota bacterium, assembly GCA_046047495.1. GTDB lineage: Bacteria > Pseudomonadota > Gammaproteobacteria > Pseudomonadales > Pseudohongiellaceae > NORP240. The sequence continues at coordinate 13,879 of JBJOHV010000081.1, read as the reverse complement.
AGGGATTCCAGGTCGACGATCTGGTGGATTTCACCCCGGAGATCCTGAGCCGGGCCAAGGCCATCGCCGCTGACTTCCGCTTCAGTGAACTGTACAGTCCGCCGTCACTCTACAAGGGGCCGGACGGTACCCACGGCACCCTCCACCTGCCCTCCTCCACCGGCGGCTCCAACTGGGAAGGTGCAGCCTATGATCCGGACACCGGCTTGTTGTATGTGCCATCCCGGACCGCCACCTCGGTGCTGTCCCTGGTGCACGAACCATCGGCCTCCTCCGTTGCCTACATCCAGGGCGGCGGGCGCACACCCAGCGTGGATGGCATTCCCCTGGTGAAACCGCCCTACGGGCGCATCACCGCCATCGACATGGTGAGCGGCAAACACCGCTGGCAGGTGGTGAACGGTGATACCCCGGCGGATATCGTCAAACATCCCCTGCTGCAGGGTGTGGACATCGGCCGCACCGGCAAACCCACCCGCTCCGGCCTGGTGCTGACCAAGACCTTGCTGTTCGCGGGCGAAGGTGTGGGCGGTGATCCGGTACTGTGGGCCCTTGACAAGGCCAGCGGCGACACGGTGGCCCGCATCGACATGCCCGGCGTGGTCACCGGTGTGCCCATCACCTACATGGTGGATGGCCGGCAGTACCTCGCCATGGCCGTCAGCAGCAATGACTCCGCCGCCCGTATCGTCACCCTGGCCCTGCCGGATTGAACCCACCATGACCGAACGTTGCAGCTGGCCTGGGAGTGATCCCCTGTATGTCGCCTATCACGACCATGAGTGGGGCGTGCCGGTTCGGGACGACCGCAGCTGGTTCGAATTCGTCTGCCTGGAGGGCCAGCAGGCCGGCCTCAGCTGGATCACCATCCTGCGCAAGCGGGACAATTACCGCAAGGCGTTCCACAATTTCGATGTGACCAGGGTGGCCCGCATGACCGATGCGGCCATAGAAAAGCAGTTACAGAATCCCGGCCTGATTCGCAATCGCCTGAAGCTCTTTTCCATTCGCAGCAATGCCCAGGCCTTCATCAAGGTGCAGCAGGAGTTCGGCAGCTTCGATGCCTACATCTGGCGATTCGTCGGCGGCAAGCCGCTGGATGGTCGACGGCAGACCATGAAGGATGTGCCGGCCACGACACCGGAAAGCGATGCCATGAGCAAGGATCTGAAGAAGCGGGGATTCAAGTTCTGCGGATCCACCATCTGCTATGCATTCATGCAGGCCGCCGGTATGATCAATGACCACACGGCCAACTGTTTCCGTTACCGGAACATAAAAAAATTGAGGAACTCACTATGATCGGTTATGTCACCCTGGGCACCAACGATATCGAGCAGGCTGCAAAATTCTACGATGCCCTGCTTGCGGAGCTTGGCGCCAAACGCTTCATGGAAACGGAGAAATTCATTGCCTGGGCGGTGGATCCGCGGCAGCCGGCCATTTCAGTCACCACACCCTTCGATGGCAATCCGGCCACCGTGGGCAACGGCATGATGGTGTCCCTGGCAGCCAGTGATCCCGCCATGGTGGATCGTGTCTACCGCAAGGCCATCGAGCTGGGCGCTCAGGACGAGGGCGCTGCCGGCCCCCGGGGCCCCACGTTTTATGCCGGCTATTTCCGGGACCTGGACGGCAACAAGCTCAACGTCTTCTGCATGACCCAGGCGGGCTGATTCAAGACCTTGCAAAAACAAAGGGCCGGAGCACTCCGAGTTGCTCCGGCCCTTTGTTGTTTTCCGGTTCCGTGGTTGTGGCGGCGATTACTTGCCCTGCACCACCGTGTTGCGCAGGATGCCGATGCCGGACAACTCCACTTCATACACATCACCGGGCTGCATGGCGCGGGTGGCACCCATGGTGCCGGACCAGATCATGTCACCGGGTTCCAGGGTGAAGTAGCGGGAGATGTAGCTCAGCATTTCCTCCATGCCGAAAATCAGGTCGGAGGAATTTTCCGACTGGCGGACTTCACCGTTGAGACGGCCGGTGATCTGGATGTTCTTGTAATCGGCGCCCTGCACCAGCACCGGGCCCACGGCATTGAAGCCGCGGCTGCCTTTGGCACGCACCCACTGGATGTCGTCTCGCTGCCAGTCACGCTCACTCACGTCATTGCCGCCGGTGACACCGAAGATGTACTCATGGGCATCCTCCACGGAGACATTCTCCGCGCGCTTGCCGACGATGATGGCCATCTCGGCCTCGTAATGCAGGTTGGTGGATTCCGCCGGACGGACGATGGAGTCTTCCGGTCCGATGATGGAGCTGGCCGGAATGGTGAACAGGCCCGGATAGGCCGCCGGCTCGCCGCTGATATGGCTGCGGAAATTGAAGGCGGTCATGAACACCAGATCGGGATCCACCGGGGCTTCCAGACGCACATCGCTCTGTTGCACCACCACACCGGTGTGGGTGAATTCCCTGTAGGGGGCATCGCTCAGCTGGTGGATGCCGTCTTCATGGACCATACCCCAATGGATGGGGCCGCCGTTCTGGGAATAGCGCACATAGGTCTGGGCGCCGGCCGTGGTGGCAAATGCAAAGGCCAGGGTGAACACGGCCAGCCTGGAAACGTATTTCATTGGAAATCCTCCCGGAGGGAATGCTGTTGCTGTAGGGGTGCAGGGTCTGACAAGGGCCCTGAATGCTACGCCCACCGGCCCGGAGGGTCAATGCCGGCACCGGTGCCCGCCGAGAACGGGAACGCCCTGGATAAAGGCGGATATCGGAGGTCTCAAAAACCCCGCACATTCTGAAACACGCTGCCCACGATCAGGTACCACACATTGAACACCATGACGAAGACATGCAGCTTGCGGTTCTTGGTCAGCATCACCAGACCCATGGTGGCGATGATCAGGAAGGGCAGCACAATGCGGGAGCGCCAGGTGTCCGCAAAATCCGGCAGCATGGCATCGGCCACCCAGCCGAGCACGAGGAACAGGATGGCGAGGCCGAAGAACCAGTTCTTCACATCGAAGTAATGGACTTCCAGATCGATGGGCTGGCCCCGTGAGCGCTCCGGCGCCAGAATGAAGGTCAGCAGCACCAGGCAGATGGGCGGCAGCAGCATCAGTACCAGTTGTCCCACCGTATGGAATTTCATGGCCTGGTATTCCCAGATGCCCAGGTAATGAAACGCCATCATCAGCAGCAGCCACAGGGTCCAGCCGATGAAAAACAGCGGACGCTTCACATCATGGTAGGAACGGATCATGCGCCCCCAGCCCATCAGCAGCTCCGCCATGGCAAAGGCCACCACGATGGAGACGAATACGCTGATGAATTCGAATTCAGACATGGCGGGATCAGGGTTCTTCCTGCATGACCCGGGCGTAGGCGATGGAATTCAGCTCCCGGGATTTGTCCTCGAACACGATCTTGTTGAGGATGTCCATGAGCTGACCGGCGAAATCATCCACGTGCAGATAGGCGGCCACGTTGCCGTCGGTGGGATCCAGTGCGATGCGCATGAGATCCTCCAGGTGATCCTCGGTGATCACAATGACCGGCGTCGGTTTACGCAGTGGGCTCTTGGCCTCCAGTTGCCGCAGGCGGAACAGAAACTGGTCGCGCCGCTTTTTGTAATTGTTCCAGCCGGTGATGATGCAGGACAGCCGGTTGGTCAGCAGACCAAACAGCCGGTCATACTGGTGCACCACTTCCATGGCATTGGTTTCGTTATAGGTGTTGATGGTGGTGAAGCGGCCGCTGCTGCCCAGCAGGGCCGCCACGTCGTCCACCAGGGTGTTGTTGAGGTCGTAGATCAGCACCACAGGTTTCAAAGGCATGACAGGTTTCCGTTGTTCTTGTTATTCAGAGACTGATTGAGTGACTTTTCCGGGTTCTGGTCAGGAGCGGAATTGGACCGCGGCCTGGATGGCATCCCGAGTGGTGCGGGTACGGTTGGCGGCCACCGCCGGATCCTCGTAGCCGAAGGCGATGCCGAATAGTATTTTAGTTCCGTCGGTGATATCAAATGCCTCCCGCACCAGACCGGGATAATTGCGCATGGTGCCCATGGGGCAGCTGTGGATGCCGAAGGCCACGAAAGCCAGCATCAGGGTCTGGGCCCACATGCCCACGTCGATGGCCACCGTGGTGCCAAAGCCGGGATGCATGCCGATGAACGCCATGTGGGGAGCGTCGAAAAACTCGAAGTTGCGCAGCACTGCCCGCTGCCGCCCTTCCTTGTCACCCCGCTCGATGCCCATGCAGGAATACAGGGCCACTGCGCAGTCCACCTGACGTTTGCGGTACTCGTTATCGAAATCGCCCCGGTAGTCATAATCCGGCGTGGCCGGTACACCATTGCGCACATTGTCCATCATCTGACGACTGAGACGATCCTTCAGCGCACCACTGGCGACATACACCTTCCACGGTTGCACGTTGCAGTTGGAGGGCGCCTGCTGGGCGATCTCGAAGATGCGCTCCAGGGTCGCTTGCGGCACGGGCTTGTCGAGAAAGCCGCGTACTGAACGGCGGCTGTAGATCGCCTCGATCAGGCTCATAGCGGGATCATCCGCCCGCGGGTTACGGTCCAGCATCTATCAGTACCTCAAATCAGGAAAGGAGTCGACCGCCATCCACGTCCACCGTGGTGCCGGTCACGAATTCATTCTGCATCACGAACAGGATTCCGGCTGCCACTTCCTCAGGCCTGCCGGCGCGCTTGATGAGATGGGTCTTGGTCATGTCCGCCAGCCGCGACTGCTTCTCCGCACCCATCCAGTCGAACATCGCGGTATCCACCGTGCCAGGTGACACCACATTGACCCGGATCGGTGCCATCTCCACCGCCAGACAGCGCACCAGATTTTCCACCGAAGCCCCCACACAGCTCAAGGCGGATTGCGCCGGCCTGATCTTGCGCGCCGGTGAACCGCTCACCAGGGTGATGGAACTGCCGCTGTGCAGAAACGGCGCGCCACAGCGCACCACCTTGCCATAACCCCACAGCTTGTCATAGGCAGCCTTGAACTGGTCCTCGGTCTGTTCCAGAAACGGCTTCAGAGTGCGCTCCCCGCCGATGGCGGCAGACACCAGATGATCTATCTTCCCCGCCTTGCCGAACACGTCCTGCAGAGCCGCGGCATCATGGGTATCCACCTGCACCACCTCGAAGCGGCCGTCCGCGGCGGCACGGGCCTTGTCCAGATTGGCCTGACTGCGTCCGGCGGCCCATACCCGGGCGCCTTGCTCACTGGCGGCCAGCGCGGTCGCCAGGCCGATGCCCGCCGTGCCGCCGATGATCACCACATGCTTGCCTGCCAGATTGCCTGTTGCCATATCCCGTTCCTCTATTTATAGACTTCTATTTATGGAATTCTTGAGCCCTGCTCATGCATCGGCTTGTGGCGGTCGATCGAACACCCGGCCGGGACTCAGGATGCCCTTGGGGTCCAGAGCCTGCTTGAGCGTCTGCATCAGGGCGATCTCCGCCGCACTGCGGCTGTGCCCAAGATAGGGTTTCTTCATGATGCCGATGCCGTGCTCGGCCGATACCGACCCCTGCAACTCTCCCACCAGCCCGTAAATGACCTCATCCACAGCCCGGTGCTGATTACGGGTGTCCGGCCCCACGTGGATCACGATGTGCAGATTGCCATCGCCGATGTGACCGAACAGGCCGATGATCGCCGCGGGCCATTGCGCTTGCAGGCGTCGGACCACCTCGTCGCCGAAATAGCCCATGTCGCCCACTTTGATGCTGATGTCATAGGTGTGCATGTAACCCACCCCGGAAGACACTTCCGCGGCCGCATCCCGGATGCGCCACAAGCCGGCGATCTGCTTGTCGCTGTCCGCCACCACCACATCCTGCACCAGACCCGCGGCCTGGGCCGCCGCCAGGCTGTCCATGAACAGCTCCTGATCGCGGTCGGCCGCTGCACCCATGTTCTCTACCAACACATAATAGGGCCGGTCGGCGGGTAACGGTGCCTGGATACCCGGGATGTGCGCCACGATCAATTCGTAGGCATTGCGCCAGAGCACCTCGAAGGCGGTGAGATTACCGGACATCTGCTGCTGGCAGTGCAGCAGCAGCTCGGCGACCGCATCAAAATCCTTTACGGCGCACAGGGCCACCGTCTGGCTGGTGGGCCGCGGCAGCAGTCGCAGGACCACACGGGTTATTACACCCAGGGTGCCCTCGCTGCCGATGAACAGCTGTTTCAGGTCATAACCGGTATTGTTCTTGCGCAGGGTATTCAGGGCGGAAATGACCGTACCATCCGCCAGCACAACCTCCAGGCCCAGCACCAGCTCACGGGTCATGCCGTAGCGGATCACCCGGTTGCCACCGGCATTGGTGGCCAGATTGCCGCCGATGGTGCAGCTGCCGCGGGCACCCAGATCCAGGGGAAACAACAGGCCATGGGCCGCCGCCTGCTCCTGTATCACCTGCAGGGGCACGCCAGCCTGGGCCGTCATGGTGCCGCCGAAGCGGTCCACCTCCAGCACCTGGTTCATGCGGCTGAGGCTGAGGGCGATCTCGCCATGAAAAGGCGCCGCTGCGGACACCAGACCGGTCATGCCACCCTGGGGTGCGATGGGCTGAGCGGCGCGGTGACAGGCGGCCAGAATGCGGGATACCTGCTCGGTTGAATCGGGCCTCAGCAGCAGCATCGGGGGCTCTGCCCGGCCGCCCATGAGGTCAGCGTAGTAGCGCGGATCGATGGCGGCCCCTTCGAGATACCCGGCGGAGCCCACGAGGGTTTTCAATTCGCTGAGAAGGTAGGCATCCACCATGGCGGGGTGGATATTAACACAGTTGTCATGGGAGCCCAGGTTTGCGCCCGCAGACGGGAAGGCTCACAATACCGGCACCGCAGTCCAAGGAGAACATCATGCAAACCACCCTGCTCCCGCTCAAACCCGCCGGCCTTGCCCTGCTGACCGTACTGGCTGCCGGCTGCACCTGGGTTCAATTGACCGCCGAGGGCGAAGGCGTGCGTCTGGCCACCGCGGCGGAAGTCGGCAACTGTCAGCGCATCGGCAATACCACCGCAACGACCCGCAGCCGGGTGGCCATCGCGGACCGGGGCAGTGAAAAGGTTCAGGATGAACTGATCACCCTGGCCCGCAACGAAGCGGGCACCCTGGGCGGTAACGTGATCGTGGCCGACAGTACCATCGAAGCCGGGCGCCAGCGCTTCATCGTCTACCGCTGCCCCTGAATATCCTTACATAAGGAGGGGTTGAAAGCGGGCATAACGGTGTCTGAATACCGTAAAAACCCCGAAACATCAGTTATCGATTACTGGAATACCCCGAATTGACTATTTATTGCACCAGCGTGACGCTTTTATTACAGATTTTGCTTCCACCCCCCAAAATCGCGTCGTAACATACGCGACAGCAAACTTCAGCAGAAGTTTCATTAACGAACCAAAAAGCCTCAAGAAGTCCCGTTTTATGGATGTGGGACCCGCTTGGGGCTTACCTGTAAGGGGGAACTTGAATGTTCAAACTCAACAAGAAAACCACTGCCTGGTCGATGGCATTTGCGGCCGCTGCGGTCAGCTCCCTGAGCACACAGCCCGCTGTTGCCCAGGACGATACCGTGGAAGAAGTGATCGTCACTGGCTCCCGTATCCGTCGACCCGGCCTGGTCTCGGCCAGCCCCATTTCCAGCATCGACTCCGCTGAGATTGATTTCCAGCAGGAAGTGGCGCTGGAGAAAATCATGCGGGAACTGCCGTCCACCATCCCCGGTGACGGTGAAAACGTCAATAATGGTACTGCCGGTGCCGGCACCATCGACCTGCGGGGCCTCGGCCCGGAACGCAACCTGGTGCTGCTGAACGGTCGCCGTCTGACTCCCTACAACTACTTCGGTCGTGTGGACATCTCCACCATCCCCGTGGCACTTGTGGAGCGGGTTGATGTGATCACCGGTGGTGCTTCCGCCGTGTACGGTTCCGATGCCATCGCAGGTGCCGTCAACGTGGTCCTGAAGAACGACTTCCAGGGCTTCGACCTGACTGCCACCACCTCCGAGTCCCAGGACAACGATGGTCAGACCGACAACATCTCCATCACCATGGGTTCCGAACTGGACGGTGGTCGCGGCAACGTGGCCATGAACGTCAGCTGGTCCGAGCGTGACCCCGTGCTGCTGGGTCAGCGCTTCCTCGGCACCCTGGGTATCGCCTCCGCCAACGGCGCGAACTACGACAACTTCCTGGCTGGCCGCGGCCCAACCCCGCCGCCGGTCGCTGGTTGCGGTGGCCCCGACTCCGTGGCTTCCGGTGGTTCCACCACGGGTATCCCCACCCGGGTTGAATTGAATGCCGGCGGTTCCGTCGGGCAATTCCTGGACGACGGCAGCCTGTACACCGGCGATGCTGGTACCGGACTGGGTGCCCGCGGCGGTTGTAGCGTGTTCAACTTCAACCCCTACAACTTCTACCAGACCCCCAACGAGCGCTACAACGCCATGATGGTGGGCAATTTCGAATTCAGCGAGCGTATCGAAACCTATACCCAGGTCAGCTTCAGCGATATCTCGGTAGAGCAGCAGGTGGCCCCTTCCGGCACCTTCGGTACCTCCTTCGACGTGCCCATGTACAACCCCCTGTGGCCGGCCTCCGCCAAGAACGAAGTATTGGCAGTGGCCAATGCCCGTCTGGCTTCCGGCATCCTGACCCAGGGCACCAACTGGCAGGACACCAATGGCAATGGCGTGGTGGACAGCGCGGACACCCTCCGCATGCGTCTGCGTCGTCGTACCGTTGAGCTGGGTGCCCGTAGCGAGCGTTATGACACCGAGAACTTCACCATGATGGCCGGCGTGCGCGGTCAACTGGTGGGCGACTGGAACTATGACTTCTCCTACCAGTACGGCGAAACCAACCGCACCACGGTGCGCGGTGGTTACACCAACCTGACCAACATCCAGAACGCCCTGCAGACCAAGGACGGCGTGAACTGTGAAAACGGTGACTCCTCCTGCGTGCCCATCAACCTGTTCGGCGGCTTCGGCACCATCACCCCGGCCATGGCGGCTTACGCCCAGGCCATCGCCCTGCAACAGCAGAAGTACGACCAGAAGGTGGTACAGCTGATCGTTGACGGTCCGGTGGACGCGGTGCAACTGCCCTGGGCGGACAATGCCCTGGCCCTCAGCGTCGGTCTGGAAAAGCGTGCCGAGAACGGCTCCCTGGAGCCCGATGAATGTCTGAAACTGGCCCCCGCCAGCTGTCAGGGTGGTGCCGGTGGTAACCTGCTGCCCATCTCCGGTGGCTACAAGGTCAATGAGATGTTCTTCGAAGGCAACCTGCCCATCGTGGAAGGTGCCGAGTTTGCCCAGTCCCTGGCCTTCGAGTTCGGTGCCCGTCAGTCCGACTACAACACGGTCGACAAGGTGGACACCTGGAAAGCCGGTTTCACCTGGGTACCGGTGGATGACCTGCTGTTCCGTGTGATGCAACAGGAAGCAACCCGCGCCCCCAACGTGCGAGAGCTGTTCTCCCCCATCACCCGCGGCCTGGACAACGCCACCCTGGACCCCTGTTCTGTGAAGAACGCGGCCAATATCGATTCCCGTCTGCGTGACCTGTGTATCTCCACCGGCGTACCGGCCCAGCTGGTCGGCGTGGTGGCTGACATCATCTCCGGTCAGATCCAGACCTTCGATGGCAGCGATCCCCAGGACAAGCCGGCGGCCGAATCCGCTGACACCTTCACCGCAGGCCTGGTATGGACTCCGACCTTCGATATGTTCAGCAACTTCGTGCTGTCTGTTGACTACTACGACATCACCGTTGACGACATCATCGGCGAGTTCTCCGCCCAGGAAATCCTGGACCAGTGCTACGGTCTGGGCCTGTCCGAAGCCTGCGCAAAGGTCAAGCGTGTGAACGGCGACCTGCAGGACGACACCGCCGGTATCATCCTGTACACCACCAACCTGCTGTATAAGCAGGCGGAAGGTGTGGAAGTCGGCTTCAACGTCGGTTTCAACCTGGATAATCTGGGCCAGCTGTCCTTCTCGGGTAACATCAACAAGTACCTGACCCAGGAAAGCCAGAGCAGCCAGATCTCTCCGGTGATCGACTGTAAAGGTTACTACGGCACCAGCTGTGACCCGCTGTCCGACCTGCGTTGGGTTCAGCGTACCACCTGGGACTGGCGTGACCTGTCGGCCTCTCTGCAATGGCGTCACATCGACGGCATGAGCGTTGAGCCGCCGGAAGCCAACAACAACTTCGCCGCGTTCCGCAGCATCGACAGCTACGACTACCTGGATCTGTACCTGAGCTACAACTTCTGGGACGACCGCGTACGTCTGAGCGTTGGTGTGACCAACCTGACCGACGAAGAGCCGCCTGTACTGGGTAACGAGATTGGCGACACCTCGTCCAACTCCGGTAATACCTTCCCGAGCAACTTCGATACCTTGGGTCGGTTCTACACTGTCGGATTCCGCTACTCGCTGTAATCCACAGCAAGACAAAAAAGGCGGGCCTGGTGCCCGCCTTTTTTTATTCCGGCGTTAAAACCGGGGTCGGAGCATTTGTCACAATTGCGCCGACCCCGGTTTATTCCGACCGCGGGTTTTAATACTTCAGTGGGCGGTCGAAGCGATCCCGGTCGAATTCCCCTTCCCAGTTGGCCACCGCGGTGGATACGCTCAGATCCCCGGTAATGTTGACCACCGTGCGCATCATGTCCAGGGGCCGGTCAAAGGGCAGGATGAAGCCGATGACCAGGGCAATCTGTTCCGGCGTGATGCCGATGGTCTCCATCACGGCCGCCATCAGGAACAGGGAGGCACCCGGTACGCCGGCGGTACCGACGGAAACCAGGGTCGTGGCACCGGCCACCAGCAGATAGTCCGCCATATCGAGGCTGATACCAAAAGCCTGGGCGGCGAAGATGGTCACCACGCCCACATACAGAGCCGTGCCATCCATATTGATGGTCGCCCCCAACGGCAATACCGTAGAAGCGATGATAGGCTTGATACCGAGATTCTCCTCGGCCACCGACATGGACACCGGCAGGGTTGCCGAGCTGGATGAAGTGGAGAAAGCCACCAGCATGGCATCCCGGGCGCCGCGAAAGAAATTCAAGGGCGACAGGCCCAACAGGAATTTCATGATGCAGCCATGCACCACGACCGTATGGATCACAAAGCCCAGGGTCGCCGCCAGCACCAGGCGTATCACGTCCAGCAGCGCCAGCACACCCTGGGTACCGGCCACCCAGGCAATCAGGGCAAACACGCCAAAAGGCGCGAACTCCATCACCCAGTGGGTGATTTTCAACATCATCTCCGAGCTGGAATCCATTAAGTCCGCCACCGGCTTGCCCTTGCTGCCGATGGTGAGCAGGCTCACCCCCACCAGCAGGGCGAAAAAGATGATGGCAAGAAAGTTGCCCTCCGCCAGGGCGGCGATGGGGTTTTCCGGCACGATCCCCATCAGCCGTTCCGACAAGGCCACGGTTTCCTGCAGTTCATTGGGGACTGCGCCCGACATATCCACTCCGGCTCCGGGCTGCAACACAGTGGCCAGCAGCAGCCCGATGACGATGGCCATCACCGTGGTGCCCATATACAGGGCGAGGGTCTTGACCCCCAGGGAACCCAGCTTGCCGGGATCCCCCATGGACACCACGCCGGACACCAGGGTCACGAACACCAGGGGCACCACCACCATGCGAATCAGTCGGATGAACAGGTCGCCGATCCACTTGATGGACTCTGCACCCTCCCCCCACACCGCTCCCACGATGACCCCCAGTACCAGGGCGATCATGATGCGTTTCCAGAGCGCGGTTTCAAACCAGGTGGTGGCTGCGGACATGGGATTCTCCAGTGTTGTGATGCGCAGGGGGTTCGGCCGGCGGCGCGAATCGGCTATTGCTTGCGTCATTGCCGGGTAACTTCATAACATGGTTGCAATTATTTGGTCATAGCGCAACGAGCGACGGCAATGTCGGAATGGATAGAAGCAACGGTGGTGGACAACATCCACTGGACCCAGAACCTGTTTTCCCTGCGGGTGGACGCCGACGTCAATGAGTTCACCGCCGGCCAGTTCACCAGCCTGGCCCTGGATATCGGCGGCGAGCGGGTGGCGCGTCCCTATTCCTATCTGAGCGCCCCCGGGGAACGTCCCCTGGAATTCTTCTTCTACACGGCCAACGAGGGCGTCCTTTCCAATGCCCTGGTGCGCCTGGCTCCCGGCGAGAAGCTGTGGATCAAGCGCGATGCCAATGGCTTTTTCACCCTTAACGAAGTCCCCGACAGCCGCGACCTGTGGATGGTAGGCACCGGGACCGGCATTGCACCCTATTATTCCATGCTGCGTACTGCCGAGCCCTGGCGGCGCTTCACCCATATCGTGCTGATTCATGCGGTGCGCACCGCAGACGATCTGCGGTACCTTGACCGGGTGGAGGAATTGAAACAACGCTATGGGGAACGCTTCCGGTTTCAGGCATTCGTGAGTCGGGAGACGGTGCCCGGCACTATTCAGGGCCGCATTCCAGCCGCCATTGCCGACGGCAGCCTGGAACAGGCCATCGGCCTGCCGTTGCAGAGCGATCTTTCCCAGGTCATGTTGTGCGGCAATCCCGACATGGTGAAGGATGTCACCGCGGAACTTGCCACCCGGGGATTCACCAAGAACCGCCGGCGCACACCCGGTCACATCACCACGGAAAACTACTGGTAATCCGCCGGCACCGGTCGCGGTGGCAGCACCGCGGCAAACGCCGCCGCCAGATTCACCAGCAGCTGCTCCGAGAAAGACGGAGCGATGATGGTAATGGCCACCGGTGCCTGCTCCCCGTTTAGCCCCAGCGGTATCGTGATCGCGGGATAGTTGCTGACGGCGGCAAATCCCGCATGGCTGTTATTGAGGGACAGCAGGGCATCCAGGTTCAGTTGCTCGAGGGGTGCCTGCAACACCTGGCGGGCCACATCCCGCAATGCGCCGTGCACTTCCGTCAGCTGGGCATCCGTCAGCGACGAGGCTGCCACCGCATCCAGCAGGGCCTGACCGTAGGGAGCCCGCAGGCCCATGTCCACGGCATTGAATTCCCGCACATCATCCACGGAGGCTGCGGTTACCGTGTCCGCCGCATGCTGCTCCAGGTAACGTGCCAGGTCTCGCTTCATGTCTCCCGCCAGCAATGTCGGAAACCCCTGCAACTGCACATCGGGCTGCTGCACCTCGAACAACAGGGCACCCTGTTGGCGCAGCCGTTCCAGCGCCTGTGCATACAGGGGCGTATCCAGCAGGCGGCTGAAATACCCCAGGCGCACGCCCTGCAGACTGACGGTCGTAAGCTCCAGTGCAGCATCGGTGCTGAGCAAGGGCATGGCCAGGTCGGCCTGATCGTAGCCGCTCATGGCATTGAACAGGATCACCGCATCGGTCACCGACCTGGCAAGGGGCCCGGGGGTGTCCAGGGTTGCGGAGATGGGCACGATGCCGCTTCTGCTCAGCATGCCGGTGGAGGGTTTCAGCCCCACCAGGGCATTGGCGCTGGCAGGGGACAGGATGGAACCGGATGTCTCACTGCCCACCGCCGCCACCGCGTAGTTGGCCGCCACCGCCACCGCGCTGCCGGAGGATGAACCCCCGGTTTCGATGCGCTTGCGTCCGTAGGGATTGAGGGTCTGCCCACCAATGGCGCTGTAGCCCAGGGGACACCCGCTGCAGAAGTAATAGGCCCACTCGCTGAGGTTGGCCTTGCCCAGGATGATGGCTCCCTGTTCACGCAAGCGTGCGGTGATGAAGGCGTCCCCGGCAAAATTATCCCGCAGCACCAGCGCCCCCGCCGTGGTGGCCATGCCTGCGGCTCCAATATTGTCCTTCAGCAGAATGGGCATGCCGAACACACTGAACCCCAC
>JBJOHV010000080.1:0-5716 GCA_046047495.1 Pseudomonadota bacterium | reverse complement strand
CCCTGAGCCTGGGTATCTGCAACGGCTGCCAGATGCTGTCCCTGTTGCATGAACTGATACCAGGTGCCGACCATTGGCCCCGCTTCGTGCGCAATCGCTCCGAGCAGTTCGAGTCCCGGGTTGCCCTGGTCAAGGTCGCAAACACGCCTTCGGTGTTTTTTGCCGGCATGGAGGACTCCGTCTTTCCCATTGCCGTCGCCCATGGGGAAGGGCGGGCCCGCTTCGTCGACGACACCCAACTGCAGGCATTGCAGCGGGCGGATCTGATACCCATCCACTATGTGGACAGCCATGGCCAGGTGGCAGAACGCTATCCGGCCAATCCCAACGGGTCTCCTGCCGGCATCGCCGGCGTGTGCAGCCGGGATGGCCGGGTGACCATCATGATGCCCCACCCGGAACGGGTCTTCCGTGCCTGCACCAACTCCTGGCGTCCACCGCAATGGCAGGAAGACGGTCCCACTCTGCGTCTGTTCCGCAATGCCCGCCATTGGTTGGGATGAGTACGCTCGTGAGCAGTGAGACCCTGTACAGAATAGAGTTCTATGTGCCCCCCAGTCACCTGGAGGCGGTCAAGAACGCGATTTTTGCCACCGGTGCCGGCCGGGTAGGGGACTATGACTGCTGTGCATGGCAAACCCTGGGGCAAGGTCAATACCGGCCATTGGAAGGTGCCAGGCCCTTCGCCGGTCAATCCGGCCGCATCGAGACCGTCGAGGAATACAAAGTCGAACTGGTGTGCAAGGGGTCTATGGTAAGCGCTGCGGTAGCCGCGCTGCGGGCCTCACATCCCTACGAGGAGCCGGCCTTTGCCGTGCTGCTATTACAGGACCCGCAGCGGCTATTACCCCGCTGAGTGATCCCTCCCAGAAATCAATCCTGTTCCGTTGAGTGACTGATGCTGATCAGGCGGGTTTCGATTTTGCGCTGCCCGTCGTAGTTCACATCGAACATGCGGACCGGAAACAGGCTGCGCTCAAAGTCGCTGAAGTAATGTTCCAGAGTGCTGCGCACCACGGGAAAGGCTATTTCGCTCCAGGGGATTTCCGGCTTGCTGAAGAGTCGCACTTCGAGGCTCTCCGTGCCGGGGGCAAAATCCAGATCCCGCAACTGCGCCCGGAAGAACAGGTACACCTGATTGATGTAGGGCAGGTTGAACAGGGTATAGAGGTTCTGTTGATCAACGATCACCCGGGCGCCGGCCTCTTCCAGGGTCTCCCGCACGGCACCGTCCAACAGGGTCTCTCCGTTTTCCAGAAACCCGGCAGGCAGGGTCCATTTGCCGTGCCTTGGTTCTATGGCCCGGCGGCATAACAACACCTGATTCCTGAAGACTGGGACAGTGCCGACGATATTCTTGGGATTCTGGTAGAAAACCGCATCACATACGGTGCAACAGTGACGCAGCTTGTCGTCTCCGGCGGGGATGCGTTGCGCAACGGGCCCGCCGCAGTGATGACAGAATTTCATGTAAAGTCAGGCGCGATTGATCTCACAATGCAGCCGGAATCGTTTGGATGTGACAAAGGCTTCGATTTCCCGCATTCGGTTTTCCAGATCGTAGTAGATCTCCCCGACCCGGTCCACCTGGACAGCGCCGGCTGCCTCAGGCTTCTGCTGTGGAGCGGCATCGGCATCCTTGCGAGTTTCCCTGCGGCCCTCCATCCGGATCTCCATGCGCAACTCATCACGGCCATCGGCTTCACCCTCGGGAGGATTGAAGCGGGATGAGTAACGGGCGGCGCGCGCCGCATGATGGCGCATTTTGCGCTCGTGGCGCTGGGCGCGGCGCCATTGACGACGTTCTCTGTGGGAGCTGAAATGGGGCGGCGCCGGATTGGGCTCCAGAACGAACCAGCCGATGGCATAGGCCAGCACAGCATAGGGGCCAAAAATGAACAACATAAGCACCGCTGCCAGGCGAATCCAGAAGCTGTTGATTTCCAGATAGGCGGCAATCCCGCTGCACACACCTGCTATCCGGCGGTTGCGCATGTCACGGAAAATGGGGCGCCTGTAATCGAGACGACGGAAATGGTCCATGTTGTTGCCTGAGAAAAATCCCTGCACCTTCTGGGCATTGATGTCGTTGTCCAGGATGAAATACAGCAGGAAGTACCCCAGAAACAAGGTGGGCCAGGTAATGACGCTGATGATGAAGATGATGCGGACCAGCACCACCGGCACGTCGAAGTAGTCCGCGATCCCGGCGCACACGCCGAGGAAACGGCGGTCCTCGCGGTTAATTCGAAGGCTGTTCTGTCGCGCGCTCATTCTGGTCTCTCCAGTCTGGTACTTCCGCGTCGAGAATGGCCTCCAGGGTGTCGATACGTTCCTGGAGGGATTCTGCCATGGCTGACAGCTCGGTGAGGCTGTAGCGTGTACCGGGGTCTGCCGGCCTGCTGCGTGGCCTCTGTTTGTTCGTGGCCATGTACACCCAGGCGGTAATGCAGCCACCCACGATGCCCACCAGGGCTATGACAAACTCGTAAGGACTCATGTCAAGGCCCTGGTTATTTGTTCAGTCGGGATTTGAGGCTGGCCAGCTCCTGGTCGATCTTCTCCTGGCGGGCCAGTTCATCGAATTCGCTCTGCAGGCCTTTGCGTTCGACGTGGATGCTTTCCATCTGGCCTTCCATCAGGTCGATTTTCTTTTCGTAATACTCAAATTTGTCCATGGCATTGTCAATAGAGTAGTTATGCAGGTGCCGGTTCACGTCCATGCGTGACTGGGTGGCACGGGTGCGCATGACGATGGTCTTTTGACGGGCGCGGGCATCATTGAGTTTGGCCTGCAACTGCTCGATCTCGGAGCTCAGCTTGTCCAGGGTGGTGTCCAGTTTGTGCATATCCGCTTCCAGGATGTCCACGCTGGCATTGATGGTGGCTTTTTCCACCAGGGCTGCCTTGGCCAGATCCTCCCGGTCCTTGGACAGGGCCAGTTCGGCTTTCGCTTCCCAGTCCTGGGCCTGCTTGCGCAGCTGTTCGGCGCGGCGGGTCAGGGTTTTCTTCTCGGCAATGACCTTGGCCGTGCCGCTACGCACCTCCACCAGTGTCTCTTCCATTTCCTGGATGACCATGCGGATCATCTTCTCGGGATTTTCCGCCTTGTCCAGCAGGGCGCTGATATTGGAGTTAATGATGTCGCTGATGCGTGAAAAAATGCTCATGGAGTGGTCCTCTGCAAAACCGCATTGTGGCTGGCGTAACCTCAGGTTGTGGTGCTTTTTACCTGCTTTTCATCTGTAGTAGCAGATAGCGTGCCAATCGAGTCTTATCCTGTAACTCCCTGAAAATATTGAAATATAAATTGCAACGCCGGTAGGTTGCGCGTTTGATGCGGCCAGAATGCCTACAAAATGGTTTTTTTCGCTAGAAGTCCTGGCAGTTGAGTTACACTGCGCCAATGGTCAATGGCAACCCCTGTGAGCCCATGCATGTCTGATACCCGACCCTTGCCGCGCATGATCGGTGAATCCGCCAGCTTTCTGGAAATGCAGGAGCATATTTCCCGGGTCGCGCCCCTGAACAAACCGGTCCTGATTGTCGGAGAGAGAGGCACGGGCAAGGAACTGGTGGCGGCCCGGTTGCACTACCTGTCGAGCCGCTGGCAGCAGACCTTTCTCAAGATCAATTGTGCCGCCGTCTCGGAAACCCTGCTGGAAGCCCAGCTGTTCGGTCACGAGGCCGGAGCCTTTACCGGTGCCACCAAGCTGCGCAAGGGTTATTTCGAGCGGGCCGATGGCGGCACGCTGTTTCTCGACGAGTTGGCCAATACCGCCATGCCGGTGCAGGAGAAGATTCTGCGGGTCATCGAATACGGTGAATTCGAGCGCCTGGGAGGCAATGACACCCTCAGTGTGGATGTGCGGATCATTGCCGCCACCAACGAGGACCTGCCGGCCCTGGCACGGCAGCACCGGTTCCGGGAGGATCTGCTGGACCGCCTGGCATTTGAAGTGGTCACCCTGCCGCCCCTGCGGGAGCGCCGTGAAGACATCCCCGTGCTGGCCGAGCATTTTGCGGTGGGCATGGTGAAGGAAACCGGTGGTCGCCTGTTTGCCGGATTCACTGCCGCCGTGGAAAAGGCGTTGCTGGCTTACGATTGGCCCGGCAACATCCGCGAACTGAAGAACGTCATCGAACGGGCGGTGTACCAGCACGGTGAGCACCCGGTGTCGCGTCTGGTGTTCAATCCCTTCGAATCGCCATACCGACCCCGGGCATCGGTAGCATCACACTCTGCAGGGACTACTGACAGGGAAACCGATCAGGGCAACACTCCCGCCCCTGTTCCCCGTGGCGAGAGTTATGATTTCAAGGAGCGGGTGCAGGGCATCGAGATCGCCCTGCTCAAACAGGCCCTGGAGGACTGCCAGTTCAATCAGAAGAAGGCTGCCGAGCATCTCGGCATGACCTACCACCAGTTGCGCGGTTATCTGCGCAAATACGAATTGATCGGTGGCGAGGATTGATCCCGCGTTGCGCTGACTCCGCGGCTAGTCCGCCATGGCCTCGTAGACCATCTGCTGTGCGATGGTGTTGCTGAACTGGGCACCACGGGGACCATTCATCTTCTGCTCCATGTAGATCATGAAGAAATCATTTTCCCGATCCACCAGGAACAGGGTGCCGCCGATGCCCCTCCAGCCGAAATTGTGGGGTCCATTGGCATTGTCGCCGTCGGTTGGTTGCAGGTGGAAACCCAGGCCCCAGTCACCTCGATTGCCATAGAAGAAAAACTCACGGGAGACCTCGGGAGTGATCTGCTTTTCCAGCATCTGATTTAGCGTGGATTCCTCGATGATGCGCTGGCCACGGTACTCTCCGCCGTTGAGCAGCATGTTGGCGAAACGGGTGTAATCCTCGGCTGTGCTGTTGAGTCCGCCGTCACCGGACAGCATGGGGCGCACCACGGTGTTGTCCGGCATGTCACCATGAATGGGTTCGGCTACCCGATAGGCCTTGGCTTTGGGAACGTAGAAGGACGTATCCACCATGCCCAGGGGAGCGAAAATGCGTTCCTCCAGCAGCACGTCCAGGGATTTCCCGGCAGCCACTTCCAGCACGGCGCCCAGCACATTGGTCGAATGCCCGTAGTGCCATGCAGTACCCGGCTCGAAGTACAGCGGCAGTTGACCCAGCACCTTGGCATGTTCCAGCGCGGTTGCGCCACCGGAAGGCAGGCGTTCTGCGTACATCTTGCCCAGTGCGCTGTCCGGCGAGAAGCGTGCCTGGATGATCCCGGACTTATGGGTGATCAGATGGCGTACGGTCATGACAGTACCGCTGGGACTCAGCTCACCGGTCTCCCGATCGATCACCTGCATGTCGGTGAATTCCGGGATGTATTTACTGACGGGGTCGTCCAGGCTCAACAGACCGTCCTCCACCAGGGACATGGCTGCCACACTGACGATGGGCTTGGTCATGGAATAGATACGGAAAATGGAGTCCTTGTTTACCGGCGTCTTGTCATCCTGGGCCAGGTAGCCAACGCCCTCCAGGACTCCGACGCCCTTATCATTCCCCACCAGCAGCAGGGCACCGGCGATGTGGTTGTCCTGTACCGCGGCATGCATGCTGGCTTTGATCTGCTCGATCTCGTCCTGATCGATGTTGAAATTGTTGGAGTTGATCAGCCGTATGGAGCTGACACCGGCATCCGCGAAGCCCTGCAGGGGCGCGAACAGCAGGGCGACCAGGACAGGCATGA
>JBJOHV010000079.1:0-12097 GCA_046047495.1 Pseudomonadota bacterium | reverse complement strand
GGGCAGGATCGACCAGCATGTGATCATGGGCGACACGGAAATCTGGGACATCGTCAATGACTCCATGATGATGCATCCCTTCCATATCCATCATGGCCAGTTCCAGATCCTCAGCCGTAACGGCAGGCAGCCGGCGCCCCATGAGATGGGCTACAAGGACACGGTCAAGGTGGGTCCGGGGGAAACCGTCCGCTTCATCATGAAGTTCGAGAACTTTTCCGATACCCAGCGTCCCTATATGTATCACTGCCATATTCTCGAGCATGAGGACAATGGCATGATGGGGCAATTCATCGTGGTCTGATTGCATGTCCCAAACGCTGTTCCAGCAGTACGTCATCATCCTCACCGTGTCGCTGCTGGTCACCCTGCTGTTCCGTCGTCTGCGCCTCACCACCATCGTGGCCTATATGGCCGTGGGTGCCCTGGTGGGTCCCCACGCCCTGGGTCTGGTGGCGGTGCCGGAGCAGTTCCGCTTCGTGGCCGAGTTCGGTGTGGTGTTCCTGCTGTTTGCCCTGGGCCTGGAATTCAGTCTCAAGAAGATGCTGGCCATGCGCTTCGCGGTGTTTGGCGTGGGCGGTTTTCAGGTCCTGGTGTGTACTGCGGTGTTTGCCGAGGTGGTGTGGCTGTGGGGCTCCGACATGGCGGCTGCAATACTGATTGCCGGTGCCCTGGCCCTGTCCTCCACGGCCATCGTCACCCGGGAACTGCTCAATAACCGGGAACTGCATGCCATGCACGGCCAGCTTTCCGTGGGTGTGTTGCTGTTCCAGGACCTTGCGGCGGTGGTGTTTCTGATTCTGGTGCCGGTGTTGGGCAATGCCGGTGACAGTTCCCTGTGGCGGGAGCTGCTGGGTGCCGGCTTCAATACCCTGGTGCTGCTGGTGATCCTGCTGGCTGCGGGCAAATGGCTGCTGCCGGTCATCTACACCGAGGTGGCCAAGAGCAAGTCCGAGGAAATATTCGTTCTCACCACCCTGGTGATCGTGCTGCTGGCCTCCTGGCTGACCCATGCCTTTCACCTGTCCATGCCCCTGGGCGCCTTCATCATCGGCATGATGCTGGGGGAGGGCTCCTGCAAATACCAGATAGAAAGTGACATCCGCCCCTTCAAGGACATTCTGCTGGGTCTGTTCTTCGTCACCATCGGCATGAACCTGGAGGTGGATCTGCTGGCGGAATACTGGCTGCGTATCCTGGCCTTCACGGCCCTCCTGATTCTGGTCAAGGCCGCGGTCGTGGCCCTGCTGGTTAAACTGCTGGGCTATCAGAGCAAGGATGCGCTGGTGGTAGGTATCAACCTGGCCCAGGCCGGTGAATTCGGACTGGCCCTGCTGGCCCTGGCGTTGGCCAACGGCATCCTGCCGTCGGACCAGGCGTCGTTCATCATGATCATCGCGACCCTGAGCATGGCGGTCAGCCCCTTTCTTATCCGCCATGCCGGTACGGCCGGCCGCTGGCTGCTGCGGGGTCATGGCGGCGACAGCGAAAAACCGGCCATCAACCTGCAATTGCACGATCATGTGATCATCGGCGGCTTCGGCCGGTTGGGCACCACGGTGGCAGCCTTCCTGGATCAAAACGCGGTGCCCTGGATCGCCATCGATGCCGACATCGACGTGGTGGAGACCCAGCGACGCAAGGGTCGTAACATCATCTATGGGGACAGCAACAACATTGAGATCTTAAGTCGCTGCCAACTGGCCTCCGCGCGCCTGGTCGTGCTGACCTTCAAGACCGTGGAGGAAGGCAGGGCCGCCATCGGCCGCATCCGTCAGCGCAATGCCGAGATTCCCATCGTGGTGCGCTGCCAGGATCACCGGCACTACGAGGAGTTGATGGGGCTGGGGGCAACCCATGTGTTTCCGGAGATGCTGGAATCCTCCCTGCTGATCAGCCGTCAGGTGCTGGGTTTGCTGCAGGTGCAGCAGGCGGACATCGATGCGCAGATGGTGGAGTTTCTGGCATCGCTGCCAGCGCGGAAGTGAGACTCGACGATTGGCACGATGCAGTCTCTGTGAGGAGGCAGGGCAACGGGAGACCGTGCGCGACAGGGATGTCGCGCCCGAGCCTACAGGGAAGTATTTACGGCGTGTCTCCCGTTGCCCTGCCTCCCCACAGAGACGGGCTATCGAGACTCACTCACCCAATCACTTGCCCGTGCCGACATACACCGTCTTGATGTTGACGAACTCCCGGATGCCGAAGTGGGACAGTTCGCGCCCGTAGCCACTCTGCTTGATGCCACCGAAGGGCAGCAGCGGGTCGGAGCGGACGAAATCGTTCACCACGCAGGTGCCGGCCTCCAGCCGGTGGGTGGCGATGTGTCGCGCCTTGTCCATGTCACGGCTGAACACCGCGGCGCCCAAGCCGAACTGGGAGTCGTTGGCCAGGGCGATGGCCGCCTCTTCATCATCCGCGCGGACGATGCAAACCACGGGGCCAAACAGCTCCTCCCGGAAGGCCGGCATGTCAGGTGTGATGTCGGTCAGCAGGGTGGCCGGATAAAATGCGCCGTTACCGGCCGGAATGCTGCCACCCCGCAGGCAGCGGGCGCCGGCGGCAATGCTGGCGTCCACCTGATGCTGCAACTCATCCCGCAAGTCAGGTCGTGCCAGGGGGCCCATTTTTGTATCCGGTGATTCCGGGTTGCCGCAGGGGTAGTTGCCCAATTCCTGCAGGACGAGATCTTCGAAGGCATCGGCCACGGAAGAGTCCACAATGAGGCGTTTGGCGGCAATACAGGTCTGCCCTGCATTGTTGAGGCGGCTGTGCACGCAGATGCGGGCTGCCAGATTCAGGTCGGCGTCCTTCAACACCACATAGGCATCGTTGCCGCCCAATTCCAGGACGCTCTTCTTGAGGTGCTGTCCGGCGGTCGAAGCCACGGCGGCACCGGCCGGACCGCTGCCGGTAAGGGTGACTGCACTTACCAGGGGATGCTTGATGACCGCCTCCACCCGGCGGCTCTCCAGCAACAGGCTGCGGAACAATCCGGCCGGGAAACCCGCGTCCCTTAACACGGTTTCTATGGCCAGGGCGCAGCCGCTGACATTGCTGGCGTGCTTGAGCAGTCCGGCATTGCCCGCCAGCAGGGCCGGGGCGGCGAAGCGGAACACCTGCCAGAATGGGAAATTCCAGGGCATCACCGCCAGGATCACACCGAGGGGCTCAAAGCTGACGAAGCTCTCTGGCATAGCGGTTTTGACCATCTCCGGCTCCAGGTACCGGGGACCCTGTTCCGCATAGTGTTCACAGCCGGCGGCGCATTTTTCCACCTCGGCCAGCGCCTGACCGATGGGCTTGCCCATTTCCCGGGTTATCAGTAATCCGTATTCCTGCTTGCGTTCCCGCAGGATGGCGGCCGCCTTGCGCAGGCACTGCGTGCGCACATCCATGTCGGAGTCTCGCCAGCGGCGAAAGGCCTGGTCCGCGGCGGCAATGGCGGCAGCCACCTCCGCGTCGCTGTGGGGTGTGTAGGTGTTCAGCAGGGCGCCAGTGGCGGGATTGATGGATTGCAGGGTCATGCGTCGGGTCCTAACATGTTTTCCGGGTTGATGTGCTGGTCGAAGGTGGCCTCGTCAAGCAGGCCCAATGCCAGCACCGCCTCCCTGAGGGAGAGGTCATGCTGCTGGGCATGACGGGCGGCGCGGGCTGCCTGGTCGTATCCGATGAGCGGTGTGAGGGCGGTGACCAGCATCAGGGAGCGCTGCAGGGTGGCGGCCAGCTGTGCCTGGTTGGCAGTGATGCCCTGCAGACAATGCCGGTCGAAGCTCGTCATGGCATCACTCAGCAGTTCCAGGGATTCCATCACACAGATGATGATCAGCGGCTTGTAGACGTTGAGCTGGAACTGGCCCTGGCTGTTGGCAAGGGTCACGGCCGTGTTGTTGGCCATGACCCGCACACACA
Organism: Pseudomonadota bacterium; assembly: GCA_046047495.1. Taxonomy (GTDB): domain Bacteria; phylum Pseudomonadota; class Gammaproteobacteria; order Pseudomonadales; family Pseudohongiellaceae; genus NORP240. The sequence goes on along the minus strand of JBJOHV010000079.1, from coordinate 8,185 downwards.
CCATGGTCAGGGCTTCGGCCTGGGTGGGATTCACCTTGCCGGGCATGATGGAGCTGCCGGGTTCGTTCTCGGGAATGCGGATTTCCCCGAGGCCGCAGCGGGGGCCGGAGTTCATCAGGCGGATGTCCGAGGCCATCTTGTACAACACTGTGGCCAGCAGATTGAGGCCATTGTGCAGGGCCAGCAGGCCGTCATGGGCCGCCAACTGACTGAACTTGTCCGGGGCGGAGGTGAAGGGCTGACCGCTCAATACGCTGATCTGGTCGGTGACTCCGTTTGCCCAGCGCGGATGGGTATTGAGGCCGGTGCCCACCGCCGTGCCGCCGATGGCCAGTTCCTGCACCGCCGGCAGGGCCGTCTTGAGCTGACGTCGTGCATGATCCAGCTGGGCGCGCCAAGCGCCGAACTCCTGACCCAGTGTCACCGGTGTAGCATCCATCATATGGGTGCGGCCGGTCTTGATGGTGGCGGCAAACTCCGTGGCCTTTTCCGACAGGGTTTCACACAGCTGCTTGAGGGCCGGCAGCAGCTTAAGCTGCACCAGCCGGTTGGCGCAGACGTGCATCACCGTGGGGAACACATCGTTGGAGGACTGGGACAGATTGACATGGTCATTGGGGTGGACCGGCGCCTTGCTGCCGGGGGGCCTGCCGGCCTTGCCGTTCGCCAGGTTGGCGATCACCTCGTTGACGTTCATGTTGGTCTGGGTGCCACTGCCGGTCTGCCAGACGGACAGGGGGAACTGCCCGTCGTGGCGGCCGGCCAGCAGCTCGTCGCAGGCCTGACAGATCAGTTCCGCGAGCCCGGCATCCAGCAGCCCCAGTTTGTGATTGGCAATGGCGGCGGCCTTCTTCACCAGCACGAAGTCGTGGATGAAATCCGTCGGAAAGCGTTGCGCGCCAATGGCGAAATAAGTCAGTGAACGCTGGGTCTGGGCACCCCACAGGCTGTCCGCGGGGACCTGTACCTCGCCCAGGCTGTCGCGTTCGGTGCGGGTGGGCGGATCGCTGCTCATGATGGCCTCGTCATCTCCAGTCCTCAGCCGTTGGCCAGTCGCGCCACCACATAGGGCATGATGCCGCCGCTGCTGTAGTAAGCCACTTCCAAGGGTGTATCCAGCCGGCATAACAGTTCACATTGGTCCCGCCGGCCGTCGGCCCGTTCTATCTCCAGCCGCAGGCTCATGCCGGGACTGACGGAGCCGAGACCCCGCAGGTGCAGGGTCTCATCGCCACTGAGTTCCAGGGTCTTGCGGGTGACGCCCGGCGGGAACTGCAGGGGCAGCACCCCCATGCCGGCGAGATTGGAGCGATGGATGCGTTCGAAGCTTTCGGCGATGACCGCGCGGATCCCCAGCAGGGCGGAGCCCTTGGCGGCCCAGTCCCGGCTGCTGCCGGTGCCGTATTCCTTGCCGGCGATCACGATCAATGGCGTGCCGGTTTCGGCATAGGTCATGGCGGCATCGTAGACACTGACCGCAGCACCGTCGGTATGCACACGGGTATAGCCACCCTCGACACCGGCCAGCATCTCATTGCGGATGCGAATGTTGGCGAAGGTGCCACGCATCATCACTTCATGGTTGCCCCGGCGTGAACCGTAGGAATTGAAATCCGCTTTTTCGATGCCGTGTTCGCGCAGATAGCTGCCCGCCGGGCTGCGCTCGGCGATGGAGCCGGCCGGTGAGATGTGGTCGGTGGTGACGGAATCCCCCAGCACCAGCAGAATGCGGGCCCCTTCGATGTCCCCGCCGACAGTCTGCCGTTCACAGAACGGCGGCTTGCGGATGTAGGTGGAATCCCTGTCCCACTGGTAGGTCTTGTCGTCACCGGCGGGCAGGGCGTTCCAGTCCGCATCACCGCTGAACACGTCGGCATAGTTGCGGGTGAACATCGCCTGATCCACCAGCCGCACGGCCGCGGCGATCTCATCGTTATGGGGCCAGATATCCCGCAGATAGACCGGCTTGCCGGCGGCATCGGTGCCCAGGGGATCGCGGGTCAGGTCGATGGCGACGGTGCCCGCCAGGGCAAAAGCCACGACCAACGGCGGCGAGGCCAGCCAGTTGGCCCGCACCTTGGGGTGGATGCGGCCCTCGAAATTGCGGTTGCCGGACAACACGGCGCTGACCGTGAGACTGCCGCGGTCGATGGCATCCTCGATGGCTCCGGCCAGGGGGCCGGAGTTGCCGATGCAGGTGGTGCAGCCATAACCCACTAGATTGAATCCCAGTTGATCCAGGCAGTCCTGCAGACCGGCCTGTTGCAGGTAGGTGGTGACCACCTTGGAACCCGGGGCCAGGGACGACTTTACCCAGGGCTTGCGCTGCAGACCCCGGGCCAGGGCCTTCTGTGCCAGCAGGCCGGCGGCCATCATCACCGCCGGGTTCGATGTGTTGGTGCAGGAGGTGATGGCGGCGATCACCACATCGCCGTCAGTGAGGAAATGCTCGGCGCCGTTGACATGGGTCTGCCGCAGGCGTTCCTCGGGCAATTGCTGAACCAGTGCCTGGCGCAGGTCGGGCAGGGGCACGCGATCCTGCGGCCGCTTGGGGCCGGCCAGGCAAGGCACCACGTCACCCAGATTAAGCTCCAGGGTACTGCTGTACACCACCTTGTCGTCATCCCGGCGCCAGAGTCCCTGGGCGCGACTGTAGGCTTCCACCAGGGCCACCGTGTCATCATCCCGCCCGGTCAGGCGCAGGTAATCCAGGGTTTTTTCATCCACCGCGAAATAGCAGCAGGTGGCACCGTATTCCGGCGTCATGTTGGCGATGGTGGCCCGGTCCGCCAGGGACAGGGAGGCCAGGCCGGGGCCGGTGAATTCCACGAACTTGCCCACCACACCATGGCGGCGCAGCATCTGGGCCACGGTCAGCACCAGATCGGTGGCGGTGATGCCCTCCTGCATCTCACCGGTCAGACGGAATCCCACCACCTCCGGTATGTTCATGGACAGGGGTTGGCCCAGCATGGCGGCCTCCGCCTCGATGCCCCCCACACCCCAGCCCAGCACCGCCAGGCCATTGACCATGGTGGTGTGACTGTCGGTGCCCACCAGGGTATCGGGAAACGCAAACAGGCGGTTTTCCAGGGTGCCGGACCACACGGTTTTGGCCAGGTACTCCAGGTTCACCTGGTGACAGATGCCGGTGCCGGGCGGCACGACCCGGAAGTTGTCGAAGGCCTTCTGGCCCCAGCGCAGGAACTGGTAGCGCTCGCGGTTGCGCTCCATCTCGATGCGCACATTGTCCTGATAGGCCTGGGGATCGGCGAAGCGGTCCACCATCACCGAGTGGTCGATCACCAGGTCCACCGGGTTGATCGGGTTGATGACCGCCGGGTCGCTGCCACCGGCGGCCACCGCATCCCGCATGGCAGCCAGATCCACCACTGCCGGCACCCCGGTGAAATCCTGCATCAGCACCCGCACCGGCATGAACATGATTTCCTGGCTGTCCTGCCCCGGTGCCCAATCGATGAGGGCGCGGACATGGCTGTCCAGCACCACCAGGTTGTCACAGTTGCGCAGCTGGTTTTCCAGCAGCACCTTGATGGAGACCGGCAGGTCGTGAATGGCGGGATACCCCTTTTCGGCCAGGGCAGCAAGGCTGAAATACGCGTAGCGTTTGCCGTTGGCGGTGAGTTCGCGGATGCTGTCGCGACGCAATTGACTGCCGGTCATGATCCAGGTCCTCTTGGCTGCGGGGAGGCTCTGATTAAAGCACAGGCGCCGGGGTGCATAACACCGGGGTCGGAGCATTTGTTACACATTCCGTGCGCAGGCATCCATGCCAGCTTAGGTCCAGGAATCGGCATGTTGGTGCACAGGCCCAGCGGGAGGAACAGGGGTTGCGGCGGGAAGAGACCGGTGCATGGCTCAGCGGGCGGCACAGGGGGTGGCGGCAGACCGCGCCCGTCCCGGGTGCCTTCGCTCCGAAAAAAGCCCTGGAAGGCGGTCTTTTTTCTGCGCTCAGCGCTGGTCTTTGATTGCCGCCACCCACTGTGCCCCCCGCTGGCTCGCAGATCACTGCCGGTCCCCGCCGTCGTTGTCGATATTGGTGAATCGATCGAAGCCGCATTGAACCCGGCATGGCATTGATGGGTCGCTGTGGGCGATTGACCGGGCGACCGTACGCGCCATGGATGGCGCGTCCGAGCCTACATGGACGTATTCACGGCGTGTCGCCCGGGCAATTGCCGACAGCGACCATCACTGACTGATGCTCTTTTTGACACTAACTGCATGGTTTGAAATGCCAACGGCAGGCAGTCGCACCGTCACCATTTGTCACCGATAGCCGCTTGCAATTTGAGCCCCGATTCACTACTTTCTGCGGCTTTGTTTTGTCAGCAAATTCAACTGATTATGGTGCGGAGAATCGACATGGCTGTGGTTCACAACAGAGGGATCGGCGCAGTGGTGGTGAGCGGAGCGATGGCATTGGTGACCATGCCTTCGGTCATGGCCCAACCGGTGGAATCGCAGAGAGTGGGCCCCAGCATACAGGCTGTGGCGCTGGAGTCCCGACCGCTGATGGACGGTATCGTCAACAGCGATCCCACCTGGCGCAATGCCATTCCAGCCACGGGCTTCACCCAGGTGCGCCCCAACGCCGGACAGCCGGCCACCCAGCGCACTGAAGTCTATGTGGGTTACACGGACACGGCACTCTACATCGGGGTCATGGCCTACGACGACAGCCCGGAGGGTATCCTGGTCACCGACAGCCGCCGCGATTCCTCCCTCAATGACACCGACAGCTTCCAGGTCATCATCGACGGCCTGCGGGACCGTCAGAACGGTTTCATCTTCGGTACCAACCCCGCCGGCGTGGAATACGATGCCCAGGTCATCAACGAGGCCGCCAGCGGTGGCTTCGGAGGCGGCGGTGGCGGCGGCGGTGGCTTCAACCTCAACTGGGACACCACCTGGGAGGTGCGCACCGCCGTGGGAGAGTTCGGCTGGAGCGCGGAGATGGAAATCCCCTTCCGCTCCCTGCGCTACGGCAATGAGGACGTGCAGACCTGGGGGATCAACTTTCAGCGCAACATCCGCCGCAACAACGAAGTGGCCTACTGGGCGCCGCTGGACATTCAATACAACCTCAACCGGGTATCGGAAGCCGGCACCGTGCAGGGAGTCGCCGTGCCACGACGCCGCAATCTGCTGGTGACCCCCTATGCCCTGGTGAAGTCGGAGCGCGGTGGCCGCAATGCCGCGGGCACCCGGCAGGAGGAGGAATTCGGTTTCGATCTGAAATACTCGGTGACCTCCAGCCTCACTCTCGATGCCACCTACAACACCGACTTCGCCCAGGTGGAAGTGGACGATCTGCAGGTCAACCTGGATCGCTTCAGCCTGTTCTTCCCGGAGAAGCGGCCCTTCTTCCTGGAAAACGCCGGCCAGTTCGCCGTGGGTAATCCCCGTGAGGCGGAATTGTTCTTCAGCCGCCGCATCGGCGTCGGTCCCGGTGGTGCCCAGATTCCCATCGACGGTGGCGCACGCCTGTCCGGTCGGGTCGGCGGCAACACCAATGTTGGCCTGCTGCGCATGCGAACCGAGAGTCTGGAGGGAGTGGCTTCCGCCAACGATTTTTCCGTGGCCCGCATCAGCCAGGATCTGCCTAACCGGTCTTCCGTGGGCTTCATGTTCGTGGAGCGGGATGGTGATGGCCCGGCCCGTGTGGTTGGCGAGGACGACTACAACCGCACCTACGGCATCGACGGCCGCTGGGGCATCGGTGACGAGACCCAGATCACCGGCTGGGCGGCCCAGACCGATACTCCGGGCCTCAGTGGCGACGACCAGGCCTTCGGCATGACCGCCACCTACAGTGACATCAACTGGGACTTCAGCGGTGGCTATGCCGAGGTGCAGAAGAACTTCAATCCGGAAGTGGGCTTCCTGTCCCGCCGCGACTATACCAAGCTGAATGGCCGCTGGATGCGGCGCATCCGGCCCAATGATCTGTGGGGATTGCACGAGATCCGTCCCCACATGTCCTACCAGGAGTACAAGGACCCCAGCGGCTTCGTGGAATCATCCCAGATGCACACCGACAGCCACTGGGAATTCCAGAACGGCTACGAGATTCACACCGGCTGGAATCGCACACGGGAAGGGGTCAAGACGCCGTTCAGTATCGTCAGCGGTGTGGTGGTGCCGGCGGGTGAGTACGAACACGACGAGGCCCAGTTGGTGTTCCAGACCGACCAGTCGGCGCCCCTGTCCCTCAATCTGCAGAGCCGCATCGGTGGTTTCTTCGGCGGCGACCGGGTCAACCTGGATCCCACGGTGCGCTTCCGGGTTGGCGAGAAGTTCAATTCCCAGCTGTCCTGGACCTACAACGACGTCAGCCTGCCGGTGCCGAACGGCGACTTCAAGGTCAACCTGGCCCGTCTGCGCCTGACCTATTCGTTCACTCCCCGCATGTCCCTGCAGACCCTTGTGCAGTACAACGAGCGGGATGACGTGATCGCCACCAACATCCGCTTCTCCTGGCTGCAATCCGCCAACAGCGGTCTGTACCTGGTGTACAACGAGGTGGATGAAAGCGGCTTTGGCGCACCCCAGGAGCGGGCGCGGGAATTCATCATCAAGTACAGCTACATCTTCGACGTCTTCAATTAATTTAAGGGGACGGAGGGATTACTTTTTAATCCCTCCGTCCCCTTAAATGCCAATTTCCAGTTACCCAGTCGCTGCCGGAGGCACCTCAGGCCCTGTTTGAGGGGTATGCCACTGGCTGATGAAGACACCGAAAACGATCACGGCAATGGCCAGCCATTGGGGTGTGGTGAGGCGTTCCCCCAACAGCACCATGGAGAACATCAGGGCAAACGCCGGCAGCAGATTGGTATAGCCGGCCGCCACCGAGGCCCGCAGATGGGACAGGGAGTAGTTGAACAATCCATAGGTGCCCAGTGTGATGACCAGACCCAGGTACAACAGGATGCCGGCCAGGGGCCAGCTGATCTGGGCCGGCCAGTCCGCCAACAGGGCGAGCGGGAAAAAGAACACCGCGCCGATGAAACACTGGATGGCGGTCAGCACGAAGGCCGAGTAGCGTTGCACAAGGGACTTGATCATCAGGGTGTAACCCACCGCACACACCATGGCCAGCAGCTGCAGAAAGTTGCCCAGCAGGGGGTTGGGCGCCTGCTGGCTGACATCGCCCGACACGCTCATCCAGATCACCCCGACCACGGCGATGAGGAAACCGGCCCATTGGCGCCGGGTGATGGATTCCTTGAGAAAGACCGCGGCTGCCGCCGCCACCATCAAGGGCAGCATGGCGGTGATCAGGCCGGCCTGACCGGCACTGGTGAAGCGCAGGCCGTTGGCCTCGAAGACGAAGTACAGGCAGGGTTCGAACAGTGCCATACCGCCCAGGTAGCGCCAGTCGCCCGGCTGGTAACGGAAGCCGGCCCGGATCCAGGGCCACACCATCAGGAAACCGACACTGCCAATCACCATGCGCAGCAGCACCACGATCATGGGTGCCATGTCACTGACCGCCGCTTTCAATGCCACGAACGAGCTTCCCCATAGCACCATGGCCAGGATCAGTGCGAGATGGGAGCGCAGGATATGGGGGTTCATGGAGAAATCCTAAAGGGGCTGCAGGTGGGCCTTGAGGTCCTGTCTGCCAGATTCTGCCTGGTGGTTGACGGATGCCCGCCATGGTAACCTCTCGGCCCGCCCAGGCCCAATGCCGTCCCCCTGAGGCGGTCGATGAGGAAGCACCCGGCATGATCAAGCTGTCTGTCCTGGACCAGTCCCCCATTCGCAGCGGCAGCACAGCGGCTGTCGCCCTGCAGGAAACCCTGCAGCTGGCCCGCGCCTGCGATGCCATGGGCTATCACCGATACTGGCTGGCGGAACACCATGCCTCCGATGCCCTGGCGGGCTGCGCACCGGAAGTGCTGCTGGGTCGGCTTGGCGCGGAAACCTCCCGTATCCGCATCGGCTCCGGCGGGGTCATGCTGCCCCACTACAGCCCGTTCAAGGTGGCCGAGAATTTCAAGTTGTTGCAGACCCTGTATCCGGGGCGGGTGGATCTGGGGGTGGGCCGCGCGCCGGGCACCGATCCCTTCACCGCGGCAGCCCTGCGTTATGGTTCACGGCTGGGGCCGCAGCATTTTCCCCAACAGGTGGCGGACCTGCAGGCCCTGCTCAACGA
>JBJOHV010000078.1:0-11159 GCA_046047495.1 Pseudomonadota bacterium | reverse complement strand
AGCAATCCCTTCACGAAGGGATTGGAATCGGCAAAGCGCAACTTGGCCGCGATATCGGTGTACTCGCCGACAAAGCGGGTGATGGCGGTGGCACTGTGATTGCCCTGTGACCAGTTGAGGGTCACGTGCCCTTTGTGATCCGGCATGGAGCGCACCAGATTGCCGTCACCGGTGGTCCCGGCGGCATCGTAGATACCGATGTCCAGCAGACCGTTGTCGAGGCCCGGTACATTGGCCAGGGTGTACTGGTTGATGAACGTGTAGTCCAGGCCCAGGTTGAAACGGCCCATGTCCGTATCCCAACGGTAGCCCACCTTCACATCCACCCCGTCGGCGGTGATCTCACCGGCGTTGATGGCACCCAGTTTCAGCTGGATCAGGCTGCGGATGGGGGAAGGCAGGCTTTCCTCCACACCGTCAACCTGGTACAGGCGCGGATCCACCACGCAATTGAGCCGCTGGGTGGAATTGGCGCCGAACTGGGCGGCGAGGGCGCTGGGATCACACTTGACATACAGCTCGGCTGACGTCTGGGTATCCAGGCTGGAGTTCAGCACATAGTTGGCCGGGTTGCCCACCACCGCATTGAAAGCTTCCAGTTGCCGCTTCATGGCAGAGCTGCCGGATTCCGGCAATACACGGTCCCGCACCTCGAAGCGCCACACGTCAGCCTGCAGGCTCAGGCCATCCAGGGTGCCGCTGGGAGTCCACATGAAACCGGCGCTGTAAGTGTCGGCGTATTCGTTGCCGACATTGGGCGCCGGAGCCCCGAGGGTATAGGACGAGGTGAGCACCGCGTTGTCGAAGGTGGGGGGCAGGAGGCCGGCCCGCACCTGCTGATTGCGCAGGGGATCCAGGAAGGTGGTGGACGAGGCATCCAGACCATCACCGATGATACCGGGATTGGGGGCACGGAAGGATTGTGACCAGGAGGTACGCAGCAACAGACTGTCCACGGGCCGCCAGCTCACCGCCACCTTGGGTGAAATTTCATCACCGATGCCACCGCCGTAATCCTCCCAACGCAGGGCGATCTGGCTTTCCACATTTTCCCAGAAGGGCAGGGAGAATTCCGCGAACACCGCATTGGTATCCTGGTCCAGGTCATAGCTGCTGGTACAAGAGGCACAGCTCAGGTTGTTGTCGATCCAGCCTCTTTTGCTGGGTACACCGTTGCTGAAGGCCAGGATGGCATTTTCGGTGCCATTGCTGAGCGGTGACCCTATTGATGCCGCGTTGCGATCCCGCCGTTGCGCACCCACGGCAAAGGCCGCCATGCCGCCACGCATCTCGAACAGCTCACCGGTGAGCATGGCATCCCACACACCCAGTTTATTGCGACGGTCGTCATTGAGATGAGGTTCGGAAATCCAGTTCAGCAGCTCGTCGTTATTCGCCACGTTGGCATTGGTGAGGGAGGTGAGCAGCGGGTTGTAGAACATACAGCCACCCTGGCCCTGATTGTTGCTGGTGAGCGCGTAGGACACCGGCTCATAGGGCTGGGTGAAGAAGCCCTCGAACACATAGCGGAACAGGGAGGCGTAACTGGTCCAGCCATTGGCGCCCGGCTGGCCCAGGAAATCAAAATCCGGTACGCCATTGGGTACGCAGTTGGGGCCGCCCAGGCCGAAACCGGCCATATGGGCGCGGTAGCGACTGAACTCCCGGATGCGGCGTTCGTTGCTGGAACTGCCGGCGGAATAGCTGACTTCCCAGTCCATGACCCGGTCACCCAGTTCCAGTTCACCCCGCAGGCCCAGTTGGGCGCTCATGGTTTCGGCATTATTGAGATCGTCGTCGTTGCCTGGTCGGGTGAGCCCGAACTGCAGGAGTGATCGGTACAACACATTGGGACCGCCATTGGCCAGGTCGGTAGGGTTGTTGGTGATCACCGGCAGGGGCTTGCCGAACAATGGGGCATAGTGGCCCAGCTCCAGTACCTGACCACGGGGCAGGGAATAGGCGCCCGGCGAGGGCAGCAGGGTGGTGGCGAAGGAGCGGCCGTAGCCGCTGCCGGAGCGGATGGTTTCCTGGCGGGATGACTGGAAGAAGGAATAAAACTCGGTGCCATCTTCGAACGTGTGATTGAAGGCACCGGAAATGCTGTCCCGTTCCATTTCATAGGCCATGGAGGCCCACTGGGATTCGTCCACCACGCAGGCACCGCTGCGACGTCCCAGCAAGCCCCGCTGACGGGGATCAGCCCCCAGCACAAAGAACGGATTGCCATTGGCATCGGTGAGACCGCTGGTGCACAGCGGGTCGGTCACGATGGTGGTGGTGGCGGTGGGGTCCTCCGCAAGGTTTTGGTTGCGCAAGGTGGTATTGAGGTAGGCGTTGTTGAGCCTGGCTCCAAAGGCCGAGGAGGAGCCGAGCGTGCCCGGCGCGCTGACATTGCCGGTGATCAGGGTGTTCTCGTCATAAAAATTTCCGGCGGTAACAGGCACCTGGTCACGCTCGAAACGCTCGGCGGCCAGCACGAAATGGGTGTCGCCGTCATCGCTGGCCCAACCCCAGATTCCGCTGGCGGTGGCATCGAAGGCGCTGCCGGCTTCCACGATATTCTGCACGTCGCCGTACAACTCCAGGCCCTCGAAGTCGGTGCGCATGATCACGTTCACCACACCGGCCACGGCGTCAGCGCCATAGAGGGCGGAGCCACCGTCGGTGAGGATTTCCACCCGCTCGGTCATTACCAGGGGTATGGCGTTGAGGTCCACGTATTCACCGCCGCCCCGGGTCAGGGCCGCGGAAGGCACCATGCGCTTGCCATTGATCAGGGTGAGGGTGGAGTTTTCACCGAGATTGCGCAGATTGACCTGGGCGGTGCCGGCCGTGGCCGCCATTTCGCCGGAGCCGCCTTCGGTGAAGGAGCCGGAATTGATTTCCAGATTCTTGATCACGTCCCAGATCACGGCGGCGCCCTGGGCCTCGATGCTCTGCCGATCCACTACCTGTACGGGGGACGGGGCATCCAGGGGGGTGCCGCGGATGAAGGAGCCGGTGACCACGACTTCTTCGATGTCGGGGTCGTCCTGGGCCTGTTGAGCAAAGCTGGTATTGGCCAGGGCCATGGCTATGCAGGTGGCCAGTATGTGTTTGGTGGGTGCTTTGGAAAACTTGGACATGGTGTTCACTCCACTGCAGCAGATGTTGTGATTATTGTTGTCTCCCTGAAACAGGGCTCAGTGCTTTCAACTCTGCCAATGGGAGCGGCAGAGACTGCATGTGAAGCCGGGGACTGACGCCCCGAGTTCTAGAGGACGGCTGAAATTAGCACCGGGAAAATGTCAAGTAAACAACAATCATTTTGGGTCACAAAACGATTGTATTCAGCGTAGAACGAGCGTTCAGGGGCGTGCCAGCAACCACCATTTGAGAGTGGAAGTAACCAGTTCGGCGGCGTCCTGCTGGACGAAATGACTGGCATTGGGTGCAGTGACGATGGTGGTGTCGGCATCATTCCAATCCCAGGTGTTGTTGAGGCCGTCGGAGTGCAGGGCGGTATCCTGCAAACCGTGGAAAACCAGCAGCGGCACATCGAGCTGGGGCGCCGGCGGTGTCGCGTTGGTGCTGTCTGCGCGGGGATAGTTTTGCTTGTAGTAGGCCAGCATGGCGTCAAAGTTGGAGCGGCTGAAGGCTTCCACGTAACGGGGTCTGGCGGCGGAGTCTGTCACCCAACCGCTGAGACTCTGGGGTGTCATGGGGCCACCGAAGAAGATATCCGGGTCGCTGGGCTGGCCGGCGATGAAGGCCCGGGCATAACCGCTGTTCTGTTGCTGTTCCGGATTGCCCGCCAGTTCCCGCCCCATGCCGTTGGGGTGGGGCAGGTTGAGGATGACCAGCTTGTCCACCATCTGGGGCAGGGCAAACGCGAACTGCCAGGTGACGACTCCGCCCCAGTCATGTCCCACGATGATGGCCTTGTCCCGGCCCAGGTGGCGAATGACGGCGGCCACGTCGCTGACGAGGAAGCGCATGTTGTAGTTTTCTTCGCCTGCGGGCGCATCACTCTGGTTGTAGCCGCGCTGGTCGATGGCGACTACCTGAAAATTGTCCTTAAGGCCTTCCATCTGATGCCGCCAGCTGTACCAGAAATCCGGGAAGCCATGGATCATGACCACCAGGGGACCCTGGCCCACGGTGGCATAGTGGATTTTTACCCCATTGCTGTCGGCAAAGCCGTGCTCCGCCTCATCCCAAACATCAGCCTGAGCCATCGACGTAATCCCCCATAAGATCAACATCGTCGTCATGATGCGCCTTGCGGCTATTTTGCAATGCATAATGCCTCCCAATTTCTTTGCGCCATTGTGCTCACATACCCCTTATACTGCAAGGTGTTGACCGATGGACAGGAGATAACCAGCATGAATCACAAATACAGAATCAGCACCCTGTTGGGAGCGGGTTTGTTGGGGTTTGTTTTCCTGACGTTGCCCGCCAGCTCCCAGGATAATGAATCCATCTCAGTGAAGGAGATCATGGATTCGATGATTACGCCGAATACCAATGCCCTGTGGGGGGCTTACGAAGTCACCACCGATGAACAATGGCTGGCCCTGGAAGCCGCCGCCAACGCGGTACTAGCGGCCGCGGACATGCTGACCACCGGCGGCAGCAATGCCCAGGACCAGGCCAAGGCAATCAATGAGGACTGGCAGCAGTTCAATCGGGACATGATGGCGGCGGGGCGTGCAGCCCTGGCGGCCATCAAGGCCCGCGACGAGGAGGCGCTGTTCAATGCCGGCAATGATCTGCTGTATCCACCCTGTGAAAGTTGTCACAGTCGATACATGGCGCAGTAAGTTTCAGCCGGGCATCAGGACGGCCGGCAGACGTTGCAGGAACCAGAAGGTGGCGACTCCTCCCAGCCCATAGGCCAGGGCCTGCCGTCCGCCGGCAATCCAGGCCTGCTGCGAGTCCCGGGCCAGGCGCCGGAAGAATTCCCGATAGGCCAGCAACACGGCGATGAAGGCCAGCTGACCTGCCTCGACACCCAGGTTGAAGGACAGCAATGCGAGGGGAATATCCCCATCCCGCAAACCGAGCTCACCCAGCGCTCCGGCGAATCCCAGTCCATGAAACAGCCCGAATATCAGTGCCACCACCCAGGGGCGCTGCTGCACCAGGCTGGGATGACCCTGCTGACCCATGATGATTTCCCGGGCCAAAAGCAGGATTGACAACGCAATGACCGCTTCCACCGGAGCCGACGACAGGGGCAGGTAACCCAGTACCGCACAGGCCAGGGTCAGGCTGTGTGCCACGGTGAAGGCGGTGATGGCTTTCACCAGGCGCCAGGTGCCCTGCAGCAGCATCACAAGACCCAGCACGAAAAACAGATGATCAATCCCCAGCAGTATGTGCTCGATGCCCATCAGGGAGTAACGCTGCAACAGGTTCAGCCAGCTGCCGGCACCGGCTTTGATGGCTCCCAGACCTATCTCGATGGCGATGCCGTTACCGGGAAAATAAGCCGATGCCTCGGTGCCATCCTGCCAGTCAGCCACCACCACCACACCGGACAGATCCCAGGGCAATACCAACACGTCATCGAGGGTCAACTCCGAACTGCACTGAAAGCGGTAAGTGGTCTGCAGGGTCGGCAGAGATTCGCAGCGGGCGGGCAGCACCTGCCCCAGGTCGTACAAGGGGGGCGCCCGGGTTTCCAGTACCGACAGATGGTACAGGCCACCACCCTGTTGCTGCAGAAACAAACGCGCCACGCCGGTGACATCGATCTCATGCGCCTGCACGCCCGCCGAACCCAGTGATAACAGCAGCATGATGCGCAGCAATGCCGCCCGGCAAGTCATCAGGGCGTGGTCCGGTTGATGAAGCTGATCGCGTATTTTTCCGCCAGCCGATCCAGCTCCAAGCGCAGGCGCTCGTCCTCCTTGGCGGTGATCCAGTCCATGCGTACCAGGTCCTGAATCTGCTCGAAGGGGTGCACGGTCGCGGGATGCTGTTCAGTCACCCTTAGCCAGTGCTGGCCCCGGTTGCTGAGGAAGGGCCCTGCCCAGGTGCCGGCAGGGGCATAAAAGGCCAGGAATGCAAATTCATCATCAAAGATGCTGGCCAGGTCCCGCTGGGTGACTCTCGGCAGGACTCCCTTGGAGGATGGTGATTCCGTAGCGATGTCAGCCAGTGGTGTACCCCCCTGCAACTGTGTCTGAACGCTTTCAGGCAGAGGCTCCCGTGACGAGAATACCAGTTCCTCCACCGTCACCGAGGCGGGTACTGCGTAAGTATTGCGGTTGTTCTGGTAATAGGCCTGCAGTTCGTCAACACTGGGCTGGGAAATCTCGCCGCTCAGCACATGGCGCATTTTCTGGGCCAGCATGTCGTTGATGCGGGGATCATTGTCCAGCCCCTGGGCTTTTGCTTCCAGCACCAGGATGTGATCGTCCAACACAGTCTGTTCAAGTTGCCGGCGTTCCTCTGCCGACAACGGTGCGCCACGATTGAGCTCCTCCATCACCATCCGCGCCTGCACTTCCTGCCAATCGATCTGCAGGGTGTCGGCAGCTTCACGACTGCGCAGGCCGTAAACAAGGAACAACAGCCCAGCCAGCAACAGGAAGTGCAGGGTGGGCTCGCGCAGGGCTCGTTGCAGCAGAAGGGGCATCTCGCACCGGTGAACGTGGTTTATCGATCCGCCGCATTGTAATACACTGCGCGCTCACAAGAATAAGACTGCTTATCACCATGACTCCCGTCTCCGCCATCTCCCTGCGCCGTTCCATACCGATTCTGCTGTTGCTGGCCCTGACGTGTCTGCCGTCAGGGGTCTCCGCCCAGTCTGCACCGGCCGCTGTTCCCACCGTCACCCGCCTGGGACAGGGCCCTATCATTTACCCGGAGCTCGACGATTCCATGGGGGGCAATATCCAGGGACCGTCACTGATCCGGGTTCCTGATTGGCTGCCCAATCCCCTGGGGCGCTACTACCTTTATTTTGCGGACCATCGGGGTCTGTATATCCGCATGGCCTATGCCGATCAGGTGACCGGTCCCTGGACTGTCCACAGCGCAGGCACCCTGCAGCTGGAGCAATCCCATTTTCCCACTACCTGTCCGCCCTGTTCCGAGGCACCGGGCACCAGCGGAGATCTGTATGCCCATATCGCATCGCCGGATGTGCATGTGCGTGATGATCTGCGACAGATCGTGATGTATGTCCATGGACGGGATGTGGGGCGGCAGCTGACCCGTGCCGCAACGTCCGCCGATGGCATTCATTTCGAGGGCCGCCCTGAGGTCCTGGGGCGCCCCTATTTCCGGGTCATTCCCCATGACGGTTACTTTTATGCCATGGCCATGCCGGGCTATCTGTACCGTTCCCGGGACGGGCTCAGCGGGTTCGAGCCGGGTCCCCAGTTGTTCCCCGATGACATGCGGCACTCCGCACTGCTGATCCGCGATGGGCATCTGTACGTGTTCTGGACCCGTGCCGGGGATGCCCCCGAGCGCATCTACCTGTCCACCGTGGAGCTGCAGGGGGATTGGCAGCAATGGCAGGCTTCCGCGCCGGTGGAGGTGCTGCGTCCCGAAACCCCCTGGGAGGGCGCAGACCTCCCCATCGAACCGTCCCGCCGGGGCTATATAGATGTCCGGGCAAACCAGTTGCGTGATCCGGGTATCTTCGAGGAAAACGGCGAAATTTTTCTGCTGTATTCCGTTGCCGGAGAAAGCGGTATCGCCATCGCCCGCATCGAATTTCCCTGATCCCGGCTTCTCTTTTTGCCTCGGCCCGTCTGGTGTACAAGCTCCAGGTCGATCTGTATAATCCGCTTTTTGCTGAATCTGGTGACTTATGTTACGCATTGCCGAGGAAGCCTTAACATTTGATGATGTCCTGCTCCTGCCTGCCCACTCCAACGTACTGCCCAAATCCGTCAATCTGAACACCGCACTGACGCGCACGATCCAGCTCAATATTCCCCTGATTTCCGCGGCGATGGACACAGTCACCGAGTCCCGCCTTGCCATTGCCATGGCGCAGGAAGGCGGCCTGGGCGTGATCCACAAGAGCATGTCGGTGGACAAGCAGGCCCGTGAAGTCCGCGCCGTGAAGAAATACGAGAGTGGTGTGGTACGCGATCCCATCACCATTCCACCCGATGCCACCATTCGTGAAGTGGTGTCCCTGATGCGTGAGTACGACATCTCGGGCATGCCGGTGGTACGGGGCAAGGATCTGGTTGGCATCGTCACCAGTCGTGATGTCCGCTTCGAAGCCAGCCTGGACGCGCCGGTGCAATCCATCATGACGCCCAAGGAACGCCTGGTCACTGTCAAGGAGGATGCCGCCATCGAGGAGGTTAAAACCCTTCTGCACCGTCATCGCATCGAGAAGATCCTGGTGGTCAATGACCAGTTTGAATTGCGCGGTCTGATCACCCTCAAGGACATCCGCAAATCGGAAGACTATCCCAATGCCTGCAAGGATTCCCTTGGCCGCTTGCGGGTGGCAGCCGCGGTTGGCACGGGCGCTGATGGCATCGAACGCTGCTCCGCCATGGTGGAGGCCGGCGTGGACATCATCGTGGTGGACACGGCCCACGGGCATTCCCAGGGCGTCATCGATCAGGTGCGACGCATCAAGCAACTGCATCCGGAGATCCCGGTGATTGGTGGCAACATCGCCACTGCGGACGCGGCCCGGGATCTGGCCAAGGCCGGCGCCGATGCCGTGAAAGTGGGGATCGGTCCGGGATCCATCTGCACCACCCGGATCGTCACCGGAGTGGGCGTGCCCCAGATCACGGCTGTGGCCAATGTGGCGGCAGCCCTCAAGGGTACCGACGTGTGTGTAATTTCCGATGGTGGTATCCGTTTTTCCGGCGACCTGGCCAAGGTCATCGCCGCCGGTGCCCATGTGGTCATGGTGGGCAGTCTGCTGGCGGGTTCCGAAGAGGCGCCGGGCGAAGTCGAGCTGTACCAGGGCCGCAGTTACAAGGCTTATCGCGGCATGGGTTCCCTGGGGGCCATGTCGCACGCACAAGGCTCGAGCGATCGCTATTTTCAGGACATCGATTCCGGCACCGAGAAACTGGTACCGGAAGGAATAGAGGGACGGGTGGCTTACAAGGGGCCCATGTCTGCCATCGTGCATCAGCTGATGGGAGGATTGCGCTCCGCCATGGGCTATACCGGCTGCGCCGATATCGGCCAGATGCGCAGCAAAACCCAGTTTGTCAGGATCACCAATGCCGGCATGAACGAAAGCCATGTGCACGATGTCAGCATTACCAAGGAAGCACCCAATTACAGGGTCAGTTGAGCTCCGTTCCCATTGATGACCGCCAGCAATATTCATAGCCAGAAAATTCTCATTCTGGATTTCGGATCCCAGTACACACAGCTGATCGCGCGAAGAGTGCGGGAGCTGGGTGTGTATTGTGAGATCTGGGACTATGCCTGTGATCCCCAACAGGTGGCCGCGTTTGCACCCCAGGGCATCATCTTCTCGGGAGGCCCCGAGACAGCCACCACGTCCGCCTCACCGCGGGCGCCGGCATTTCTTTTTGAGGCTGGCATTCCGATCCTCGGCATCTGCTACGGTCAGCAGACCATGGCGGAACAACTGGGTGGCAAGGTCAGGAGCACCGGCAAGTCGGAATTCGGATATGCCCGGCTGGACGTGACCCAGCCCGGCAGTCTGCTCAAGGGCATCGAGGACCGCTTCACGTCGTCGGGTATCGCCCAGCTGGATGTGTGGATGAGCCATGGTGACATCGTGGTGGAACTGCCGCCCGGTTTTGAAGTGCTGGCCTCCACCGACAGTGCACCCATTGCCGCCATGGCTGACGAACAACGCCGGCTATACGGGCTGCAGTTCCACCCGGAAGTCACCCACACCCAGCAGGGGCAACGCATTCTGGAACGCTTCGTGCGGGATATCTGTGCCTGCGATGGCCTTTGGACTTCTCTCAATATCATCGACGACGCGGTGAGCAACATCAAAGCCATGGTGGGTGATGACTCCGTGTTGCTGGGCCTGTCCGGCGGCGTGGATTCGTCGGTGGTGGCCGCCTTGCTGCACCGTGCCATCGGCGACCAGCTGACCTGTGTGTTCGTGGACAACGGCCTGTTGCGGCTCAATGAAGGCGAGCAGGTGATGGCAACCTTTGCCCGCAACATGGGGGTCAAGGTCATCCGGGTGGATGCGGAAGAGCAGTTCCTGACACGTCTCGCCGGCGTGGCGGACCCGGAGCAGAAGCGCAAGATCATCGGCAATACCTTCATCGAGGTCTTTGATCAGGAGGCGGCGCGCCTGCAGAACATCCGCTGGCTGGCCCAGGGCACCATCTATCCGGACGTCATCGAATCCGCCGGCGCCAAGACCGGCAAGGCCCACGTCATCAAATCCCATCACAATGTGGGTGGTCTGCCGGAGCACATGAACCTCAAGCTGCTGGAGCCGCTGCGCGAGCTGTTCAAGGATGAAGTGCGCAAGATCGGCCTGGAACTGGGCCTGCCCTATGACATGGTCTACCGACATCCGTTTCCCGGGCCGGGACTGGGGGTGCGGGTGCTCGGTGAGGTGCGCAAATCCTATTGTGAGACGCTGCGCCGGGCGGACGCCATTTTCATAGAAGAGCTGCAACGGGCGGATTACTACCACAAAGTCAGTCAGGCGTTTGCCGTGTTTCTGCCGGTGAAATCCGTGGGGGTGGTGGGCGACGCCCGCCGCTACAGCTACGTCATCAGTCTGCGTGCGGTGGAAACCATCGACTTCATGACCGCCCGCTGGGCACGGCTGCCCTATGAATTGCTGGAAACCGTGTCCAATCGCATCATCAATGAGGTGCCCGAGGTGTCTCGGGTGACCTATGACATCAGCTCCAAGCCGCCGGCCACCATCGAGTGGGAGTAATTTATATAAGTGAAGTTATTGATTTATATAGATATTTTACTTACACAAAAGATCCGCAACCCAATTCTTTCGATTGATTTCATTGGAGATTTTTCTTACTGTTACACAAAAGCCTACACAAAACTGTGTCTACTCCAGACAGTAGTCACCCAAGTGATCTGCTACCACTTTAGTGGACGGACTTTCCGTTGACTAAAGAGGTATCAGGATGGGACAGACACGAAGTCGTCATTACAACCGCTATACGCTGGAATATAAGTTACAGGCCGTTAGG
>JBJOHV010000077.1:0-7829 GCA_046047495.1 Pseudomonadota bacterium | reverse complement strand
GGAAAGGGCCGAGGTGGTCTGGCTCGATGTTCTGTGGATCCGGTGGATAATGACTCAGCTCGGGAAAGTCACAGCGCAGACTCAGGTGGGCCTCCAGGATACTGGCGAAACTCTCCAGTCGCGGCAGGTGCAGTCGGTATCGGGCACCATTGATGACGTCCATGATTATGTCCTCCCGCTGCTGGCGCTGCGCCAATGTCACGGGTTCCCAGTAACGCAGGGTGGGCATCGGGATGGCCAGGGGTGGCACATCGTAGCCCCGACCCAGATTGACCCGCAGCATGGGCAGGTCCATGGCAGCCAGCAAGGCAGTGGGTGCGGACTGGCACACCACAACCGTGGGCTCGACGTTCTCGAAATGATCCCGCCACTGGCGCAGCAGAGCCGCCAGGCTGCCGGCATCCCCATAGCCATTGGCCAGCAGGTCATCTGAATACAGCAGGGGGTGCGCCAACGCTCTGGCGTCGTCTGCCGCCAATGGCACGGTGGGGGCGTAAGGCGCCTGCAGCAGGCGGTGGGAATAATCCGGCTGCAGGGAAGTCAGCGCTGCAGGATTGCGCAGCAGGAATTCCACCTCCCAGCCGCGCCGGGCGAATTCTCGGCCCAGGGACAGGAGCTGGGAGACATGCCCGGTGGCCTTGCCCAGTTCCCAGGCGAACAGAATGCGTTTCATGGGCCTACTTTAGCCAATCAGCGGTTGCAAGTCAGTGATCCGAATGGGCTTCGCCTTGCTATACTCGGCCCGGGTGATCCCGGCGCAAGTTGCGGTGGTCACCGCCGGCCCACCCATCGCGGAGTCTGCCCATGTCAGTCACCCACCCGATCATGACCATCCTCTATGCCCTGTCATTGGCATACAGCCTGCCGGCTCTGGCACAGGTGCCCCTGACCGGTGATCCCACCCAGGCCGGTGCGAACCAGACCGAGGCCTTGCGCATCACCGGGCAGATCTACCAGGCTACCGGATTCGGCAATACCTTCCTGGTCATCACCCCCGAGGGCAACGTGGTGATCGATACGTCTTCGGCGGCGGTTGCACCCCGCCACAAACGCCTGCTTCAGGCAGTTGATGATGGGCCGGTAAAGGCCATCATTCTGACCCACGGCCATGGGGATCACACCGGTGGCGTCGCGCTGTGGCGGGAGGCTGATACCCAGGTGATCGCCCAGGAAGAGCATTACGAATTCATGAATTACCAGTATCGCCTGCGGGGCATGTTTGCCGGGCGTAACGCAGCGCAGTTTCCAGGCCTGGTGCGTCCGAATGCCGTGGTTGCAACCAATGCGGCGACTGCAACTAACGTACAGCCTATGGTCGTCGGGTCGGACAACTACGGCGCCGCCATTCAGCCTGGTGTCCTGTTCGACGAGGATTACAGTTTCTCCCTGGGCGGCCTGACATTCGAGCTGATGCATACGCCGGGGGAAACCTATGATCACCTCAGTGTTTGGATTCCCGAACTGCGGGCGGTGTTCGTGGGTGACAACTTCTATGGCTCCTTTCCCAACATCTATACCCTGAGGGGCACCAAGCCGCGCTGGGCCCTGGACTATGTGAATTCCCTCGACCGGGTGTTGGCCCTGCAGCCTGAGATTCTGATTCCCAGCCACGGCGAGCCGCTCCATGGTAACGCCGTCATCAACCAGGCGGTGGGCAAGTACCGGGATGCCATCGAGTATGTGCACGATGCCACGGTGGCCGGCATGAATGCGGGCAAGGATGTTTACACCCTGATGCAGGAAATTCAATTGCCCTCGGATCTGAACGTTGGGGAGGGCTATGGCACCATCGCGTGGACCGTGCGTGGCATCTATGAGGGGTATATGGGCTGGTTTGATGGCAATCCGGCAACCATGTATGCCGTGCCACCGTCGGCTGTCTACCCCGACCTGGTGGCCCTGGCAGGCGGGGCGGATGAGGTGGCCACACTGGCCCGGTCGTATCTGGCGGCGGATGATGCCATTCGCGCACTCCACGCTGCCGACATCGCCCTGGCGGCTGATCCCGACAACGTCACTGCCCTGCAGACCCGGTTGGCGGCGCTGGAGCTGCAGCTGCGCAGTTCAGCCAATTCCAATGAAACCGGTTGGTTGCAGTATGGTATCCGTCAGACCCGCGTCAAATTGGACGGCCTGGCGCCTTGATTATTCCCGATAAATGGTCAGGAGAATTTCCCCAACCTTGACTCCGAATTTGCGCATCACCGATTCGTTGATGAGTAATTCCGGAGACACCAGGTACATGCGGTCATCGATGCGCACATCCAGGCTGCCGTCGCCATAGGGGATGCGCAGCACATAATCGAGAAACACGCTGTTGCCCGCCACCGACACCTCGGCCTCACCCACCACGTCGCCTGCCGTGCCGGTGTAGCCGCCAGTGCCGGCGGGGCGCAGGGTCCACACCCGACGCTGCTGTTCCCCGTCGTCGAACACAAAATCCTCCTCCAGGGTGCCTACACCCTCTCGCCAGTAGGCCTGTATGTCGGCCGTGAAACTGCGAATCACCCGGCCGCGGAAATCCTTCACTACCCCCTGGGCGCCCAGGCGGCCATCGAAAAAGGTCTCCATGACCAGGCGAGGCTGGCGCTCCTGGTAGTCCTGCACAGACACAGTGGTGCAGGAATGCAAACTCATGGCCAATAGAAGGATTGCGCATGCCTGGGCTGACTTCATGGATTTTT
Organism: Pseudomonadota bacterium; assembly: GCA_046047495.1. GTDB lineage: Bacteria > Pseudomonadota > Gammaproteobacteria > Pseudomonadales > Pseudohongiellaceae > NORP240. The sequence continues at coordinate 5,145 of JBJOHV010000077.1, read as the reverse complement.
CCCCGCTGAGTGCTTCGCAGGGATACGCCGGCAACGGAGGGCCGGTTCAATCAGGTTGGCGACCGGATTTGCAGCCGGCTCAGTGGCCGACGGTCAGCAGGTGTTTTTCCCAGGCCAGGGACGTGCGCACGATGGTGTCCAGGTCATCGAAACGGGCTTGCCAGGACAGGCAGACATGGAGGGCATCCACGTTGGCCACCAGCACCGGTGGATCCCCGGCCCGGCGTTCGCAATAGCTCACCGGCAGTGCCGCGCCATGGACCCGTTCCACCGCGGCGATCACCTCCCGCACGCTGTAACCGTGGCCGTAGCCGCAATTCAGCACCCTGGTATCACCGCCCTCGCGCAGGTAATCCAATGCGGCCAGATGGGCGGCCGCCAGGTCCTCCACATGGATGTAGTCCCGTATGCCGGTGCCGTCCGGTGTCGGATAGTCGGTGCCGAAAACCTGGAGACGGGGTCGTCTGCCCAGCGCCACCTCGCAGGCCACCTTGATCAGCAGGGTGGCGTTAGCGGTGGATTGGCCGATGCGGCCCTCGGGGTCGCTGCCCGCCACGTTGAAATAACGCAAAATCACCGCCCGCAGGTCGGTCGCCGCGCACAGATCCTGCAGCATGGCTTCGCTCATCAGTTTGGATCTCCCATAGGGATTGATGGGGCGTGTAGGCGTGGCCTCGGTGGCGATGCCGGTCTCCAGTATTCCATACACTGCGGCGGTGGAGGAGAAGATGAATTGCTTTACCCCGGCCGCCTGGCAGCAGGCCAGCAGGTTGCGGGTGGCACAGGTGTTGTTGGCGTAGTACTTCAGTGGGTTGGCGACCGATTCCGGAACGATGGTATGGGCCGCAAAATGCAGCACCGTGTCGATTTGGTGTTCCTGCAGCAGGCGACTCACCAGCTGGCTGTCACCGCTGTCACCCACCACCAGTTCACCGTGCAGGACCGCATCGGCTAAACCCGTGCTGAGATTGTCCAGCACCACCACCGACTCGCCCCGCTGGCCCAGCTGCTTTACCACATGACTGCCGATGTAACCGGCTCCACCGGTTACCAGTATGCCGCCACCGCTGCCGCTTTTCACAACCGATAGACCCCATCCCGGGGCGGCAGTATGTACTTCACGTCAAAGATGATGCTGCGGGGCTTGCCGAATGCCCGAATGGCATCGTAACCCATGTCCTTGAAGCAGGCATGGGCTACGGCCACCACGATTGCGTCATAACTGCCGGTCTCGGGCGCAGTAACCAGTTGGAGCCCGTATTCATGGGCTGCCTCGTCCGGATCGGCCCAGGGGTCGTGGACATCCACATGGGCATTGAAGGATTGCAGGCCACTGATCACATCCACCACCCGGGTATTGCGCAGGTCCGGGCAATTCTCCTTGAAGGCCAGACCCAGGACCAGAATGCGCGAATCCACCACGTGGATGCGTTGCCGGGTCAGCAGTTTCACCACCCGCTCGGCGATGTAGGGGCCCATGCCGTCATTGATGCGGCGACCGGCCAGGATGACATCCGGGTGGTAGCCGATTTCCTGGGACTTGTGGGTCAGGTAATAGGGATCCACGCTGATGCAGTGGCCGCCCACCAGGCCCGGGCGAAACGGCAGGAAGTTCCATTTGGTGCCGGCCGCCTGCAGCACTTCCTCGGTATCGATGCCCAGTTTCTCGAAAATGATGCTCAGCTCGTTGATGAGGGCGATGTTGAGGTCGCGCTGGGTGTTTTCGATCACCTTGGCGGCTTCGGCCACCTTGATGCTGCTCACCTTGTGGGTGCCCGCCTGGACGATGGTGCCATAGAGGCCGTCCACGAAATCCGCCACCTCCGGTGTGGAGCCGGACGTTACTTTAACGATGGAATGGATGCGGTGTTGTTTGTCACCGGGATTGATGCGCTCCGGACTGTAACCGGCGAAGAAGTCCTCATTGAACGTGAGGCCAGATTCCCGCTCCAGAATCGGCACGCAGATCTCCTCCGTGGCCCCCGGGTAGACGGTGGACTCGTAGATCACCACATCGCCCCTGGCGAGCACCTTGCCAACCAGGGTGCTGGCGCTGCGCAGAGGATCCAGATTGGGTCTTTTCTGTTGATCTATGGGGGTGGGGACGGTGACGATGTAGACGTTGCAGTCCGCCAGGTCATCGATATCCGTGGTATAGCGGACGGTGCTGGCCTGCAGATCCGCCGGGGACATCTCCCGGGTGACATCCTGGCTGGCCCGCAGTTCACGGACCCGGCGTTCCTGGATGTCGAAGCCGATGCACGGAAAGTGTTTGCCGAATTCGATCAATAGCGGCAGGCCGACATAGCCCAGGCCGATGACGGCTATCCTGCCTTGTTTGACGTCCACGTGATATCCCCATCCCGATAACCACTGAGGGGGGGATTATAAGTTAGGATTGCCGCGCGTGATACGAATGTCACCATTGACCGTGCGCAGGCGGATGCGATCGCCGCCGCCATTGATATCACCTTCGGCGGTCACCTCCCGGTCATCCTCGCCCTGGATCGTGAGGGGGAAGTCGGTGTAAATCCGGTAATCGCCCCGGGCGCGACGGGACACCTCGATGGAGGCGTCGATACTGGCCTGATGTGTGGCAGGCAGGGTCAGTTCCAGATCCCCACCGGCGGTTTCCAGGTCGACCTGGCCGCTGACGCCGGCATCCAGGCTGGTCAGTTCGGCACTGATGCTGCCGCCGCTGGTGCTGGCGCGAATGGCCCCGCTCACCTTGCCGAGGCTGATGCTGCCACCGGCGGTCTCCGCCTGGACCGGTCCGCCACTGCGTTGCACCGTGATGCTGCCACCGGCCGTACTGGCGATGACCCCAAGCTGGCCGCCTTCCACGCGAATGGACCCGCCAGCTGTATCGGCCTCCAGGGTGCCGTTCACATAGCCGGCGCGAATGCTGCCTCCGGCGGTATCCAGTTCTGCATCACCGCCGACCTGGCCGACGGTGATACTGCCGCCTGCCGTGTCGGCGTTGACGTCGCCACTGACATCGCCGATGGTGATGCTGCCGCCCGCTGTGTCGGCATTCACCGACCCGTTACTGATGTTGCCGATGGTAATGCTGCCGCCGCTGGTTTCGGCGTCGATGTCACCCTCCAGGTCGCTGATCTCGATGGAGCCACCGGAGGTCTCCAGATCCAGATTGAATTGTGCCGGTACCTGAAAGCGGAACCCGGCCCGGCGTCCGGACCAGCGGCCTTCGATTTCCGCCGTCACCAGCAGCCGGTTGCCGCTCTCTTCAAATTCCAATTCCATGTTGTCCGGGTTCTGCACCACCACGCGCACCCGCGGCTCGTTCCAGGTGGTGACTTCCACATAGCCGGCATCGGCTTCCAGTACCAGGCTGCCGCCGGGTCCGATGGCGAATTCCCGCTCCAGGTCGCCGCTGGCACCCAGGGCGCCCAGGGGCAGGCAGATGGCCAGGGAGGTCAGTGTGCAGAGGGTGAACGTTTTCATGGGTGAAATCTCCAGGGGCTAATACAGCCGGGGTATGCCACCGTCCGCCGTATCCACGATGGAGCGGGCGCGGTTGCGAATGTAATCGTTGCTGTCCGCCACCATGCGCTGGCGGAATACGTCAATGGTCAGTGCATCGGGTTCCTCGGCCAGGGTGTCGAAGGCCAACATTCGCACACCGGGGTTGGTGTCTTCCAGCAGGGCCTGACGCAAGGCGCCACGTACACTTTCTTGATTGGCATAGTTCGTGAGGGTGGTGGCGGCGTCATAACGCACCCCGGGATTGAGATCATTGGCCAGGGCATGGAGCAGGCCCGCCGGCGCCTGACGCGATCCCGGGCTGTCCTGCAGGGCGTATTGCAGCACCTCGACCGAGTCCAGGCGCGCCTCGTCATCGATATCGTTGCGCAGGGCCACATCGATGAGGGCGCGCACGCCGGCATCCGCCACATTGCCGACGAAACGGGAGTCGGAGGCCAGGGAAAAACTGAGATCGATGGCACCGGTCCCGGCGTCGAAGCTGTTGATTTCCATCTGATAGATTTCGTAATCCCCCTCATCCACCAGGTCCAGGGGTGACAGGCCGGCCGTATCGGCAGATGGCGGCGTGGCGGTGTTCAGCTGCAGACCCAGGCCGAAGGCGAACGCCAGGGCCAGGGTCTGGGCCGACAGCAGGGCGGGGCTGCGCAGCAGCCAGGCAAACTGATCCCGCCAGGACATGGCGGTCGGGGATTGCTGATGTACCCGACCCAACACGGCGGCGAAATTGCCCTGCACCCGCCCGCTATCCAGGACCGGACCCATGCCCCGGGGCAGCAGGGCATCCAGTTGCCGTTCCGCGTCCAGGACGGCCTGCAGGGCAGGATTGTGGGCCAGTTCCGTATCGAAGCGGCGTCGCTCGTCCGCCGTCAGGTCGTCATACAGGTAGCGAAAGACCCGCTGTTCCAGCATTGCCTGATCGTGTTCAGTGCTCATAACTTCTGATCCTGGTGTGCCTGATGTTGTCGGTAATAGGGTTGCAGTTGCTCTCTCAATTTGGCCCGGGCGCGGAATAGAAAGGTTTTGATGGAGTTTTCGCTGCAGTCCATCATCTCCGCTGCTTCCCGCAACTTGTATTCCTGCTGGTGGCACAGCACGAAGGCCAACCGCTCCTTTTCTGTCAATGTGGTCAGCGCCCGGGTGAGCTGCCGGTTCAATTCGGCATTCAGCAGTGTTTGCTCCGGCTGCTGGCTGTCGGAGCAATACTGTTCCTCCGGGCCAGCCTCCTGTTGCAGGGTCGACAGCTGCCGCCAGATGCGTTTCAGCTTGCGCTTGCGGGACAGGGCCGTGTTCACCACAATGCGGTGCAACCAGGTGCTGAAGCGACTCTCCATCTTGAAGGTCGCCATGCCGCGGAAGGCCGCCAGCAGGGCATCCTGGTAAATGTCATTGGCCTCGTCCCGGTCCCTGGCGATACCGGCCGCCAGGGACAGCATCTGCCGTTCCAGGGGTCTCACCAGGCGCCCGAAGGCGGCAAAATTGCCGTCCCGGGCCGCCCGGATCAATTCGTCTTCGGTCTCCGCCAACACTGTGTTTCCTGCCCGGGAACTGTCTTTGTGAACTTAGATGCCGATAGGGGTTGTCTGGTTGACAGCAACAACACCACCGGGGTCGGAGCATTTGTCACATTTGCATTCAAAC
>JBJOHV010000076.1:0-5586 GCA_046047495.1 Pseudomonadota bacterium | reverse complement strand
GTTGTACCGGACCCCGGCGGGCCGCCAGCGCATGTCGGCCCAGCTGTATCCGGTGCTGTCCTCCCTGTATCAGGGGTTGCGGGAGCACAACGATACCCGGGACGTACTGGTGATTCCCCATGCCCATCAGAAGGGCGACTACCGCCTCACCGACCCGGAGATGGAAACCCTGGTGGAGATCATGTCCGGCCACGGCACCTTCGAGTGGTTTGCCCGCATGTACCTTAACCACGGTCATATGGTGGGGTTCGTGGCGGCCTCGGATGATCACATAGGCAAGCCCGGCTACTCCATGCCCAAGAGCGCCTCCATGGGTCAGCGCGGCGGACTGGCGGCGGTGTTTGCCACGGAAAAGACCACCGACGGCATCTTCGATGCCATGAAGGCCCTGCGCACTTACGCCACCAGCGGCCAGCGCATCATCATGGACGTGGATGTCAACGGCAGCGGCATGGGACAACGGGCCCGTCACAGAGAGACCCGGGACATCAATGCCCGCATCGTCGGCACCGCCCCGATCCGCTCCGTGACCTTGTTCAAGAACGACCATGTACTGCAGGAATGGAGTTACAACGCTGTCAGCGGATCCGAGCTGGCCCTGTCGTTCTACTCCGAGTCCTATCCCTATCACCCGGATGACAACCCCCGGGGCTGGCGCCACTGGCGCGGCAGCCTGGAGGTCAGCGGTGCGACCCTGCAGTCCGCCCGTTTGATGGACCTGCAGAATCTGTCCATGCAACGGGTGCAGCAGGATCCTGACAATCCCAATTTGGTCAATTTCTCCACCCTGACACGGGGCGATCACAGCACCCTGCTGCTGACCTTCGATGGACCGTCGGACAACGCCAGCATCACACTCACTCTGCAACCGGCTACGGAAACCGGTTCTGGACCTCCCCAGCTGCGCCCCCATCAGCGCATCGCCGGACAGACGGTGGAGCTGTCCCTGGCCGGCAGTGGCAGCGCTGTGGTCACCCAGGACGTCGGTGTGGATGGCTACCTGGACACCATCAGCCTCAGTCGCCAGGGTGAAATGCCCATGGAGGTGGAACTGGGCCATACCGACACCCTCAATCCGCGCCAGGGGGATTACTATTTCTTCCGCGTACGCCAGGCCGATGAGGGTCTGGCCTGGTCCAGCCCGGTGTGGGTTGGCGGATCACCTTCACGCTGATCAACCGCTGTGCGTGCCAAATGCATTGCCTGAGAAAAGGAGACATGCCATGACAGACATCCCGGTATTCATGATCGCCAACCTGACCGTGGCGGATGCGGAGGAGTACCGCAGATACGAAAAGGGGTTCTTCCCCATCCTGAAACGCCATGGCGGCGAATTCATCACATTCGACGACCACAGCCGGACCCTGGAAGGTTCCGCACCCCTGGCCGGCCGGGTCGTGATTTTCAAGTTCCCGTCGGAAACCGCGGCGCTGGCCTGGTGGGAGGATCCCGACTATCAGGCGCTGTCCGAATTCCGCCGCCAAGGCACCGATACACATTTTTTAACACTGGTGCACGGTCTGCCGCCCCGCGCCTGACCCGAATCCTTACAATCCCAAAAGCAATCAACCAGCCACATCAATTCGAGGACCAACCATGTTCAGCCACATCATGCTCGGCGCCAACGACGTACAGAAATCCAAACTCTTCTACGATGCCATCCTCGGCGCCCTGGGTTATGAACCCGGCCATATCGATGCCAAGGGCCGTTGCTTCTGGATCAACAAGAGCGGCATCTTCTGCATCACCAAGCCCCTTAACGGTGAACCCGCCTGTCACGGCAACGGCATGACCATCGGTTTCGCCGCCGACAGCCCGGCCGCGGCGGATGCCTGGCACGCCGCCGGCGTGGCCAATGGCGGCACCACCTGTGAGGATCCCCCGGGCATTCGCGAAGGCCGCACCGGGAAACTCTATCTGGCCTACCTGCGGGATCCCGACGGCAACAAGCTGTGCGCCCTGCACAGGATGTGATGCGGACAGTGCTGACGGGGACACTGATAACTTAATAACTTAAGCGGTTCCGTGGAGTTGATCTGGCTTAAGTTATTAAGTTATCAGTGTCCCTGACCCTCGTCTGACCCAAATCAAGTCACCCGGCAGCGGGCTCTGCTAGATTCATGGTTGTCACCCACCATGAGGTTCAACCATGCAGCATCCAAGCAGATCCGCCCTGGCCATATTGGCCACCCTGGCCCTGTCCGCCCCTTTCGCCGCAGCACACGAGGCCGGCGACGTCATCCTGCGTGTGGGCGCCACCAATGTCTCTCCAGATGAGAGCAGCAGCCTGATCAGCACCACCAGCACCGGCGCCCTCGCCGGCACGTCGGTGGGTGTGGACGACAATACCCAGGCCGGACTGAATCTGGTGTACATGCTGTCGGACAATCTGGGTGTGGAGGTGCTGGCCGCCACCCCGTTCGAGCATGACCTGAGTGCCGCCGGCCTCAGTCAGTACGGCTTCCGCACCACCGACCTGGGCAGCACCAAGCAGTTGCCGCCGACTGTCAGTGCCCTGTACTTTTTCGGCAACTCAGCCTCCATGATCCGCCCCTACGTGGGTGTCGGCGGCAACTACACCACCTTCTTCAGCAAGGACCTGTCGGCCTCTGCCATCAGCGAACTGGGTGCCGCCAATCTGGAACTGGATGATTCCTGGGGTCTGGCGGCGCGTGCCGGCATCGATATCGAACTGTCCGCCAACTGGCTGATCAATGCCTCGGTGTGGGCTATCGACATCGAGACTGATGCCAGCTTCAATTCGGCGCTGGGCATGGTCACCGCCGATGTGGCCATCGATCCGATGGTGTACATGATCTCCCTCGGTTACCGCTTCTAACCCCCCCGGGGGGGACACTGATAACTTAATAACTTAAGCCAGAGTTAGTCCACGGGACTACTTAAGTTATTAAGTTATCAGTGTCCCCTCGCCGCTCTCGCCGCTGCGGTGTTGGACAAACCGCCGGCAGAGGACTACCTTAAGGCCTCATTCTGCATAACAGGTCAGCGGGCATCCGCGACCTGGCGAGGCCGGCGATGACCCTCATCAAGCGACTCTTCCTGCAACTGCTGGGTTTGTTGATCCTGATTCCAGCAGTCGCCCTGCTCACCCTGCGGCTGGAAAACCGGGACAACGACGGACCCTCCATCCTGTTTCCCGGCGGCGCACTGGTGTCCGGCGAGCTGTACAGCGGCCCGGAACCGGACTGGAGTTTCACCAACGGCATTTCCACCATCGAACTGCAGCTGTTCGATCCCGTCAGCTCGCGCCTGATCTGGATTCTGGAGAGCGATGGAAAAATTTACGTCGCCTCCGGCTACATGAGCACCTTCCTGGGCCGGCTGTGGAAGCATTGGGCGGTACAGGCGGACGAGGGTGACGGCCGCGCCGTGATCCGCATCGATGGCACCCGCTATGAGCGCCAACTGGTCCGCATCCCCAGCGGTCCCGAGCTGGAGGGAGTCGCCGCCGCCATGGGGCGCAAATACCGCTCGCCCACCACCCGCGAAGCCATCGAGGCGGGCAACACCTGGATCTTCCAGCTGGCACCCAGGGAGTCATGACCCCATGAAATGGACCCACTATTTTTTGTTGTGCAGCGTGGTTGCCGCCCTCATCGCCCTGAGCATCCTTTACGTGCCGGGCGTGGCGGACACCATCGAGAGGGAATTGCTGGCCTTTCTGTCCACCAACGCCCGTTAATTTTCTATCGGTGAATTGCCATGTCATTGCTTAGTCGTCAGCCGGCTCTGTTGCCGATCCTCAGCCTGAGCGGCTTGTTGAGCCTGACCGCCTGCGATCCCCAGCCCGCGGCTCCAGCTCCCACTCCGGAAATCACGGCAAGCACCGCGCGCGCCCCTGCTCCGGTTGCCCCCCGGCAACAAATGGAGGCCGAGCTGCACACCCACATCGAGATTCTGTCATCCGATGCCTTCGGCGGCCGCGCTCCCGCCACACCGGGAGAAACCCTCACCATAGACTACCTGCAAGCCGCCTTCCGCAACCTGGGGTTGCAACCGGGCAACGGTGACAGCTATTTCCAGGAAGTGCCGGTGACCGAAATCACCGCCGACAGCAATGTAGTGCTGTCCCTGCGGGGCAGTGACTATTACCGGGATCTGGCCTATGCCGATGACATGGTGGTGGCCACCTATCAGGAAGTGGAAGGCATAGGCATCAGCGACAGTGAGCTGGTGTTCGTGGGATATGGCATCGTGGCGCCGGAACGGGGCTGGAACGACTACGCCGACGTGGATGTGCGGGGCAAGACCGTGGTGATCCTGGTGAACGATCCGGGTTATGCCACCCAGGACCCGGACCTCTTCAACGGCAATACCATGACCTGGTACGGCCGCTGGCCCTACAAATACGAGGAGGCCGCCCGCCAGGGCGCCGCCGGCGCCCTCATCATCCACGAGACGGGCGCGGCCGCCTACGGCTGGGACGTGGTGCGCAACAGCTGGACCGGTCCGCAGATCGTCCTGAGTGATCCCGACCTGGGGGCCGACCAGAGCCCGGTGATCGGCTGGCTGACCCAGGAAGCGGCCCGCGACCTGTTTGATGGCGCCGGGCTGGATTTCGATGCCCTGGTGACCGCCGCGGCACAACCGGGTTTCCGTGCCGTGCCCATCGGCGACATCACTGCCAGCGCCAGCCTCACCAATGTCATACGGCGTTCCACGTCCAACAATGTCATCGCCATGATTCCCGGCACGGAGCGGCCCGATGAGACCATCATCTACACCGCCCACTGGGATCACCTGGGGGTCAACGAGGAACTGCCCGGCGACAACATCTACAACGGCGCGGCGGACAATGCCAGCGGCACCGCCGCCCTGCTGTCCCTGGCGCGGCTCTTCATGGAACACCCGGAACCTCCCAAGCGCAGTGTGGTGTTCCTGGCGGTGACGGCGGAGGAATCGGGCCTGCTGGGTTCACAGTGGTATGCCCAAAATCCGCTGTTTCCCCTCGAAACCACCGTGGCCAACATCAACATGGATGCCATCGTCACCGCCGGCCCCATGCGGGACGTGGTGGTGGTGGGTTACGGCAACAGCGAACTGGATGATTACCTGCAGGCCGCCGTGGCGCGCCAGGAAGGCCGCTATGTGGCCCCCGAACCCCATCCCGAGCGCGGTCTCTACTACCGCTCCGATCATTTGAATTTTGCCCGCCAGGGTGTGCCCGCCCTGTATGCCAAATCCGGTGAGGACAGTGTGGTCAGCGGCCGTGAATGGGGCGCGGCGCAGGCCCAGGATTACACCGACAACCGCTATCACGCGCCGTCTGACGAATACTCACCCGACTGGGACCTGAGCGGCATGGTGCTGGACATCCAGCTCTACTTCGACATCGGCCAGCGCCTGAGCCAGGAAGCCAGCTGGCCCAACTGGCGTGAAGGCAATGAGTTCCGGGCCATCCGGGACGCGTCGGCCGCCACCAGAAACTGAGAGTGTGAGGGACCGCTTCTCAGTGGACCTCGCCACCCAAAGGCTGCCACACTTCCGGCTAACAACAACAAAGATGGTGCTCCCATGAAAAAATCATTCGCTCTCACCACCCTGCTCGCCCTGCTCACCACCTCC
>JBJOHV010000075.1:0-58683 GCA_046047495.1 Pseudomonadota bacterium | reverse complement strand
CTGGGGGACAAGCTCATCGAGCAACTGGTGGACCAGGGGCTGGTGGAGACGGTGGCGGATCTGTTCAGTCTCACCGCGGAGCAACTGGCGCCTCTGGAGCGCATGGGTGCCAGGTCATCGGAAAAGCTGGTGGCGGCCATCGACAAGGCCCGCAGCACCACCCTGCCCAAGTTTCTCTATGCCCTGGGCATACGGGAAGTTGGTGAGGCCACCGCTCTGGCCCTGGCCAATCATTTCGGTGATCTCGAGCCGTTGGAACAGGCCAGTGAAGAACAATTGCTGGAAGTGCCCGACGTGGGCCCGGTGGTGGCCGCCCATATCGCCACCTTCTTTGCCAACCCCGCCAGCGTTGCCCTGATCGAGAGATTGCGCAAGGCCGGGGTCACGTGGCCCGTCATCGATACTGCGGCGGAAGCCAAACCCCTGGCCGGTCAGACCTTTGTGTTGACCGGCACCCTGGAGGCCATGAGCCGCGACGAGGCCAAGGCCCGCCTGACCGCCCTCGGTGCCAAGGTGGCGGGCAGTGTCTCGAAGAACACCGATTGCGTGGTGGCGGGCCCCGGCGCCGGCTCCAAACTAGACAAGGCCCGGGAGCTGCAGATCCGCACCATTGACGAAGACGAATTTCTGGCTTTGCTAGCTGACCTGAACGGCTGACCTGTCCCCGGCGGGCGCGACAGACGGCGGCACTCAGCCGAACGTCCCGGGTCCGGGTGCACCGGGCAGCGACCGTGCGCTGCAGGGATGCCGCGCCCGAGCCCCCAGGGATGGGTTTACGGCGTGTCGCTGACGGGTGTGCCCGGACCCGGGACACACGCGATCACCCTAAACGCCTTCCGCTATCCGCCGCCCGTTCACTCAACATTCAGCCCGGACAACCGACTATCCCGGTATGACTTCATCCAAATCACTGATCACCCTGCTGCTGCTGGGCACCCTGACCGGCTGCATCTCCAGCCAGCCAGGCAACATCGCCAACGTGTGCAGCATCTTCGAAAGCCACCGCGGCTGGCACAAGGCGGCCCAACGGACCGAGCAGCGCTGGGGCGTGCCGGTGCCGGTGTCCATGGCGTTCGTGTATCAGGAATCCAGCTTCCAGGCCCGCGCCAAGCCAGCCCGCACCCGCATTCTATGGGTCATTCCCGGCCCGCGACCCTCCAGTGCCTACGGCTTTGCCCAGGCCCTGGACAGCACCTGGGCGGACTACATGCGCGCCACCGGCAATACAGGCGCCAGGCGCACCAATTTCAGTGATGCCATCGACTTCATCGGTTGGTACAACGCCACCAGTTATCGGGTGAACGGCATCGGAAGGCATGACGCCCGCAATCTCTATCTGCCTTATCATCAGGGACACACGGGATTCGCCAACGGCAGCTATCGGGGCAACCAATGGCTGCTGGATACGGCTGCCCAGGTGCAGAGCAATGCGGATCGTTTCAGCAAGCAGTATGCCCGTTGCGCCCGTGACCTGGAGCGGGGCTGGTTCAGCCGCTTATTCAGCTGAGGCGGGGTGCTCGTGGATGGCGGTGTCAGTCAGATCACTGTAGACCTTGAGGCGGGAAATGTAGCGTAGCGGCCGCAGGGCATCCCCCAGCCGCCTGATCACCGCCGGATCCTGCGGTTTGCGCAGCAGGTGCAAATCCACTTCGATGCTATCGTGCAGATAATGCAGATCGATGGTGCCGATACAGTCCGGGTCCAGCAGTCCACGCCATTTTTCCTCCAGTGCCAGCAGAATCTGATCCCGCAGGGGCAGCTTGGCCGAAGGCAGTGGGTTGGTGTAGTCATGGGCCTCGGGATCGATATGAATGATCACATCGTTGATGTCCGCAAACGACTCGGTGACGGCGTGGCGTGCCGCCTCGCCCAGGCGATGCCCCTCTGACACGGAAATCCGCGGGTCCACCAGAATCTGAGCCTCGACCAGGACCTGTCCGCCGGACTGCCGGCCCCGCAGGCTGCGCACCTCATGAATGCCGTTGATGCCGAGAATTTTTTCGCGGATGGCCCGCTGCCGCCGCTTGGGGATCGCGGTGTCCACCAGTTCCTTGAGGGCGTCGTAGCTAAGTTGCCAGCCGATCTTGCCGATGATCAGCGCCACGAACATGGCCGCCACCACGTCCAGCCAGGGAAAGCCCTGCTGGGCACCGAGGATTCCCCCCATCACCGCAATGGATGAGATGGCATCGGTGCGGCTGTGCCAGGCATTGGCGCGCAACAGTGAGGAATTGAGCCGGTTGGCGGTGCGCATGGTGTAGTGATAGATCCATTCCTTGGAGCCCACCGACACCGCCGCGATCAGAAATCCGCCCCAGGTGGGCACGGCCAGCATCTCCCGGTTCAGACGCAGGTAACTGTCGTACAGCAGGATGCCGGCAATGGCGAACAGCACCATGCCCATGACAACCGTGCCGATAGTCTCGAAGCGGCCGTGGCCATAGGGGTGCTCCTCGTCGGGGGCATCGTGGGCAAAGTGGCTGACGATCAGCACGAAAATATCGGTCACCGCATCGGACAGGGAGTGGATGCCGTCGGCGATCAGGGCGAAGGAGGCGGTCAGGGTGCCGCCGACGATCTTGGCGAAGCCCAGGGCCAGGTCCAGGTACATGCCGTTGAGGGTGACCCGCACCGCCTGACTGCCGGCGGATGGGGGACCAGCGAAGGACTTGCCGGTGTCCTGTTCTTGCGGGGGTTGGGAGGGATGCTGCGCTGCCACGTTTTCAGTACCAAAAAAAAGCCCGACCAGAGGTCGGGCTCAACATACTATCAAGGGAGAGATAAATGAAACAAAACCCACAATTTTGTCTGACATCTACCTACACCTTTTCAGACTGCGAGCCCCTGGCAAAGTTCCAAAGAAAGTTAATAAATTTATAACTCAATGAATTGACTACAGATTAATCGTCTCCAGCTGGCGCAGCCGGCTGGTTTCCAGCAAGGCGCGGCTGGTGATCACACCAATACTGGCCTGTTCCGGCCGCAGCCAGGTGCGGGTGACCCGCTGCAGATCCTCCAGGGTGACAGCCAGAACCTGGCAGCGGAACTGCATCAGGTGTTCAAGGGAGCGATCGAACAACTGGTTATAGAAGGCCCGCTTGGCCTCGCCGGCCGGTGAGGTGGATTTGTCCATGGCGGAGATCACACCGAGGATGGCCTCCTCCAGCTGATGGGGTTGGTGGTTGTTCTCCAGCACCCAATCCAGGGCCCGATCGAAGTCATCCAGGGTTTCATCCAGCCGCGGATCCCGGTAGGAATAAAAGCGGAAAGACGCGGAATTGGCATCGTGATCGGCACCGCCGCCGTAGGCGCCGCCCTTTTCCCGAATGGCCCGGTGCAGAAAGCCGTTGCGCAGGAAGCCCGCCAGCACCGCCAGGGGGGCGGCTTCGGGATGGCCCGATGGCACCGTGGGATAGGCCTTGGCGCAGAAACTGACCTGGGTGGCGGTGGTCCACACCTGCCGCAGGGTATCCCGCACCGGTGGCAGCACCAGGGGCGTGAAGCCCGCGAGTTTGGGATTGGACGACCAGTGCTGCTGCAGGTCCTGCAACAAGGCTGGCTGATGTTCGGCTTCAGCGATCACCAGCAATTGATGGGGCGCGCTCCGAAAGGCGTCCTGCAGGGCCTGGAAAGATTCCAGCAATTGAGCCAGGGCCCGGTTCGAGCCCTTGGATTTTCTCTTGCCCAACTCATCGCGCAGTTGTTTCAGGCGACGGATGCTTTCCAGGCCGCCATAGCGGTGATGCAGCTCAGCCGTCGGACTCATGCGGCTGGAGGCCAGGGTCATGGCCAGGCTATGGCCCTGACCGGTGATGCTGTTTTCCCGGCGGGCACAGATCTGTTCGATGATTTCGGCAATGCGCTGGCCCTCGTCCAGGCGAGCATGCTGCAGGGTTTGCTGCAACAGGTCGGTCAGGGCGCCATGGTTGCGCCGCAGGGCCTTGGAGGACAGGCTCATGACGCCGCGGGTCTGCTGCACATCGTCGAGCTTGCCCCGGATGGTGCTGAAGGCATTGAGTCCGCCGCTGACACTTGACTGCCAGGTTTGCACCTGGGTGTAGTCCTTGTCGCCGATGCCCAATTCTGTCACGCAGCTGGTGAAATAGGGCAGCGCCTCCAGCAGGCCATCTTCCAGGGCCGGCAGTTCGGAGACGATCTGCTGATACACCAGCCCGTTGGTGCCCTGACCGTAGAAACTCACCGGCAGTTCGCCATCCGCCAGGGGCAGAACACTGGCAAGCCGTTGCGGCTCGTGAACGGTGGGCGGCACGTCCTGCAATCCCACCTTGGGTAGGATACCTGGGTCGTCCTGCTGCTGCTGACGCAGCTCCAGGGCCTTGGCGCGGGTCATGATAACCGCCTTGTCCTGGGCGGTGAGGGAGTTGCGCAGGGCTTCCAGGCGGCTCAATTCGGCCTGCACCTGGCGCTGGGCCAGTTCGGCATCGGGCCGCAGGGTCAGGGTGAGACGATGGGGATTGTCCAGCAGGAATTGGCGCAGCAGTGACGGAATGAAATCGGGGTTGCGGATTTCCTCCCGCAGTTGCTCCAGCACCGGGTCGATGTTGAGCAGCTTGATGGGATCGCCCCGGTGGATGGCGCAGGACAGACCGGCCAGGATGAGCTGCAGGCCATAGGGATAACTGTCACCGGAGATTTCCCGCTGGTTCAACTCCAGCTGGTGCAGGGCGGCTTCCACCTGCTCCTGGGGCACGCCGTTGGCAGCGACCTCGTGGAGGGTGTCAAGTATCAGTTTTTCCACGGCTCTGCTGGAATCTTCGTCGCAACCCTCCAGGCCGCAGAGGAAGCTCATTTCCCGGTTATTGTCCTCCAGGCCGCACATGGGGGAGGGGGAGCTGCCCAGATCGGAAGTTTCCAGCACCTTCAGCAGCGGGCTGGCGCTGTTGTCCAGCAGGACGCTGGTGAGCAACTGGGCGCGGAACAGATCGGTGAGATCGATGCTTTTGCCCAACAGCCAGGCGGTGACGACGTGAGTCTTGCTTTCGGTGGCGCCGGCTTCGGCGACGTAGCTCTCTTCCACTCGCAGCGGCGCCAGGTAGCGCTTTTCGTCCAGCACCCGGATGTCGATATCCAGTTTCTGAAAGCGGCTCAAGGCCAGTTCATGGAAGCGTTGTTGCAGCTCCACCGCCGGGATATTGCCGAAGGTCATGAACACCGCGTTGCTGGGATGGTAGTGGCTGGTGTAGAAATCCTTCAGCTGCTGGTAGGTCAGATCGGGGATGTCCGCCGGATCGCCGCCGCTGTTGTAATGGTAGGTGGTGGTGGGGAACAGGTATTTGCTCAGGGACTGCCACAGCACGCTGTTCGTGGAACTCATGGCACCTTTCATCTCGTTGTAGACCACACCCTTGAATTCCAACGCGCTGTCGGGATTGTCTGCCTCACTGAATTCCAGGCGGTGCCCCTCCTGTGCAAAATCCAGCTCGTCGAGGCGGGAGAAGAACACCGCATCCAGATAGACCGACAGCAGGTTGAAAAAATCCTTGCGGTTCTTGCTGGCGAACGGGTAGGCCGTCCAGTCGCTGCTGGTGAAGGCGTTCATGAAGGTGTTGAGGGAGCGCCGGATCATCATGAAAAACGGATCCCGCACCGGATATTTCTCGCTGCCGCACAGCGCCGTGTGCTCCAGAATATGGGCCACGCCGGTGGAGTCCATGGGCACCGTGCGCAGGGCCACCAGGAACACATTCTCCTCATTGTCACTGCTGAGATGATAATGACTGGCGCCGGTTTCCCGGTGCCGGTATTCCTCCATGACGATATTGAGGGAGGGAATTTCCTCGCTGCGCAGCCATTCGAAGGCGGGGTGCACGGCAGTCTGCTGGGGCTGGTTCATTGGGGTTCCGTAATTGATCCTGTTGATTCGGGTTGATGATGGGTGGCGGCGGGTGGCAATTCAAGACTGAGTCGGCCGATTTTGCCGGAGCGGAAGTCATTCAACAGCTGTTCCGCGATCTTGTGCCAATCCACGGCCCCTTGTTTGCCTATGCAGCCTCGCTGTCGGCCGATTTCCAGCAACAGTTGCTCGGCTCCTTCCGGTTTGCTGGTCAGGCGGTAACGCTCCGCCAGTTGGGGGTAGAACTGTTCCAGCAACATCTCGGCGGCAAACCAGGCCACATCTTCGGCTTCCACCGCGGTATTGCGAATGGTGCCGGTACAGGCCAGGCGGTAGGCGGCGGCCTGGTCCGCCAGCTTGGGCCACAGCAGCCCCGGGGTATCGATGAGGGTCCAGTGTTCATTGAGACGGACCCGTTGTTGCCCCTTGGTGACCGCCGGCTCGTTGCGCGTCTTGGCCAGCTTCCTGTCTACGATCTGATTGAGCAGGGTGGATTTGCCCACATTGGGAATGCCGGTGATAAAGGCCTGGCGAGTCTTGCCGGGTTGAGCGCCGGGGCTGTCGGTGCCCTTGCCGGTGAAGCGCTCACAGGCGGCGATGAGATCATCCTTGGTCAGCTTCTGGTCCAGGCCGTTGACAAGGCAGGTGCTGGCGGGCTGGGCTCGGAAATGCTCCAGCCAGCGCCCGGTCACGGCGGGATCCGCCAGATCGGCCTTGTTCAGTATGCGCACACAGGGGCGCTGTCCACGCAGTTCCGCCAGCAGGGGATTGGAGCTGGCCGCCGGTGTCCGGGCATCAAGCACTTCGATCAGCACGTCGGTGCCACTCATGGCCTTGGCCAGCTCCTTGCGGGCTTTGTGCATGTGGCCGGGAAACCAGTTGATGGGCATGGGGAGGTCTGCGGGTGAGTGGGCCGCACAGTGTAATATACTTTGCCCCACGCCGCCGGTTGGCGGCCGGCATGCCTTCTCAGCCCATTGTTTTGCGGGACTTTCACACCATGGACGTACAACACCTCATCGAAAGCAAACTCAACGCCGCTTTCTCCCCACAGTACCTGGCCGTGGAAAACGAGAGCCACCGCCACAGCGGGCCCGCCACCGACAGCCATTTCAAACTCACCGTGGTGTCCGCGGGTTTTGCCGGCCTTAGCCCGGTCAAGCGCCACCAGGCGGTCTACGCGGTGCTGCGGGAGGAACTGGCCGGGGGTGTTCATGCCCTGGCCCTGCACACCCATACACCGGAGGAATGGCAGGCAAAATCCGGGTCAGACCCCGATTCCCCCCAATGCCGGGGTGGCAGCAAGGCCGGTTGAGCCATGCACCGGTCCTACCCAGGGTGGATTTCGTCTCCGGCGCTGGTGGATTGCGCACGGCTGTAGTTATAATCCGCCGCATTCCACCCTGGGTCGTTTCGATAGCACTGAAACGGAGCTGCGACCCACCAAATAAAACATAATAAAAACAATGTGTTGGCACAGGTAAACGGACTGATGCGAAAACTGGTGACGTGGCTTTCCAGCGCGGAAAACTGGCTCGGCCTGGGTGCTGCGGGGCTGTTGTCCGGCATGATCCTGGCGGTTCAGAAGCCCGCCGAGGCACCGGTAATCCCCGCAGTGCTGCTGGCAGATCAGGTAACCGGTGTGGATTATCCCGTCCTGGAGCCCATCGCCGTATTCCCCGATTTCTCCACAGTCCCCGACGTGGACGTCAAGAAACAATGGTTCCTCGATTTCGTCGAGGTCTATGTGGATGCGGAGAACCGCCGGGTGGCCGAATTACGCCATCGACTGCTGGAACTGGCGGACATCGCGTCCAACAACTTCCGGCTCAGTCGTACCGAACACCGGCAGTTGCTCGCCATGGCGTCCAGCTACAAGGTGGATACCGTAGACAAGAGCGACAAGCAGATCGTGCTGGAGCTGTTGAAGCGGGTGGATACCATTCCCACCTCCCTGGCGCTGGCCCAGGCTGCCAACGAGTCAGCCTGGGGAACCTCCCGCTTTGCCCTGGAGGGCAACAACCTGTTCGGTCAATGGTGTTACGACGAGGGTTGCGGCCTGGTGCCCACCCGCCGTGCCGGCAGCGCCACCCATGAGGTGCGCAGCTTCAAGAGTATCGAGCACGCCGTGCAGGCCTATTTCATGAACCTCAACACCCACGCCGAATACCAGAACTTCCGGGAAATGCGCTTCCAGATGCGCAACCAGAAAGGCAGCCTGGATCCCCTGGTGCTGGCCTACGGCCTGGTGGGTTATGCCGAACGGGGTGTCCACTACGTGGACGAAGTGCAAACCATCATCCAGCAGAACGATCTGCGCAATCGCGACAAGATCTGATCCCTCCTGATAACCCCCTCAGGTGTCACTCCCGGATTGCGGGATTGATCCATTGCAATGAATACCAGAAGTAGCGCCGACTGCCCGGCTGGGGTGCGGTGCAGATATAGCGGAACCGCCGCCCCGAATAGGACTCCTCGGGTGTGAGCTCCACCAGGCCAGGCTCCCCCTCTATCCAGCGCATGGGGATAGGCTTGCTGTTGGCGAAACAACCGATCTGACTGAAGTTGTACTCACCGGGTTCGAATCGCACCCGGGCGCCAGGGCTGGCACTGTCAGTCACCGGATTTTCCGGGTCCAGCTCACTGACGTTGAAGGACAGGCTGTCGAATTTGACCCGCGCCGACTCCAGATCGGCGAAGGAGCCGCCCAGGGGATAACGGGGCAGGGCCAGGAAGTCGGAATGAAAACCGATGGCTCCGGAGTTCTGGGCGATGCCCACGAAGCCCTCCTGCGCCAGCATGGCCTTGATGGCCGTGTCGAACTCCCCGTAGGGATAGGCCAGGTACTTCAGGGATTGCCCGGTATTGACCCGGATCCGTTCCTCCGCCGCCAGCAATTCCTGGCGCTGCCGTTCCAGCCAGTCAGTGTCAGTCTCCCCCGGCAGACGATCCAGCATGTAGGGATGGTGCACCATGTGGTTGGCAAACAGCACACCGGCATTGGACATCTCCCGGATCTGATCCCAGGTCATGAAGCCCTGCTGATTGTCATCGATGGGCTGGGTGCTGATGAACACGGTGAAGGGAAAGCCGAAAGACTGCAGGGTGGGAAAAGCCTCGCTGTAGATGGAGATATAACCATCGTCAAAGGTGATGGCCACCGCCTTGTCCGGCACCGGTTGTTGATTACGCAGGCTGCTGAGCAGGGTGTCCAGTGGCATGACGGTGAAACCGTTGTCCCGCAGGTATTCCAGATGGCTTCGAAAGGCCTCCGGTGTGGTCGATGTGGAAGGCGGGGTCGAGTTGGAAATGTGGTGGTACTGCAGGATCACACCGTGCTCTGCTGCAGTGGCAGACAGAGTGAAGGCCAACGTGAGCGTCGTACAGATCACTGTCGCGGCGGCAGCCAGTCGTGGCCGATGCCAGGATGCAAGCACAGTCGGTAAGGAGAAGATCATTGGCACACTCGGCGCGGGTGTCGCGGGCAATTGGGATGGCGCATCATCCCAAAAACCGGGTCACGCCCGCAACCGCCGAGGGGCAGTGGCCCGGTTTCGCTTTAGCCCTCGCCACGGGGCTATAATGGGCGCCCGAATTGTCAGACACGAGAGCACAGCATGATCTATCAGGGCAAATCACTGCGGGTCGAAGCGGCGGCCAGCGGCAGCGCCATCATGGTATTCGACCGCCAGGATGCTTCCGTCAACAAGTTCGACCAGCAGACCCTCGGGGAACTGCGGGAGGCCATCGCCGCCATCGCCGCCAGTCCGGCCCGGGGTCTGATCGTGACCAGTGCCAAGAGCGGCTTCATCGTCGGTGCCGACATCATGGAATTCACCGCCCTGTTCAAGGCGGAGGAAGCCCAACTGGTGGCCTGGCTGGCGGAGGTCAACGCCATCTTCAACAACCTGGAAGACCTGCCCATCCCCACCGTGAGTGCCATCCACGGCGTCTGTCTCGGCGGTGGCCTTGAACTGGTGCTGGCGACGGATTTCCGGGTCGCCACCGACACGGCATCCCTGGGCTTTCCCGAGGTCAAGCTCGGCATCTGCCCGGGCTTCGGGGGTACGGTGCGGGCGCCCCGCCTGATCGGCGCGGACAACGCCAATCTGTGGATCACCACCGGCCAGCACATCAAGGCCCGCCAGGCCCTGGCGGAAGGAGCCATCGATGCCGTGGTGGCAGCGGATGACCTGGTGGCTGCCGCCGACCATCTGATCTCCCAATGTCTGAAAGGCAAGCTGGACCATCATGCGATTCGCCGGCAAAAAACCTCGCCGTTGCAGTTGCAGGGTGTGGAACTGATGGTGGCATTCGAAACCGCCAAGTCCATGGTTGCCGCTCAGGCCGGACCCCATTACCCGGCGCCACTGGCTGCCGTTGCGGCCATGCAGAAAGCCTCCACCCTGGAGCGGGCCGGTGCTCTGCAGATCGAGCACCAGACCTTCGCCAAACTGGCCCGCACCGACGTGGCCGCCAACCTGGTGCAATTGTTCATCAACGAGCAATACCTCAACGGCCTGGCCAAGAAGCTGCAGGGAATGGCGCAGCCGGTCAAGCAGGCCGCGGTCCTGGGTGCTGGCATCATGGGGGGAGGCATCGCCTATCAGTCGGCCCTCAAGCATGTCCCCATCCTCATGAAGGACATCGCCCAGGAGGGGCTGGAACTGGGCATGGGGGAGGCCCGCAAGCAGCTGGGCAAGCAGGTGGCCAGGGGCAAGCTGGACAATGAGCAGATGCTCAAGGCCCTGGGTGCCATCCACCCCCAACTGGATTATGCCGGGTTCGGCAGGGTGAATGTGGTGGTGGAAGCCGTGGTGGAAAACCCAGGCATCAAGAAAAAGGTATTGGCGGAAGTGGAAAAGGTGGTGGGCGAGGATGCCATCATCGCCTCCAACACCTCGACCATTTCCATCACCGACCTGGCCACCGCATTGCAGCGGCCGGAACGCTTCTGCGGCATGCATTTTTTCAATCCGGTGCCGGTCATGCCCCTGGTGGAAGTGATACGCGGCAAGCACACCAGCGAACAGACCATCGCCACCGTGGTGGGCTATGCCAGGGCCCTGGGCAAGACCCCCATCGTGGTCAACGACTGCCCGGGCTTTCTGGTCAACCGCATCCTGTTCCCTTACTTCGGCGCGTTCGCGCGGCTGCTGCACGACGGTGCCGATTTCCAGCAGGTGGACAAGGTGATGGAGAAATTCGGCTGGCCCATGGGCCCGGCCTACCTGCTGGACGTGGTGGGCATCGATACGGCGGTTCATGCCCAGGCGGTGATGGCCGCCGGTTTCCCCGATCGCATGCGGGCCGACTTCAAGAGCCCCATAGAATTGTTGTTTGAAGCCAGGCGCTACGGCCAGAAGACCGGCAGCGGCTTCTATCAGTACGAGCCGGACCGCCATGGCAAACCAAAGAAGCTTCCTGACCCGGCTGTTCGTGACATCATCGCACCGGCGGTGAAGGGTACGGCAGCCATAGGTGATCAGGAGATCCTGGAGCGCATGATGGTGTGCATGGGGCTGGAAACCGTGCGCTGCCTGGAGGACGGCATCATCGGCAGCCCCATCGAGGCGGACATGGGCTTGATTCTGGGCCTGGGATTCCCCCCGTTCCGCGGTGGCGCTCTGCGCTACATCGACAGCCTGGGCCTGACCGGCTTTGTGGCCCTGGCGGACCGCTACGAGGCCCTGGGGCCCCTGTACAAGGCCACTGAACCGTTGCGCGCCATGGCAGCGGCGGGCAAGACGTTTTATCCAGCCACTCATGCCACTCATTCCACTAAGCCGGTAGCGCCGGCAGCGAAGTAGAGGACGCGATTATGACTTTGAATCCCCGTGACGCCGTGGTAGTGGACTGTGTTCGTACACCCATGGCCCGTTCCAAGGACGGCGCCTACAAGCTTGTGCGCGCCGAGGAGTTGTCCGCCCATCTGATGGATGCCCTGTTGCGCCGCAATCCCGCCGTGGATCCCGCCAGCGTTGAAGACGTCATCTGGGGCTGCGTCAATCAGACCCTGGAGCAGGGCTGGAATATCGCCCGCAATGCCGCGCTGATGACCGCCTTGCCCCACAGCACCTGCGGCCAGACCGTGAATCGTCTGTGTGGATCCTCCATGTCGGCCCTGCACACCGCCGCTCAGGCCATCCTGAGCGACAATGGGGATGTGTTTCTGGTAGGCGGGGTGGAACACATGGGTCACGTGGCCATGAACCACGGTGTGGATCCCAATCCCAAGGCATCCCTGCACATTGCCAAGGCGGCCTTCATGATGGGCATGACCGCCGAGGTGCTGGCCCGCATGCACGGCTTCGATCGCAAAACCCAGGATGAGTTCGCGGTCCGTTCCCATCGGCTGGCAGACCAGGCCCGTGCCACCCGGGGCAAGGGCGGTTTCGATCAGGAGATCGTGCCCATCCGGGGACACAATCATGCGGGGTTCGCGGAACTGATCGAGCAGGACGAGACCATCCGCCCGGATACCAATCTTCATGAGCTAGGCCGTCTCAAGCCGGTATTCGATCCCGTCCACGGTACGGTCACCGCCGGCACTTCCTCACAGATCACCGATGGTGCGTCGGCCATGCTGATCATGTCAGCCGCCCGGGCCCAGGCCTTGAACCTGAAGATTCGTGCCAGGGTGCGTGCCATGGCTTATGCCGGTGTGGATCCATCCATCATGGGTTATGGGCCGGTGCCCGCATCGAAGAAGGCGTTGGCCAAGGCGGGGCTGAAGATCGATGACATCGACGTGGTGGAGCTCAATGAGGCCTTTGCGGCCCAATCCCTGCCGGTGCTGAAGGATCTCGGCCTGCTGGACAAGCTGGATGACAAGGTCAATCTCAAGGGCGGTGCCATTGCCCTGGGACACCCGCTGGGCTGTTCCGGCACCCGCATCGCCACCACCCTGATCAATGCCATGGAGGACCGGGACGCGACACTGGGCCTGGCCACCATGTGTATTGGACTGGGGCAGGGCATCGCCACGGTATTCGAACGGGTCTGAGTCCATGGATCTGCAGAAGCAACAATTTCAGCTGCGTCGCCTGCAGAAGAATCTGCGTCGTGACGTGGGTCAGGCCATTGCCGATTTCAACATGATCGAGCGGGGTGATCTGGTCATGGTGTGCCTGTCCGGCGGCAAGGACTCCTACACCCTGCTGGACATCCTCATCAACCTGCAGCGCCACGCCCCCATTGATTTCCGCATCAAGGCGGTCAACCTGGATCAGAAACAACCGGGCTTTCCGGAACATGTGCTGCCGGAATATCTGCAAAAGGAAGGGGTCGATTACCACATCATCGAACAGGACACCTATTCCATCGTCAAGGACAAGGTGCCGGAGAGCAAGACCTACTGCGGGCTATGTTCCCGCCTGCGTCGTGGCAGTCTGTACACCTATGCACGCTCGATCGGCGCCACCAAGATTGCCCTGGGTCATCACCGGGAAGACATCATCGAGACCCTGTTCCTCAACATGTTCTTTGGTGGCAAGTTGAAGGCCATGCCACCCAAGCTGTTGAGCGATGACGGCCTCAACGTGGTCATCCGCCCGTTGGCTTATTGCAAGGAGAAGGACATCGCCCGCTATGCCCAGTTGCGGGAGTTTCCCATCATTCCCTGCAACTTGTGCGGCTCCCAGGACAACATGCAACGGGTAGCCATCAAGCAGATGCTGCAGGAATGGGAGAAGCAGCACCCGGGGCGTCTGGAAACCATCTTCCGCAGTATCTGCAATGTCAGCCTGTCCCATCTCGCGGATACCAGCCAATACCCTTTCAAGGAATTGCGGGCCCTGGTACCGGCGGCACAGAAGCTGGAAGTGGTGGAACTGTTCTAGAGTGTCATGACTGTTATGGAAATACCGTTCACCCACCTGTCTGCCGATGCCCTGCAGGGAATTATCGAGGAATTTGTGAGCCGGGAGGGGACCGAGTATGGTGCCCGGGAGTTCAGCCTGGCGGAAAAGGTTGAAGCCGTGGTACGGCAACTGCAAAACGGGGATGTTTACGTGGACTATGACCCGGCGGAGCAAACCTGCAATCTGCGCCACCGCGGGGAAGCCCCCAGCCCGTCATGAACAGCGACAATCCTCCTGCCGACGATATCCGACTGCTTGACGTGATGGTAGAGCTGGACGCCACCGGCTTGTATTGCCCCGAACCGGTCATGCTGCTGCACAATCACATCCGGGATCTGGCCGCTGGGGAACTGTTGAGAGTGATAGCCACCGATCCCTCCACCACCCGGGATATTCCTAAATTCTGTCTGTTCCTGGGGCACGAACTGGTTGGGGAGTTGCAGCAGGACGGGCGCTACTACTACCTCATCCGCAAGAAGCAGGACTGATGGGGCCATGACCGCCTACCTGATAGACGCCTCGATCTATATTTTCCAGGCCCATTTCTCTCCTTATGTGGAGTGCCGGGACAGGGATGGCGAGGATGTCAGTGCCCTGTTCGGTTTCGCCCAGTTCCTGCTGCAGTTCCTCAATCGGGTGGAGGCCGACTATCTCGCGGTGGCCATGGACGAGAGCCTGTTCTGCGGCTTCCGGCACCAGTTGTGCGACCGCTACAAATCCAATCGGGAGCTGCCCGATGACAATCTGGCGCGGCAACTGGCCGCCTGCCGGGAATTGTCCTGTCTGTTGGGCCTGCCCACTTTTGCCAGCCGTGTCTATGAGGCGGACGATATCATCGGCACCCTGGCGAAACGCATCCGCTCGACCAGTGGTTCCGCCATCGCCATCGTGTCCAGGGACAAGGATCTTGCCCAGGTGCTGGAGGATGAAAACGACTTTGTGTGGGACTACAACGCCAACCGCAAACGGCACATGGATGACTTTTTTGCCGAATTGGGCATTTTTCCCCGGCAGCTGCCGGATTACCTGGGCCTGGTGGGGGATGCGGTGGATCGCATCGACGGGGTACCGGGTGTGGGGCCGGTGAAGGGCAGGGAGTTGCTGCAACACTTTCATCATATGGATGGCATTTATGAGAACCTGGACCAGGTGGCGTCCCTGCCGTTGCGTGGCGCAGACAAACTGGCTCAACGGTTGGAACAGCACAAAGCGCAGGCTTATCTGAGTCGCCGGCTGGCCACCATCGTGAATAATGTGACGGATCCGACGGAAGCCTTTGCCAGCGTGGAAGTTGCCAGCCTGCAGCGGCAGTCCTGGTGCCGGGATGCCCTGCAGGGCTTCATGGCAACGCAGCGTCTGGACGATCCAACTCAAGCCCGCTTGCGAAGCCTGTGGTCCGCAGCACGCCAGTCTCCCCGGGGCGGTTGAATGAGCATCCGTATCCTCGCCGATCAGGATATCGTGGCGGTGGATGCCGCCTTCAGCCAATTGGGCGAACTGCACAAGCAGCCCGGACGCAGTATCTGCCGGGAAGACCTCCGCACCATGGATGCTGTGGTAGTCCGTTCCACCACCCGGGTGGATGCCGACCTGTTGGAAAACACGCCAGTAAAATTCGTGGCCACCGCCACCAGTGGTACCGATCATGTGGATGTGGAGTATCTGCAACGGCGTGGCATCGGCTTTGCCCACAGCAAGGGCTGTAATGCCAACGCGGTGGTGGAGTACTGCATCACCGCCCTGGCGGAACTTGCCTGTCAGGGGCGCTTCGACCCGGCAACTGCCACGGTGGGTATCGTCGGTGGTGGACAGGTGGGCGGACGGCTGGCCAGACGCCTGGTGCAGCTGGGGTTGCCTGTCGTGGTCAACGACCCGTTACTGAGTACTGAGCAGGAGGCTGCATTCGCCGCAGCCGCAGTGACCCTGGTTGATCTTGAGACAGCCCTTCGCTGTCGGGTGATCAGCCTCCATGTGCCCCTGACGGAAAGCGGTCGCCATGCCACCCGACATATGCTGGATGCCAGGCGCCTGGGTGCTTTGGCGCCTGCTACGGTACTGATCAATGCCTCCCGGGGTGGGGTAGTGGACAATCTGGCGCTGAAGAATCTTTTGCAGCAAGGGCAGGTGCTGCATGCGGTGCTGGATGTGTGGGAACGGGAACCGACTCCGGACCCGGAACTGGTGCAAAGGGTAAGTCTCGCCACACCCCATATCGCCGGTTATAGCCAGCAGGCAAAACTGGCTGCCACCTGGCTTACGGCTGCCGCCCTGGCAGAACATTTTTCCCTCTCCCTTCTTAAACCTGACAGCCTCGGGAGAAGACTCGCCGATCTTGAAGGGGGAACGGTTCCGCCAACGGATCCCTGGTGTGCGGCGGTGTTGCGGCAGGTGCTGGATCTGCCCGACCTGACCAGGGCATACAAGGCGACTGCCAATACTGCCAATGGCAGCGCCTTTGATGGTTTCCGTAAAACCCTGCAGAACCGACAGGAATTCCCGGCGTTCAGGATCAACGGGCTCTCCGCCACGGCCGCGCAGCGGGATTTACTGCGCGTGCTGGGTTTTACCCTGGCCTAGATATAACGCGACAGGAAATTGCCCAGGTTGGAAATGGCTTTTTCCAGCACATCCACCGTGGGCAGGAACACCAGACGGAAATGCTGGGTGTCTTCGATGTTGAAGGCGCTGCCCTGGACCAACAGGATCTTTTCCCGCTCCAGCAGGTCGAGGATCAGGCGGGCATCATCCTTTACCGGATAACGGTTAGGATCCAGTTTGGGGAACATGTAGATAGCCCCCTTGGGTTTGACACAGCTGACGCCGGGAATCTGGGTCAGCAGGCTCCAGGCCAGGTCCCGCTGCTCTTTCAGGCGTCCCCCGGGCAGGATCAGCTCGTTGATGCTTTGATAGCCTCCCAGCGCCGTCTGTACGGCAAACTGACCGGGTACGTTGGCACACAAGCGCATATTGGTGAGGATATCCAGGCCTTCGATATAACTGGTGGCACTGTGCTTGGCACCGGACAGCACCAGCCAGCCGGTGCGGAAGCCCGCCAACCGGTAAGCCTTGGACAGGCCGTTGAAACTGGCGATCAGGATGTCGTCGCAGAGGGATGCCATGGGAATGTAGCGGGCATCCTCATAGGTGATCTTGCTGTAGATCTCGTCGGCGAAAATGATCAGGTCATGGCGCCGGGCCACGTCGACAAGATCCAGCAGGGTTTGCCGCTCGTAAACCGCCCCGGTGGGATTGTTGGGGTTGATCACCACGATGGCCTTGGTCTTCGACGTGATCTTGCTTTCGATGTCCTTGATGTCCGGCTGCCAATCCGCCTGCTCGTCACAGACGTAATGCACGGGTGTGCCGCCGCTGAGGCTGACGGCTGCGGTCCACAAGGGGTAGTCGGGGGCGGGGATCAGCACCTGGTCGCCGTTGTTCAGCAGGGCCTGCATGCACATGCTGATGAGTTCACTGACACCGTTGCCCAGATAGATGTCATTGATCTCGACCCCGCTGATGGCCAGCCGCTGGCATTCCTGCATGATGGCCTTGCGGGCGGAAAACAGGCCTTTGGAATCGCTGTAGCCCTGGGCATTGGGTAGATTGAGGATGACGTCCTGGATGATCTCGTCCGGCGCTTCCAGACCGAAGGCGGCCGGGTTGCCGATATTGAGTTTGAGGATGCGATGGCCTTCCTCTTCCAGGCGCTTGGCCTCCTCCAGCACCGGTCCCCGGATGTCATAGCAGACGGCAGCCAACTTGTCGGATTGTTTGACGGTTTTCATGCGGTTCCTGTAAAAGATCGGCCCAGGCCGGCAAAGCGCGTATTCTAGCCAAAGTGAGCCATCAAAAGTAAGCCATTAAAAGTAACCAGAGGACACAGGGATATGACAAAAATCACCCGATCGGAACAGGAGTGGCGGCAGTTGCTGGGGGATGAGGCCTATCATATCTGTCGAGAGAAGGGCACGGAGCGGGCTTTCACCGGCCAGTACTGGGACCACAAGGAGAGCGGCACCTACCGCTGCGCCGGTTGCGGGGAGCCATTGTTCAGCTCCGGTACCAAGTACGATTCCGGTTGTGGCTGGCCCAGTTTCTTCGCGCCGGCGGGCAGCGAGCTGATCGACGAGCATCTTGACACGTCCCACGGCATGCGTCGCATCGAAGTGACCTGCAGCAAGTGTGGCAGCCATCTGGGTCATGTGTTCCCCGACGGCCCGCCCCAGGAGACGGGGCTGCGCTACTGCATCAACTCCGCCTCACTGAGGTTCGAGAAAGCCTGAGGAGAATGCCTGGTGAAAGCCTGGGGAATGAACCCAGGCTGTCAGCCGATCATTTCTCGATGGTGTAAAGACCTTCCACATGGTTGAGGGCGTTGTTCTGATCGAGCAGATCGAACCCGCCCACGAAGGCTTCGGCGTTATTGCCGGTGAAGACACCGCCCAGGTCCGCCTGGATGGCCTGGCTGAGGATGCCGCTGGGATCCGACAACTGACCCGACAGGGCATTCAGATCCACGGCGCCGCCCACCACGGAGCCGTCAAACTGCACGGCCCAGTTCTGGGCACCGCCCACCTGCACGAACAGATTGCCGTTGCTGATGGCGCCGGAGTTGAAGTCCACGTCCATGCCGGCCACCACCTGGGACACGGCACCGGCGCTGCCGCTGCCGATGAAGCCCGAACCATAACTGCTGGCATAGGATGCATTGCCCTGCAGGTTGGCGATGGGGGTGGGATTGACCGTGGCCAGATAGTCGTCGGTGCCCACGGTGACCTGACCGCCGGCCAGTTCGCTGACGGTCACCCAGTTGTTCTCAACCGGTGCATCCCAGGCACCCCAGGAGATGTCATAGGACTCCAGTGAGGGGGCGGGCAGGGTGTATTCCGGGTTGTCCTCTTCGGCGATGAAGGCGCCTACGGCCCAGCTTGCGGTGCTGTTGACTTTACGCAGATTGAAACCGCCTGCGATTTTTTCGCCGCCGGCTATGACCACGCCAACTATGTCCCCTTCAATCGTGCCGGTATTGATCGAGCCACCGAGAATATCGGTGGTGCTGCCTGAATCAATATCCACATCGAGCAGGCCTACGGTAACTCCGTTCACTTTGTGCTCGGCCAATGAACCACTGAACGCAACTTCCCACTGTTCGTCGATGATGTTCAGAATCACATTGTCCTTTCTGAATTTCAGGCTGCCATCTGTCACGGCGAGGGTATTGAAATTGATATCCATGCTCAAGTCGAAATTCGATAGCACCTTGTTGCCGCTGCCTTCGCCGATAAAGAAAACATCATTGAAGGTGACGTCGAAGTTGTCAGTCAGGCCGCTGATGTCGGCAGGCTGAGCCGTCGCGACTGCCAGTGCGGTAGTGAAAGAGCTAAAGCCGATGGCATCATTGAAGTTGGTGTAAATCTTGTGGGTTGACTCGCCGTCATCCCAGATTCCCCAGTTCACCAGGCTTGCCCCGTCCGCGTTGATGGATTTCGCGGCAGGATCGGAACTGCTGCTGCGCAGGACTTTTACCGGTGTGCCACCGAAAGCGCTCAGGCGGGTTGTGTCTGTCAGATTATCGGTCTCGTCTGTCGGATCATCAAAGTCGACAAAATAGGTGTCGGCAATGCTGGAGTTGTGAGTAGTCCAGCCAGCCACGGTTTCCATGGAGGCGCCAGGTTTCAGCGCGAAGCCAACTCCCGTATAGCTGCTCTCCTGGCTTGGAGTGATCACCGGATCGTAACTGCCGAACAAGGCAGTACCGGCAACCCAGGTTGCAGGGGCTCCCTGCTTGTAGAGGTTGAAGCCGGCGGCAAACTTGTTGCCCGAATCGATCACGGCGCCAAGCACATTGCCTTCGATGTTGCCGTCGGGCTCGTCGTAAATGCCGTCGGAGATGGAGGAGATCGTGCTGTTGGCGGAATCAATGACGATATCCCCCACATCCAGAACGCCAGCCGTGCTGCCTTCGATCAGTTCCGGCTTCTGCAACATGCCGGAAAACTTGACCAGCCATTCCTGCGGGTCACTGGACGTGTTGCGGATGAACGACAGCCGGCCATTGGAGATGCTTCCGGAACCAAAGTCTATGGTCATCGACGATACCAGGTTGGATATCGAGTCGCCGTTGTCCGATTTGAACAGCTGGCTGGAGCTGCCATTGGCCTTCACTTGCAGTACATGGCTGAAGCTGGAGATGTCGGCGGGTATTGCTGTCAGGGCGAACAATTTGTCCGTCGACGGAGTTGATGTCTGGCTGTCATTGAAGTCGGAATAAAGCCGGTGGGTTTCGGCTCCTCCCCAATACCCCCAATTCAACTTGCCACTCACCACATCGGGAACTCCGGTTGAGCTGCCTGTGCCAATACTCGAGGGTGTTTCCACCACACTCTCCGGGACTCCCTTGAACAGGCCGATGTTGCCGTGGCTGCTGTTGTCGAAACTGACAATCCTGGCGCTGGTCAGTGAGCTGTGCAGCGTTCGGCCTGCAGTATCCGAAGAACTGTTGCCAGGGTTAAGGGTGAACCCATAGGCAGTGAACTGACTTTCCTCGTCCGGGGTGACTACCGGCCAATACTGTTCGTAAACAGCAGCACCTTGAATGTAGTGACGGGTCAAGGGATCACCTTCGTCTTCACTGTAATAACTGATGACATTGAAACCCTGGATGAAGCCGAGCCGGTCACTGGAGTCCTCGATCAGGAAGCCACCCATGTCACCATCGAAATGGCGATCGTCGATGTCGCCATGATTGAAGGAGGGACTCTGAACGCCTTCCGAAGAAATGTCGTAGGAGCTGTAACTGTCAAATTCAAACAGGTACGCATCGTCGCAGCCGCCACCATTGAAACACAGGTTCAGCTCCAGGTTTTCAATATAGGGTCCGTACATCTCATCGAAGTCGATGCCGAACCGGCCTTCATAACCGCTGATGGTTTTATCGATATTGTTGACAGTCAACAGTCCGTCAATGCCGGCAGCTCCGGTATCGGAAAGGGTTCTGAACCAGATCTTGCCTTCACTGGGCACGTTCTCTGCCAATGGGGCGGATACCCAGATGCTGGGGCTTAGAACCTGCTGGGCCTTGGACAGGTCATCCGCATCGAACAGGTGGGAAAAATCCCCGAAATTGGTGATTGAATAATCCGAGTGGTAGTAGTCCTGAATATCCAGCTCGTCATCGACCAGGGTGCCCAGTTTGCCAAAGCGATCGTAGGCGCTGGTGCCGCTGCCATCACTATTGAGGCCCCAGGTAAGATCGAAGCCGGCCACATTGGTAGCAAACTGTTCCAGATCTGCAACCGGCGTAACGAAACCCATATCGAGGTCGAATGAATCCTCATCCCGAGGCGGATTGGAATAGGTGTCATCAAAAGCAATGATGAAATCGTCTCCATTGACCAGGGGATTGTTGGTGAGGCCCAGTGCCTCGAAGTCATCGGAGAATATCAGGAAGCCGAGACGTTCTGCTTCGTAGTCTTCATCGCCAGTGTCGTAGGTGAAGATATCGCTGTAGTAATTGCTGTCAAAGGCGTCGCCCAATTGTTCCCACATCACCACCCCGGAGATCTCAGGTGATGAGTAATAACCTTCCTGGTCATCGTACAAGGACAGGCCGGAAATAAAGCCGGTGCTGTCGTCATTGGCGATGAAGCCCTGGAATCTTGCCAAAGCACTGCGGGTCCCGGGTGTGCCAAAGGGATCAGTCACGACTTTGGCATCCAGATTCGTGCGTTCCATGGTGTAGAAGTCGATCCACTGGTAGTCCACTGTCCAGTGCTGGCGTACGTTGGCAGTGGTGGAGCAGGCGCCTTCGCAGGCAAAGATGTCCAGGAACAGCCGCCCGAAGCCTTCGCCCCTGTCCAGGCCGTCCAGGTCCAGATTGAGGTTGCCGGAAACCAGGAAGTTATCCAGGCTTGGATTGGCTCCGTTGAAGCGCCACTGGGTGGGCTCGAAGCGGCGGGATCCCACATAGCTGGTTGTCACCGGTGCGCTGGTGACCCACCAGGCACCCATGGGCAAGGTCAGTTCACTGTCGGCGGTGGTATCCGAAATATGTTTGAACAATTGCGGTGCGCTGGATTCCGTGGACTCCCAGAATCCCCAGGTCAGGTCGTAACCTTTCTGCTCATCGATCAACTCCACCAACTTACCTGCGGGCTGGCCGGCACTGTTGCGGCGCAGGACATAATAAGAGTGGCCAGTGATGTCCGGATCCCAGTTGTTATGCCCTTCACCGAGATTGGTGACAAAGAGCGGCGGAGTACCCGGTGTTTCCGAATCAAAAGCAGATGCAGAGGCCAATACACCCTTTTCATCATCACCTGCCAGGAAGTCCATGTCATCGGGATCCCCCGGGAACACCAGGAAGCCCACCCGGGTAAGAGATGCTTGTTCACTCGCACTCAGCAGTTCGGAAACCTCGAACAGGGCTGCGCCACTGAGAGTGGATTCATCACTGGCCGAGAAGCGGAACCCGGCGGCGAACCCTTCACCCTGGGTGCCCACGAAGGCGCCGTGGAGCGAGCCGGCGAAGCTGATGCTGCCCGCCTTGGTGCCGCTGAGATTTTCTGCGGATACCAGACTGTTGGTGATCTGCAGGCCGGACAGGGGGGAGGTCTCCCACACGGTGCCGCCTTCGATACAGGAGCCACCGGCGCAGGCCTTGATGACCAGGTCATTGATGATGCCCTGGTCCGCATTCAGATTGAAGGAGCCCAGGATTTCGTCGTATTCGGTATCGGATTCGAGTATGCCCTGGGTAATTTCGAACCGGCGTGAGACCGAGTAGGGCGTGAGGGCGGGTTCGAGGGACAGGGCGACGATTTTCGTACCTGTTTCCAGTGACCTTTCCTGGCTGCCCACACCAACCAGGAACTTCGCGAGATTCAGTTCCTCACCCTCGGTAGAGCCCGCCTGCCACACACCCCAATCCACATCGAAGCCGCCGACGTTGGTCACCAGTGCCTGGCGGGTTGTATCCGTAAGCCTCACGACCTGGGCATCATTGGCATCCGGATTGTTCAGATCATTGGCGGCTGTACCGATGAACAGGTCGTCCGACTGCTCGAAGTCTGTTGCGAATCCCCGCAGTATTTTGCCGTCGTTACCGTCGAAGGCTATCAGTCCGCGCCGGGTCAGGGCGCTCAATTCACTGCTGGTAACCGGTGCAGGTGGGGTTGCACTGGATTGGCTGAACAATACTGCGCCGTCCAGCAACTTGAGGCTGCCGGAGTAGCCATCTTCATTGTCTTCCAACCAGCGGAAGCCGGCGGCAAATCCGAATCCATTGGTGGCATCACCAACGAAGGTGCCGGCAAAAGTCCCTTTGAATGCAATGGTTGCCCCCTCAGATTCGGTAAAGGCGCCGTTGAGGCTGCGCTCGGCCACGTACTTGCCGCTGACCACCGGAATGTTCATGCCGATGTCGCTCAACCAGACTTCCGAAGGCTCGGCGCAACCGCCGAGGCACACCTGGATGCGCAGGTTTTTCAAATACGCATTGGCGAGATCCACGACGAAGGAGCCGTTTACCGTATCGACATTATTGTCCACAAGCGAATTGTTGGCCAGTAAGGAATCGGTGGCCTGGTAGAAGGTGGAGCCGGTGAGATTGGCAATGCCGCTGACGTCAGCAGGCGCTGCGGTCGCGAACAGGATGTCGCCGGTCACCTCGTCCTGCTCGGTATCGTCAAAGGCATTGGGGAATAGCAGTGAAGGGGTGCCCGACTCGGCCCGCCAGATGCCCCAGTCCACGTCGAAACCCCCACGATTGCTCAGCGCTGTGGCGGCCACACCGTTTCTGAACAGCGAGGGAGTGTTCACCCGCAGGAACGTGTTGGTGTAGGTGGCGGTGGTATCGGTGATGTACTCGTTGTTTACCGTGTCTCGGGCGCCACCGAAGAAAAAGCCCTGATTAGACTGGTCCAGGGTGGCAGGTGTGAACAAGGCAAAGCCGAGGCGATTGGTATTTTCTATGTCCGTGTCGTCCAGTACAAAACTGACTTCGGCCGGATTGCCGAACAGCACGGCGCCATTGACGAAGCGCTCCCGCTTGGCCAGGGCGTCGTTGTAGCTGGTGCCGATGCCGCCCCCCAGGGAGAACGTCAGGACGAATCCCAGCTCCGTGCTGGTGCTGCCGAGGAAATTTCCCAGCACCTGGACGTTATAGGCATGCCAGTCGCCGCTGGCATCGCTGCCGGTGCCCACGATCAGGTTGTTGAACACGCTGCCGCTGTTGATGGCGCCATAGAAGGGGACCCGGATCACTTCCGTTCCAAAATCGGCGCAGGCGCTGATGAGGCAGATATTGAGTTCGCCGTCGTAGATTCTGGCTTCGGCCAGGTCCACATAAAAGCCACCGTTGAGGCTGTCCACAGTGCTGGCGGCAAAGCTGTCTTCCACGTCGGTGGCTCTGAAATCGATCAGGTAATCCGAAGACGGGGTGAATCGGTACTGTCCGGTCAGGGACGCTATGGCAGTGGGTGTGGTGTTGACCAGCAGCACAGGAATGGTCTGGTTTTGCACCACCGTGCTGTTGCTGAAGGTCGGGTAGCGCAGCACCGGTGTTGAATTGCTTGCATCCCAGATGCCCCACTGCAGGGAGAAGCCCTGGGGGTCAGAACTGAGATCCCGGTAATTGAGCATGGAGGTATTGTTGCGCCGCAAGACCAGGCTCGGTGCACTGCCCACAGTGCCCAATGCAGACCCGCTGGCAAAGGTGGCGTCGGGGGCGTTGGCCAGGGTGCCACCACCGATGATCAGGCGGGTGGTGGTATTGCCCGGCATGATGGCATAGGTCGGCCGGTTCAATGAATCAAGTTGACCCTGTGTCAACACCGGAGGGATCGGTGTAGGTGTTGGCTCGGGCGGTGGTTCCGGCGTCGGTGTAGGAGTCGGCGTCGGGGTAGGAGTCGGCGTCGGCGTCGGCGTCGGAGTCGGCGTCGGGGTAGGAGTCGGTGTAGGGGTCGGCGTCGGCGTCGGTGTAGGAGTCGGCGTCGGAGTCGGTGTAGGAGTTGGCGTCGGTGTAGGTTCCGGAGTAGGCGTCGGTGTAGGAGTTGGCGTCGGTGTAGGTTCCGGAGTAGGCGTCGGTGTAGGTTCCGGAGTTGGAGTCGGTGTCGGAGTCGGTGTAGGCGTAGGCTACGGAGTCGGGCTGGCATCCGGCTTGGGTCGGCAAGCCGGGTTTGTGGAATTTAAGGCGCAATCGAGGGTGCCATCACCGGTATTCTCATTGGGGTTGACTGTGATGGGATCGGTCTGTGTACCGATGGGATTGGCGCCTGTGGTGCCGCCACCGGTTGTGCCGCCGCCGGTGGAGCCAAAGGCGTTGTCCAGGGTAATCGGTACCGGGGGAGCCGGGGGATTCCCACCTCCCGTGGTGCCGCCCGGGGTTCCTCCGGTGCCGCCAGTGTCACCGCCGCCACCGGTATTGCCACCACCTCCACCCGCATTGCCATCGGCACCACCGTCCGCGTTACCGTCCGCGTTGCCGTCGGCTCCACCGTCTGCATTGCCGTCTCCGTTACCGTCGGCATTGCCATCCCCGTCTCCGTCGCCGCCATCATCTTCGTCTTCCTGCTCATCCACATTCAATACCGGGATATTGCCCAGTGCCGTGGGTTGCTCGGTGAGTCCGATGGGCGGAAGGTTGGGGTCCTGCACCTGGGCATAGTCGTAATCGGCACCGAGGCCGAGATCCAGGCTGGCGGCGTCATTTTCCACGGTCGTCCCGCCGTCGTACACCCCGGTATAGAGTCCTTCTTCGGTGATCGTGCCCTCATGATCCGTGCCGCGGATGCCGATGGTGGCAAAATCGGTCTCGATGTTGTAGTCGTCACCCCGTATATTGCCAGTGATGGTGCGGAAGCCACCCTGGATCAGCCGCATGGTGGCAACATCGTCCTGGTTCTGCTCCTGATAGCTGAAATCCACGATGACAAACTGGGTGGCTTCTTTCAGCGCCACGATGGCCTGGTCTGTCATGCGGATCTGGGTGAAGCCCCGCGGGCCGGTAATGATGGTGTCGCCGACAAACACTTCCGAGCGGCGTTCCAGCGGGCGGGTCTGCCCGGCGGCATCCAGAGCCGTTACCGATCCGCTGACAGCCACCACCCGACCTGCCAGCACAGGCTGCTGGGCAAAATTAGCCGGTGAATAGCACGCGATGCAGAGAACGAGAAAGTGAAAACAGAATCTCTCGATCAATGTTTGAGTGGCTTTTTTCATGGTCTGGTCTCGGTATCCTAATACTGTTTGTTTGAATCAGAACTGGAAGCGAAATCCTGCCTGGTACTTGAATCGGGAATAATCGAACAACGGGATGTTGCTCTGGTTATCGGTGTAGGCGGCATCACCGGTGATCACCAGCTGACGATTGTATTGCCAGATCCAGCCGAGGGTGAGCGAGTCGGTGCTGTCTTCCCGGGTGGTATTGAAAAATACCGGGTGACGGTCGTCATGCCCGACTTCCTGGGTGGAAAGCCGCACAAAGGGTGTGTGCTGGGGATTCAGCCGGTAGAGCAGGCTGTAGGCAAGGCCGGTGAAATCACGCCCGTTGTGCTTGCCGGCTCCATCGGAGGTGGGGCTCTCGTCGGCATGGTACAGATTCAGCGAATGGGTGAAGCGCTGGGTGAGCTTGGTCAGGCCACCGGTGAACAGCAACTGGTCCACATCGCGTAGGTTGCTCAAGGGGGAGGCGGCACTGGTGTCATAGCGGATTTGGGTGTACCCGCCACTGAGGCTCTGATACCAGCCATTGTTGCCGGTGCGTTGCCAGGAGGTGTTCAGGCCGTAGGCCTGCTGAAAACCATTCTGATCCAGAATCACCCGTGAATAATTCAGGCCAGCCCGAAAGCGGTTGATCTCACCACCCCAGCCGTAAGTGATATCCCCGCGCAAAGAGTCCAGATCGAATTGATCGGTATCGATGTTATCCAGGTGGTTGAGATTGAGGCTGGCGGCAAGGAAACTGTCCCGATCGAAGGGAAGCCGGTAACCCATGGTGAATGCGGTGTTGTTGAATGTGTCATCGGTTTGGGTGCCGTCCTGACTGAGCTCGATTTCACCGATGAGGGGGGTATCGATCAGGCCGTTGCTGGTGGCGCTGTTGACGTTGTCATCGGCGCCGATATTGGATGCCACGGAAAAGTCCCAGGTGGCCCTTTGAGAATTGCGACGGGTCTCGATCAATTGCAGGAAGGCCTCGATGTTTTGCTGGACGTTGGGCGGCGGATTGCTTGCCAGCACCACATTGAAGAGATTTTCCGAGGCGGTCAGGTTATTGGACAGAAAATAGGCCCTGGCCAGTTCCAGTCGGGCCCGCTCACGCACGGTGGCGTCAGTGGTGGTGGCCACCACCCGCTCGAGGGCGAATACCGCATCATTGGGCAAGCCGATCTCCAGAGCCGACAAGCCATAGAAGAAGTCAAAGTTGGGATCACCTTACCAGTCCGTCAGATTTTGCGTGCCAAGATCGAAGGCCTGCTGGAACTGGCCGGCAGTTGTCAGACGGCTCATTTCCGCTATGGGGGAGGGGGCTTCCGCAGCTCTGAGGGAGGGAGTCTGGGTCGCCGCGAGGGTGAACAGCAGGCAAGCGGTCAGGCGCAATGGCAAACGGAGTCTGTTAGTGGTCATTGTTGTTCTCGTTTGAGCTGTTCATTCAGGCATGTCCCGGTTCGCCAACAACCGAATCCGGGATTTCCCACTAAAAGGCAAGCGCCTTGAAATGTAACAACTTTACTCTACTTGCAAGGCAGTTCAAGGCACAAAGAGGGCAAATTTGGGCGAATGTGAACCAGAGCACCCATTGAAACGCGCTCGTCGTGTATTGGGCAGTACATTTCGACGCAGCAATGGACAGGTGGGATTTTGACTTGAGGGCCCGCCACGGGTAGTTTTCCTCTCTCTTGTCTCGAAAGGTCGGCCGTCATGTCGTGCAGCCCCTGTCAGAAACCCGCACACTGGGGAGTCGTGTTGGCAGCGCTGTTGGGAAGCACCAATGCTGCCGCCCAGCACGTTGACAGTCCCCACTCATTGGCTGCGGGAGCCTATCTCAGCGATGGTGATTACGGCGCCCAACTAGAAACTACAATTCGATATTTTCCAATCAGTTATGAGTACCAGGGCGATACCTGGGCTCTGCAGGTCACGGTGCCGTATCTGGAAATTGACGGCCTGGGCAACGCCCTGGTGAATGTGGGCGGGGTGACCCGCACCCGTCTGGCGAATGAGCGAATCGATGCGGCGGGATTGGGTGATGTAGTGGCCAGCGGTACTTACCAGTTCCCCGCCCTGACCGACTCGGGCTTGTTTCTGGATCTGGTGGTGGAGGCCAAGTTGCCGACGGCCGACGATACCAAGGGGCTTGGTACGGGGGAACCGGATTACAGTACCCAGCTGGACCTGTTTCAGGGCTTTGGAAAGGTGACAGCATTCGCCACTGCGGGGTACCGCTGGCGGGGCAAGACTGATGTGTTCGCGGGCTTATCGCACTCGGCTTTTGGAGAGGTGGGATTCGCCCTGCCAATCGCAGCGGCCTGGAGTGGCGGGATGATTTACAGTTACGGCGCACCGGCCTCGGATTTTTCCAGCGAAATCCATGAGTTATTGCCTTATGTCAGTTGGGAGCTGAGCGACCGCTGGTCGTTGATGGCCTACGGCGTCTGGGGATTCACGGTGGACAGCCCGGATTTTGCACTCGGCACCCAGCTGACCCTGCGCTGGTAGCGAATTAAATCCGCATGGGTTGGACCCGCGGAGGCAGGATTGACAGTCTTTCTACCGGTCGCGCGCGCTGGATCGGAGGCAGGTCAGGGCGTTGAATACGGTCCGGGTAAGCAGTTCGCAACTGGGCCCTATCCTCCGAGTTGGCGGGCGACGGTTCACCCGCCAGATCCGCCAGGGTTTGCCAGCCTCCCTCCCGGGCTACTGGAATCTCACTGGTATCAAGGGACCAGGGTTCCAATGGTGCCATGGCAAGCTGCAGGGCATGGATTTCCCACTGCGCCTGGATCTCGCTGCTGACAGGCAGGGGCGCGGAAGGAAAGGGGGATTCGGCGGCAAGCTGGCGAGCGTTCAACTGGGGCACTGCCAATGGCGCCGGCAAAGGAACCAGGCGAGGTGTGAACTCCTCTAGCGCCGGGACCAGGGGAAGTATTTCGTTGGATGGTAAAGAGTCTTTCTTAACCCGCTGAATTGATTGTAAATGATGCTCTTCAATGAGGCGGATTTCACCAGTGCCTGGGTCATAGCCCAACGCGGGTCTATAGCCGGTACCGCCGAAGCCGCTTTCGCCGCCGCCTGAACC
The DNA here is from genome assembly GCA_046047495.1 of Pseudomonadota bacterium. Classification (GTDB taxonomy): domain Bacteria; phylum Pseudomonadota; class Gammaproteobacteria; order Pseudomonadales; family Pseudohongiellaceae; genus NORP240. Next base: position 29,669 of record JBJOHV010000075.1, on the reverse strand, counting down.
GCCCAGACCGCCGAATCTGCCGGTACCGCCAATGCCGCTGCCTTCGTCATCGTTGCCCGCGCCGCCACTTCCGCCACCGATGATTCCCGCGCTGATATTGCTCACCGTCATCACAAACGCCATCAGGGCCGCCAGCAACAAGGTGGTTGTGGTATCCACGCTGCGCATGCGGGTCTGGCTAGGCATCATGAGGAGAGGGCTCAGTTGAAGAGTCTGGCGGGGCTGCCGGCCGTTCCACTGGTGTGGAGTAGTTAAACACACCAAAGTTGATGCGATGGGGCGCGGAGGATGAGTTTTTATCCTGTTCCTGAAATGCAAGGGCGGCTTTGTTCATTTCCGTGAGAGCCTTCATGCCGAGGTTATCGGCCAGAGCGGTGAGTCTGGCAACGGACCCTGCCGACAAGCCGTCATAGTAAACACTTCTGTCGAAATAGGAAGGCTTCTTGCCCAGCAAGTTGTGTGCTCCGGCACTGATGTGATCCTGCAGGTTCTTGCCAAAAAAATAGGCTTTTTCTTCGAAGCCTTTTTCCGGTGTGAAGGCTCCGGTATTCAGGATGACCCGGTTTTCCTCATCCAGACTGGCAACTCCCAGTCGTAACCATTCGTCCAGTATCACTTTTGGGCGTATATCCTGCCGACTTACGGTTTGCACGAGTGCTTCGAAACTGGGTGCTCCGGCTGTTGCCTTCACGGGCAAAGGCAATGGCTGATTGTCAGTGTTGAGGAATTCTGCCGTACCCAGCCAATGACCAATGATGCGCGCCCCGAGCGATACGCTGCCCGGCTGCTGGGCGCGGGCCTGGGGTTCGGCACGCAGCCGTTTCACATCCTTGCGATGCACGCCGGTCAGGAGATTGATTCGGCTATCAGACTGGCGTTTGTGATCCACTCCGAATTCCTCATCGGCAACAGTTACATAAAGCTGTTTCAACAAGGCGCTCAGCTGGGGGTAGGTCAACTGGTTGGCCAGCATCAGACGCACCAGAGGACGCAATATCTTTGCCACGGCATTGAGCAATGCCGGGGGAGGGGCGGCGCCGTCGGATGGGTTCAGGTCATTTTGCATCGGCGCAGTATAGTCAAGGGTGGGAATTAATCCCACAATTTTCAATTGACGTGGGAATATTTCCCACCTATTATTTTGCCCACGCGTCACTCGCTCCAAAGGCTGCACCGGAGAGCCCGACCATGCTCAATCATGCCCTGCAACGCTCCGGTTTGGATTTCTCTCATCGCGTCAGAGTTCCCGCCCTACGTGGCACAGCAGCTGACAGTCTGACCCTCTCGGATGGACATACGCTGGCGTATCAGATTTACGGCAGTCAGGATGGATTCCCGGTTTTCTACTTTCACAGTGTCGGCAACTCACGCCTGGAATGTGAGCTGTTTCACCGTAGTGCCTCACGCACGGGTTTTCGACTGATTGCCGTGGACCGGCCGGGCATCGGGGGATCGGATCCCAGGGCCAATGGCGGAACGAAGGAGTTCGCCCGCGCCATTGTGGAACTGGCTGACAGGCTGGAGATTACCCGCTTCGGAATGCTGTCCCTTGCATCAGGCGGACTGTTTGCCCTCAGCACCGCCCATCAGGCACAGGATCGGATCGAATTCCAGTTGAGCCTGGGAGGCATTCCGGGGAATCTGTTACAGCACCGGGCAGGACAAGGAAGCTCGCTGACCGCACACTGCATGAACAGCGTGCTGCCCTTGCTGATACGCGTGTTCACCAGTCTGCGGCATTCCCTGTCGGTCAGCAGTCCGGACGATTATGTGGAGCGCCTTCGCGATCTGCTCAGTTATACGGATCGCAAGGCCCTGGAGGATCCTCGGGTCATGGCAGTCCTCAAGGCCAGTCTCGGCGAATCCCTGCGCCAGGGATTTCAGGGGGTTGCCCGGGATACCAGTCTGTGTTTCGCGGAACCCGGCTTTCAGCTGCGGGATATCAGGGTTCCGGTGGTCATCTGGCAGGGCTGTGCCGATCGGCTTTATCCCAATTCATCAAGTGAATACGTCACTGCCCATTTGCCCCGCGGCTCATTGCACTCAATCGCAAACCGGGGCCACTATTTCTTCCTGCATTGCATGGATGAAATTTTCGCCAGTGTAAGTCACCTGGAACCTTCGAGGCAGACCTGGCGCGCGAAAGCAGCCTGACAAATAAAGCAGCCTGACAAATTCAGTGGCCTGATGCTGGCGGCTATTCTTCGCCGTGCTTGTGCAGATCGTAATCGCAGGGGTGATGGCTGAAACTGGCAAACTCGGATGACGTGGAATATTCCCTGGAATCAATGGCGTGGTATACCTTCGCGTCAATGAAAACCTGCACCATATCCGCATCCAGCAACCCGCGCTTGCTTTCATTCACCAGCAGATTCAGCGCGTTATCCAGGTTCATGGCCGGTTTATAGGGCCTGTCGGATGCGGTCAATGCATCGTAGATGTCGCAGATCGTCATGATCTTGGAGCGTGAAGGGATGTCTGCAGCTGTCAGGCCGTAGGGATAGCCGCTGCCATCCAGCTTCTCGTGATGGTAGGCGGCAATGCTGGGAATATTGCGGAATTCCTTGGTCCAGGGAATGTGGTTCAGGAAGTTCTGAGTGTGAACCACATGGGATTCGATCTCCTTGCGCTCCTCCGGTGAAAGGCTGCCCTTTGGGATGCTGAGCATCTCGAATTCCTTCGGGGTCAGGATGTTCAGTTCATCGGTATTGGTGGTCAGCTGATACGCATTGATCTCGTCGAGAAGCTCCCGGTTTTCCTTGGCCAGCACGGAGGGTTCGTTGACCTCGATGATCGCTTTATAGAAATGGTTCAGTTTGCTGATTTCGTCGTCCAGCTGCCGGTTGATCTGTTGAATTTCGAATTCATTGACATTGCCGGATCGGTACATCTGGATCTGCCGGGTCAGGGCCTGATTGCGCAGCCGCTCCTGTGCCAGCTGGATCCGGTACTGGATCTTCTCCATGCTGCCTGGTTTTAGCTTTTTGGCCTTGACAAGCACGGCTTCCCGTACACCCACCTTGCCGAAGTCGTGCAGCAGCGCGGCATACCGCAACTCCTGAATTTCGGCACTGGAATACCGCAGTTTGCGCAGGCTGTAGATGTCAGAGGAAGAAACACAATTGGCCAGCCCGACGCACAGGTCTGCCACCCGGAAGGAATGGCCGCTGGTTGTCGGATCCCGCTGTTCGATGGCGGCCACCGAGGCATTCACGAACCCTTCAAAGAGGTTCTTGATGTCGTTATACAGCAGTGTGTTCTCCACCGCGATGCCGGCCTGACTGGCCAGTGCCTGGAGCAATAACCCCACCTCGTTGTCGAAGGGCAGGGTATAGGCATTGGCCGATTTTTCATCGGTAATTTTCAGGGAGCGCGCCTTCTTGCGGTTGATGAACTGCAGGACGCCGATGACTTCCTTGTGCTTGTTGGTCAAAGGTATGGTGTAGATGGATTTGGTGCGATACCCCGTGTCCTGGTCAAACTTGCGATTGAACCGGTAAGGCACGTTGTTGGACAGCTGGTGAGCATCTGGAATGATGAGTTCTTTATTGGTGAGAGCCACGTAGCCGGTGATGGAAGATTTGTCCACCGGAAATTTGGTCTCCAGGAACGGAAAATCCATCGAGTCATTCTGCGTGAGCTTGAAGATCAGACGCTTCTCTTCCTTCTCGGTCTCCTCGATCAGGAACAAGGATGCGGCATCGCAGCATGCGATGTTCTGGCCTTCCGTCAGGATCTTGCGCAGCAGTTTCATCAGGTCCGCCTCGGCGGACAGGGAAATGCCTATGTCAGCCAGCTTGCCCAGATTGAGAGTGCCTTTGCTGCGGGCGTGCTGGCTCTCCATGCGCTCTTTTTTCAGTACCCACTGAAAGCAGGCCATCTCCAGCAGTTTGCTGGTCTGTCGAAACGGCAGGTTGCTCTGGATCAGCAGGTCTGCATCCAGATCCACTGAATCGGGGCATATGATGATGGCGTCGGGAAATGCATCGCGCCATTCAGAGAAACCATTTTCCATCAACAGGTTTAGGTCCAGCAGCAATACGCCAGGATCCATCTGTCGGGTGGCGCTGAACGAAATGATTTGCCGTGGATGCAGCAGGTTGCTCTTGATTCGAACCCAAATCGGGTTGTCTGCATAGGCTGAGCCGTATGCGATGGTGATGCTTTGTTGCACCGACGCCAATGAATTCATAGAACCCGGACTATCAATAGCCGATGAAAAACCGCGCCAGTGTAACGCAGCGACCCGGCATTAGCGATACGGTTACAGCTTGTTCTTGAGCTCTTCCAGGAATTTTTCCAGTCCGCTCTGGGCTTCTGAGCGGTAACGGAATGGTCCGATCTGGGCGCCATCCTGTGTGTGGAAGTACCAACGATCATCCTGGCTGAAAACTTGTTCCGAGCAAGGGGGCGGGTTTGCAGCAAGAGTGTCCTGTGTTTGCATGGGATTCACATCGGTTTCCAGGGTGATCGATCAGAAAAAAGTGGTCTGCGCTAGCTTAAGGTTGCTCTGGGAAACCCCTGTTTGGTTTGTTTTCAGCAACCTTAAGCTAGCGAGTGGGGCGAACATAATATGGGAATTTTTTTGATGAAAGAGCGCAAAAATTATGCCAGTTGAGCCTGTGCAGACGAGGGCTTTTCGGCATGACACCGGGCAGGCCGAGGCGGATGATTGAATCTGCCCATACGTTATGGGACAATCGCGCTCCTTGCGACTTTCTGCCTGTCCTCAACTTGTTGAAATGTCTTTAAAAACACTCAGATTCGCAGACTAGATCCAGTTAAATGTAGAACAGATTTCTCTCCGCGAACTCCTGGTCACTGATGCACTCGGCTGACCGTTATCCTGTCACCGCGGCAGGGTGAGTTCGCAATACTCTTGGCCAAAGGGGTTTTCAATGCAGGTTTCAATAGAAACGACGTCAGGTTTGGAACGCAAAATGACCATTGCCGTGCCTTCCCATGAAGTGGAATCAGCGGTGAATGAGCGGTTGCAGCAAGCAGCAAGGAATGTTCGCATGAACGGTTTCCGGCAGGGCAAGGTGCCGCTGCGTGTGATCAAGGATCGCTACGGCAAGGGTGTGCGCCAAGAAGTGGTCGGGGAACTCATGAGCAAGTCCTATTATGAGGCCCTGAGCAAAGAAAGCATCAAGCCGGCGGGGCAGCCCCGCATCGAGGCCAAGACCATCGAGGAAGGTCGAGATCTGGAGTTCGTGGCCACATTTGAGGTGTATCCGGAAATCCGCCTGCCTGATTTTGCCGCCATCAAGGTGGAAAAGCTGGTGGCTGAGGTGGATGACGCGAACATCGACAAGATGGTGGAAACCCTGCGGCAGCAACGCCTGACCTGGCAGAAAGTGGAGCGGGAATCCGCTCTCAAGGACATGGTAAACATCGATTTCAGCGGCACCATGAACGGAGAGGCATTTCCCGGCGGCAGCGGCAAGAATACCAACCTCATCCTGGGATCGCAGCGGATGATTCCCGGTTTTGAAGACGGGCTGGTTGGCAGGAAGGCCGGTGAAACGGTGACCCTGCCGCTGCAGTTCCCGGCGGATTATCACAGTGCGGAGTTTGCCGGCAAAGATGTGGAGTTCACTGTGACCGTCAATTCGGTATCGGAACAGGTGCTGCCGGCGCTGGACGAGGAGTTCTTCGCCAGCTTTGGCATCGAAGAAGGCGGTGAACCCGCGTTTCGCGATGAGGTGCGGCAGAACATGGAACGTGAAATGAAGACCGCGAGCCGCAACAAACTGAAAAATCAGGCCATCGATGCCCTGCTGGAGTTGGTGGACGTCAGCGTTCCCAAAGCGCTGGTGGCCGGCGAAATCGTCAGTCTTCGCAACCAGGCCCTGCAGCAGATGGGAGGTGGCAAGAATGTCGATCCCAGCCTGTTGCCGGACAGTCTATTCGCCGAACAGGCCGAGCGCCGGGTGATCAGCGGGCTGGTGCTGGGGGAGATCATCCGTCAACAGAATCTGCGCCCTGATGCCGACAAGGTCAGGGAGGCGGTGGAAGAAATCGCCGCGACCTACGAAACGCCTGAGGAAGTGGTCAAGTGGTATTATCACAACGAAGAGCAGCTGGGTAACGTGGAATCCGCGGTGTTGGAAGACCAGGTGTTTGACCTGATCCTCTCCAAGGCTACGGTTGAGGAGAAGTCGGTGCCCTATGAAAAGGTCATACAGGCCGAACCTGCCGCGCGCAAAGCCAAGAACGCTAAGGCCTGATTACGGAATCCAAACCATGAGTGACCATTTTCCCCCCATCACCGCCAGCCTGGTGCCCATCGTAGTCGAACAGACTGCGCGTGGTGAGCGGTCCTATGACATCTACTCCCGACTACTGAAGGATCGGGTGATCTTCCTGACCGGACCGGTGGAGGATTACATGGCCAACCTGATAGTGGCGCAGATGTTATTTTGTGAATCTGAGAACCCGGACAAGGACATTCATCTTTACATCAATTCTCCTGGGGGTTCGGTGACGGCAGGGTTGTCGATTTACGATACCATGCAGTTCATCAAGCCTGACGTCAGCACCATGTGTGTGGGACAGGCGGCCAGCATGGGTGCCCTGTTGTTGGCAGGAGGTGCTCCAGGCAAACGGTTTGCCTTGCCCCATTCCCGGATGATGATTCATCAGCCCAGTGGCGGGACTCAGGGTCAGGCCTCGGATATTGAGATTCAGGCTAATGAAATCATAAAGTTACGCCAGAAATTGAATCTGATTATGGCGAAGCACACCGGCCAGAGCGAAGAGCTCATCGCCCGGGATACGGAGCGGGACAATTTCATGGGCGCTGAAGAAGCGGTTCGCTACGGTCTGGTGGATAAAGTAATCGACAGACGAGTAGATAATATTAAAGGGAAAGCGGGGGAGGTTTGAGAGCCCTGGCAGGGGCATGACCCGTCGCCTTGAAACACCTGGCAGGCTTGCAATTAGCGGGTAATGACTGCATGTTTGGACACAGAGGACCGTATTGATGTCAGACGATCGATTCAACAAAGGGGACGATAACGGCAAGCTGCTTTATTGTTCCTTTTGCGGCAAAAGCCAGCATGAAGTCCGCAAGCTGATTGCCGGTCCCTCCGTATTCGTGTGTGACGAGTGCGTGGATTTGTGCAACGACATCATCCGCGAGGAAATCCAGGAAAAGGACACCGAAACCACCAGCCGCAAGCTGCCCATTCCGGAAGAAATCAAGAAAACCCTCGACGAGTACGTGATCGGTCAGGAGCGCGCCAAAAAGGTGCTGGCCGTAGCCGTCTACAACCACTACAAGCGCCTCAATTATGACAAGGCCAAGTCCGATGTGGAGTTGGGCAAGAGCAACATCCTCATGGTGGGTCCCACCGGGACCGGCAAGACCCTGTTGGCAGAGACCCTGGCGCGTTTGCTGGACGTGCCGTTCACCATTGCCGATGCCACCACCCTGACCGAAGCCGGCTACGTCGGTGAAGACGTGGAAAACATCATCCAGAAATTGCTGCAGAAATGCGATTACGATGTGGAAAAAGCCCAGATCGGCATCGTCTACATCGATGAAATCGACAAGATTTCCCGCAAGTCGGACAACCCCTCCATAACCCGCGACGTTTCCGGCGAAGGTGTGCAGCAGGCCCTGTTGAAGCTGATAGAAGGCACCGTCGCCTCGGTGCCACCCCAGGGGGGGCGCAAGCATCCCCAGCAGGAATTTCTGCAGGTGGATACCTCCAATATCCTGTTCATCTGTGGCGGCGCGTTCGCCGGACTGGACAAGATCATCAGGGACCGTTCCGACAAGAGTGGCATTGGATTCACTGCGGAAGTACGCAGCAAGGAAACCGAGAAGAAAGTCGGTGAAACCCTGCGGGACGTGGAACCGGAGGATCTGGTGAAGTACGGCCTGATTCCCGAGTTTGTCGGCCGTCTGCCGATGATTGCCACACTGGATGAACTGGACCTGGATGCCCTGGTGCGGATCATCAAGGAACCCCGTAACTCACTCACCAAGCAGTACATCAAACTGTTTGAGATGGAAGGCGTGGAAATCCAGTTCCGCGATGATGCCCTGCGCGCCATTGCGAAAAAGGCCAGGGAACGCAAGACCGGAGCCCGTGGACTGCGTTCCATCATGGAAGGGGTGCTGCTGGAGACCATGTACAAGATCCCCTCCATGGAAAATGTCAGCAAGGTGATCATCGATGCGGCCGTCATCGAAGGCGAATCAGAGCCGCTGTTGATGTACGAAAACCTTGAGCAGCCTCAAACAAGAAAGGCTGTTGACGAATAGTCCGGTCTGCTATGCTTGAAAAATCGCATGGAATCACCATATTTAGTGCGGTACAAGCTGTCTGAATGAAACTTCCTTGCGGATGGCTCCCTATCCATACCTGAGAGAAAACTATGGGCTATCCAGAAACCACTGAGTCTGCCAACAACATCTACCCGCTGCTGCCGTTGCGGGATGTAGTGGTTTACCCGCAGATCGTGCAGCCCTTGTTCGTCGGTCGTCCCAAGTCAATCAAGGCTCTGGAAAATGCCATGGCCAACGACAAGCAGGTATTGCTGGTGGCACAGAAAAACGCCTCGGACGACGAACCCGCCATCGATGACCTGTTTCAGATAGGCACCATAGCATCCATCCTGCAGCTGATTCGATTACCGGACGGCACGGTCAAGGTGCTGGTGGAGGGGCTGACCCGGGCCCGCATAAAGAAAGTCATCACTGAACCGGATCATTTCAAGGCTGATGTGAAGGCGCTGCAACCCGAGGAGCTGGAAAAGAAAGAGTCTGATCTCCTGCTGCGGTCGCTGTTGTCACAGTTTGACCAGTATGTGCAGCTGAGCAAGAAAATTCCGCCGGAGGTGCTGACGTCCATATCAAGTATCGACGAACCCGGGCGTCTGGTGGACACCATCGCTTCCCATATGTCACTCCAGCTGCAGGAAAAGCAGAATTTGCTGGAATTGGCCAATCTGCAACCCCGCATCGAACACCTGATGGCATTGATCGAATCCGAGATCGATCTGTTCCAGGTGGAAAAGCGCATTCGCGGGCGGGTCAAGAAGCAGATGGAAAAAAGCCAACGGGAGTATTACCTCAACGAACAGATGAAGGCCATCCAGAAGGAAATGGGTGAGCTTGACGATGTGCCCAATGAAAGCGAAGAGCTGAAGCGGCGTATCGAGGAAGCCGGCATGCCGAAGGAAGCCAAGGACAAGGCACTGGCAGAGCTGAATAAGCTCAAGATGATGTCACCCATGTCGTCGGAAGCTTCGGTGGTACGTACCTACATCGATTGGATGGTGAACGTACCCTGGAAAAAGCGTAGCAAGGTGCGCATGGATCTCAAGAAGGCCGAAGAGATTCTGGAGAATGACCATTACGGACTGAAAGAGGTCAAGGAACGCATCCTTGAATACCTGGCGGTGCAGAAACGGGTCAAGAAACTCAAAGGCCCTATTCTTTGCCTGGTGGGTCCTCCGGGAGTCGGCAAGACGTCCCTGGGTGAATCCATCGCCCGTGCCACCAACCGAAAATTCGTGCGCATGGCGCTGGGTGGTGTGCGGGATGAAGCCGAGATTCGCGGTCATCGCCGCACCTACATCGGCTCCCTGCCGGGCAAGCTGTTGCAGAAACTGTCCAAGATCGGCGTGAAGAACCCGTTGTTTCTGCTGGACGAGGTGGACAAGATGGGCATGGACAACAGGGGTGATCCAGCATCAGCCTTGCTGGAGGTGCTTGACCCGGAGCAGAACCACAGTTTCAACGATCATTATCTGGAAGTGGATTATGACCTGTCCGAAGTCATGTTCATCTGCACCTCCAATACCATGAACATCCCCGGTCCCCTGCTGGATCGTATGGAAGTGATCCGGATACCCGGCTACACCGAAGATGAAAAGGTCAATATCGCCAAGCGTTATCTCATTCCCAAGCAAAAGCGAAACAACGGTCTGGAAGACCAGGAGCTGACCATTGGGGAGGATGTGATAAAGGACCTCATCCGCTACTACACCCGTGAAGCAGGCGTGCGCAACCTGGAGCGGGAAATCGCCAAGATCTGTCGCAAGGTGGTCAAGGAAAATGCCATGAAAAGCAAGATTGGCAAATTGACCCTGACCTCAGAGAAGTTGGAAGCCTATTCCGGGGTGCGCAAGTTCGATTACGGCAAGGCGGAGATCGAGAACAAGGTAGGTCAGGTCAATGGCCTGGCCTGGACGTCGGTGGGTGGTGAGTTGCTTACCATCGAAGCAATTGCCGTGGAAGGCAAGGGCAAGACCATTAAAACCGGCTCCCTGGGTGACGTCATGCAGGAGTCCATCCAGGCAGCCTTTACCGTGGTTCGCAGTCGCGCGGCTGCTCTGGGTCTGGATACCAATTTCCACGAGAAATTCGATGTGCATATCCATGTGCCGGAAGGTGCTACTCCCAAAGACGGGCCAAGTGCCGGAGTCGGCATGTGCACCGCATTGGTATCGGTGTTGACCCAGATTCCGGTTCGGGCCGACGTGGCCATGACCGGTGAAATCACCCTGCGTGGCCAGGTTCTGCGTATCGGAGGTTTAAAGGAGAAATTGCTGGCTGCCCATCGGGCCAATATCAAAACCGTCATCATCCCGGAGGAGAACGAACGGGATTTGGCGGAGATACCCGACAACATCAAGGCCGATTTGAAAATCCGCCCGGTCAAATGGATAGACCAGGTACTTGAAATTGCATTGCAGTATATGCCGACACCCAAAGTGGTGCCGGAAAAGGAAAAAACCGACAAGGAGTCCGGCAAGGAAGAAGTCGAGCAAAGTGGTGACGAAAAGCACATAAATACCCACTAATTACAGGCTTTTCCGGTTGACACGGCTTTCTGGCGCTTGGTATAAATGCCCGGTCGTACTGGGTGGTATGACCGCTGTTCGGGAGCCAGAAACTCAACTTTTGCAACCCTTCCAAAACCATCTGCTGATGTGAGTCAAACCAGGATTCCAGAAAAAAATAATTGCCGAAAATTCATATAAGGGGACAACGTGAACAAATCAGAACTGATCGATGCTATTGCGGAAAGTGCGGACATTCCAAAGGCTGTAGCGGGTCGCGTGGTGGATGCCATGATCGACACCATCACAGATTCACTCAAAAAGGATGATCCTGTGGTGCTGGTAGGTTTTGGTACGTTTGCTACAAAAAACCGGGCAGCACGCACCGGACGCAATCCACAAACCGGCGCGCCTATCAATATCAGTGCTGCGAAAGTGCCACATTTCAAGGCAGGCAAGGCGCTCAAGGATTCGGTCAATTCCTGATTGCCGGTTCCCAGCGAGCCCAGGCCGGTGTGACCATTTTTTAGAGCACACAGACCGGGTAAACCTGAAACGGGGCGCATCTAGACGATGCGCCTTTTTAGTTTAATGACCTTACGTAATCGGCTGGACTAACGGTAAATCAGTATGCTGCAAGACATAAGAGACAACACTCAGGGCGTGGTAGCCAAAGTCATCATCGGGCTGATTGTCGCCGTATTTGCCTTGTGGGGTGTGGAATCCATCATTGGAGGATTCATTACGTCGCCTTCGGTGGCTGAGGTCAATGGCGATGAAATCACTGAGCAGGAGCTGGCGATCAGCACTCAGAATCTGCTCAACTCACTGGGCGGAAATATCGAGAGCATGGATCAGGGACTGCTGGAGCAGGTGGCGCTGAACCAGCTCGTCGAGCAATTGCTGCTGAGGCAGGCCGCCGAAAAGCAGAACCTGCAAGTCTCGGAAAACCGTGTGGATCGGGCGATCCTGCAAACCCAGCAATTTCAGATTGATGGCCGCTTCGACAGTGACCTGGCGATCCGCACCATGGCTTCTCAGGGCTACACCGTGCCCATGTACCGGCAGGAATTACGCGAATCCATATTGCTGGGTCAGCTGGCAAATGCCTACACCTCATCAAATTTTGTGACCGAGGCTGAACTGCAGCAGATTGCGGCCTTACGCCTGCAGACCCGGGATTTCAGATTTATTTCCGTGCCCATCGGGACCAGAACCCTGGGTGAAGCCATCAGTGACAGTGAAATCCAGGCCTATTACGAACAAAACGCCGCGCAGTTCACGGAGGAGGAAACCGTCAGCGTGCGCTATGTCATGTTGGACAAGATGGTGCTGATGGACGAGATCGAGCTCGAGGCCGATACGGTGCAACAGCAATACGACAGGGAGCGCAGTTCCTTCGAAGGGTCCGCTGAGCGTCGTGCATCCCATATCCTGTTTGAAGTCGGTCCAGCCCTTTCACAGCAGCAGGCGCTGGACGCTGCGGCTGCGGCAAAAGCGCGCCTGGATGCGGGCGAGGACTTCGGTGCCGTGGCGCGTGAATTGTCCAGTGACACAGTGTCCGCCGAGGCCGATGGCGACATCGGGTTTACCGACGGAACGGTATTTCCACAAGCCATTGAGGATGCTCTGTTGGCCCTCGAAGTGGGCGCGGTATCGGATCCGGTTATATCCGAGTTTGGCGTCCATCTGGTGAAACTCACTCAGGCAACCGAAAGCGCATTCCCTGCCTTTGAGGAGGTATCGGATCGGATCATCCGTGAGCTGAAGAGTGCTGAGGTCGAGCAAATATATGCCGAACGCCTTGAGGACCTTTCCAACATGGCGTTCGAGTCACCGGACCTGCCTGCCCTTGCAGAACGCATGGGGCTTACCCTGCTGGTCAGTGAGCCGTTTACCCGCAGCGGAGGCAGCAATGTGTTCTCCAATCCGGCTGTGATAGCGGAGGCCTTTTCGGAAGATGTCCTTGAAGGAGGGCATAACAGCAACGTCGTGGAACTCAATGATTCACAGGCAGTTGTCATGCAGCTTGAGGAATACAAGCCGGCCACATTGCGCCCGCTGGAAGACGTGCAGGGTGAAATTGCCGTGATCATACGAACTGAAATGGAGCGGGAGCGGGCGGCGGCACTGGGCTCCGAATTGCTGGAAGACCTGCAACAGGGTCAACCCATCGATGAGCTGTTGACAGCCAACGAACTGGAATGGTTCGAGCAGAACCAGACCACCCGCGGATCAACAGCGGTCAATCGGGAGATTGTTGACGCGGTATTCGCCCTGCAGAAACCGGAAACGGGTCCGCAATACCACGGCATGTCGCTCAGCAACGGGACCTACGTGGTGGTGGAGTTGAACGCCGTGAATCCCGGGGACCTATCGGCCTTGCCGGAGCCGGAAAAAATGGCGATCGTGGAGTCCATGCTGGATGACATGGCCCGTAGCGGGTTCAGTGCTTACATAGAAAGCCTGCGTACCGAGGCAGACATCACCACTCGCTTGAACGACCCTGACAGGGCATTGCCTGAAGAGATTTTCTAAACCGGCCCGGATCGCGCTGGAGGTCACTCTTCCAGCGCGCCCATGGCGGTGATGTTGAAACCGCCGTCAACGTACAGCACTTCCCCGCTGATACCCGCAGCAAGATCAGAACACAAGAAAGCCGCCGCATTGCCAACTTCCTCGATGGTGGTGTTCCTGCGCAACGGTGTCTGTCGGGCATTGTAATCCAGCATTTTGCGGAAGCTTTTGATGCCCGAAGCAGCCAGGGTGCGGATGGGGCCGGCGGATATGGCGTTTACCCGCGTGCCTTCCGGACCCAGTCCCGCCGCCATGTAACGCACGTTGGCCTCCAGACTGGCTTTGGCCAACCCCATCACATTGTAATTGGGCAGAGTACGCACCGCGCCGAGATAACTGAGGGTCAGCATCGAGCCATTGCGTCCATTCATGAGTTTGCGGCCGGCTTTCGCCAGGGCGACGAAACTGTATGAACTGATTTCATGGGCCGTCAGAAAGCCTGCCCGGGTCGTGACATCCACATAATTCCCGTCCAGCTCATTACCGGGCGCATAGGCCAGACAATGCACGATCCCATCCAGTCCGTCCCAGTGGTTGCCAAGTTCGACGAATAACTCATCGATCTGTTCGTCACTGATGACATCGCAGGGAAAGGTGAGCCTGGAATCCCAGCCTGCGGCAAAATCCTCCACCCGCCCTTTGAGCTTCTCATTCTGATAGGTGAAAGCCAATTGTGCGCCTTCCCGATGCATGGCCGCTGCTATGCCCGAAGCGATGGATAGTTTGCTGGCGACGCCAAGAATCAAGATACGCTTACCGGCGAGAAATCCCATAATACATGTCCCGTGTGATCAGAATGTTGTTAATCAGGCAGTTAGTTTAACCGCAAGCCGTGTAGTTATTGAATGCCATGCATGTACTTTTTGAGCAGGGGGGCCAGCAGCAGGGCTGCAATGCCCATGCCTATACTGATCCAGCCCGCCGTGGTGTAGACATTCAGGTAAGCACTCAGTGCAGTCACCGGATCTGCCACATCTCCGCCAATGGCAGCGGAGCCAGTCATGGCTGCAATCATGCCCGATACATAATTGCCCGCAGCGCTGGCAAGGAACCAGCATCCCATCATCATGCCCACCACTTTGGGCGCGGACAGCTTGGTTGTCATGGATAAGCCGATCGGCGAGATGCACAACTCACCGGTGGTGTGCAGCAAATACAACAGCAATAGCCAGACCAACGCGATCTGGGTGGGATCCGCGGCCAGACCGGCACCGAATACCAGGCACAGAAAGCCCAGGCCAACCTGTATCAGCGCGAGGGAAAATTTGGTTGGCACAGATGGTTCCCAGCCGCGGCGTGCCAACTGGATCCAGCCGATATTGAACAGCGGAGCCAGCAGGAAAATGAAGAATGCATTGGCTGACTGAAAGGTGGCAGCTGGCACGTCCAGTCCCATCACCTGGCGATCAAAATTGCGCTCCGTCATCAGGTTCAGGGAGCTGCCGGCCTGTTCGAACAGGGCCCAAAAAACGATCTGGTAGCTCATAAGAAACAGGCAGACCAGCATTCGGTCACGGTCCTGTGGTTCGCATCGCAGTACCGCGTAGGCAATGACGATAGCCGTCATGATCACCAGTGTGAGGCTCAGCAGGCCGCCGACCACCGCCTGATGCTGCATCAACTGCCAGCACACCACCACCCCAAGCAGACTGAGCAGATAAATCAGGGTCTCCACGGAAATCCCCGGCAACAGCTTGTGTTGCAGCAGCACCGGATCGACTGGATCCGCCTTGCCGTCGAACCAGTGGCGGCCCCGGACAAACACCAGAAGTCCCAGCAGCATGCCAACCCCGGCGGCGCCAAATCCCCAGCTGAACCCCTTGTACTCCAGCAGCAGTCCGCACACGATAGCGCCGAAGAAAGCTCCCAGATTGATACCCATGTAGAAGAGGGTATAGGCGCCATCACGACGCGGGTCGTAACGTTCGTACAGGCTGCCGACTATGGTCGAGATGCTGGATTTGATGAAACCGACCCCCATGATGATCAGAGCCAGCGAGAAATAGAATATTTGCAGATAGACATTACTTCGAATGACAAGTTCGCCGTCGCCACCTTGCGCGACACTGGCCGCAGGCCCTTCGATTGCCATGCCAAAATGTCCGGCAACCAGGAGAACGCAACCCAGAATCACGGCCTTTGACTGACCCAGGTAGCGGTCAGCGACTATGCCGCCTATGACGGGTGTGATGTAGACGAGGGAGATATAGGCGCCAAAAATGCCGGCAGCCACCTGGTCGCTGAAAAGAAAGTGGCGGGTCAGGTAGAAGATGAGCAGGGCACGCATGCCGTAGTAGCTGAAGCGCTCCCACATTTCCGTCAGGAAGCAGACATACAGTCCGCGGGGGTGTCCTAACAGGAGGTGCTGGTCGGTGGTCGCGCCGGAGAGAATTGCGGTAGGCACTGTGGATTACGTGCACATCGATTTAATTGACGTCCCGGCTGGGCACATAGATCACCACTTCCTGACCCGGGTGGATCAGTCCGTCCAGGCTGACACCGTTCCAGTTTACCAGGTCTTCGATACTGACCTGGTGGCGGCGGGCGATCAAGCCGAGGGTATCACCGGCCTTGATCCGATAGACGAGGCGCTGCTGGCCGCCATCCTCAAACTCGGTACTGGCAATAATCTCGTTGGGTTGCAGGATCAGAACTTGTCCGGGGCGCAGGACCGCATCCACCTTGATGCCATTCCATGCCGCGATGTCCACGGAGCGTAGATCGTGTCGACGGGCGATGCGCCACAGGTTGTCACCCGCCCTGACCCGGTAGGTTGCCGGTGCCGGTGTCGTCAGTGGCTGGTTTGCTGACACCACTGCCTGTATCGATGATGGGTCGCTGATGTCGTGCTGCGGAATCAGCAAGCTACGTCCCGCGATGATGCGCGAACTTTGCAGGCCGTTGGCCTGCATCAGCACATCGGCGGTCAGGCCGAAACGGGAAGCGATGGTTGACAGGGTATCGCCAGGCTGGATCTGGTAGTTGTCCCACACCATACGCTGGGCCGGGGGCAGGGATGCCACCTGCTGATTGAATTGGAGCAGCCTGCTGGCGGGTACTACCAGAGTATGGGGACCCTCGGGATGGGTGGCCCATTGCCGGTAACCCGGGTTCAAAGCGCGTAACTCATTGAGTTCCAGACCCGCGGCGGTGGCAGCGCTGGCCAGATCCAGCTGAAACCCGGGGTCAACGACCGCCAGATAGGGCTCATTGCCGACCGGCGGGAGTTCGATGCCATAGGCCTGCGGGTTCGCGAATATCCGGGCGACGGCTAGCAGGCGCGGCACATGACTGCGGGTCTCGCCCGGCAGTCGCAACTGCCAGAACAGCGGTTCCGGCTTTGCTGACTTGAGGCGGGACAGGGCCCGCCGCATATTGCCTTCACCGGCATTGTAGGCAGCCACGGCAAGCAGCCAGTCATTATCGAATTGGGCATGGAGCGCCTGCAGGTAGTCCAGGGCGGCAACCGTGGACTGCAAAGGGTCGAGCCGACCGTCATACCACCAATCCCGCTGCAATCCGAAATTGCTGGCGGTGCTGCCCATGAATTGCCACAGACCGGCTGCCCTCTGGGAGGAATAGGCGGTGGCATTAAACCCGCTTTCCACTACCGGCAACAACGCCAGTTCCATGGGCAGTTCACGGCGCTCCACCTCTTCGACGATCGAAAACAGGAAGGGTGCCGCGCGGCTGGCCACCTGCTGGAAAAACTGGGGATTCTCGGCGTACCACCGGACTTCCGAGTCGATACTTTCGTGATCATAGGCCTGATACAGGGTCAATCCTGCGGCGATGCGCTCCCAGACCGTTGCATACACGACTTCCGGTGCAGCAGTGTCGTCATCTTTGACCGGTTGGCGGGGCTGGGCGATGGCGGCAGGTCGTTTGACGCTATAGGCAGCGCTGCTGCCCTCGGTTTCCTGCTGGGCAGTAGTGTTCTGCCCCGTATCGGTGGTCTGGCAGGCGGCCAGCAACAGTGTCAGGCCTACAATGAGAATTGGCTTGCTTGCGGAATTCATATGAGTCATGGCGATTATCAGAAGTGATCCTTCCACTGCCGCAGGGTGGCAAACACCTGGGTCGGCGTGGTGAGAGAATGCCCGGCGTGGCGCTGGGCGGAAGCCTGCAGAGCAGGTTCCCCGCAACGCAGAAACGGGTTGGTCCGGAACTCCTCGGCCAAGACCGAAGGCAGAGTGGGCTGCTCCGCGGCCCGCAATTTTTCAACCTCTGCCATGCGCCGGGTCACGGCGAGGTTGCCGGGTTCTGCTGTGGCGGCAAATCGCAGGTTGGCCAGGGTGTACTCGTGGGTGCAATACACCCGGGTGGCAGGGCCCAGGGATGCGAGTTTTTGCAGCGACTGGTACATCATGTCCGGATCGCCCTCGAAAATCCGGCCGCATCCCGCAGCAAACAGGGTATCGCCACAAAACAGCATGGGAGCGCTGCCGTCCGATGGTTTTCGAACCACATAAGCTATGTGATCGAGGGTGTGACCGGGCACTGCCAGCACGTCGAAGGTCTCGCCGAAGAGGGTAAACCGATCCTGATCCCCGACCCTGTGCTGAATGCCGGGGATGGAACCGACAGGCCCGTACACGACCGGTGACCCGACCTCAAGCAGGCGTGCCAGCCCGCCGACATGATCAGGGTGATGATGGGTGATGAGGATGGCAGCCAGGCCGAGTCTGTGGGCCTGCAGATAGTCCAGCACCGGACCCGGCTCACCCGGGTCGACCACGCAGGCCTGTCCCGAGCCGGGTTCATTGAACGCCCAGATGTAATTGTCTTTAAATGCCGGCAGGGGCTGGAGGTCGGCAATCATTTGCCCTTCCATCGTGCAAAAGCTGACATGATATAGGCCGAAGGCGTGAAAACAAGTCCTTTTTTGACCACTTCCCCTGGCCGCAAGTTCCTGTAAAATCTCGGCTTGTCGCGGAATGTGACACATGCCCGGAACCGCACCCGGCGAGCGGTCAACCGCAACCCGCAAGAGCAAGGAAATCGAGTCGTGAAGCTGCCCTCCAAACACCAGATACGCCGACGCTTGTTGCGTGAAATGCCGGAAAAGAACAACCGGCAACCCCAGTTTAGCGAGTGGTTTGACACGCCACTGGGTGAGAAAGTACTGGCCGCAGAAAAACAACTGCTGGAAGGCTACCTGAGCCGCATGTTCGGCTACCACATCCTGCAATTGGGTTGCAGCGAAGACCATTCCCTCATCGAGGACAGTCCGGTCGGGCACAAAATCCTGTTCTCACCCTGCTTTCACAATGGGGCACGCCAGGCGGTTGCAGACAATGAGGAGCTGCCGCTGGCGGAGGACAGCATGGATGTGGTGCTCATTCACCATGCCCTCGACTTTACCCCCGACAGCCATCGCCTGTTGCGTGAGGCCATGCGTGTCCTGCGCCCCGGCGGACGACTGCTGGTGCTGGGCTTCAATCCGGTCAGTGCCTGGGGAATCGCGCGCTGGTTCCGGCGCAAGAGCGAGTCGCCCTGGAACGCCCGCTTCATCAGCCTTCGGCGGCTTTCCGACTGGTTGAAACTGCTGGATCTGCATGTGGACAATATTCTGTTCGGTGTGCACTTTCTGCCACTGCAATACGGCAAACTGCTCCGCAATGCCGACCGCATGGAGGCCTTTGGCAAGCGCTTTGCCAGTCCGCTGGGCGGGGCCTATTTCGTCCAGGGCACCAAGCAGGTTGTACCGATCACACCGATCGTGCCCCGCTGGCGGCCATTGCGCACAGCGGCCACGGTGATGCCTGCCACCGAAAATGTGCGGGCCAAGATCCATTGACTGAGCCACGCAGGAAGGTGGAGATATTCACTGATGGGGCTTGCCGTGGCAATCCAGGCCCCGGTGGGTGGGGGGTATTGCTGCGCTACGGTGAGCGGGAAAAAACCCTCCATGGCGGTGAGATTGCCACCACCAATAACCGCATGGAACTGACGGCAGTGATCCGCGCACTGGAAGCTCTGACACGCCCCAGTGACGTGGTCATCACCACCGACTCCAAGTACGTGTTGTCCGGCATCACTGAATGGTTGCCCAACTGGAAGAAACGCAATTGGAAAACCGCCGGAAAGAAGCCGGTGCAGAATCTCGAACTTTGGCAACGCCTGGAGCAGTTGGCGGCTCAGCACGATATCCAATGGCAGTGGGTCAAGGGGCACAGCGGACATCCTGAAAACGAAATCGCCGATCAATTGGCCAATCGGGGCATTGACGAACTGGACCGGGATTGAAATCCGGCAGGGAGCAAACAGGTATGCGGCAAATCGTGTTGGATACGGAAACCACCGGACTGGATCACCAGCAAGGGCATCGCATCATCGAGATCGGCTGTGTCGAACTGGACAACCGGCGCCTGACCGGCCGTCATTTCCATCGTTACCTGAATCCCGACCGTGAAATTGAGGAAGCTGCCATCGATGTCCACGGCATCACCAACGAATTCCTCGCCGACAAGCCCCGCTTTGAACAGATCGCCGGTGATTTTCTGGATTTCGTGCGGGACGCCGAGCTGATCATCCACAATGCCCCGTTTGACGTGGGCTTCATCAACAGCGAGTTGACCCGGCTGCAGTCCGGTCATCCGGCACTGGAGGCCTGCTGCACCATCGTGGACACCCTGGCTCTGGCGCGCAAGAAGCACCCCGGTCAGCGCAATAATCTGGATGCCCTGTGCAAGCGTTACGCAGTGGATAATTCCCAGCGCCAGTTGCACGGGGCGCTGCTGGATGCGGAAATTCTGGCGGACGTGTATCTGGCCATGACCGGGGGTCAGACCCGGTTGTGGCTGGGCATGGAGGAAACCGTAGTGGAAGCCCGCAGTTCCGCGCCTCGTCATCTGGACACCCATCGCAAACCACTGAAGGTGATCAGCGCCAGCCCGGCGGAACAGGAAGCCCATGAACGGCGTCTGGCCAGTATCGACAAGGCCAGCAAGAACCGCTGCATCTGGTTGCAACTGGAGGGGGGCGGCAGCCATTGACCGGCTCCAGTCGATTCTTCATCCCGCCGGAAGCCATGCTGCCGGGCGACAGGGTGCTGCTGATGCAGAATGGCCAATTACTGGTGGGTGAACAGGGTGCCTGGTGGTCGGCGGAGATGACCTTTGATCTGCTGGCGGGCGGCGGGCGCCCGCTGCTGATAAGCCAGGAACCGAACACCCGTTATCTGGTCCTTGAGTTGGCGGCAGATGCGACTCCCGCATTGCCGGTCACCCCTCAATCCCTGCGACAGGTATTGTTCGATCAGGATGAGGACCTGTTCCGCCTGGCCGGACTGGGCAACCAACTGCTCAACTGGACTGCAACCCACCGCTACTGTGGCGCCTGCGGTCAGCCCACCGAGCCCCATCCCGCCGAGCGGGCCCTGGTGTGCGGTGCCTGTGAGCTGCATTTCTATCCCCGCATCAATCCCTGTGTGATCGTGCTGGTGATTCGAGGCCGGCAGATTCTGCTGGCGCGTCACGCGCGGGCCCGGGGTGGTTTTTACAGCTGCCTTGCCGGATTCGTGGAAGCCGGGGAGACACCCGAACAAACCATAGTGCGCGAGGTGCGGGAGGAGGTGGGTATTGGCGTTCACAACATCCGTTATATCAGGAGCCAGTCGTGGCCATTTCCGAGCCAGTTGATGCTGGGCTTTTTCGCGGATTATGCCGACGGTGAAATTCAGGTGGATGGTGTGGAAATCGAGCACGCCGACTGGTTCGGCCCTGAGCAGTTCCCGGACACGCCGCTGGCACGCATAAGCGTGGCGGGGCAACTGATCGCGACCTTCAAGTCCGAGTTGTACGGCACCGGGGATACGGAGACAATGGAGAATTCGCAGGCCGGACACCGGCCCTAGCAAAGGGGAGAAACCACTTGGAGTACCTGATCGAATACGGCATGTTTCTGGCGAAGGCTGCCACCATCGTGATCGCCATCGCCCTGGTGATCGGCATCGTGGCAGCCGCCAGCCAACGGCAACGCAGAAGCGCCGAGGACAAAGGGCATATCAAGGTCAGCAAGCTCAACGAGCATCTGGAAAAGTTGCAGGAAGCCGTGCAGAAGGCGGTGCTGGACAAGGATGCTTTCAAGCAGCTGCAGAAGCAGAAAAAGCTGGAGCACAAACAGCAAAGGAAAATGAAGAAAGCCCAGGTTGTCAAAACTGCCGATGCCAGTCCGGCGAGCAATACCTCCGCAGATACCGGCGAGTCACAGGACACCGCCAGTCCGGCTCCCGCAAAAAGAGTCTACGTGCTCAATTTCAAGGGCGATATTGCCGCCAATGCTGTCAGTAATCTGCGCGAAGAGGTTACCGCGGTACTGTCCATGGCCCAGCCTCAGGACGAGGTGATCCTGCGCCTGGAAAGTCCTGGCGGCATGGTGCATGCCTACGGCCTGGCGTCGTCCCAATTGGCCCGCATCAAGGATCGCCGCATTGCCCTGACTATTTGCGTGGACAAGGTGGCAGCCAGCGGCGGCTATATGATGGCCTGTCTGGCGGACCGCCTGGTGGCGGCACCCTTTGCGGTCATCGGTTCCATCGGTGTCCTGGTGCAGATGCCCAATTTTCACCGTTTGCTGAAAAAGAACGAGATTGACTTCGAAACCATTACGGCCGGCGAATTCAAAACCACCCTCACGACCTTCGGGGAAATCACTCAGAAAGGCAGGGACAAGGTAAAGGGCGATGTGGAAGACATGCATGACTTGTTCAAGCGCTGGGTAAAGACCCACCGGCCCAGTGTGGACATCGATCGTATTTCCACCGGTGAAACCTGGGTTGGATTACAGGCCAAGGATCGTTACATGGTGGACGAACTGCGCACCAGTGATGAAGTGATAGTGTCGGCGTGTGACAATGCCGAGGTGTTCGAGGTGGAATTCGAACAGCGCCAGAGTCTGCAGAACAAAATGAGCAATGCATTGCGGGGCTCGACTGCGCAACTGGTTGACGAGCTAAGTGAGCGCATCAACAACTATCGATTCTTTTCGTGAGGTGACGGTGTCTGGATTCAAAGCACTTTGGGTGGAAGAGGCGGCGGATGGAAGTTTCTCTGCCCGTGTGATGGAGCGCCAGGTGGCGCAATTACCGGAAGGTGATGTGCTCATCGATGTGCACTATTCCTCCTTGAACTACAAGGATGCCCTGTCGGCCCGTGGCAACAAGGGGGTGACCCGCAGTTACCCGCATACGCCGGGGATCGACGCCGCCGGCGTGGTGGTGGACAGCCGCTCGGCGGATTTCAAGGCCGGGGACAAGGTGATCGTCATCGGCTACGATCTGGGCATGAACACGCCAGGTGGATTCGGCCAGTGCATCCGGGTGCCGGCCAACTGGATCATCCGTCAGCCGGCCGGGCTCTCTCCGCGCCAGGCCATGATCCTGGGTACCGCCGGCTTCACCGCCGCACTGTGCGTGGAAAAACTGTTGCACCAGGGGCTGAGGCCGGAACTGGGTGAGGTGCTGGTCACCGGTGCCAGCGGAGGGGTTGGCAGTGTGGCGGTCGCCCTGCTGGCAAAGCTGGGATTTGAGGTGACTGCCAGTACCGGCAAGCCCGAGCAGCAAGGGTTCCTGCAGCGCCTGGGTGCCGCCCAATGCATGGCCCGCGCCGAATTGTCCCAGGAAAACAGCCGTCCCCTGTTGAAAGAACGCTGGGCCGCTGCGGTGGATGTGGTGGGCGGGGATACCCTGGTCACCATTCTCAAGTCCCTGAAATACGGCAGCAGCGTGGCCGCCTGCGGCCTGGTGGGTTCTCCCTCACTGCCGGCCTCGGTGTTGCCCTTCATCCTGCGTGGCGTCAATCTGCTGGGGGTGGACTCGGTCAACCTGCCGTTGCCCACCAAGCAACTGTTATGGAACAAGCTGGCGGGGGATTGGCGCCTGCCTGTGCTGGATGCGATTGGTCATGACATCGGCTTTGACCAGCTGATTGAGAGTCTGGACTCTGTCTATCACGGCAAGGTGGCGGGTCGTCTGGTTCTCGATCTGCGGCGTTAGTCCCGCCGCAGCTTTTCGTTGCTGGCGATGGGTGTCGGGCAGTACATGACCACCACATAGGATGAAGCGACAAAGGTGATGATGGCCGCCGCCTGGATCACCAGGGACGCGATCTCACTGATGATCCCCGATTGGGTGGCCACAA
Organism: Pseudomonadota bacterium; assembly: GCA_046047495.1. GTDB lineage: Bacteria > Pseudomonadota > Gammaproteobacteria > Pseudomonadales > Pseudohongiellaceae > NORP240. The sequence goes on along the minus strand of JBJOHV010000075.1, from coordinate 6,150 downwards.
AGGCGATCAGCAGGGAGAATTCGCTGATGTTTCCCAGGCGCAGTCCGGCATCCCAGGCCAGGCTGTCACGTTCGCTGAAACGCAGCAACAGGTAACGGAACACTACCGGCTTGAGAGTCAGGGCCAGCACCGCCAACAGCAGTGCCGGCAGGATCACGGCGCCAAGCAGGTTCAGATTGAACTGCGCTCCCAGGGAAAAGAAGAACAGGATCAGAAAAAAATCCCGCAAGGGCTTCAGGCTGAAGGCGATGTATTGTGAGATCGGACTGGTAGCCAACGCTACACCTGCCACGAAGGCGCCGATCTCTGCGGACAGACCGATGGCGTTGGCCACCGTCGCCAGGCCCAGGCACCAGCCGATGGCCAGCAGAAAAATGTACTCCTTGAAATGATCGAAGCGTGCCAGCAGCCGCAGCAGCACATGCTGGGTCAACAGATAGGCCACCGCCCCCAGGATGGGGAAGCCCAACAGGGAGCGCAACACTTCGTAGTTGCCGGTACCCTCCAGATCCAGGAAGATCAAAAGGAAGATGGCAATGATGTCCTGCAGCAACAGGATGCCCACCATCAACTCTCCCATGTGCTTCTGGTGCAGCACCGTCGTGGGCAGCAGCTTGATGCCGATGATGGTACTGGAGGAAATCATGGCAGCGCCCACCACCAGGCTTTCCACCAGACCCAGGCGGAACAACAACCCGGTACCGAAGCCCAGCAGGGTAAACACCAGGGCGCTGGTCATGGTGACAAGAAACGTCTTGCGCAGGGTGGCGAGCAGCTTGGCCGGCTGCATATCCAGACCCAACAGAAACAGCAGGAAGATGATGCCGAATTCGGCGATATCTGCCAGCAGGGCCAGGTCGGATACCCAGCCCAGGCTGTAAGGCCCCAGCAATATGCCGATCAGGATGTAAGCGACCAGCAGCGGCTGCCGCAGGTAGAGGGCGAAGGTGGATAGCAGTGCAGCGCCGGTAAAGATCAGGAAGAAGGAAAATATGATGGCATCGCTGTCCATGATGGCGTCGCAGCAGATGAATCGCTAACGGCGCCGAAACAGGGGCAGAGGTTGGTCCGGGCTGGCCTGGTAGCCGTTCTTGAAATCATCAAAAGCGGCCAGACAATCCTGCAGGTCCTGGTCGTGGCGGGGCAGGAAAGCATTGATACCACAGCGATGCATGTAATACATCTGATCCCTCAACACATCACCTATGGCGCGGACCTCGCCCTGGTAGCCAAGATTCTCCCGCAGCTCACGGGCGCTGGTGTATGCCCGTCCGTCGGTAAATACCGGAAAGTTGAGTCCGATCAGTGGCATCTTATGCAGATCGGCACCCAGGGCGCTGACGTCCTCGTCCACATTGAACCATACGGCTATATTGCCTGAATGGTCGTCCAGCGCCTGGCGGTGAAAGCGCCAGAGTTTATACGGCACGATCAAATCTCGGCCGGGCAACGCCACGAGTATGGCTGTGTTGTTGGCTTCGGTGACCAGGGTCCAGTGGTCATCGACGATGGCACGGTCCTTAATCAGCTTTGGCATATACCGTATCCTTGAAAGGCTGCATCCCTATGCGATTGTAGGTATCGAGAAAACGTTCACCGGACTGTCGGTGCTGCAGATACACATTCACCACTTTCTCAATGACGGCGGGAATGTCCTCCTGGGAGAATGAGGGGCCCATGATGGCACCCAGGGCTGCCTGATTGTCCGCCGAACCACCCAGTGACACCTGATAGAATTCCTCGCCCTTCTTGTCCACCCCCAGGATACCGATATTGCCCACGTGATGATGACCGCAGGCGTTCATGCAACCGGAGATATTGAGAGAAAGTTCTCCGATGGCAGTGAGTCGGTCCTGATCAGGGAATCGGCGCTGAATCGCCTCCGCGATGGGGATGGACTTGGCATTGGCCAGGGCGCAGAAATCCCCACCGGGGCAGCAGATGATATCGGTCAGCAGGCCCAGGTTGTTGCTGGCCAGTGACTGGCGCTGCAAGGCCTTCCACAGATCGTACAGCGCCCGTTGCTCCACGTCCGCCAGGATGATGTTCTGCTGGTGACTGATGCGCACCTCACCAAAACTGTAACGCTCCGCCAGGTCAGCCACATACTCCATCTGTCGCGCCGTGATGTCACCGGGTGCCACTCCGGTTTGCTTGAGGCAGACGGTGACGATGGCGTATCCGGCGCGCTTATGGGGCTTGACGTTCTGGTCATGCCAGCTGGCGAAAAGCGCATCGCTGTGCAGTTTTTGTTGCAGTTCATCACACTGGGCCGGCAGCACCTGGTAGGGCGGATCGGTGAAAAACGCCTTACAGCGATCGATCTCCGCCTGGGTCAACAGCATGGCGCCATTTTTGATCTTTTCCCATTCCCGGAACACCCGGGCGCGGAATTCCTCCACGCCCATTTCTTTCACGGTGATTTTTATACGCGCCTTGTATTTGTTGTCTCGCCGGCCTTCCCGGTTGTAGACACGCATGATGGCTTCAAGAAAGGTGAGCAGGTGTTGCTTCTCCAGGAACGGAATCATCTCCTGGCCAATGACCGGCGTGCGTCCCAGGCCACCGCCGGCCAACACCCGAAAGCCGGTTTCACCCTGCGGGTTGCGCACGATATAAATGCCGATGTCGTGCACCTGGGTGGCGGCCTGATCATAGACCGTGCCGCACACGGCAATCTTGAATTTGCGGGGCAGGTAGGCGAACTCCGGATGGAACGTGGACCATTGACGAATGATTTCGCAATAGGCCCGGCTGTCTTCGATTTCATCGGCTGCGCAACCGGCGAACTGATCGGTGGTGGTATTGCGTATGCAATTGCCGCTGGTCTGGATGGCATGCATTTCCACCTCGGCCAGATGAGCCAGGATTTCGTGAACTTCCTCCAGTGCCGGCCAATTGAATTGAATGTTCTGCCGGGTGGTGAAGTGTCCGTAGCCCTTGTCGTAGTGGTCGGCGATATAGGCCAGCTTGCGCAACTGGCGGGACGACAGCAGGCCATAGGGGATGGCGATCCGCAGCATGGGTGCCAATCGCTGGATGTACAGACCGTTTTGCAGGCGCAGGGGGCGGAACTCATCCTCGCTCAGCTTGCCGCTCAGAAACCTCTCGGTCTGGCCGCGAAACTGTGCCACCCGGTCCGCCAGCATCTGATGGTCATAGTGATCGTATTTGTACATGGTGCGGGATTTCCTGTCCGTCCGTGGGGTTCAAGGGGAATGCATTGTAATCACAGGCAGCCGCCGCTGTCAGCCGGACAGCCACTCAGACCAGGTTGGGTGACAGCAGCTGCGCGGTGACTGCGACGGGTTCGCCGCGACGCCGGGCCAGATCCGCCACCTGCTCCTGATCGATTTTCCCCACGGCGAAATAGCGGGCCTCGGGATGGGAGAAGTAGAAACCGCTGACACTGGCCGCCGGCAACATGGCAAAGCTTTCCGTGAGCCGGATGCCGGTCTGTTGCGTGGCCTGCAGCAGTGCAAACAGTGTAGTCTTCTCCGAATGGTCCGGACAGGCGGGATAGCCCGGCGCCGGCCTGATGCCCACGTAACGTTCCTTGATGAGATCACCGGTGGCCAGTGATTCGTCGGGCTGATAGCCCCACAATTCCTTGCGGACCCGTTGGTGCATGCGCTCGGCCAGGGCTTCCGCGAGACGGTCTGCCAGGGCTTTCACCAGCAGGGCACTGTAGTCATTGAGCTGGGTCTCGTAATCCCTGGCCAGTTGCTCGGCGCCGATGCCGGCGGTCACGGCAAACCCGCCGATGTAATCAGGCGCCGTCCCGCAGGGTGCCACATAGTCGGACAGACACAGGTTGGGACGACCGCTGTCCCGCTGGGTCTGCTGACGCAGGAAGTGCAGGGTGGCCATCACGTCCTTGCGATTGTCATCGGCATACACCAGTACATCGTTGTCGGTGGTGGAATTGGCTGGCCACAGACCCACGACCGCCTTGGCGGTCAGCAGTTTCTCCTTGAGCAGGTGTTTCAGCAGGTCCTGGGCGTCGTCGTACAACTCACGGGCCGCGGCACCCACAACGGGATCCTGCAGGATGTCCGGGTACTTGCCAGCCAGATCCCAGGTGATGAAGAACGGCGTCCAGTCGATGAAGGGCACCAATTCCTCCAGGGGGTAATCCTCGAAGACGTTGATCCCAATGTGTGCAGGGCGGGGCGGGACATAGCTGTTCCAGTCACCTGGCCAGCGGTTGGCGTTGGCCTCCGCCAGGGACAACATCACCCGCTTCGGCTCGCGGTGAGCCGAGCGTTCACGGATGGCCTCATACTCAACACGAATCCTGTCGGCGAAGGCCGGTTTGTTCTCCGCGCTCAAGAGGTTGCTGACCACGGAAACACTGCGTGAGGCATCGGGCACATAGACAGTGCAGTCATTGTGGTAGTGATGCTCGATCTTGACCGCAGTATGGGCCTTGGATGTGGTGGCGCCTCCGATGAGCAGGGGTATGTGGAAGTCAAGACGCTGCATCTCCCGGGCCACGTGCACCATTTCGTCCAGTGACGGTGTGATAAGTCCGCTCAACCCGATGATGTCAACCTTGTGCTCCCGGGCCGCCTGCAGAATCTTTTCGCAGGGCACCATGACGCCCAGGTCGATGACGTTGTAGTTGTTGCAGCCCAGCACCACCCCCACGATGTTTTTGCCTATGTCGTGTACGTCGCCTTTGACCGTGGCCATCAACACGGTACCCTTGGCACTGATTGCGCCACCTTCCTTTTCGGCTTCGATGAAGGGCAACAGATAGGCCACCGCCTGCTTCATCACACGGGCGCTCTTGACCACCTGGGGAAGAAACATCTTGCCACTGCCGAACAGATCACCCACCACGTTCATGCCGTCCATCAAAGGACCTTCGATGACTTCGATGGGGCGGGTGGCCGCAGCCCGGGCTTCCTCCGTGTCGGCTTCGATGAAACGCGTGATGCCCTTGACCAGGGAATGGGTAAGGCGCTCATTGACGGTTGACTCTCGCCAGGACAGATCCTCGGCGGCACCGACGGCGGCTCCGCCGCTGAATTGCTGGGCGATCTCCATCAGCCGATCGGTGGCATCGGGGCGTCTGTTAAGCACCACGTCCTCGACCCGGCTCTTCAGTTCTGCAGGGATCTCATCGTAGACCGTCAGCTGTCCCGCGTTGACGATGCCCATGGTCATGCCCGCCTTGATGGCATGGTAGAGGAACACGGAATGAATGGCTTCCCGCACCTGGTCATTGCCCCGGAAAGAAAAGGACACGTTGCTCACCCCGCCGGAAATCAAGGCATGGGGCAGGTTGCGGCGGATGTATCGACAGCTCTCGATGAAGTCCACGGCATAATTGTTATGCTCATCGATGCCGGTGGCGATGGCAAAGATGTTGGGGTCGAAGATGATGTCCTGTGGCGGGAAGCCGACCTGGTTTACCAGAATTTCATAGCTGCGCCGGCAGATGTCGGTTTTGCGCTGCAGTGAGTCCGCCTGGCCCTGCTCGTCGAACGCCATGATGATAACCGCCGCACCGTATTTGCGGCACAGCCGTGCTTTGGCGATGAAATCCTCCTCGCCTTCCTTGAGACTGATGGAATTGACGATGCCCTTGCCCTGGATATTTTTCAGGCCGGTTTCAATGATCTCCCATTTGGAGGAGTCCACCATGATGGGCAGCTTGCTGATGTCCGGCTCGGAGGCCACCAGACGCAGGAATTTCTCCATGGCGGCGCGGGAATCCAGCATGCCTTCATCCATGTTGATGTCGATGATCTGGGCGCCGGCTTCCACCTGTTGCCTGGCCACCTCCAGCGCGGTGTCGAAGTCCTCATTGCGGATGAGTTTGGCGAAGCGGGCCGAGCCGGTCACATTGGTGCGCTCACCCACATTGACGAACAGGGATTCCGGGCCGATGGTGAGGGCTTCCAGTCCACTCAGACGGCAACGGGGCTCAATGACGGGGAGAGGGCGTGGAGGCACATCCGCCACGGCCGCTGCCAGGGCGGCGATATGGGCGGGGGTGGTGCCGCAGCAGCCGCCGACGATATTGATAAACCCGCTGACGGCAAACTCTCGGATGATGGCGGCCATCTGCTCCGGGGTCTGGTCGTATTCGCCGAACTCGTTGGGCAGGCCCGCATTGGGGTGAGTGGAGGTATAGCAGGG
>JBJOHV010000074.1:0-7352 GCA_046047495.1 Pseudomonadota bacterium | reverse complement strand
ATTCCTGGGCTTGGGCCGGCAGAGTAGCCATACCCAGCAGGGCGGTGGCCACCGCCACCGGGATGTGACGCTTGAATGCTTGCATGATTGAACTGACTCCTCGTGCGTGATGGATTCTGTTATTGGTCATTCCTGCACCGCACCGGGTCGGCCGTTCTCCACCACGAAACTGCGCATGGTGGTGAGCCGGGTGTCCGGATTCAGGATGCCGTCGTCCGGACAGCTGCGGTGCTCGGTGCGCCACTGGCCGGGCGTCACCGTACACAGATTGTAACCGCGCTCCCGGGTCTCGATGAACTTTACATGGGGATTTTGCGGCAGGAGGACATCATAAAGCTCCATACCGCCGCCGCTGGAGGTGATGGAGGTGCCGACGAATTCCGATGCCACGGTGCGGGACTGGGGATTGCTCCAGTCCTCCTTGATGTCCGTCACCCAGTTGGCATGCACATCGCCACCGATGAACACCGGGTTGGACACCCCGCTGGTGGCGATATGCCTTACCAGGCGGTCGCGGGCCGCAGGGTAGCCGCCCCAGCCGTCGGTGGAATACAGGGTGCGGCCATTCTGGCCCCGGTTGAATTCCGCAAACAGGGTCTGCTGGGCGATCACATTCCAGCGCGAGCGGGATGTGGTCAGATTGCCCTCCAGCCAGCGCTGCTGTTGTTCCCCCAGCATGGTGCGGGACGGATCATTCAGTTCACTGCATAACTCCGGGTCTACGGTGACCCCGCTGCCGGACCAGTCACAGGGGTGTTCGCTGCGGTATTGACGGTCGTCGAGAATATTGATGTCCAGCAGGTCGCCGAAGCTGAGGCGCTGGTAGAGATCCAGGGCCGGCCCCCGGGGACGGGCACTGCTGCGCAGGGGCATGGTTTCATAGTAGGCCTGATAGGCGGCAGCACGACGGCGCAGGAAGCTTTCCACGTCGTCGAAGTCCTGGGAGTTGTCGTTGGCGTAGTTGTTGTCCACCTCGTGGTCATCCCAGGTAAAAGCCCAGCTGGTATGGGCGTGGGCAGCCTGCAGATTGGCATCCAGCTTGTAGGTGGCATAGCGGGCGCGGTATTGGGCCAGTGTCACGGGCTCCGGCCCTTCGTGGCGACGTACCGCGGCACGCCCGGGGTTGCCTTCGTACATGTAGTCGCCGAGGAACACCACCAGGCGTGGATCCTGCTCCACCAGATCCCGGTAAGCCGGGTAATAACCCCGCTCATAATGCTGGCAGGACACGAAGGCGAAGCGGAATTCCTCCAACGGGCTGCCTACCACCGGTGCGGTGATGGCGCGGCCGATGCGACTCTCATAGTCCCCGACCCGGAAGCGGTAGAAGTAATCGCGGCCGGGGCGCAGGCCCCGCAGGTCCACATGCACGCTATGACCCATCTCCGGGGTGGCCAATGTGGTGCCTTCCATGACCACATTGGCCATGCTATCCCGTTCCGCCACCTGCCAGTTCACCAGCACGGGCTCCGGATCCATGCCGTAGTCCAGTTCGGTGGGAAAGGGGGCCAGACGGGTCCAGATCACGAACCCGTCGGACAGGGGATCTCCGGAGGCCACACCCAGCTTGAAGGGGTAATCCAGCAGACGGGTCTGGGCTTTCGCCCCATTGCTCAACATGCCAGGCAGCAGGGCTGCCGAGGCCAGGAAGGAGGCGCGGCGCAGCAGGCTGCGGCGGGAGAGGGCAGGCTGTTTGCGATTGAGCAGATCAAGGTAGTGCATGGCGGGTTCCCCGGATGGATGGTTGCGTGAGAACCCAAGCCTAAGTAGCCAAATTGACATCACCATGACATGCCGAGGATCATTCGGCGATAGCAGCCAACTCGAGGTCAGCCATGTTCCGCAACGCCCTCCTGTCACTCACACTCACGTTGTTCACCACTGCCTGGAACGTCGCCGCCGGAGCCCAGGCCGACCGGGTGCCATTCTTCCGCATCTACGATGTGAGCCCGAGGGTTCACATGCTGGAATCTCCCGACGCCGGCGGCAATATCGGGGTGCTTGATAGTCCGGCCGGTGTGCTGCTGGTGGATGCCCGCTATGAACAGGACACCCCTGCCTTGCTGACCGCAGTGTCCACCATCAGCGATGCACCCATCCGCTATCTGATCAACACCCACGTGCATCCGGATCACATTGGTGGCAACGCCAACCTGGCCGCCCTGGGAGTGACCATCTACGCCCACGACAATGTGCGGCAGCGCATGCTCAGCGAGCTGCGCATTCCACGCCGTGGCGGCATCTTCTTTGCCCAGCCGCCGGCGCAGGCACTGCCGGTGGTGACCTTTGGCGAAAGCATTGGTTTCCACCTGGGAGACGAGGAGATCCGGGTATTCCTGGCACCGCCGGCCCACACCGACGGCGACAGCTTCGTGCAGTTCGTGCAGGCGGATGTGTTGCACCTGGGGGATGTGTTCCGCACCAACATGTATCCCATCATCGACAAATACAATGGGGGCAGTTTCCTGGGCATGATCGATGCCATGAACCTGGCCATCGATCTGGCGGGCCCGGACACCCGGGTGATCCCCGGCCACGGCTACGGGGTCAGCGACCGCGCCGGCATGATCGAGGTGAGGGATCTGCTGCTGGACATGAAGGCCCGGGTGCAGGCCCTGGTGGCGCAGGGAATGAGTCTGGAACAGGTGCTGGCTGCAGCGCCACTGGCACCCCATGATGAACGTTGGGGTCAGGTGCCGTCCTGGACGGCAAGCGACCTGGTGCCCATCATTTACGAAGAACTGCGCGCGGTTGACTGACCGCTGCGGGGCTCGATCTTCACACAGTTGCGGCCGGCTTCCTTGGCGGCATACATGGCCTGATCGGCGCGGCCCACCAGGTCGTCCAGGGTGTCCCCCTCCACGGCCACGGCGATCCCTACACTGACTGTGATGCGCAGGGTTTTCTGGCCCACCCGGGTGATGAGGGCCGCCACTGCCGCGCGCAGGCGCTCGGCCAGTATGATGGCACCGTCCCGTTCGGTCTCCGGCAGCAGAATGGCGAATTCCTCGCCGCCGAAGCGGGCCAGAATATCCTGCTCCCGCAAGGCCTCCTGCAGGGCCGTGGTCATGGCAATCAATACCTGGTCGCCGGCAGCGTGTCCGCAGGTGTCATTGACCCGTTTGAAGTGATCGATGTCCAGCATCAGCAGGCAGGGATAGCGGCCACTGCGATCTCCACGGGCCAGTTCCTTCTCTGCCGCATTGATAAAGGCACGCCGGTTGTAGATGTTGGTCAATGGATCGATGGTGGCAAGGCGCTGAATATCCACCGTCAGACGTTCGTTATAAAGGGACAGAATGCCGAAAGTGGCCAGCACCATGGCCATCATGAAGCCCAGGGCGGTGAGGGCGTAGACATTGCCCTCGGTGGTGATGACATTGGCGCCATCCAGCCCGGTAAGCGCATAGGCGCAGCGCACCAGGGTGAACACCACAAAACCGAAACCGGTAGCCACCAGCAGGCGCTGGGCCGAAAGCCAGCCCTCCGGCAGCGGTTGCATCAGAATGCGCAGCATGGCGATGACATGCACCAGCACAGCGGCCGAGACTATCAATATGCGCATCGGCATGTTGGACAGGAAAAACGGGAAGATCACCAGTACGGCAACCACTGGCGCGGCGGCGACCATCATGTCCGGCCGGCGGCGGAAGCATTGGGCCACGGATACGTATTTGAGGGCAAAGCCGCCAGTGGCCACGGCGTTGGCAATGACCACGGACAGCAGGGGCGGCCAGGAGCCCTGGGTGCCGACGAGGATGATCGCCAGGGCGTCCAGCAACAGGGACAAGGCCCAGTTGCGTTCCCCCATGGCATTGCTCAATCCCCGTGAATAGCCCACGGCTATGGCGCTGGCCACGCTCATCAGGATCATCACGATCAGGATTGTTCTGACGTCCACCGCTACGGTTCCCCAACTGTGGCGCTACTGCCGTATGTGGCCCAGTATACGGGGATGTAACTTTAGATCAATCTGGCGCTGCCCGCTGGTTTGCCGAGCGACTAGAACGTTCCGCTGACCTTCAGGCTGGTTTCGACACCGCCATGGGTGCAGCGGCTTTCCAGTTCCTCCAGCACATTGGCAGAGATGCGGCCGTCGTAGCGCCAGCGCTCGCGGCACTGGGTGCCATCGGTAATGGCGCCCAGGTCCAGGCGCCAGGTGAGACCGCGACTGTCAACGTATTCGGCGAAGAAGTTCACACGGGGCTCGCCCACGGAGAACTCGATATCGTCAACATCGTAGCGGAACATGCCGCCATCGATGCGATCGAAATACTGGGCGCCCCAGTTGAAACGCCAGGCGGGAATGTCGTGGCGGGTGGTCAGGGTGAAACGGCCACGCTGGTAAAACTGGAAGCGGCGCTTGATGCCGAGGAAGGGATCGACGACCTCGGAGTCCTGCACATTGAGTCCCGGCGTGACCAGCAGGTTGGGCAGACCGATCATGCCCATACGAATGCCGGCAGTGAGGTTCATGCCGTATTCCTTGCCGTCGCCGATGTTGCCATTCACCGATAGCAGGTTTGTCTCGGAGGTGGAGGCATCCAGGCGGTCGATCACATCCTGGTGATCCGCGTAGAAGAATTCGCCATTCACCACACCCGCGTCATTGGGCAGCCGCCATTCCGTGTTGAACGTGTAGCGCCATTGGGTTTGCTGTCGCAACTGGGCGTTGCCGGCCAGCACGTTGGAATCCTCGTCCTGCTCGTCATTGGCGGCCACGAAGTCGGCGAAAGTAAGCTGGTTGACGATGCGTTCCACCGTGCCGCGCAATTGCAGGGTTGGCGTGACGTCGAAGCGGAAATCGACCTTGGGTTTGATGAAACTGAAGTCCCGCTGGTTGGATACGTCACCGGTCTGGGTAATCTCCGAGGATTCATAGATCAGGGTGGATTCCAGGGACATGCGCGGATTCAGAATCCAGTTGTGAATCAGGAAGGGTTCGTAGCGGATCTCTTCGACTTTGGAATTGGCATTGGGCACTTTCTGTGGCACCAGGCCCCCTACCGCATCGGATGGTGTGCCCGTGGTGCTGTAGATGCCAAGGGCAAGTCTGGAGTCGAGAATTGTCTGGGCCCTCTCGATGCCGAATTCCACATCCTGGCCTGAGAAAACATCGAAGGTATAGGAACTCCGCAGGATGCGCTCCTCGGTCACACTGTTGGTGTTGAGAAACAGGTTCTTGCGCTCACTGCCGTCACCAAACAACTGCCAGCGCTGGCGGGTCGTATCCTGGTTGTCCTGATTGGCAATGGCCAGCAGTTTGAACCGTCCGCCGTTGTCCAGGCTCAGTTCATAGTCGCCACCGATTTCCCAGTTGTCGCGGTCACCGGGGATGTCCTCCCGCTCCACCAGCAGGCCGACCGGGTTGGTGCGCAGGTTGGTGGTGACCCTGGACACGTCGGTGGGATTGTCGTTGATGGCGTACAGGGCATTGAGGCGGATGCTGCTGTTGGCAGTAAAGTCATAACTGAGGTTCATGCTCAGTTCGTTCTGCGTCTGGTCCGTGGTGCGCTCCTCGATCACCGTGTCATTGGGTGAGAAATCACCGAGGATGCTGCTTTCGTTGCTCAATGAATTGCTGTAGCGGGGGTTGCTGCGCAGGCTGAACAGGTAGTCCAGGCTGCCATTCTGACCGCTGAGGGCGACGTTGCCGCCGGGGTGGGTGGTGTCGTCCTGAACGTAGGACACATTGGCTTCATAGGAGACAGTGCTGGAGGACAGCTCCTCGAACAGCACCACATTCACCACCTGGCTGCTGCCCCGCACGTCGAGGGCGCCGGAGGTTCCGCGGATGATCTGGATTTCCCGTACCTGATTGGCTGCGATGCGGCTCAGCAGTCCGCGGGTCTGATTGTTCTTGCCCGCCGTGCGTTTGCCATTCACGAGAATTTCGTTCCCGCTGCTGCCACCACCGAAGCCCCGTCCTCCCGACGAGGGGTTGCCGGAAAAACCGCCGGGACCGGGGCCGCCGGACCCCGGCCCGTTGCCACCACTGAAGCCGGGAATGCGATCCAGCATGTCCTGGGCGGTGATGGGGCTCCATTCGGAAAAATAATTGGCCGGGTACACGACGGTGGAGTCATCGCCACTGGTTTCCTGGGCCATGCCACGCAAGGGTGCGGACAACAGCAGGACAACGAACCAAAAGAGGGCAGAATTCAGGGTGCGCATAAGAATATCGGGCCATGGTATCTGGAGGAAAACCGGATTGTACTTGAACCCATCGAACATTCCAGTTTTCGGGCCCGCCGTTGCAGTTCGTCACAAATCGCGCTGGAAACCCGCCAGCCGCAGCAGCGGTGGGGACCAGTTGTATTTCAATGACCCGGACGGCATCTCGGTGCAACTGGCCCAGCACGGTTACCTGGGTTGATCAGCTGAGGGCGGTGGCCGCCAGTCCCATGGCGTAGGCTCTCACGTCCCGGGGCCACAGCTCGATCTCGAAGGCGAAGCGGCGCTTGTCGCCGGCAAACAGGGCGCGGGTGGCTTCTTCATAGCCCGGCAGGTTGCCCGCCATGGCGGACATGAAGCGATTGGCAGCCACCTGGGAGCGGCGTTTGTCATCGGCGGCCTGGTTGGACTTGCGGGCCTGATCGATCAGTTTGCGCAGGGCCACCGAGGCGCCGCCCGGTTGCAGGCTGAGCCATTCCCAATGCCGTGGCAACAGGGTGATCTCCTTGCCCACCACCCCCAGGCGCGGTCGACCACGGCCACCGCTGGACACCGGGGGCGGCACCGGTGCGCCATAGCGTTTGCGGATCTGCCGTTCGCCACCGCTGATATCCACATCCACCTGTTCACCGGTGTGGTCGTTGAAGATCAATACCGTGGCTTTCCCCGCCAGAGCCTTGTTCTGATGGATGTGCAGGGCCACCGCTTCCAGGCTGCCGCTGCACAGACGTTCGTCATCACGAAATGCCGTATGGCTGGGATCGGGCGTCGTCGGGGTGGAAATTGCGGTTCTGGGGGATTTGGGGGTCTTTGGGGTCTTAGAAAGCGCCATGGCAACCTCGGGGTCGCGGAATTAAACCGGGGTGGACTATAGCACCATATATATACCAAGGTAAAAATATATTTACTATAAATCCATGGTTTAATTTAATGCCCACCTCACACCGCCACGAAGCGGTTGGCCGCCACGTCCTTGCGTACCTGATCGTGCTGGAACACCTGGCCGTTCATGACGATGTAGCAGCCGGCGGGCAGGGTCTGCACGGCGATCATCGCGCCACCGATGTTGAACATGGCATCGGAATTCTTGAACAGGGCGGGGCTGAGGGCGCCGGTCAGCACGATGGTTTTGCCTTGTTGCCGGGCCACCTCCGCCAGCACTGCCGCGGTATGGGTCA
>JBJOHV010000073.1:0-3451 GCA_046047495.1 Pseudomonadota bacterium | reverse complement strand
CACTCCCTGGCTGCCCGATGCGGATTTCAGCAGTGTGGCGGTGCCCACCCTGCTGATCGCCGGGGAGATCGACCGCATCGCTGCCGTGGCGGACCATGCCTGGCCCCATTTCCAGACCCTGCCCGCTGCCATCCCCAAGCTGTACCTGGAGATCAAGGGCGGCAACCATTTCATCGCCAACTCGACCACCGACAACGAGGGCCTGAATCCCAACATGGATGTCCACGACCTGGTGGGCAGCATGGGGGTGGCGTGGCTGAAACTGTTCGTGGATGGGGATGAGGCGTACCGGGACATCGTGTTCGGCGAGCTGCCGGCCCGGGACCGCGAACGCATCTCCCGGCTGGAGCGATAGCCCCGCAAGCGCCCCATGAAAATACCCCCACGACTACAACCTCTGCTCGAGGAAGGCCTGATCGATGCCGTACTGGGCCGCCTGATGAGCGGCAAGGAGGCGGACGTCTTCATCGTGCGCTGCAGTGACCAGGTGCGCTGCGCCAAGGTGTACAAGGATGCCACCCAGCGCAGCTTCAAACAGGCGGTGCTGTACCAGGAAGGCCGCAAGACCCGCAGCAGCCGTCGCGCCCGGGCCATGGAGAAAGGCTCCCGCTATGGGCGTCAGCAGCAGGAGGAAACCTGGCACAACGCCGAGGTGGACGCACTGCGCAAACTGGCTGCCGCCGGTGTGCGGGTGCCGGTGCCCTATTCCTGCGTGGACGGGGTGTTGCTCATGGAGCTGGTGACCGACAGTGAGGGCGACGTGGCACCCCGTCTCGGGGAGACATCCCCGACCCGGGAGCAGGCCCTGGCCGATCATGCCACGGTGATGCAGGACATCGTGCGCATGCTGTGCGCCGGCATCGTCCACGGCGACCTTTCGGAATTCAACATCCTGGTGGATGCCCATGGCCCGGTGATCATCGATCTGCCCCAGGCGGTGGATGCCGCCGCCAACAACAATGCCGAGATGATGCTGAATCGGGACGTCAACAAGATCAGCGCCTTCTACGGGCAGTTCGCCCCCGAGCTGCTGGAACGTCAGTACGGCAAGGAAATCTGGCAGCTGTACGAGGAGGGTGAGCTGCAGCCGGACACGGTATTGACCGGCCTTTTCGACTCTCCCACCGAGGCACCCGACGTGGATGCGGTGCTGGAGGAGATCAAGGCCATTCTCGCCGAGGAGGCGGAACGCCAGGCGCGGCTGGAGGAATAACCGGCAGCTATAACACTGAACAATAACAAGAACCCTATGGAGGTAGCTATGCGCCAATCGATCATCGTGTTACTCGCCTTCGTCGCCGGCCTGCAATCGGTCAGCCTGGCCCAGGACATCTTCGGTGGTGTCACCAACGAGCCCCGTCCCGAGGAATACCTGCTGTGGAATGCCGCCACCGTGGCCCGCATCAAGGGTGAATTGCAGCAGGGGCTGGCGGAGGGCAACGGCATCTGGGAGACGGGCTTCATTTACGAGCGGGTGCTGGAGGAGGCGGACCACCGGCCCCACAGCATGTCCATCGTCCATCGCACGGGCTACACCCAGCCGGAGATTCATGAACTCAAGTGGGACATGTATGTGATTCTGGACGGCAGCGGCACGGTGCGGGTGGGTGGCGAGCGGGTCAACTGGATCGACGGGCTGCCCCCCGAACAGCAACGCCCACAACTGGAAGGTTATGAGGAATTCACGGTCACCAAGGGCGACATCCTGCACGTGCCGGCCCGCTCCTGGCATCAGATCCTGACCGCGCCGGATGCCTCCATCACCTACGCCCTCATCAACATCTTCGAGCCTTAGAACACGGGCCGGCGGGTGAGGTGGTCGGTGATCTGTTCGTAGGCCAGGCCGAATTCCAGCACCCGCTTGTCGTCGCCGTAGCGGCCCATAACCTGCATGCCCATGGGGCGGCCGCGGTTGTCGAACCCCACCGGTACGTTGATCACCGGCAGGCCGCCCACGCTGGCCAGAATCACCACTTCCATCCAGCGATGGTAGGTGTCCATGGCGCGGCTGCCGATGGCGGTGGGCCAATGGATCTCCTTGGGGAACGGGAATACCTGGGAGGTGGGCATCACCAGCAGGTCGAACTGCCCGAACAGCCGCTCCTGTTCCTGGTACCAGTCCTCACGCAGAGCGTTGGCCCGCGCGATGTCCGCCTCGGTGGCGGCCAGTCCCTGTTCGATCTCCCACACCACTTCCGGCTTCAGCAAGGCCCGGGTGGCGGGGTCAGCATAGAGGTCCCCCATGCCCAGCCGACCGCTGTGGCGCAGGACGGTCCAGCACTCCCACAGGCTGGCGGGACTCAGCCTGGGCTGCACCGGTTCGATGCGGGCACCCGCCTCCTCCACCGATTGCAGGCTGGCTTCACACAAGGGCAGGATGCCCTCCTCCATGGCAAGGTAGCCGTCCATGTCCCCCAGCCAGCCAATGCGCAGGCCATTGAGCGGCAAGGCGGCAAACGGTTCCGGCAGCGGGCGCGGCGCCATGGTCTGCAACAGGGCGATGGTGTCGGCGGTGCTGCGCCCCATGGGGCCGCCGGTGGACAGCGGTCGCCGGGCCGGCGCCGTGCTGCTCTGGGACCCGGCGCTGGGCCGGAAACCGATCACGTTGTTGAAGGCACCGGGGTTGCGCAGGGAGCCCATCTGGTCGCTGCCATCCGCCACCGGGACCATGTGGGTGCCCAGGGCCGACCCTGCTCCACCGCTGCTGCCACCGGCGGTCAGGGCCGGATCGAAGGCGCTGCCGGTGGCACCGAACACCGGATTGTAGGACTGGGAACCGAAACCGAATTCGGAGGCATTGGTCTTGCCGATGAAGATGGCGCCGGCGCGGCGCAGGCGGGCGACAAAGTCGGCATCCTGCTCGGCGATGCGCCCGGCATAGATGGGTGATGCCTGGGTATGAACCAGGCCGGCCACGGCCGCCAGGTCCTTCACCGCGTGGGGCATGCCGTGCATCCAGCCGTGGTCGTTGCCCCGGGCCAGGTCCCGGTCCGCCGCCGCCGCCTCGGCCAGCAGCGCATCGTCATCCACCTGCCCCACGATGGCGTTGTGAACGGGATTGAGACGGGCGATGTGGGCGAGATAGGCCTGCATGACCTCCACGCAACTGACGTCACCGCCGTGAATGGCCGCCGACAGCTGCAGGGCGCTGAAGTCCACGATGCTGGTGGGCAGGGCCGCCGCGAAGGCACGCTGGCTCAGGTGGCCGGGCAACGCCAAAGCGGTGCCGGCGAGAAGGCCGGTGGTCAGGAAGCGACGGCGGTCCATGGTAATCCCTTGAATGAATGCTGCTGACTGCTCCGGAACACCAGGCTGGGGATTTTCGTTCCTGTGTCTGTCCTGGTGTTCCGGCGCTAAGTTATCAAGTTATCAGTGTCCCCGGGGTTACTGCGCTGCCAGACGTTCCTGGGTGCGTTCGCCGCGCAGCATGTTCACCATGCCGTAGTTGCCT
>JBJOHV010000072.1:0-9525 GCA_046047495.1 Pseudomonadota bacterium | reverse complement strand
CCAGTTCGTCGGAGTGGGTCACCATGATCAGGGTCTTGCCGTGACTGTGCAGCTCGTCGAACAGATTGAGAATCTCCGCACCGGATTTGGAATCCAGGTTGCCGGTGGGCTCATCGGCGAGGATGATCAGCGGATCATTGGCCAGGGCCCGGGCGATGGCGACCCGCTGCTGCTGTCCGCCGGACAGTTCGAAGGGTTTGTGGTGCAACCGGTCCCCCAGCCCCACGCGCTCCGCCAGGCGGGTGGCAGTCCGCACACATTCTGCTTCGCTGAAACCCTGATAGAACATGGGCAGTTCTATGTTCTCCAGTACGGTCAACTGCTGGATCAGATTGTAGGACTGGAAGATGAAGCCCAGACGGGCGCCGCGGATGGCGGACAGCTCATCGTCGTCCATGCGGGAGGTGTCTTCGTTGCCGAGAAAATAGCTGCCGGAGGTGGGCTGATCGAGACAGCCCAGGATGTTCATGAAGGTGGACTTGCCGCAGCCCGAGGGACCCATGATGCTGATGTAGTCACCGGCGTAGAAGCCCAGGGATATGCCGTGCAGCACTTCCACCGACAGGGCGCCCATGTAATAGGTCTTGCGGATGTCCCGCACCTCGGCTACCAGTTGTTCACGGCCTGCCGGATCGGGTCGCGCGGCGCCGGCCGCCGGTGCGGAACGAAGACTCGGATCCATCATGGCAGGTTCAGCCGGCCCGGGCCATGTCGGGGGGCGGCAGCAACAGCACCTCCTCCCCTTCGCGCAGGCCGGCGGTGATCTCGATGAACTGTTCGGAGAAATCACCCACCTCCACGCTGCGACGTTCCACCCGGCTGCCGTTTCGCACATAGACCACCTGCTCGTCGCCGAAATAGCTGACCGCCTGCAGGGGCACGTAGATGACGTTCTCGAGGGTATCCACCAGCACCTCCACCTCGGCGCTCATACCCGGACGCAACCAGTCATAGGTGCCATGTATCTTCACCACGGTGGGATAGACTTTCAGATCGGGGTTCATGAAGGAGCTGGCAGAGTCCGCCACCACCGCCACCCGGGTCACCTCACCGGTCAACTGCTGGTTGGGAAACGCATCGATCTTGACCCGCGCCTGCTGGCCGGCCGCCAGGCGCTTGACTGCCGACTCGTGAATATTGACCTTCACCGCCATCTCCCGCATGTCGGGAATGGTCAGGATGGGCTGCCGTTCACTGACGGTGGCTCCTTCCTGGATGGCTTCCTGGCTGGAACCGCCGCGCCGCATGGGATTCTGATCCGCACCGCCATACACCACCAGCCCGGGGCGGGTGGCGCGGATGGTGGCCAGTTCGATCTGCTCGTTGATGTCGGCAAATTTCTCCAGCTCCAGCTTGTATTTGCTTTCCGCGGATTTAAGCCGCGCCTGTTCCTGGGCTTCCTCGGCAATGTTCTCTTTCAGGGTACGCAGATACTCCATCACGGCATTTTCATAGTCCGCCAGCCGCATGTCGGCATCCTTGGGGAAGGTGTACTGCTTGTAGAGATTCAATTCCGTGCGGGTAGCCTCCTGCTTGTTCACCGCCTTGTTGATCTTCAACTCCTCGGCCTCCAGCTCCGTGGGCGTGATGAAGCCCCGGGCTTCCAGGCGTCGCTGTCCTTCGATGCGGTCCTGGGCCAGGAGGAATTCCTCTTCCGCCACCTGCACATCGTCATGCAGGGAACGCAGCCGCTGTTTGGCCTCACCGTCTTCCAGCACCACCAGATCGGCAAACTCACTGAAGTTGATGCGGTTGCGGATGGCCATGTAGTCATCGTCCATCAAGGCCTGCTCCACCACCGGCAGGGGCGATGCCGCCTGCAGGGGCTGCAGCTGCAGCATCGGCGGGTCTTCCGCCGGTGTGCCGGTTTCGACGGGGACATCGGCTACCGCTCCGGCGGTCTCGGGATCCAGATTGCGTGCCGGACGCTGACCACGGTCGCCGCCGCCGAACTGACCGCTGCCCGCCCCGGGAAATCCGCCGCCGGCCCGCATGCGCTCCATGCGTTGCAGCATTTCCGGTGGCAGCTGACCACCGTTCTCAGCCATGGCCTGCCGCAAGCGCTCCTGGAACTGGGGAGGCAGGGAATCGATATCCGCAATATCGAATGCCGGGGTATCGCCGCCACCCTGGGCAGGGAAGCGGGCTTCAGCCACCTGTTCGATACTGAGGCTGTCGGTCTGCGCCGTGATGGCTGCCACTTCGGCGCGGTCCGAGGCTTCGGCTTTCTGCAGTCGCTCTTCGATCTGCAGATCGGCAATGATCCTGTTCACCACATTGGCACCCAGGAATTTCTCGAAATCGGCACGCGCAAATTTCATCTTCTGGCGCGCATCATTCAGGTCGGTGACGTTCTGGTTGAGTTGAATCTCATATTGAGCCTTGCGTTCAATAAAAGCCGCCTCGGCGGTTTCCAGGGCTATCTCCTGATTCAGACGCTGTTCCACCAGGCTGGCGGTATCCAGTTCCACGAGAATCTTGCCGACGGTGACATCTTCCGGGGTGACCCGGTACCCTTCCTCGACGATACTGAGAATCTTGGCGCCTTCCCTGCCCTTGACTGCGGATCGGATTTCCTGGGACGACAGGGCCTCCAGGGCCCCGCCTTCGAGCACCGTGATGGAGAGGTCGCCGCGCTGAACTGTGAAGGTGACTCCCGTTGATGCTTCATCCACCATGCTGCCGCTGATGAACAGCAGCGCCACCACCGCAACCGCAGCGGTGCCCAGCACCACATACCGGGTGCGCGCATCGGCGGCCCGATAGCGGGCGAGCCAGGCATGGAGACGCGCTTTCACGCCTGCCGGCAGGACCTTGTCCAGCCAGGCCTTGCCGCGGCTCATGAAACTACCTGCATCAGGGCTCATCGGTACCTTCCTCCCATTGTCCATTCTCATCCACGTACAGCAGGCCCACGTCCCGCCAGAATTCCAGAGTAGCGATATTGTGCTCGACAATGGCGCTCACCAGATTTGTGCGTGCCGCGGTCAAATCATCCTGAGAGTCCACGGTGTCCTGGATATCGCCCAGGCCCAGCTCCGCCCGCAACTCCGCCTCCTCCACCCGGCGCTCATTGATGGCCACGCTGGTGAGATTGATTTCGTAGCGCTTGCGGGCCTCGTCCATGCGCCGCCAGGTGTCGAACACTTCCAGTTTCACATCGTCCACTGCCAGCTGGTAGTCCCGAATGGCGGCCTGATAGTCGATGAGGGCACGCCGGTAGGCATTGCGTTCGGCCTTGTTGTCCAGGGGCAGATCCAGGTCCAGTCCGGCAGTGTACACGGCGTTTTCAAAATCCAGTTCGCTGCCCGTGTCGCTGCCGGCACCCGGAACGGCGACCGTGATCCCCAGGTCCAGGGCGGGTGCCAGGGCATTGACCGCCACTCGCACCCGCCGGGCACTGTCCTGCACCCGATCCAGTTCCGTGTAAAGATCGAGACGGGTCTGCAAGGCCAGCTCCACCGCCTGGTCGATGTCCAGATCCAGGGGCGCAGACAGGCCGGATTCCATCACCAGGGTCATCTCGTTGTCGTCGAGGATGATACTATCATCGGCGTTGAGCCCGATCAGTATCTTGAAATTGTCCAGGGCCCGCTTGTAGCGCGTGATGGATGCCGCCCAGCGCAAATCCTGCTGCAGGGCCGACTGCTCCAGACGCCCCACCTGCAACAGGGTTCGCAGTCCCTCGGCCTGAAAGGCCTGCTCACGCTCGAGACTGAGATTCACCGCCAGCAATCCCGAATGGTTGTTGCGGGCGGTCTCTCTGGCCAGCAGCACCGAGTAATACTGGGAGGCGATGCGGACGGCGAACTCCTTGCGGTAGGTGGTGAAGTCCCGCAGTTGGTACAGCAGGTCCCGCTCCGCCTGCCGCAGGGCCTCGGCCTCGACGGCGGTGCCGAAATCCCTCAACAGGGGTTGATCGAAGGAGGCCAGCAGGGAACTGCCGGAGGTGTCGCCCAGATTGCCGGTGAGAAAACGGGTGAGGTTGTTATTGAGGGTCAGGGCCAGCACCCCGCCCCCCATCAGCAACACCCGGGAACCCAGACTGGTGCGGGCCCGCAGGGTCTCGCCTGTGTTGATGGTCTGCATGCCGGTCAGGGACTGCATGTCGGCGACGAACTGGTCCTCGGCATCCCACTCGTAGTCACTGCTGGCGCTGAAGGAAAACGTGGGCGTATAGCGGTAGCGGTCGAAAGTCAGGGACAGGGCCTCCAGGTACAGACGTTCCTTGCGGGCCTGGTATTCCTTGCTGTGGGCGAAGGCCAGCCCCAGGGCATCATTGAGGCCAAGAATCCTGGCACCCACCTCGCTGTCGGCCTGTTCATCGAGGAACTCGAAGACCTGGGCGTTCTGCGCCAGACCGGACAGGTCCACCGGCTCGTCCGTCGTCTCGAAGGCCGGAGGGTCCAGGGTCACTTCGGCGGTCATACCCGGCACCAGAGGGGTTTTCTCCTCAATGGCAGCGTAGGTTTCCGCATCCGCGGCTTCCCGGTAATGGGTGCTGGTACAGGCTCCCAGCACAGCGCAGAGGGCGACGGTCAGACAGATTGACGATCGTGATGAACGTGACATGCCGGCATTCTAGTCGCTTAGTGGGGTCATCATCCAAGCCTGTAACGCACGAAGCTCGGCGCGGGCTGGGGATTGCGCTCAGCAGAGTTGTATCTGCGATGGATAACCTGCTGATTTACAGCACGATTTCAAACCGGCTAGACAATGACTGTGGCGCCGCGGCAGGACCCCGGGGCAAGGCTGTGAACTATTCCTGCCGGGAGCTGTTCAAAGCTCGGGCACGGTAGTGTTTAATACGGTTCACAGTGTCGACCCCAAGGATTTGGTGACTCCATGCAGTGGCTCAAGGTATTCCTGTTTCCCGTGCCGGCCCTGATTGCCGGTGCCATGAGTTTTTATGTCTGGCAATTGAGCCTGGATAACCAGCACTTGCGGGAACAGGTGACTGCCGCCAATGGCCTGCGAAGCGAGCTGCAGGAGCAGCAGGCGCTCAATGCGCGGCAGCGGGAGGACTTTGAGGGTCAGGTGCAGCAATTACAGAACAGCCTGCTGGGCGCCCAGGCACAGATGAGCAATCTGTCCCAGGCACTGCAGGAGGCACGGGAGATGATCGAGCCCGGGGCCAGTCCGCCTGCCGCCGGATCCGTCAGCACCCCGGTCGCGCAGCCCTTATCGGCTCCACCGACACCGGGCGGGCAATGACACCGGGGAGAGCGACTGCAATACCCGGTCTCCAGGCCCGGTCACACCACCTACACAATCAAGACGTTCAGAATAGGGATTACTCATGAGCAAAGCCGTAACCTTTCGCACCTTGTCCGCCCTGCTGCTGGGCGGACTCGTCCTGCTGCTGACCGCCTGCGGCGAGGCACCGACCACCAGCACCACCCAGGTGCAGCCTGCCGCCGAGCCGGCACCGGGTTACCGCCGCATCAACACACCCAATCCCGATGACCCCCTGGCCGCCCATATCTTCGAACTGGACAATGGCCTGCAGGTCTATCTCACCGCCAACCACGAAGAACCCCGCTTCTATGCGGAAATCGCCGTGCGGGCCGGCAGCAAGCATGATCCTGCCGATGCCACCGGTCTGGCCCACTACCTCGAGCACCTGCTGTTCAAGGGCAACCGCAACATGGGCACCCTGGACTATGCCGCCGAACAGCCCTATCTGGACCGCATCACCGCCCTCTATGAGGAGCACTTCAACACCACCGACGAGGCCCGGCGCGCGGAGATCTACGCCGAGATCAACCAGGTGGCCCAGCAGGCCGCCCAGTACGCCGTGCCCAATGAGATCGACAAGGTCTACAACTCCATGGGCGCCTCCGGCCTCAACGCCCACACCTCCTACGAGGAGACGGTCTACAAGGTGGGCCTGCCGGCCAACCGCCTGAGCCAGTGGGCGGAGATCGAATCGGACCGCTTCGTCAATCCCGTATTCCGCCTCTTCCACACCGAACTGGAAACCGTGTACGAGGAA
The DNA here is from genome assembly GCA_046047495.1 of Pseudomonadota bacterium. GTDB lineage: Bacteria > Pseudomonadota > Gammaproteobacteria > Pseudomonadales > Pseudohongiellaceae > NORP240. The sequence goes on along the minus strand of JBJOHV010000072.1, from coordinate 3,530 downwards.
CTCAACCGCTCCCTGGACAATGCCGACCGGGTCATCCTGTATGCCACCGATGAGCTGTTATACAAACAGCATCCCTATGGCCAGCAGCCCACCATCGGCCTGCCGGAGCACCTGAAGAATCCCAACCTGGGCTATATCCACGACTACTTCGACACCTATTACGTGCCCAACAACATGGCCATCTTCATCAGTGGCGACATCGACATCGACAGCACCATTGCCCTCATCGCGGAGAAGTTCAATCGCTGGGAGCGCAAGCCGGTGCCGGAGGTGGGTCCCTGGCCGGAAGCCCCCCTGCAGGGCGCGGAGCGGGCCACCGTCTACTACCCCGGCGAGGAGCAGGTGCAACTGGCCTTCCGTACCGTGCCCAATCACCACCCGGACATTGAAGCCCTCATGATGCTGGACATGATCCTGGACAACCGCACCGCGGGGCTGATCAACCTCAACCTCAACCAGGCCCAGGCGGTGGCCCAGGCCGGGTCCTATCCACGCTTCCTCAACGATTATGGTTCCCAGCAGCTGTGGGGTGTGCCCAAGCAGGGTCAGACCCTGGAAGAAGTGGAGCAATTGTTGCTGGAACAGCTGGAACGGGTGAAGGCCGGGGATTTCGAGGACTGGATCATCCCCGCCATCATCAATGACTTCAAGAAATCACAGAAGGCCTCCCTGGAATCCAACACCGCCCGCGTATCCATGATGCGGCAGGCCTATCTAACCCTGGTGGACTGGGACAGCTACGTGGCGGAAATCCAGCGTCTGGAGCAGGTCAGCAAGCAGGATGTCATCGACGCGGCCAACCGGTATTTCACCGGCGACTACGTGGCGGTCTACCGGGCCGACGGCCAGCATGACATTCCTCCTGTGGCCAAGCCCCAGATCGACCCGGTCAGCATCGACCCCACCCGGCAGTCCCGCTTCGCGGCCCAGGTGCTGTCCATGCCCTACGAGGAGATCGAACCGGATTACGTCACACCGGATGAAGACTATCGCCTCATCGAGTATGCCGCCGGCGTGCCCCTGTACTACGCTCCCAATCCCCTCAACGACCTGTTCAGCTTCAGCATTATTGTGGAAACCGGAACCGAGGAGAATGAAAAGCTGGCACTGGCAGCGGCGGTCATGGACAAGACCGGCACCCCCAATCTCAGCAACGAGGAGTTGCAGAAGGAGTGGTACCGCATGGGCAGTGAGTTCCGCTTCAATGCCGGCGAGAACCAGTCATCCATCAGCATTTCCGGTCTCGATGAACAATTCGAGCCCACCCTCTCCCTGATGCTGGAACTGTTGCGCAATCCGGTCACCACGGAACAGACCCTCGAGGAACTCAAGGGCATCATCCTGAAGTCCCGGGAGGACCAGAAGGAGTCACCGCCGGCCATTGCCCAGGCCCTCTATCTCTACAACCGTTATGGGGAAGAGTCCCCCATGCTGGAGGCCATGAGCAGTGCCCAGATCAATGCCACCCGGCTGGATGAACTCCTGTCCCTGCCCGGCGACCTGTTGAACTACAAGCATGCCATCGCCTACACCGGCTCCCTGCCCCTGGAGGAACTGGTCAGCATCCTGCGCCGCCATCACACGGTCGAAGGGGAACTGCAGGACACACCGGATTACCGTTTCCGCCGCGCCAGGGACATCGAGCGCAATGCAATCTATGTGGTGGACCGCGAAACCGCGCAGGCCCAGGTGCGCATCGAATTCCCCGACGGAGTCTATGATCCCTCCCTGGCGGTGCCTGCCTCCATCTACAACAATTATTTCGGCACCAGCATGTCCAGCGTCGTGTTCCAGGAATTGCGGGAAGCCCGGGCCCTGGCCTACTCCGCCTCGGCACGCTACGCCGAAGGCGGCCGGGTCGATGACCAGAACCTGATGCTGGGAGTCATCGGCTCCCAGACCGACAAGACGGTGGACGCGCTGGCGGCCTTCATCGACCTGATCGACAACATGCCGGAGTCGGATGTGCGCTTCCAGGAATCTGTGAACAGCCTCATCAATCAGTACCGCACCTCCAAGATCAGTTTCCGCGAGGTGATCGGCGCCGTGCGCAGCTGGGAGCGTCTGGGGCTCAACGGCGATCCGCGCCGCGCCCGCTTCGAGGCCCTGCAGGCTGCCACCATGGAAGACCTGCTGACGTTCCAGCGGGAACGCATCAAGGACAGGCCAAAGCTGATTTCCATCGTGGGTGACCTGTCGGTGATCGGCACATCCAACCTGGAGCAATTCGGTGAGGTGACCGAGGTACCGGTGGAGCAACTGTTCGTCGACTGATGAATGCCCTGACACCCCAGGTACCACTGGCCGTGCGGGCGCTCGGCAAGCGTTACGGCAACGTCCAGGTCATTCGTGACCTGGATCTTGAAGTGACCCCTGGCGCTATTCACGGCCTGGTGGGACTCAACGGTTCCGGCAAGACCACCACCCTGGAGTGCATCCTCGGCCTGCAATCCTTCAATGCCGGCAGTATCTCGGTGCTGGGATATGCCCCTAACGAACTGTACCGGGCGCGGGGACGCATCGTGGGCATCTTCGATACTCCCAGCCTGCACCCCAACCTCACGGTACGGCAAAGCCTGCAGCATGCCCGTCTGCTGTGTGAGCATCCACGTCGCAGTTACGAGGAGGTGGAGGAACTGCTGGGCATCGGCCGCTACCGCGGTTTCCGCATCCGCCACCTGTCCCTGGGCAACCGCCGCCGCGCCTCCATCGCCCAGGCCCTGCTGGGCAATCCGGAAGTTATCCTCCTCGATGAGCCCTTCAACGGACTGGATGCGGAGGGTGTGGAGGATGTGTTGCGGCTGATCACCACTCTCAACCGCGAGTACGGCACCGCCTTTCTGCTGTCCAGCCACCAACTGCCCTATCTGGAGCAGGTGTGTTCCCACCTGGCCGTCCTGCACCACGGCCACATCGCCATCAACGGCGCCGTGGAGCAGCTGTTCGCCCGCCAGCAGACCCGCCTGCTGATCCGCTGTGAACCGCTGCCACAGGCACTGGCGCTGCTGCATGGGGCGGGCCATGGCGGTTTTGCCCTGGATCCGGACGGCACCAGCCTGAGTGGCGAGCTGGGCAGCGGCACGGCAGCGGAACTCAACCGCCTGCTGGTGAATGGCGACATCGCCGTCCACGAACTGGTGCAGCAGCGCGCCTCCCTTACGAGCCTGTTTCAGCAAATCACCAGCGCCCCGGAGAGCCACTGACCTTGGACGGCTTGTTGGCAGCCTTGAAGGCGGAATGGTTCGTGGCCCTGCGCAGCAATGGCAGCCGCCTGGTGGTGCTGTTACCGGCGCTTGTGGTGATGGCCCGTCTGCTGCTGGTAAAACTGACGGAAGCCGGTGCCGAGGCCCGGCAGGCCCTGGTGCCCGGCGCCGGCTTCGCTGACAGTGGCGCTGGCGCGGGCAATGCCTACGGGTATCTGGTGGACGGTCTCGGTACCGGTCTGACCCTGGCCAGCCTTGCCCTGGTGGCCCTGGCGGCACACAGTTTCGCCTATGACCGGGACACCGGCCTGCTGCGCCATCTGCTGA
>JBJOHV010000071.1:0-44265 GCA_046047495.1 Pseudomonadota bacterium | reverse complement strand
AAAACTGAGTTTGCGTGCGTCACCGAAGTCCCGGAACATGGGATTGGTATTGAAGGCGATAACCTGCTTGACCGCATGTCGCAGGGCTTTGGAGGGAATGGTGCCGAGGTGGGTGCAATTACCACCCAGTTGCGGGAGATCCGACACCATGGCCACGGTGCGGCCTTTTTTCTTGGCGTTCATGGCAGCCGACTCACCCGCGGGGCCGGCGCCGATCACCACAATGTCAAAGTGATGATTGGCCATTCACCGATTCGCATTTGGACGGGCTGCCACCGCACACTTCACAGCTGCCGCGCTCGCCCTGGAAGCTGCTCAGGCCGCCGCAGCTTCCCTGCAGGGGTTTGCGGCCCAGCATGACACCGATGGCCAGGCCGCCAACCGCCAGGCCGATGAGAATGAAACTGAAGATGAAGACTGTCATGGCATTCACTCTTCCGCGTTCAGATAAGGGGCAAATCGTGGGGTGAAATAGTCACCGAACACGCCATCGTTCCCACGGTAGATAAAATACACTGCCAGTCCCTGACTGTCAGCCAACTGCCTGCCCTGCTCATAGCCGAGCACCATGAAAGCGGTGGCAAGGGCATCGGCACGGGCCGTGGAGGCATCCAGCACATACACCGCCGCGAGATTGTGGGTGATGGGTCGACCGGTGCGTGGATCGATCTCGTGGGAGTAACGTACGCCGTCCCGCTCGAAATAATTGCGGTAATCCCCGGAGCCCGCCAGGGCCACTGTCTCACCCTTGGTATACAGGGCCTGGTAAACCTCCGGAGCGGCATCCACCGGCCGCTCGATGGCCGGCACCCAGCTGGCATCGCCGGGTTTGCGGCCGCGGATCTTCAGTTCGCCTCCGATCTCCAAAAAGTAATCTGCGATGCCCAGAGCGTCGAACAACCCGGCCACCTCGTCCACCACATAGCCCTTGGCGATGGCGCTCAGGTCAACGGTTACCGGTGCCAGCTTGGTCACGGTGCCGGCTGCGGCATCGATGGCAAGGTGCCGATAGCCCACCTCGGCCAGGGCCGCCTCGATGGCGGCGCCGTCGGGTATCACATCACTGCCGGCATTGGGACCTGGACCGAACCCCCACAGGTTGACCAGGGGTCCCACGGTCACATCGAAGGCACCATTGGTCAGCTCGCTGATCTGCCGGGCCAGTTGCATGACGTCCAGCAGTTCCGGGCTGACCCGCACCGGTGTGGCAACCGGCGCCCCATTGAAACGGGACAACTCGGACTGCTCGGCATAGGTGGAAAACACCTGGCGGTCGAGGCGCTCCAGCAGTTCCGCTACCTGCTGCTGCAGCTGTTCGCGGGTGACTCCCCGGGGCAGCTCCACCAGTTGCAGGCGGTAACTGGTGCCCATGGTGTAACCGGAAAGCTGCAACAACTCGCTGTCGTTGAGCGGCCGGATGAAAAAGAAGGCAAACAGGACTCCGACGAAGGCGATGGAGAAGGCGTGTCGTCGCAGGTGCTCGATCATGAGAATTCGTCGAGGGCGATGTTCTCGTCTTCCACGCCCAGGTCCTTGAGCATCTTGATCACGGCGGCATTCATCATGGGAGGGCCGCACATGTAGAACTCACAGTCTTCCGGATTTGGATGGTCCTTGAGGTATTCGTTGTAGACCACGTTGTGGATGAATCCGGTCATGCCGGTCCAGTGGTCTTCCGGTTGAGGATCTGACAGGGCCAGGTGCCACTCGAAATTGGGATTCTCCCGGGCCAGCATGTCATAGTCTTCCTTGTAGAACAGCTCCTTGAGACTGCGGGCGCCGTACCAAAAGGTGATCTTGCGCTTGGTGTGCAGGCGCTTGAGCTGATCGAAGATGTGGGAGCGCATGGGCGCCATGCCCGCGCCGCCACCGATGAACACCATCTCCGCATCGGTGTCCTTGGCGAAGAACTCACCGTAGGGGCCGAACACCTTGATCTTGTCCCCGGGCTTGAGGCTGAACACATAGGAGGACATCTTGCCCGGCGGCACCGCCTTGCCCGGCGGCGGGGTGGCGATACGGATATTGAACTTGATAATGCCCTTCTCTTCCGGATAGTTGGCCATGGAGTAGGCACGGATGGTGACGTCCTTCACCTTGGAGGACAGATTGAACAGGCCGAAGCGCTCCCAGTCCGCCCGGTACTGCTCCTCCACATCGAAATCCTTGAAGTGGACTTCGTGGGGCGGGGCTTCCAGCTGCACATAACCGCCGGCACGGAAATCCACGCTCTCCCCCTCCGGCAGGGCCAGCACCAGTTCCTTGATGAAGGTGGCCACATTGTGATTGGACACCACGGTGCACTCCCACTGCTTGACTCCGAAAAATTCCGGATCCACCTCGATCTTCATGTCCTGCTTGACCGCCACCTGACAGGACAGGCGCCAGTGCTCCTTGGCCTGACCCCGGGTGAAATGACCCGCCTCCGTGGGCAGCATGGATCCACCGCCGTCCAGCACCTTGCACTTGCACTGAGCACAGGTGCCGCCGCCACCGCAGGCGGAGGACAGATAGATGCCGGCGTCCGCCAGGGTGTTGAGCAGCTTGCCGCCGGCGGGTACGGTGATGGACTTGGCAGGATCGCCGTTGATCTCGATGGTGACCTTGCCGGTGCTGACCAGCCGTGAACGGGCCGCCAGGATCACACCGACCAGCAGCATCACCACGATGGTGAACATGGCCACGCCGCCGATGATGGTTACTACTTCAGACATGGATTGAATCCGCCACCTAGAGAGTGATGCCGCTGAACGACATGAAGCCAAGGGACATCAGTCCCACGGTGATGAATGTGATGCCCAGACCGCGCAGACCGTCCGGCACGTCGCTGTACTTGAGTTTTTCCCGAATGCCGGCCAGGGCCACGATGGCCAGGGCCCAACCCAGGCCGGAACCGAAACCGAAGGCTAGGCTCTCGCCGAAGGCGTAATCCCGCTCCACCATGAACAGGGTGCCGCCCAGGATCGCGCAGTTCACCGTGATCAGGGGCAGGAAGATGCCCAGGGCGTTGTAGAGGGCCGGCACATACTTGTCGAGGAACATCTCCAGGATCTGCACGATGGCGGCGATCACACCGATGTACATCAGAAAGCCCAGGAACTGCAGGGACAGGGCCGGCAGGCCCGCCCAGGCCAGGGCCCCCTCCCGCAGCAGATAATTGAACATGAGATTGTTGACCGGGATGGTGATGGTCTGCACCACAACCACCGCCACACCCAGGCCGATGGCGGTTTCGATCTTCTTTGACACCGCCAGGAAGGTACACATGCCCAGGAACAACTGCAGGGCCATGTTCTCGATGAAGACCGAGCTGACGATGAGGCTCAGATAGGCTTCCATCAGAAGGCCCCTTCCTGCACGTTGTGGGGTGCCAGGCGGTACTCTTTCATCTCCACCTGCTCCTTGCGTCGGGAGCGCAGGCCCCAGATCAAGAAACCGATGATGAAAAAGGCCGAGGGCGACAGCAGCATGAGGCCGTTGGGCTGATACCAGTCGTGGGAAAGAATCTCGTAACCCAGCAGGGTGCCGGAGCCGAACAGTTCACGGATGGTGCCGACGGTGATCAGTACCGCGCTGTAACCCAGACCGTTGCCGATGCCGTCCAGGAAGCTGATCCAGGGCGGGTTCTTCATGGCGAAGGCCTCGGCGCGCCCCATGACGATGCAATTGGTGATGATCAGGCCCACGAACACACTGAGGCTCTTGCTGATCTCGTAGGCATAGGCCTGCAGCACCTGATCAACCACGATAACCAGGGACGCGATGATGGTCATCTGGATGATGATGCGGATGCTGCTGGGCATGTGATTGCGGATGATGGAAATGAACAGGTTGGAGAACGCCGTCACCGACGTCAGGGCAATGCACATCACCAGGGTCACGTTGAGACTGGTGGTGACCGCCAGGGCGGAACACACCCCCAGGATCTGCAGCCCGATGGGGTTGTTCTCGATAATGGGTTTGGTCAATACCGCTTTGGCTTCAGACATGATGACTCCACTGTGGCTCAGCCACCGGTAAGGTTGCCCGAGATAGTGCGCAGGAACGGGCCGAAACCCTCGTCCCCCATCCAGAAACGGATCAGATTCTGGACGCCGCGGCTGGTAAGGGTGGCACCGGCCAGACCATCGATCTCGCTGTCGCCGCCGCCCACGCCGCGCACCACCGACAGTGCCACGTCGCCCTGTTGGTCGTAAATGGATTTGCCGGGCCACAGGGCTTTCCAGTCCGGATTGTCCACCTCGGCACCAAGGCCGGGGGTTTCCTTGTGTTCATAAAACCCGATGCCGGTGACCGTATTGCCATCCCCCTCCAGGGCCAGGAAGCCGTGCAGGATGCCCCACAGGCCGTAACCGCTGATGGGCAGCACCAGGGTTTCCACCTGTCCGCCGGCCTCGACCAGATACACCATGGGATACAGCAACTGCCGCTTGATATTGGCCTGGTCCTGCTGCTTGGTGAGGGCGCGGGACAGAGCTGGATCATTCACCGCGCGGCGCGGGTCGTAAGTGTCCATGTTGATGCCGAGTTCAGCCACTTCGGCATCGGTCAGAATCCGGCCTTCCTGCAAATCGACGATGTGGGGAGTGAATTCCGCAAACAGGCGCTCCACGTCCGCCGCCGTGTTGATCTCGGGATCGAACAGGCCGGCAGCAATCAGGATGTTGCGGTTGCGGTCCAGCAGCTTGTTGGCGTCCTGGATCGGCTTGAGGGCAACCGCCGCCACGGACACCAGAATGGCGCACACCACGCAAAGGCAGAAGGCCACCAGCAGGGTCTGCTTTATGGAATCATTGGCTGACACTGCGCAGCTGCCTCCGCTTGATATTGGCCTTGATCACCCCGTAGTCGATGGCCGGTGCCAGCAGGTTGGCGAACAGAATGGCCAACATGACCCCTTCCGGATAGGCCGGATTCAGGGTTCTGATCAGCACCGTCATGACGCCGATGAGGGCGCCGTAGATCCATTTGCCCACATTGGTCATTGCGCCGGACACCGGATCGGTTGCCATGAACACCATGCCGAAAGCGAAGCTGCCCAAGACGAAATGCCAGTACCAGGGCACGGCGAACATGGGGTTGGTGTCGGAGCCGATGACGTTCAGCAGGGTGGAGAACGCCACCATGCCGAGGAACACGCCGGTGACGATGCGCCATGAGGCCACCCGGGTCACCAGCAGGATCACCAGGCCGACCAGGATCATGAGGGTCGAGGTCTCGCCAATGGAACCCTGCATGCGACCGAAGAAGGCATCCAGCCAGGTGAGCTGTTCACCGGTGGCGATGGCGATGGCAGGCAAACCATCCAGGGCGATCTGGGCCAGGGCCGTGGGGCCGCTGAAACCGTCGGTGGTGGCGCCGCTCAGACCATCCACCGCGGTCCACACCGAGTCGCCGGCAATCTGTGGCGCATAGGCGAAGAACAGGAAGGCACGGCCCGCCAGAGCCGGATTGAGGAAGTTCTTGCCGGTGCCGCCGAACACCTCCTTGCCCACCACGATGCCGAAGCTGATGCCGAGGGCAGCCTGCCAGAGGGGAATGTCCGGCGGCAGGATCAGGGCGAACAGTATGGAGGTGACGAAAAATCCTTCATTGATCTCGTGCTTTCGCACGATGGCGAACAGCACTTCCCAGAATCCGCCGACGATGAACACCACGGCGTAAATGGGAATGAAATACACCGCGCCATACCAGAAGCAGTCCCAGATGCTGTTGGGATCGTAGCCGGCAAACAATTCGATGAGCCAGCCGTGCCAGCCGCTGGCACCTTCCAGATACCACTGGTTGGCGATGGCATGGTTGGCCTGGTAACCGATGTTGTACATGCCGTAGAACATGGCGGGAAACGCCGCCAGCCACACGGTGATCATGATGCGCTTGAGGTCCACGCCATCCCGCACGTGGGGCTCGGACACGGTCACCTTGCTGGGAGTGTAAAAGATGGTGTCCACCGCCTCGAACAGGGGGTGGTACTTTTCCAGTCGGCCGCCCTTCTCGAAATGGGGGGCGATGTCATCAAGTACGCGGCGTAGTCCCATGGGGTATCCGTTACATTTCCTTTTCTATGCGGGTCAAATTATCCCGCAGAATCGGACCGTATTCATATTTGCCGGGGCACACATAGCTGCACAGCGCCAGGTCTTCCTCATCCAGCTCCAGGGCGCCCAGGTTCAGCGCCATCTCGATGTCGCCCACGATCAGCGAACGCAGCAACTGGGTCGGCAGGATGTCCAGCGGCATGATGTTTTCATAGCTGCCCACCGGCACCATGGCCCTGTTGCTGCCGTTGGTGGTGGTGGAGAAATTGAATTTGCGCCCCTTGAACAGCCCGGACAGGTAGATGCCCAGCACCGAGTGGCGATTCACCCCCGGTGACAGATAACCCAGCAGGGGGCGCTCCCGGCCTTCCCGCAGCACCGATACCTGCAGGTGGTAACGGCCCAGATAAGCCTCGGCACCCCGGGCGGTCCTGCCTCCCAATACGGAACCGGAGATCACCCGGTTTTCTCCCGGCAGCAGGTCGCCGGCCACCAGTTCGTCCAGGTTCGCACCGATGCGGGTTTTCACCAGCCGCGGGTCTTCCACCTGGGGACCGGCCAGGGCCACCACCCGTTCCACCCACAGGCGCCCGCTGGCCAACAGCTTGCCGATGGCGATGACATCCTGGTAGTTGATGCTCCAGGCGACCCGCTGCTGGCTAACCGGCTGCAGGAAATGGATATGGGTGCCGGTGAGGCCGGCGGGATGGGGGCCGCTGAAGGTCTCCTGTCGCACATTTTCAGCAAATTTCAGTGTATCCAGGCCTTTGATGGGAGCCGGTCCCCTGCATATATAAAGGTGGGAGTCGGCCAGCCGGGCCAGGCAGTTCACACCCCGCTGGAAGTCCTCCAGATGGGCCTCCAGGACAAAGGCAGGGTCGGCCGCCAGGGGATTGGTGTCCATGGCGTTGACGAACAGGGCGTGAGGACGCGCGGCGGGGTCCGGCACCTTGCTGTAGGGCCGGGTCCGCAGGGCGGTCCACAGACCGGAATCCACCAGGGCCTTGATCAGATCAGCCAGGGGGCCTGCGCTGATGGCGCCGGCATCGAAGCTGGGGAAGCTGACTTCCTCGTCACCCTCAAGGTCGATGACCACGGACTGCAGCACCCGCTTCTCGCCACGGTTGATGGCGGCCACGGTGCCACAGCCTGGTGCAGTGTATTTGACTCCAGGGGTTTTCTTGTCGGTGAACAGCAGCTGCCCGAGTTTGACCCGGTCGCCCACCTTCACCGCCATGGTGGGTTTCATGCCGATGTAATCCCGACCCACGATGGCCACGGATCGCGCGCCGTTGGACTCGCCAATCTGCTGCCGTGGCACACCCGCAATCGGCAAATCGAGTCCGCGCCTAATTCTGATCATTCACCAAGCCTGACATCACTGTTTGCGGAAACCCCGATTCGCTGCCATGCAGATAATGCAAAACCCTGGCCAGGCACGAGCAGGCGCGATGCTATGAGGTCAGCCCTGCATAACAGTCGCACATCAATCAAGTGAATTGGCCCCGGAGCTCAAGAATCAACAACAACAGAAAGGCGGCAATTATAGAGACAAGACGCCAAAAATACCAGATGAGCGGCGCCTATCCCGCGAGGGGATAAACGCGGTAAACCACCCCTGCCATCTTGTACACGCAGCGCGCCACCTGGCAGCAATAACCGAACTCGTTGTCGTACCACAGGTACAGCACCACATTCCTGCCGTCAACGATGGTGGCATTGGAATCGACCACCGCAGCTTCCCGGGTGCCGACGAAATCCGACGACACCGCGTCCGGGCTCTCCGTGTAGCTGATCTGGTTCTGCAGCTTGGAGTGCAAGGCTATCTGCCGCAGAAATTCATTGATCTCGTCCTTGCTGGTTTCCTTCTCCAGGTTCAGGCACAGAATGGCCATGGACACATTGGGAATGGGCACCCGCACGGCATTGCCGGTCAGCTTGCCCGCCAGTGCCGGCACCACTTTCACCACCGCACTGGCAGCACCGGTTTCCGTCAACACCATGTTGAGCGCGGCACTGCGGCCGCGCCGGGAGCCCTTGTGGTAGTTGTCGATCAGGTTCTGGTCGTTGGTGTAGGCGTGGACGGTCTCCACGTGGCCGTGCACGATGCCATAGCGGTCCTGCACCACCTTCAGGACCGGCGCGATGGCATTGGTGGTACAGGAGGCTGCGGTGATGATGGGATCATCGGCGGTGATCTCGGAATCGTTGATGCCGAACACGATGTTCTTCAGCTTGCCCTTGCCGGGGGCTGTCAGCATGACCTTGGCGGCTCCCTTGGACTTCAGGTGTCGGGACAGGCCGGCCTCGTCGCGCCAGGCGCCGGTGTTGTCCACGATCAGGGCATCATGGATGCCGTATTGTGTGTAGTCGATCTCCTCCGGGCTGTTGGCATAGATCACCTTGATGACATTGCCGTTGGCGATCAGGCTGTTGCTTTCGTGATCCACCCGCAGGGTGCCCTGGAAGGCACCGTGCACCGAGTCGTTGGTGAACAGACTGGCGCGCTTGCCCAGATCCCCTTCCCCACCGGGCCGCACCACGATGGCCTTGAGGCGCATGACTTCACCGGTGCTTGTGCGTTCGATCAGCAGCCGGGCCATCAGGCGTCCGATGCGCCCAAACCCGTAAAGCACCACGTCCTGGGGCTTCTTGATGGGGGGTTCCCGGTTGCCCACCAGGTAGGCCAGCTCGGCGCTGACGAAATCATCCACGCTGGGAGCCTGGTCACCGTGGGCTTCCACCAGCTCCATGTACCGGACCGTGAGCTTGCCCAGATCGATCTGACAGTGCCACAGGTCCAGTTTGGCCATGGCCATCAACACCGGATGGGATTCCCATTCCGACATCTCGTTGCGCTCCACCTGACGCACGTAGCGATGGGCCTTCATGACAAAGGTTACCGAGCGGTTGTGGATGGGGCGCCCGTAGATGAACAAACCGATGTCCCGTTGACTGAACAGACGGCCGATGACCGGAATCATCTCCTGAACCAGGGCTTCCCGTTGTTTCCAGTCTTTAAAATAGTCATCGATGACGGGGCGAGTCACTGCGCAATTCCTTTCATGGCTCTCACGAAGGCCGGTATTATCTTTTGAAAGATCGGCTTGTGCAATCTACGGTACAATTGCCGCTTTTTTACGGCAGCCCGCCCAGTCGTTCGCCACCATGAGCACCACCCAACCCCCCCAGTGCCCTGCCCCCGGCGCCATCCCGGACCCCTTGCAGCCGCCGTTGCCGTCTGCCGGCAAGGGACGCCTGGGCTGGAGCGGTCTGCACGGTGCCGCCGCCGCCCTGGCCATCGTGGCGGCGGCTCGCAAGAACCCGGGCCCGGTCCTGGTAATCACGCCGGATCATGAGGGGGCGGAACGCCTGCGCCAGGAGCTGCTGTTCTTCCGGGGCACCGATGAGACCCTGCCGGTGCTGGGATTTCCGGATTGGGAAACCCTGCCCTACGACAATTTTTCCGCCCACCAGGACATCATCTCCGAGCGCCTGCGCACGCTCTATCAGCTGCCGACCCTGAGTCGCGGCCTGCTGGTTCTGTCCTTCAACAGCCTCATGCACAAACTGCCGCCGCGGCAGTATGTGGGGGGAAGCAGCCTGATGCTGCAGACCGGCGCCCGGCTGGACCTGGAGACCATGCGCCGCAATCTGGTGGCGGCGGGTTATCAGAGTGTGGAATCGGTGATGGAGCACGGTGAATTCGCCGTACGGGGTTCCATCATGGACATCTTCCCCATGGGCTCCGACCAGCCCTACCGCCTGGATCTGTTCGGTGACGAGATCGATTCCATCCGCACTTTCGAACCGGACAGCCAGCGTTCCCTGGACAGGGTTTCCGCCGTGCGTCTGTTGCCGGGCAAGGAATTTCCCATCGACGAACGGGGCATCAAGACCTTCCGTGGCCGCTTTCGTGATCGCTTCGATGTGGATGTGCGTTATTGCCCCCTCTACCAGGACGTGAGTGAGGGCATCAGCTCCCCCGGCCTGGAGTATTACCTGCCCCTGTTTTTCGAGGAGCTGCACAGCCTGCTGGATTACCTGCCGGCCGGCGCCCTGGTATGCCGCAGTGGCGACCTGCAGACACCGGGGGCGGCATTCTGGCAGGAGATCAAGGCCCGTTATGAGGATCGCCGGGTGGATCAGTACCGCCCCATCCTCAGCCCCGGCGAATTGTTCTTCACCGTGGAGGAGGTATTCGCCGGCCTGGGGGCGTTCGGCACCATCGAATTGTCGAACGCAACCGGCGAGGAGACGGCAGGCACCGGCGCCACAGCGCCACCCCTGCCGGTGCTGGAGAGCAATGTGCGCCTGCTCCAGCCCTGGAGCGCCCTGCAGGACTTCCTGCAGGCCCACGCAGACCATAGGGTGTTGTTCTGCGCGGAGTCGGCGGGTCGCCGGGAGTTTCTGCTGGACTTGCTGCGGAGTCTGGGACTCAACCCGGTGACGGTGGTCGACTGGAACGAATTCCTGGCGGGCACCCATGCCACCGCCATCGCCATTGCGCCCCTGGACCGGGGCCTGTGGCTGCCGACCCACAGGCTGATGTTGCTGAGCGAAGCCCAGCTGGTGGGCGGCAAGGTGGCCCAGCGGCGCCGGCGGGGCAAGAGCAGCGATGCCAGCGAATTCATCATCCGCAACCTTACCGAATTGCGGGACGGTGATGCGGTGGTGCACCTGGAGCACGGTGTGGGCCGCTACCGGGGCCTGCAGACCCTGACCATCGACGGTCAGGCCACGGAATTTCTAACCCTTGAATATGCCGGTGCGACCAAACTGTATGTACCGGTGTCGTCCCTGCACCTGATCAGCCGCTACAGCGGCGCCGACCCGGACCTGGCCCCTCTCAATCAACTGGGCACCGATGCCTGGAGCAAGGCTCGGCGCAAGGCCGCGGAAAAAATCCGCGACGTGGCGGCGGAATTGCTGGACATCTATGCGCGGCGGGAAGCCAAACCGGGCTTCACCTATCGCACCGCCGACATCGGCATGGACAAGTTCGCCGCCCAGTTTCCCTTCGAGGAAACCGAGGACCAGTGCCAGGCCATCGATGCCGTGCTCGCGGACATGGCATCCCCCCGGGCCATGGACCGTCTGATATGCGGGGATGTGGGATTCGGCAAGACAGAGGTCGCCATGCGGGCCGCCTTTGTGGCGGTGCAGAACGGCAAGCAGGTGGCGGTACTGGTGCCCACCACCCTGCTGGCCCAGCAGCACCACGCCAGCTTCAGCGACCGCTTTGCCGACTGGCCGGTGGTGGTGGACGTCATCTCCCGTTTCAAGTCCGCCAAGCAGCAGACCCAGGCCCTGGAGACCCTCAAGGCCGGCAAGACAGACATCCTCATCGGCACCCACAAGCTGCTCAACGGTGACATCGTCTTCAAGGACCTGGGCCTGCTCATCATCGACGAGGAGCACCGCTTCGGGGTGCGCCAGAAGGAGAAGATCAAGGCCCTGCGGGCCACGGTGGACATCCTCACCCTGACCGCCACCCCCATACCACGCACCCTCAACATGGCCTTGTCCGGTGTCCGTGACCTGTCCTTGATCGTCACCCCGCCAGCCCGTCGCCTGTCGGTGAAAACCTTCATCCGCGAGGAACAGGACAGCCTGATCAAGGAGGCGGTCACCCGGGAACTGCTGCGGGGGGGCCAGGTGTTCTTCTTGCACAACGAGGTAAAAACCATCGACCGTGCCGCCCAGCATATTGCGTCCATCGTACCTCAGGCCCGCATTGCCATCGCCCATGGCCAGATGCCGGAACGGGACCTGGAGAAAGTCATGGCGGACTTCTACCACAAGCAGCACAACGTGCTGGTGTGCTCCACCATCATCGAAACCGGCATCGACATACCCAGCGCCAATACCATCATCATCCACCGTGCCGACAAGTTCGGCCTGGCCCAGCTGCATCAGTTGCGGGGCCGTGTCGGTCGCTCCCATCACCAGGCCTATGCCTATCTGCTGACCCCCCACCAGGCCAAGCTGTCACCCGATGCCCACAAGCGCATCGATGCCATCAAGGCTGCCAGCGCCCTGGGGGCGGGCTTTACCCTGGCCAGCCATGACCTGGAGATCCGCGGTGCCGGGGAATTCCTCGGTGACGAACAGAGTGGCCACCTGCAGAAGATCGGCTTCACCCTCTATCTGGAAATGCTGGACGAAGCGGTACGGGCCATCAAATCCGGCAAGACGCCATCGCTGGACCTGGCCCTGGACAATGCCATCGAGATCAATCTGCGTATCCCGGCCCTGATCCCGGAGCACTATCTGCCGGACGTTCACACCCGCCTGATCATGTACAAGCGTATCTCCGCCGCCGGCAGTGCCGAGGAGCTGGAGGAACTTCAAGTGGAGATGATCGACCGCTTCGGTCTGCTGCCGGAGGAACTGAAGCTGCTGTTCCGCCTCACCGGCCTGAAGCTGCGCGCCCAGCAGTTCGGCATCCGCAAGATCGACGCCAATGCCCAGAGTGGCCGGGTGGAATTCGGCCCCCACACCACGGTGGATCCACTGTCCATCGTGCAGTTGGTGCAGGAGCAACCGCAACGCTATAAACTCGGCAATGCCAATCAATTGCAGTTCCACCATCAGGCCCAATCGGCGGAACAGAAACTGAGCTTCATCGACAATCTGTTGCAGCGCTTTCGATTGAGCATGAGTCCCGTGACCCGCGGAGCCCCGAGTCCACAATGAATCTGCCCCAGCACCAGCGACACGCCACAAGCCGCAATCCGACCTTTCTACCCGTGCTGGTTACCTGGCTGCTCACCGCTGTATGGTCCCTGTCGGCCGCTGCGGCGGAATCCTACGATGGCAACAGCTGGTATCAGGTGGAGCTCAGCATCTTCACCAACGAGTTCTCCGGCGGTGCCGACACTGAACGCTTTACCCCCCAGCAGCTGAATCTGAGCTTCCCCAACCGCCTGCGGCGCCTGGAAACCTACTTCGATCTGCTGAGCCTGAGCCCGCCGGAACCGGCTCCTTTCGAGGCTGCACCGGTGGCGGATGCCCCCTTGGATCCCTGGCGGCAGTGGCTGCTGGCCACCGGCCCCCAGCCGCGGGTCAGTCCCCTGCAGTTCCTGTTGCCGGATCCGGACCGCAGCGCCTTCCTGCAGCTGCCCGCCAGCCTCAGTGACTTTCAACAGACCAACCGGGCGCTGGAACGTGCGTCCGACACCCGCCTGCTGTTCCATGGCCTGTGGCGGCAGCCGATGTTCACCCGCAGTCAGGCCATGGCTGTGCTGGTGCAGGGTGGTCAGCGCTACGGGGAACGGCATGAACTGGAAGGCTCCCTGACCTTCCGTTTCAACGACAGCCGGGACAGGGTGGTGCTGGATACCAATGTCTGGCTCACGGAATTCACCACAAGCGCCGACGGTCAGGACACCTGGCACCTGCCGGACATCCCTGCCCGGTTCGCGGAATCCCAGACCACTGGCGACATCAGCTATGGTGTGAACCGCATCGTGCAGATCCGCCACAGCCGTGACATGCGCAGCAACGAATTCCATTACCTGGATCATCCCCTGCTGGGGGTGGTGGTCAGCGTCAAACCCTATGATCTGCCGCCACCAGCGCCACGCATTCCCGGATCAGCCGACTGATGAAGTCCATGCCCTGTTGCACCACGACTTCCATGGCCTGCAGATCCAGGGGCGCATCGTCCAGACCCGCCGCCCAGTTAACCGACAGAGCGATGCAGGCGTAGGGCAATTCAAGCTCCCGCGCCAGGCCGGCCTCCGGCATGCCGGTCATGCCCACCATGTGACAGCCATCCCGTTGCAGGCGGCGGATCTCCGCGGCGGTTTCCAGGCGCGGACCCTGGGTGCAGCCATAAACCCCGCCATTGACCACCATGGTCTGGGAGTCGCTGCCGCCGTTGACCCGCGCGGCCGCCTGCAGCAATAGATATCGCATAGCTTCATCATAGGGCTGGGTGAAATCCACGTGCCGTACGCCGGAGGGGCCGCCGCTGAAGAAGGTCTGCTCCCTGCCCCAGGTGTAGTCGATGATCTGGTCCGGCACGCAGAACACACCGGGGCCCAGGTCGGCACCGATGCCCCCCACCGCATTCACCGCAATGAGAGACGTGGCACCCAGATGCTTGAGGGCCTGCAGGTTGGCCCGGTAGTTGACCAGATGGGGCGGCAGTTTATGGGTCTTGCCATGGCGCGGCAGAAACAGGAATTCACCCTGTTCGCTGTTCACCAGGGTGACAGCCACGGCTGTATTCTGGAATGAAGTTTTTACCCGCTTGCCCCGCTGTTGGGAAAAGCCGCTGAGCTGGGAAAGTCCGGTACCGCCGATGATTGCCAACACTGTCCGCGTCCTGCACAAATGATTCAAGGTTTGCTGGAAAGGCACTTATAATGCGGCCTTTGATTGCCGAGAACAAGCCGACACCATGCACCCGGGACCCTCCATTGCGCTCTTCCTTTGGGATCAGTCCTGGCTGCGGCCGCTGTTGGGCAAATTTCTCTATCGCCGTCTCAGTGCCGCCGGTCGGGCCCCCGATGCACCTTTCGAGGTGAATTTTTATGGCCTGCGCTATCACGGCAATCTGCGCAACAACATCGAATTCAGCCTCTATCACTACGGCGCCTTCGAGAAACCGCTGTTGATGTTCCTGCGGGACTGTCTGCGCGCCCTGCCCCCGGGCAGCGGCGTGTTCTGTGACATCGGTGCCAACGTGGGACAACATGCCCTGTTCATGGCAGCCCATGGTGCCCGGGTGCATGCCTTTGAGCCGTTTGCCGCGGTGCGCAGCCGGCTGGAATACCATATCCGTATCAACAGTATAGACACCATCGTCGTGCACCCAGTGGGCCTGGGCGCGCAGGATGAGCAGCTGCCTTTCTTCGCACCCACCGGCAATAACCAGGGCATCGGCTCTTTCGATCCCGATTCCATCCGTCATGGCAATGCCAGCATCGGTGCGCTGCACCTCGTGAAGGGCGATGACTGGTTCCATTCCCATGGCATCACCGGGGTACAGCTGATGAAGATCGACGTGGAGGGTTTCGAGCGGCCGGTACTGTCGGGCTTGCAGGCCAGCCTGCGGGCGGACCGGCCGGTGGTGGTGCTGGAAGTCACCTACGATGGCAGTGCGTCGTTTCGCGACGGACAGGAATTACAGGCCGCGTTCCCGGATGAGTACCGGTTCTTCACCTTCGACATCCACCGACCCGACGGCCGCAAGGCCAAGCGGCGGGAGTCCCGCGCCAAACGCTCGGGTAGTTACCGGCTGATTCCATTTGAGTTCAATCGCCATGGCGGACAGGACGACGTGGTGGCCTGTCCGGCAGAACTGGTGCACCAGCTGCCAGTGCAGGGTCGGGAGTGATTTTTTTGGGGAAAAAGAAAATGCCCAAGTCATGGAAATGGTTCGAATGAGCACCTGAGCACGGAGTCCGTCTTGCCATTTCCCAAAGCCTGCAACTTTTGACTTGGGCATTTTCCACTCGCGGTTGCCCTTGAGTGGTTGTGTAGCTCGAGGAGTGTTACTACACGGTGCCCAGTTTAGGTTTTCCAGGGCAGCCAATCTTGATCTACATCAGATCCGGCGAATTGGTACGCCCGGCAGGAATCGAACCTGCAACCCCCGGCTTAGAAGGCCGGTGCTCTATCCGATTGAGCTACGGGCGCGTGTACACATGAACCCAGGAAAAGGCCGCCATTCTAGCCTAATCGGCCGCAGGCGGCAGCCTTGCAGCCGGGGTCTGCCGCTGGTCAGGGTTTCAGAGGGGACCGTGGTCTCTGCTTCTGTCGGCCCCGGGATGATCCTGGGGCACGCCGTAGCACTTCACGCCGGTGTACATGCCGGCCACGAACAGGGAGGCATTGCGATACCAGCGTTGCCAGAGCGAACGAGGTTTGCCATCTTCGACGGCGGGCAGGGGCAGTTGCTCCAATTCGAGACGACCGCCAGCGGTCTGGGTCTTGGGATCAGTCCGTGGGGTCATGACAGGACCTGCGCCAATAGGGATTGGGGTGACCGACGGGGCTCGAACCCGCGACAACCGGAGTCACAGTCCGGGACTCTACCAACTGAGCTACGGTCACCATTAACACGTGCAAACGTGCGATCTTGCTGAATTGGTCGGGGTAGAGAGATTTGAACTCCCGACATCTTGCTCCCAAAGCAAGCGCGCTACCAGACTGCGCTATACCCCGATTGGCCTCACCAATTTAAAGAGCACGGCATAATACTCAGGGGACCCAGTCAGGTCAATGATTGTTCCCGGAC
Organism: Pseudomonadota bacterium; assembly: GCA_046047495.1. GTDB lineage: Bacteria > Pseudomonadota > Gammaproteobacteria > Pseudomonadales > Pseudohongiellaceae > NORP240. Next base: position 27,975 of record JBJOHV010000071.1, on the reverse strand, counting down.
CGGCTCCGCGCGGCTCTCAGCCAGACCCTCAGCGCTCAACCCGCCAGGTACTGCCGGCCTCGCCGTCCTCCACCACGATATTCAGGGCTGTCAGTTCGGCGCGGATGGCATCAGCCCGGGCCCAGTCCCGAGCCGCCCTGGCTACGTCCCGCTCCCGCACCAGGGCATCGATGCGATCACTGTCCAGATCGCCGGCCGGCAGGCTCTTGAAGAAGTCTTCGGGGCTGCGCTGCAGGATGCCCAGAATGCCGCCGAGGCGCACCATGACACGACCCAGCTGGCCGGCCTGCTCGGGGGCTGCGGCCTTCTGCCGATTGATCTCCCTGGCCAGTTCGAACAGCACGCCGATAGCTTCCGGCGTGTTGAAGTCATCGTCCATGGCGGCATTGAAGGCCTTCTCGAAACGGCTGTTGGCCAGATCTTTGGCGCGGACCAGATCCAGTCCTTTGAGTGCCGAGTAGAAGCGCTCCAGGGCGGCGGCGGCCTGCTCCAGACTCTGCTCGGAATAATTGATGGGGCTGCGATAATGGCTGGCGATCAGCAGGTAGCGCACCACCTCGGCATCATGGTGTTGCAGCACCTCCCGCAGGGTGAAGAAATTGCCCAGGGATTTGGACATTTTTTCATCATCCACCCGCAGGGGGCCGTTGTGCATCCACAGACGCACGAACGGCTTGCCGGTGGCTGCCTCGGATTGGGCAATCTCGTTTTCATGGTGGGGAAACATCAGATCGGAGCCGCCACCGTGAATATCGAAGGTTTCCCCCAACGCGCAGGTGGACATGGCGGAGCACTCGATGTGCCAGCCGGGCCGGCCGTAGCCCCAGGGAGAATCCCAGCCCACGCCGTCATCGCCCGCCGCCTTCCATAACACAAAATCTCGGGGATCCTTTTTCAGTTCGCCGATCTCGATGCGGGCCCCGGCCAGCAGTTCCTCTGGATTTTTCTTCGACAACTTGCCGTAGGGGGGAAAGCTGCGCACGGAAAAATACACATCGCCATTGTCCGCCTCGTAGGCAATCTCCTTGTCCACCAGGGTCTGGATCATGTGGATGATTTCCTCGATGTGGCCGGTGGCCCGGGGTTCCTGATCCGGACGCTGGATGCCGAGGGCCAGCTCATCCTCGTGCATGCAGGTGATGAAGCGCTCAGTCAGGTCGGAGAACAATTCCTTGTTCTCCATGGCCCGCTTGAGGATCTTGTCATCGATGTCGGTGATGTTGCGCACATAGGTGACCTTGTAGCCCCGGGCACGCAGGTAGCGCACCACCACATCGAAGGCCACCAGCATGCGGGCGTGACCCAGATGCACATAGTCATACACTGTCAGGCCGCAGACATAGATGCGCAGCCTGCCTTCCTCAAGGGGGACCAGCAGCTCCTTCTTCTGGGTAAGGGTGTTGTAGATGTGGATTTCCGGCTTGAGCATTGGGTCCTTCAGCCCCCGGCCCAGGAGTCGCGCAGGGTGATGGTGCGGTTGAATACAGGAGCGCCCGGTCGGGAATCCACGGCATCCAGGCAGAAATAGCCTTCCCGCTCAAACTGGAATCCCGCCGCGGTGGACGTGTCCAGCACCGAGGGCTCCACCACGCAACCCTGCAGCTCGAGCAGGGACTGGGGATTGAGAAATTGATGATAGTCCACGCTCTTGTCGTCGGGATTCTCCGCGGTAAACAGGCGGTCATAGAGACGCACAGTGGCCGGCACGCCATGGCTGGCGGAGACCCAGTGGATCACTCCCTTGACCTTGCGGCCCTCCGGATTCCTGCCGAGTGTTTCGGGATCGATGCTGCAGATCAGCTCCACCACCCGCCCCTCGGCATCCTTGACCACCTCGTCACATTTGATCACATAGGCACCCCGCAGGCGCACCTCCCCACCGGCCACCAGACGTTTGAATCCCGGAGGTGGCGTGACCTCGAAATCACTTCGGTCGATGTACAGCTCGCGGGTGAAGGGAACTGTCCTTATGCCCAGTGACTCGTCCTTGGGATGATTTGCCATGCTTAACTGGGTTACCTGACCCGCCTCCACATTGGACAGGGTCACCTTGAGCGGGTTCAGCACGCACATGGCCCGCGGTGCACGCTGATCCAGATCCTCCCGGATGCAGAAGTCCAGCATGGCGATGTCCACCACGCTGTCGGCCCGCGCCACGCCCACCCGGTCGCAGAAATTGCGGATGGCGGCCGGAGTCACGCCGCGGCGGCGCAGACCTGCCAGGGTGTTCATGCGGGGATCGTCCCAGCCGGCAACCACGCCGGTCTCCACCATCTCCTTCAGCTTGCGCTTGCCGCCCATGGTGTAGTTGATGCGCAGCTTGGCGAACTCGGTCTGCTCCGGCAGCACATAGGGATAATCCGTGTCCGCCAGGTCGCTGGCTGCCCGCAGGCTGTCCCGATCCAGATTTTCCAGGATCCAGTTGTACAGTGGCCGATGCTCCTCGAACTCCAGGGTGCACAGGGAGTGGGTGATCCCCTCGATGGCATCGGAGATGCAATGGGTGTAGTCGTACATCGGGTAGATGCACCAGTCCCTGCCGGTCTGGTGATGTTCGATGTGGCGGATGCGGTAGAGCACCGGGTCACGCATCGTGACATTGGGTGAGGCCATGTCGATCCTGGCCCGCAGACTGTACCGGCCGTCGGGAAATTCACCGGCCTTCATGCGGGCGAACAGGTCCAGGTTCTCCGCCACGGGTCGATCGCGGTCCGGGCTGTTGCGCCCCGGCTCGGTAAGGGTCCCGCGGTATTCCCGCGCCTGCTCGGGGGTCAGGCTGTCCACATAGGCCAGGCCTTTACCGATCAGCTGCACGGCAAAGTCATACAGCTTGCCGAAATAATCCGAGGCGTAACGCACCTCGCCATGCCACTGGAACCCCAGCCAGCGGATGTTCTCCATGATGGCATCCACGAACTCCTGACTCTCCTTGGCCGGATTGGTGTCATCGAAGCGGAGATTGCAGCGGCCATTGAATTCCTCGGCCAGGGAAAAATTCAGGCAGATGGATTTGGCATGACCGATATGCAGATAGCCATTGGGCTCCGGCGGAAAGCGGGTGTGCACCCGTCCGTGGTGCTTGTTGGTCGCCAGGTCCTGCTGGATCATCTGCCGGATGAAGTGGGACGGGGCGTTGCTGCTGTCGGGGGATGCCATGGAGGGATTTCTGCTTGGTTGCCGCTGTCAAAAGCGCGTATTATAGCCGCTCTCCTCAGATATCCCATACGTTGTCGGAAGTTATTCATGATCGAACTGCGCACCAATCACGGCACCATCACACTGGCCCTGGATTTCGACAAGGCTCCCCTGTCGGCCAAGAATTTTCAAAGTTACGTTGAACAGGGTTTCTACGACGGCACCCTGTTCCACCGGGTCATCGACGGCTTCATGATCCAGGGCGGTGGGTTTGCCGCCGGCATGAAACAGAAGGCCACCGGTCAGCCCATTCAGAATGAAGCGGACAACGGCCTCACCAACGACGCCGGCACCATCGCCATGGCCCGCACCGGCGATCCCCATTCCGCTACGGCCCAGTTCTTCATCAACGTCAATGACAACGACTTCCTCAACCACCGGGGCAAGAACAGCCAGGGCTGGGGTTATGCCGTGTTCGGCAAGGTGGTTGACGGCATGGAAGTGGTGGACAAGATCCGCAAATGCCGCACCGGCTCCCGCTCCGGTCATCAGGACGTGCCGCTGGAAGACGTCATCATCGAATCCGCCGTGGTCGTGGCAGATCCGGACTGACGGCCGCCCCATTGCTGCTCATCTCAGACCTGCATCTGGAACCGCAGCGCCCGGATATCACCGCCACCCTGCTCCATCTGCTGCGCAACCGCGCCCGGGATGCTGACCGTCTGTACATCCTCGGCGATCTGTTCGAGGTCTGGATAGGCGACGATGAACCCAACCCCCTGGCCGATGCTGTGGCCACTGCCCTGGCCGACCTTGCCGCCTCGGGCACTGCGGTCTTTTTAATGCACGGCAACCGGGATTTCCTCATGGGAACGGAATTCGCCGCCCGCTGCCGGGCCAGCCTGGTGCAGGAACCGCTGGTGCTGGAATATCAGGGTCGGCGTTACGGCCTGTTGCACGGCGACGTGCTGTGCACCCGCGATACGGCCTATCTGGAATTTCGCCGCCAGGTGCGGGACCCCCAGTGGCAACAGGTGTTTCTGGCCCGCCCGCTGGAGGAGCGCCGAGCTTTTGCCCGGCAGGCCCGGCAACAGAGTCAGGACAGCATGCGGGACAAGCCCCTGGCCATCATGGATGTCAGCCCCGACGCTGTGGCACCCCTGATGCAGGAGCTGCAGGTGTCTACACTCATCCACGGCCATACCCACCGCCCCGCCATTCATCCCCTGCGCCTGACACCAGCCATCGGCGGTCACGGGGACGGACGGCGGGTGGTTCTGGGGGATTGGGACAAGCAGGGATGGCTGGTGGCGATCGAGGGTCAGGACCTGCGGCTGGAAGCGTTTCCCCTGGTGGGCTGAGACAATCCGCCGGGGTGTCAGCCCCTGCCGGTGATCGACAGATCGGAAAAATAGCGCTCGAAATGGGCTTCACACAGCAACATCAATTCGCGGTCGATGGCTTCGCACAGGCTGGCCAGTGTCAGATGGGCATATTCCGGCCGCACATACACCCCGTAATCATCCAGTTGCTCCAGGTCCCGATGGCATTTCTTCAGGAAATTATGCAACCAGCAATAGGGTGACAGGGACTCATCAAAGGGCACGCGCCATTTGCGCAGGCCTTCCCGCAGGCTCGGTACGGAGAAAATGCGCAGCCTGCTTTCCAGGATCAGGCAATTGAGCTGCTCGATGCGCGCCAGCACTGCCCGCTTCTCCTCCTCCGTATAGGCATTCCAGTTGATCACCTCGAAGGCGAAGCGCTTGCAGCCGCGACAGATCACATCCCCCACTGAGGTGGTGGAGCAGATACCTATGCAGGGTGTGCGGATTTTGTCCATGAAGCAACCGGGAAGCTTGGAACCCATCGAGTCTAAGAGGGTGATCGTAACGGAAGCGGCGGACTTTAGCAGCTTTGACGAAGTGCCGGCAAACCGGTTGCTGCTCCGGGTGGCTTTCTCCTATTCCATGAGCATGTGGACACACATCAATCGAAGCTGGCCGCTGTGGGCGATTACCCGTGCGACACGCCGTGAATACGTCCGTGTAGGCTCGGGCGCAGCATCCCTGCTGCGCACGGTCGCCCGACCAATTGCCCACAGCGACCCACCACTGACGTGCCGAATTCAATGCGGCTTCGATAACCTCACCGACGTTGAGGACCCATCCAGGGACCGGCAGTGAGTGTCCGGCCAGCGGGGGGCACAGGGGGTGGCGGCAATAAAAGACCAGCGCCGAGCGCAGCAAAAAGACCGCCTTCCAGGGCTTCTTTGCGGAGCGAGGGCACCCGGGACGGGCGCGGTCTGCCGCCACCCCCTGTGCCGCCCGCTGAGCCATGCACCGACCTAGCGCCCTGTGCCGCCCGCTGAGCCATGCACCGACCTAGCGCCCTGTGCCGCCCGCTGAGCCATGCACCGATCCAGCTCCCCAGCCGCCCGCTGAGCCATGCACCGACCCAGCTCCCCAGCCGCCCGCTGAGCCATGCACCGATCCAGCGCCCCGTGCCGCCCACTGACCCAAGCACCGGCCACCAAGTGGATTTTCCCCGGCATTTCCCGTAACATGAGCGCCGCTTTGCGCAGCCCCCCAGGCCGCGAATCCTCTACCCCCGAGCCCTGAATTCACCTGAGCATTTTAAGGAAGCCGACCGTGCTAGAAGCCTACCGAGAACATGTCAAAGAGCGCGCCGCCCAAGGTGTGGTCCCCAAGCCCCTCACTGCCGAACAGGTCGCACAGCTGGTTGAATTGCTGAAGAACCCGCCGGCCGGCGAAGAGGCCTTTCTGGTGGATCTCATCAGCAACCGGGTGCCGCCGGGAGTGGACGAAGCCGCCTATGTGAAAGCGGGTTTTCTGTCCGCTCTGGCCACGGGAGAGGCCCGCTCACCGCTGATCGATCGCAAGCTGGCGGTCAAGCTGCTGGGCACCATGGTAGGCGGCTACAACATTGCCACCCTGGTGAAGCTGCTGGACGATGTCGAACTGGGAGCCGCCGCCGGTGACGAACTGTGCCACACCCTGCTGATGTTTGATGCCTTCCACGATGTGGCTGAAAAAGCCAAGGCCGGCAACGCCCATGCCCAGAATGTGATGCAGAGCTGGGCCGAGGCGGAGTGGTTCACCAGCCGCCCTGCCGTTCCCGAGATCCTCACCGTCACCGTCTTCAAGGTGCCAGGTGAAACCAATACAGACGACCTGTCGCCGGCCCAGGATGCCTGGTCACGCCCCGATATCCCGCTGCATGCCAAGGCCATGTACAAGAATCCCCGGGAAGGCGTCACCAATGCCGAGCAGCAGATCGTGGAATTGAAGAAGAAGGGCCACCCGGTGGCCCTGGTGGGGGACGTGATGGGCACCGGCTCCTCGCGCAAGTCCGCCACCAACTCGGTGCTGTGGTACATCGGCAACGACATACCCTACATCCCCAACAAGCGGGATGGCGGCGTCTGTATCGGCGGCAAGATCGCCCCCATTTTCTTCAACACCATGGAAGACGCCGGCGCCCTGCCCTTCGAGTGTGAAGTGGACAATCTCAATACCGGCGATGTCATCGACATCAAGGTATACGAAGGCAAGGTGTGCAAACACGGTTCCGACGAGGTGCTGGCGGAATTCCAGTTGAAAACCGACGTGTTGCTGGACGAGGTGCGGGCCGGCGGTCGCATTCCCCTCATCATCGGCCGCGGCCTCACCCAGAAGGCCCGCGAGGCTCTGGGCCTTGCGCCATCCACCGTGTTCAAGCTGCCCACCGGCGCCCAGCAGTCCAGCAAGGGTTTCACCCTGGCCCAGAAGATGGTGGGCCGTGCCTGCGGTGTTGACGGCGTGCGCCCCGGCAGCTATTGCGAACCCCGCATGACCACCGTGGGCAGTCAGGACACCACCGGCCCCATGACCCGTGATGAATTGAAAGACCTGGCCTGTCTGGGCTTCTCAGCCGATCTGGTGATGCAGTCCTTCTGCCACACTGCCGCCTACCCCAAGCCGGTGGACATCGAGACCCAGCACACCCTGCCGGATTTCATCCAGACCCGTGGCGGCGTGGCCCTGCGGCCCGGTGACGGCATCATCCATTCCTGGCTCAACCGCATGCTGCTGCCGGACACGGTGGGCACCGGTGGTGACTCCCATACCCGTTTCCCCATCGGCATTTCCTTCCCCGCCGGTTCCGGCCTGGTGGCCTTCGCCGCCGCCACGGGGGTCATGCCCCTGGACATGCCGGAGTCGGTGCTGGTGCGCTTCAAAGGCGAGATGCAGCCGGGCATCACCCTGCGGGATCTGGTCAATGCCATCCCCTATGCCGCCCTCAAGTCCGGCGATCTGACCATCGACAAGAAAGGCAAGAAGAACATCTTCTCCGGTCGCATCCTGGAAATCGAAGGCCTGCCCAATCTGAAAGTGGAGCAGGCGTTTGAAATTTCCGACGCCTCCGCCGAACGCTCTGCCGGCGGCTGCACCATCCGTCTGGCCAAGGAACCCATCATCGAGTACCTGACCTCCAATGTGACCCTGCTGCGCTGGATGATCGACCAGGGCTATGGTGATGCCCGCACCCTGGAACGCCGCGCCCGGGCCATGGAGGACTGGCTGGCGAATCCACAACTGCTGGAACCCGATGCCGATGCGGAGTACTTCAAGGTCATCGAGATCGACCTCAATGAGATCACCGAACCCCTGCTGGCCTGCCCCAACGATCCGGATGACATAAAACCCCTGTCTGAAGTGGCCGGCACCAAAATCGACGAGGTGTTCATCGGCTCCTGCATGACCAACATCGGTCATTTCCGCGCCGCCGGTGAAGTGCTGAAACAGATGAAGGATGTGATGCCGACCCGCCTGTGGATTGCGCCACCCACCCGCATGGATCAGCACCAGCTCACCGAGGAAGGCATCTACAGCATCTTCGGCACTTCCGGTGCCCGCACCGAGATGCCCGGCTGCTCCCTGTGCATGGGCAACCAGGCCCGGGTGGCGCCCAACTCGACGGTGGTCTCCACCTCGACCCGCAATTTCCCCAACCGGCTTGGGCAGGGTGCCAACGTATTCCTGGCCTCGTCGGAGCTGGCGGCGGTGAGTGCGGCCCTGGGCAGGATCCCCACCATGACGGAATACCTGTCCTACATGGGCAAGATCGACACCCTGGCTGACAATATCTACCGCTACCTGAATTTCAATGAGATCAAGTCCTACCAGGATTCCGCCGAGCGGGCGAGCAGGATACCTCTGCTCGATGTGCGCGACGTCGCCTGACCCGATTTAAGGGGACGGAGGGATTACTTTTTAACCAACTAGCGCGTTGGTTAAAAAGTAATCCCTCCGTCCCCTTAAATCTAAATTGACAAATCAGGGACAATAAAACACACCGACTGCCGCTGAAATTTCACTTGGCCGCAATCTGTGCGCAATCAGTAATTCACAATCCTCCATTAGTGTTGCCCTCACTCCGGCAGCTCCGCATGTGACTCCGGAATTTACCTGCTCGACAGGCTTAATGGCTGATCTTTCGGATCGTGCCATGTTGACCTTTTTGTCTCCATTGACTGCGGTTTTATGAGGTGCATGATGATTTTCGAAAACCCCAAATCACCCGAAGCGTTTCCGTTTCGTCGTAATACACTGTTCTTAATGTTGATGGCCGCCTCGTCTGCCGCGTTTTCCCAGCCGGAGGAAACTGCCCAGGAGACTGCAAGCGACGATGAAATTCAGGAAATCCTGGTGGAAGGTCAGGCGCTGCGTGAAGGAGTGACCGAACTGGCCATCGACGTGGCCCGCTTCGGCACCCAGGTGCAACTGATCAGCGCCGATGAAATCGCCACCGGCGGCTTCACCAATTTCGGAGAGCTGTCCGCGGGTCTGATTCGCGGCGCCAACATCGGCTACTCACCCGACGAGGGCGAATTTACCATCCGCATCGACGGCGGCACCGATCGGGACACCCTGCTACTGCTGGATGGCGTGCCCACTTATGACCGCGGCACCCCGTTGGAAAGCCTGTGGGGGGCGACTGCCATCGATCCGCGCATGATCGAGAACGTGGAAATATTCCGCGGCGGCCAGAGCCTCTACTTTGGCGGTAACGGCGGGCTGGGCGTGGTAAATGTCCTGTACAAGCGTCCCGAGGCGGGCGACGTGCTGCACGGCGAATTCGGCACCTACTTCGGCGACTTCAAGACCCGCGAGATGTACGGCAACGTTACCTTTCCCCTCGCCCAGGGCTCCAACCACTATCTGATGTTCTTTGGCCGCTCCTATGAAACGGACGCCCATGAAATTTTCGATACAGAGGCCTACACAGACAACGTGCTGGCTCTGGGCGGCAAACACGCCTTCCCCTACAGCTACAACCTGCTGGGTGCCAAATACCTGTGGGCCATCAACGATGTCACCGAGTTCCGGCTCGGCTATCAGTTCTCCACCATTGACTTCAGGGATTCCTTCCCGCCGTTCACTATCTTTCAACCGAACTTCACCGAATTCCCCATGTGGGATGTGAAGTTCCGTACCGAATTCAGTGACCGCCTGTCCCTGGAGTCGGAAGCCTATTTCACCAACCCGCGCCTGTGGAACCATGAGCTGGATGCCCGCATCTGTGGCATCCCACGCATTCAGGATCTTCCCGCCGATGTTCGAGCCCTGGCCACTGCCCAGGGTATAAGCAGTTTCACCACGGCCGCCCAGTTCGAAGCCTTTGCCGCCACCGTGCCTGGCCTGCCGGCCGGTTGCGTGACCTCACCTTATGGCAGCAACACCACTGCCGCGATCACTGCCCGCACGGGCATCTATGTGGACGCCCAGGGCAGGCCCTACGGGACCCTGGCCAACCCTTTCCCTATCGGCGCTCCTATGGGATATGCCATCCAGACGGTTGCCAGCAATGGCAATGGTGCGCCAGTCAAAGGCTTTGGTGATCCTGACCAGGCCAAGGCCGGCTACAATGACTGGGGCTACAACAATCGGCTCAAATTCCGCTTCAATGACAATATCGAAACGGTGGTAGGGCTGCAAAACATCACCTACAAGGATGCATCAGACCCGGTTTATGGCATGAAGCAGGACGAGGTGAGTTCCACCGGTGTCTACGGCGAACTGCGTCTCAACAGCACTGCCTTCATAGAAACCAACCTGTCCATCTCGGCCCGCAAGGACTTCAACGACAATTTCGCCGATGAGGATATCTGGAAATACGGCTTCCGTCAGGAGCTGCCGGGTGGCTTCTATCTGCGCTCCAACGGGGGCACGTCCTACAGCCAACCCACCCTGACCGAGGCGGGCATGGTGAACAACCGGGTCTTGAATCCATCCCTGGAAACCCAGCAGGTGGAAACCTACAGTCTCGGCTTCGGCATCAACGGTGGTCTCTTCGACGGCACCTACAACGTTGAGCTGGGTTACTTCGACACGGTCATCGACAACCAGTTCGGCGCGGCCCGCATCGAGAACGTGTGCGCCAATTATCCTGGCGTACTGCCCGGTGATATCAATCCGAACATCAAGACCCCGGTGGAGTTCTGCAACTATGCCCTGGCCAACGGTCTGGCCCGCACCGACACGGCCACTTTCAATGTGCTGCGTGAGCAGGACATCAAGGGCTTTACAATGGACGTGGCCTTCGACTTCCAGCAGTGGCAGGCGGACTTTACGTTCACCGATATGGAGTCCCTGGAGCCGAATCCCATTTACAACCTCCGTGCATTGCGGGAAGGCACCGGAGCCACCCAATCCTTCGTTGTTCCGGGCGATGCGGGCACCAGCCCCACCCGCCAGTCCGGTGAACGGGCGGAATGGTCGGCCTCCCTGCTACTCACCTATACCCCCAGCGAACGCTGGGTGTTTGCCCTCAACTCCAAATGGCAGGGTCCGGAGTGGGCCTATGGTGACGGCCGTTCCAGCCGCCTAGTGGATGCCGCCGGCAACCGCACCAATCCGGACCTTAATTTTGGTGACTATGTGGTCTTCAACGGCTCCATCCAGTACTACCTGGGTCGCGACCTGGAGCACCGTTTCCTGCTGCGTGCCGTGAATCTGCTGGACGAGGATTATTATGAGCGTGGCGGACTCGGCAACCAGATCGTATCCCGTGCCGCGGTGCGCCGTGAGATCGGCCTCAACGACAGCGAGTACTATTACTTCTACGGCTGGAATGGCAAACCCCGGTCTTTCTGGTTGCAGTATGAATACCGATTCTGAGCCCTGGAGAACCCCCATGAAGTCCATTTATCGCTTGGTAATCACGATTGCTTTCGCAGCGGGCCTGGCAGCCTGTGACAACCCCCAGAACCCTTCCGGCGAGGTGGCGGCCCAGGTCCCCGCTCCCGCCGCTGCCGCGGTGAACTACCAGGGCGAGGAGCGCTGGTGGAAAGGCAATACCCACGCCCACTCGTGGTGGAGTGATGGCGATATGCCCCCGGAACTGGTTGCAAAGTGGTACAAGGACCATGGCTATCAGTTCCTGGTACACAGCGATCACAACATCATGCAGTTGGGTGAGAAGTGGTACAACATCGATGCTCCGGCGCGCCCGTTGGAACAGGTGCACATGGCATACGACGAGTATCGACAAGTGTTCGGCCCGGAGTGGATCGAGGAGCGCACGGTCAACGGCCAGCGGGAGGTTAAGCTGAAGACCCTGACTGAGTTCTCCACCCTGTTCGAAGAGGCCGGGCGTTTCATCTTCATTCGTGGCGAAGAAATTACCGATAGCTTCCAGCGTCATCCCATTCACATGAACGGCGTGAATCTGGTGGACTACGTGGCGCCCCAGGGCGGCAGCAGCATCACCAATACCATCCAGAACAACATCGATGCGGTGGTGCGGCAGAGCGAGGAATACCGCCAGCCCATGCTGATTCACCTCAATCACCCCAATTTCCACTATGCGCAGACACCGGAAGACTTTTTTGAACTCGAGCATGAGCCTGGCGATGGCTTCTTTGAGATGTATAACGGTCATTCCGGGGTGAACAACCACGGGGATGAGCTGCATGTCAGCACCGAGCGCATGTGGGATATCGTGTTATCCAAGCGTCTGGGTGAATTCAAGCGCAGCCTGATTTACGGGGTGGCGGTGGACGACGCCCATGAATACACGGTATGGGGAGTGGGCGAGATCAATCCCGGGCGGGGCTGGATCATGGTTCGTTCCAAGTGGCTCACGCCAAATATGATCACCGCCGCCATCAAGCGGGGTGACTTCTACAACAGCACCGGAGTCACCCTCAGCGATCTGGACATAACAGATACGGCCATCAATCTGAGCGTGGAACCCAAGGCGGGTGCCAGCTATCGCATCGAATTCATCGGCACCCTGAAGAGTGCCGACCTGACCGGTCGTGAGATGCCCGCTCCGTCCCATGCCCACGAGGACAATATGGAACACCTGCACCGCGTACTCACCACCTACAGTGACGACGTAGGCAAGGTGCTGAAGACCGTGGAGGGCACATCGGCATCCTACGCAGTGACCGGCGAGGAAATATACGTGCGGGCCAGGGTCGTCTCCACCACCGAGCATCCCAATCCGTTTGCGGCGGGAGATGTGGAGATGGCCTGGACGCAACCGCTGGTGGTGCAATAAGAAAGGGGACGGAGGGTCATGCCAGGCTTTTTTCAACCACCTCGAACACATCTTTGGAAAGTGCCGGCTCGCCCTTGATGCGGATCAGCTCCGCCTTCATCAAGGCAGCGCGGTGCTTGTCGAACTTCCTCCAGCGTGTCAGCGGGGTCAGCAGGCGCGAGGCGATCTGGGGATTTATGGTATTGAGAGTGATCACCTGGTCCGCCAGGAAGCGGTAACCGCTGCCGGACGAGTGATGGAAATTCACCAGGCTGCCGGCACTGAAAGCACCGATCACACTGCGCACCTTGTTGGGATTGCGGATATTGAAAGCAGGATGCAGCATCAGCTGCTGTACCCTGTCCAGGGTATCGGGCAGCGGACTGCGGGCCTGGGTGCTGAGCCACAGGTCCACCACCAGCGGCTCATCCTGCCACTGCTGATAGAAGTCGTTCAGCGCCCGGTCGGTCAGACCGCGCTGCTGTGCCACGGCGGAGTTCACCAGACAGCCAAGGGCTGCGCTTTGATCCGTCATGTTGTCCGCGGTATCGAATTGCAGCTTGCAGATATCCAGGGCCTCGGTGGAATCCAGCCGGGACAGATAGGACAGGGCCAGATTCTTCAGGGCACGGCGGGCCACGGCCGTGGAATTGACTTCGAAAGGACCGTCGTCCTGATTGGCCAGGTAGGTCGCCCGCCACAGGTCCTGCAGTTCTTCGGCCAGGGAACGGGCGACGAACTCCCGCACCTGGTGAATGACCTCCACATCCGCCTCGTCGGCGATCTCGATCAGATAACTTTCGGTGGGCAGCACCAGCAACTGGGCCACCATGGCCTTGTCCAGACGGGCATCATCGAGGGCGGATTGCAGCACACTCCTGTAGGCCTGCAGCAGCCGCTGCGGCAGCACCAGGGCCGCGCCGTTGCCGGCATCCTGCTGCAGTTGCCGCAACAACAGTACACCTAACTGCTGGGCGGCATTCCAGCGATTGAAACCGTCGCTGTCATGGGCCATGAGGAAGACCAGGTCATCGGGACTGTAGTCGAAATGCAGTCTGACCGGCGCGCTGAAACCCCGCAGCAGGGAAGGAACCGGATCGGCGCTCACATTCGTGAATACGAAAGTCTGCTCCGGCTCGGTGACATGCAGCACACGGTCCGTCATGGCCTGAGCCTGGGTGTCCTGCCGCAATCGCAGGGGCAGCTCCGCGCCCTCGCGGGACAACAGACCCATGCGCAGGGGAATATGGAAGGGCAGCTTGCGGGCCTGGCCCGGACTGGGCGGACAACTCTGCCGTACGGTCAGATGATACTCGGCGGCCCCGGCATCGAAGCGGCCGGAGACGTCCAGTACCGGCGTGCCGGCCTGGGTATACCAGTTGCGGAACTGGCCGAGATCGATGCCACTCACCTCCTCCATGGCACGCACGAAATCCTCCGTGGTGACTGCCTGGCCGTCGTGACGCTCAAAGTACAGGTCAGTTCCCTTGCGGAAATTTTCAGGCCCCAGGATATAGCTGATCATGCGCACCACCTCGGCTCCCTTCTCGTACACAGTGAGGGTGTAGAAATTCGAGATCTCCATGTAGGAGTCGGGTCGCACAGGATGAGCCATGGGACCGGCATCCTCGGCGAACTGGGCGGTGCGCAGCAGTGCCACATCCTCCACCCGCTTGACCGTGCGGGATCCCATATCGGCGGAAAATTCGGAATCCCGAAAAACCGTAAACCCTTCTTTCAGACTCAGCTGGAACCAGTCACGACAGGTGACCCGGTTGCCTGACCAGTTGTGGAAATACTCGTGGGCCACCACCGCCTCCACCCGCTGAAAGGCGGCATCGACTGTGGTTTTGGGATTGGCCAGCACACAGGAGGTGTTGAAGATATTGAGCCCCTTGTTCTCCATGGCCCCCATGTTGAAATCATCCACCGCCACGATCATGAAGATGTCGAGGTCATACTCCCGGCCGTAGACCTCCTCGTCCCAGCGCATGGCATGTTTGAGTGAGGCCATGGCATGGTCACATTTGTCCAGATCCTTGCGCTCGACAAAGATGCGCAGCACCACGTCACGGCCGCTGCGGGTACGAAAGTGGTCTTCCACAAATTCCAGGTTGCCCGCCACCAGGGCAAACAGATAGCAGGGTTTGGGATAGGGATCGTGCCAGGTCACCCAATGACGCTTGTCGTCCAGGGGGTCGGCACCGGCATCGATCATGTTGCCGTTGGACAGCAGCACCGGATACCTGGCCCGCTCCGCCACCACGGTGGTGGTGAACACCGACATGACATCCGGACGGTCAAGATAATAGGTGATGCGCCGAAAGCCCTGGGCCTCGCACTGGGTGCAGAACATCGTGCGGGACTTGTACAACCCTTCCAGAGCCGTGTTGTTCTGGGGTTCGATGCGGGTGTGACAGGTCAGCTCGAACCCATCGGCGCCATTGCCTAGCAAGCCTTCGACATCGGGAATGGTGAGGGTCTCGGCATCCACCTGGTATTGATCCGGTTTCAATTGCCGCTCATTGAGAACGAGCTTTTCCAGCTCCAGGTGCTCACCGTGCAGCACCAGGTGGCGCTCCCAGGGGCTGCCGGCAAGGTCGTTGCGGCGGATGCGCAAGCAGGCCCGCACCAGGGCGCAGTCCTCGTACAACTCCACCCGCAGGTCGGTGCTGTCGATGAGGAATCCGGGGGGTTGATAATCCTTCAGGTAAACCGTACGTGCCTGTGCGTCTCTCATGGTAGGTCCTGGCAATGGATGCTATTGCAATAATTCGATGTGGTAGCCGGAGTGGCGGCGCAGATTGATCACACCGCTGTCCAGCAAAAGGTACTGGCCCTTGATGCCCAGCAGGGTACCGCCCACCTCCGCCTGCTTGTCGAAGCTGAGGCTGTCGAGACTGGCGGGCATGCGGCTCACGGGATAATTGATGCCCACCTGTTCGATGCCGGTGAGCACGCTGATGGCAAAGAAACCAAACCGGTCCTCCAGCTCCTTTATTTCGTCGGCGCACAGCGCCAGCAGCCGGCGGCTCTCAGTGTGCAGATCCAGGTCCTCGCTTTCCGGTTTCAGCATCTCGCGCCAGTTGGTCTTGTCCGCCACATGCTGGCGCAATACAACCTCAAGGCTGCCGGACTGCAGGCGACTGCGCACCCGGATGATGGCGAGGGCCTGCACCGCCCCCTGGTCTATCCAGCGGGTGGGAATCTGGGAGGCCCGGGTGATGCCCACCTTGAGGCCCGAGGAATTGGCCAGATAGACGATGTGATCCTGCATGCAGAACTGTTCGCCCCAGGCCGGTTCCCTGCAGGTGCCCTGGTCAAAATGGCATTTCTCCGGATGGATGATACAGCTGTCGCACTGGGCCAGACGCTGAAAACAGGGGAAACAATAGCCCTGATTGAAACTCTTCTTGGTCAGACGACCGCAGTGTACGCAATGAATCTCACCGTTGAAGCGCAGAGTCAGGGGCTGCTCCAGCAAGGCATTGAGGGGAATGGACTGCTCACCGAGGCGCAACTGGTAGCTGACCGGATCTTCCAGCCGCGCGCTCATCTTGCGCAGAGTGCCCGCCCCTAGACTTTGCATGCCGGCTTGCCCCGTGACGGATCGATGAAGCCCAGACGCTGCTCCACGGGCACATGGCGGCTTTCCCAGGCAATGATCAGTTGCAGGCTGTTCTCCAGCTGCTCCGGGCTCAGTTTCTGGCCGTTGGCCCAACGCCCCAGTGCCACGGCATCCTTCAGGCTCTCATAGTGCGTCGGGGTCAGGGTCTCCAGCAAAGCCTGCAGGGTTGCCGGCGTGTGGGAGGGCAGAGGCAGGTCGTTCATTCAGCGCACCAGTCGTTTATAGAGGGCCAACAGTATACCCAGTATGAGCCCCGCCAGCAGTCCTCCGGCATGGGCCGCACTGGCAATCCAGGAGGAGGCAACCACCTCCATCAGCACCAGGGCCACCACAAAAAACACGAACATGGTGTTGTTCAGCAGCATGCGCTGACCCGGCACGAAGTTATGGACGATCCAGACATACCCCACCAGGCCGTAGACCACACCGGACATACCGCCAAAATTGGCCATGCCGGTCGTGAAGTATTGAGCCGTATTGGCCACGAATGACGTCACCACGATCACCAGCAGGTACAGCCACTCCGCCTGCACCGCCTCCAGTTGCCGTCCGAAATACCACAGCCACAGCAGGTTGAAGATGATGTGCAATTCCCCGAAATGCAAAAACATGGGGGCCAGGGTCTGCAGAAACACCAGGGGTCCGTCGATGGCAGCCAGCAGGGCCGGCAGGCTGTCGCTGGGCAGTGGTGGATAGAACAGGAAGTCCACACCGCTGACGTCCCGGCCCAGGCGGGTCCAGGCCGCCACCACAGCACACAACACCATCAACACGGCGGTGATGGGTGCCCGCACCAGGGCCAGTAGAATCTTCAGCCCCGTGCGCGGCAGACCGCTGGTCAGGCCGGCAGTGGCCGGCATCAGACTGGCCGGATTGGGCAATACCAGGTCGCCCCTCTGCCAGGCCTGCAGGGCGGCCTGCACCCAGGCTGCCTGTGACTCGTCCGCTACCCAGATGACCTGCTGCCCCGACTCCTCATTGATGCGGTGGGTAATGCCATTGCCTCGGAGAAACTGACTGAAGGCTTGCAGATCGACGTCGAGATCGAGGCTGGCGGCTCTTAGCATGCCGACTCGTTCATCCTTCCTGACCAGTGGACCTGACCAGGCGGTTGCCCCAGCCAAGCTTGCTGCGACAGGCCTGATAGAAACTGTGGTCGAGTGGATGGATCAGCTGCAGGGGTGTGGCCTTCTTGCGCACGATGATTTCGTCCCCCGGTACGGCGGTGAACTTCACTTCTCCATCGCAGCTCAGCTGGGGCAGGATGTCGTGCTTGTGGGCTATCACCATGCGGATCTCGCTGTCCCCGTCCACCACGATGGGACGGCTGCTCAGACTGTGGGGATACATGGGCACCAGCACGATGGCATCCAGGGACGGGTGCATGATGGGACCACCGGCGGACATGGCATAGGCGGTGGAGCCGGTGGGGGTTGCCACGATCAGGCCATCGGATTCCTGGCTGTAGACGAAACGGTCGTCCACGAACAGTTCAAACTCGATCATCTGGGCCGCCTTTCCGGGATGCAGCACCACGTCATTGAGCGCGCACCCCAGGTGCCGGCGCTCACCCTCGTGCACCGCCTCCAGATCCAGCAGGAAGCGGGACTCCACGGTGAACTTGCCATCCAGAACATCACCGATGCGGCTGTCGATTTCCTCCGGCAGGATATCGGTGAGAAAGCCCAGGCGGCCCCGGTTGATGCCGATCACCGGCACTTTTTCATTGGCGATGATATGGGCCGCATTGAGCATGCTGCCGTCACCTCCCACCACGATCACCAGGTCGCAGTTCCTGCTCAGCTGCTCGCGGGTGCATACCTTGCGCTGGCCATGGTCGGGCACCAGACCGGCGGTGACCTCGTCCAGCACGATGCTGAGCTTGCGTGTGGCCAGGAAGTCCAGCAGACGCTGCAATGAATCCACCACCCCGGCGTGCCCGGGTCTGCCGATCAGGCCGATGGTCTTGAACTGGGACATGGGACGTTTCCAAATTCGGGGCGGGCAGTATATCACGGGGCGTTCGGGGGGATTGCTGATGAAGGCGGCGCCGCCATGGGTTAGAATGCCGCCCCATGAAAATACTGGTTACCGGCGCCGCAGGATTCATCGGCCATGCCCTCAGCTTGCGCCTGCTGGCGCGGGGTGACGAAGTCATCGGGCTGGACAATCTCAATGACTATTACGACGTCAGTCTGAAACAGGCACGCCTGGCCAGACTGACTGCCCATGACAGGTTTACCGATGTGCGGGCCGATCTCGAGGACACCGCCGCGGTGCTGGATCTGTTCCAGGCTCATCGGCCCCAGCGGGTGGTGAATCTGGCGGCCCAGGCCGGCGTACGCTATTCGCTGCAGAATCCCCACGCCTACATCAGCGCCAACATCCAGGGCTTTCTCAACATCCTGGAAGGCTGCCGCCACCATGGCGTGGAGCATCTGGTCTATGCCTCATCCAGTTCAGTCTATGGGGCCAACACGGCAATGCCCTTCTCCGTTCACAACAATGTGGATCATCCGGTCAGCCTGTACGCCGCCAGCAAGAAATCCAACGAGCTGATGGCCCATACCTACAGCCACCTGTTCCGCCTGCCCACCACCGGCCTGCGCTTTTTTACCGTGTACGGACCCTGGGGACGGCCCGACATGTCCCTGTTCATGTTCACCCGCAACATCCTGGCCGGGGAGCCCATCGACGTCTTCAATTACGGCAATCACCGCCGGGATTTCACCTACATCGACGACATCGTGGAAGGCGTGCTGCGCACCCTGGACCATGTGGCCACCGCCAACCCCCGGTGGAACGGTGATGCGCCTGACCCGGCCACCAGCGCCGCCCCCTATCGGCTGTACAACATCGGCAGCAACAATCCGGTGGAGCTGCTGCGCTTCATCGAGATTCTGGAAGAATGTCTGGGGCGCAAGGCTGTACGCAATCTGCTGCCCATGCAGCCGGGTGATGTACCCGCAACCTATGCCGATGTGGATGCACTCATGCAGGACGTGGGTTACCGGCCGGCGACGCCCATCGAGGACGGCATCGCCCGCTTCGTGGCCTGGTATCGGGATTATTATCGGGTGTAGTGCGCAGTGCCCGACGGGGATCAGGGCGATGTGGCGGAAACCACCCGCAGGTTCAGGGGCTCCGCGGTATAAATGAACTCCCCCTGCTGGGGCAGTTCATACACCACATAGATGCTCACCGCACCGCCCACCATGGACGCATCGGGGCGGAAATCCTCCAGCAGGGAAATGTACTCCACCGGACGCAAGGGCTGCAGCGGGCGGTAACCCCGCAGATCCGCCACCGTGCCATCCCATGGCAATACCTTACCGTCGGCCAGGTACTGCAGATAGCCGTCGCTGCCGGCATCCACCAGCACGTGAATGATGCCGGACTGACCCACATGGCGTGGATCAACAGCGATGCTGGCGCGCACATCGGTCACATCCCCCGGCCGCACAGCCTGCACATAGCTGAGGCCCTTGTCCGTGGTGGCGGCGATGGCAATGCTGGCATCTGTGGACTTCCCGCTGCTTGACGCAACCATGCGCCCGGGCAGGTCAGGGACCCGGGTGGGATAATACTGTGCGATCTGGTACTTCACCAGATTGAGGGTCTGTACGGCATCGGCACCATTCGCCTCCCCCGCCGGCACGCCGCAGGGCATGCCCCGGCAATCCAGCTGCGGATTGGAAAACAGGGCAATCCGGTTGTCCGTATGGAAGGCGGCAGGCAGTGCCATCACGGTGGCAAATTCGCCGTCCACACCGTGGCCGGTACTGAAATCGAATGTCCCGCCATATCCATCCTCCCGAAGGGAATGGGTCAACCCCATGTTGTGCCCCAGCTCATGGGCCAGCACCAGATCCACCGGACAGTCGATGCCGATATGGGAATAGCCATAACGCTTTTCCTGGGGATTGCTGAAATCACCATCGGTGTGCAGGCCTCCCAGGGTGGCCAGTCCGCACCTGCCGGTCTCACCACCCAGGGGACGGAACAACATCACCAGGTCCGCCCCGTAGGTGGAGCGCAGATCCTCCACGGTGGCAAACGCCGGATGGGTGCGGTCCATGATGTGGGACAAGGCGGTGTCCATGTCATCCGTATCGTTGTAGTCCACAAGACCGTGGTACACCGGCCGCAGGGTGATGCCCACGCCGCTGTCCGCGTAAACCTGGTTGGCGACACTGACCAGCTGGTTGATGCGGGTGATCACGCCGCGGGGATAACGGGCTTCGGCACCCGGGGTGTACAAGGCCATGACGTCGATGACCACCTGATCCGGCGGCCGGGATGAGGGATTGCGGGCATCGGTGCCGTTGAGGCTTTCATTGAAATCGCTGATGCCGTCTCCATCGCTGTCGGTACGCACGTCCTCCACCACATTCACCGAGGCATCGGAACGCACCGCGCCGACAATCGCCGTACTGAGAATGGCCGGCCGGGAAGCCGCCGCGGCGCGCACACTGTAGGTCAGGGAGCGGGATTCACCGGGTGCGAAATCCCCCAGCGGACAGCGCAGGATCTGCTGGGCACTGATGCTGACGGTGACCGCACAGCCGCCCGGCCGACTCTGCAACTCGCTGTTCTCCAGCACGAAATAGAAATCCACCGTGAGGCCGCGGTGGGTCTGGCCAGAGATATTGTGCAGGTCGACGGTGATGTCCACCGTCTCGCCCACCCGCAGGGCGCGACGGGACAATGCTTGTTCGATACGGAAGTTCTGGGGGCTGATCTGATCCTGACTGGCGGCCTGCTGGCCGCCCCCCGCAAGCCTGGTCGATGCAGCCGCCTCGCCGCCCAGTTGCAGAGGCATCACCGGGGGCCGGTGGGGCTGTGGAGCGACCGGCGGGATCAACACATCATCGTGAAGGAGACTGGCGCCGCTCAGCCCCTGGGGCCGGTAGAACCAGCCATGCCAGTCACTGGCGGACCCGGGACTGCGGGCGGCCTCCAACTGGTAAATCCCGTAAACGCTGGAGAGATGTCCGTAGAGGGTATCGCTGCCGACGGTCAGGATCAGGGAAAAGTAGTCGCCTCCGGCATCGCCGGCGATATGAAACACCTGGTCGCCGTTGATGAAGGGGCGGGTGTCGACCAACTGGATCAGCTGAAACTGCTCCGGAGCCAGTTGCACCAGCAGCCCTTCGCCTGGACTGGCGGCCAACAACACGTCCATGGCGATGTGAACGCCATAGGCGTCTCCGGCATGGGACGGTGGTGGATTCAGGGGATCGGCACCGTCAAAGGCGAACAGCACGGGGGCCTGGGCCCAGGCCGCCGGCAATGACACTGCCCAGATCAACAGCACCCAGGCAGCCCGGAGTCCCCGAGATCCGGTGGTCCTCAACCCCTGCGACATAAGCGATGATCTGCCTGTGATGGGTGGCGCAACACACGACGCCGTGAATGAGCATGAGCCGGCCATGGGCCCGCGGTTGCCGGTCATTCTACTCTCTGTGGGAAAATTTACCAGATTCCACCCGTATGGATGGCGGTCACCCGGGCACCCTCTGGAAAATGGTCCCGGCGGGCCAGCTCACGCAGGGCATACAGCAACTTACCTGTATAAACCGGTTCCACAGGTATGTCATTCATCTCTATGAATTCATTTATAAATTTATTCAGAGCATCAGAGCGTTTGGCATAGCCCCCGCAATCATGGCGCGTGTCGATGTCCCACAGCGGGACCTGCCCCGAGGTGTCCAGCCAGCCCGCCACGGCGGGCCGCAGAAAGTCACCCCCCTTGAGGACCGCCACACCCAGAGCCCGGCAGCGGGCCTCGCGCCGGGCCAGACCGTTGAGCAGCCCCGCCAGACTGCCCCCGGTACCGCAGGCCATGGCCACAGTGGAACCGGCCGCCAGGGCCTCAGCCGGCAGGTGCTCCGCCATGGCCGCACACCCCGCGACTCCAAACCGGTTGGCGCCACCCTCGGGTATCAGATGGAAGGGACCCCAATGCCGTTCCAGGGAGGCGATAAAATCCGGGTCGGTCTTGCGGCGGTAGTCGCTGCGGGTCACGGACAGCAGGGTCATGCCCTGCTCCGCGGCATGGCGCAACACCGGATTCAGCGGTCTGGGCAATTCCCCCCGCACCAGTCCGATACTGCGCAGCCCTGCCAGGCGGGCAGCGGTGGCCAGCGCCGCCAGATGGTTGGAATAGGCGCCGCCGAAACTCAGCAGGGTGTGATGTCCCTGGGCCAGGGCCGCGTCGATATTGAGACGCAGCTTGAAGCCCTTGTTGCCACCCAGTACGGGGTGCAAAAGGTCCAGTCGCAGAATGTGCAATTGCAGCCTGGCGGGTGCCAGACCAGGCAGCAGTGCGGTATCACAGCGCAGGGCCTGCAGTTGCAAGGAGGAGTCGATCATGGGTGCTGGGTGGTGCAGGTAAGTGGCGGACCGGACGGGGCTCGAACCCGCGACCTCCGGCGTGACAGGCCGGCATTCTAACCAGCTGAACTACCGGTCCGCTGATACCTGCAACCCACGGTTTGGTGGGTGGTGAGGGATTTGAACCCCCGACATTCGCCTTGTAAGGGCGACGCTCTACCAACTGAGCTAACCACCCGGGGAAAGCAAGACGCGCATTGTACCGGGTTGCGTTTTGATGTCAATAAATCCGACCGACGACCGCCCTACTTGCTGGTGTGGGTATATGAGCCATCCCAATCGGCCGGCAGCTCCTGACCACGCAGCTCCGCAATACGGTCCAGGTAGATCTGGTACAGCAAGGTGCCGGGCGCCTGGTCCAGCAGCTGACGGAATTGCTGCTCCGCCGGATCCCAGGCCTGCCGGTGATAATGGTCAAGCGCCTGATGATAGCGCTGCACGGTTTCCAGCAGGGCGGCATCCGCATCGGCCTGCCTGCACAATGGCTCATAACAGTCCACCGCGGTGTCCTTGCCTTTCACCTTGACCCGGTCCACCAGACGCAGCACGAAGCCCTCCAGACCATGGGCAGTCTCCTGTCCGATCAGCACCTTCACTCCGTAGAACTTGGTGAGTCCTTCGAGGCGCGAAGCCAGGTTCACGGAATCACCCAGCACCGTATAGGCGCGTCGGTAAGTGGAACCCATGTCTCCCACATTCATCATGCCGGTGTTGATGCCAACCCCCACATTGGCCTCGGGAAAGCCCCGCTTGTGAAACTCGACTTTCAACTCCTCCACCTTGTCCAGCATGGCCAGCGCAGTCATCACCGCGTGTCTGCGGTGGTCCTTGTCCTCCAGGGGCGCTCCCCAGAAGGCCATCACCATGTCACCGACATACTTGTCGATGGTGCCGTGATTTTCGAAGATGATGCCGGTGATGGGCGTGAAGAAGTCATTGAGAAAGGATTTGAGCTGGGTGGCGGTGAGCGCTTCGGAGATGGAGGTGAAGCCGCGAATGTCGGAGAACAGCACGGACATTTCCCGGCTTTCCCCTTCGAAGCTGTAGGCGTCCGGATCTTTCAGCATGGAGTCGATGTGGGCCGGCGGCACATACTGGTCAAACATGCCCTTGATGGTCTTGCGGGTGAGACTTTCACTGAGGAATCCGTAGATCATGTTGAGGATGGCGATCGACAGGATCAGGAACAGGATTGGCACCAGGGGGAAGTCCATCTTGAAGGCGGACCACAGGGTGAAATTGCCCCATACGGCACCGCTGAGCAATGCGGCGGTGGCAAAGGTAAGCACCCCCGGACCCAGATAGGGAAAGCCGAAGGACAGCACAAATCCCAGCACCAGTATCATCACCACCATGGCCCCCGGGGACCACTCCGGCCGGTAGGGAAAATGCAGTTCCGTCGAGCGGGTGAATCCCGCGAAGACTGATTGGGTGGAGGTCGCGGAGCCGGATTCCACAGCGACCACCTGCACCGATTTCAGCAGGGCATTGAGCATATTGGCATGCACTTCCACACCAGGATAGACCTGACTGAGGGGCATGGAACGGATGTCTTGCAAGCCCGGGGCGCTGGTGCCGATCAATACCAGAGCGTTCTCCAGGAGCTCAGGCGGCACCCGGTCATTCAGCACATCGGTGGCTGACACATAGGGAAAGAAGGCCTCGCCAACCAGGGAGCTGCCTCCCACATAGGGCACCAGCACTTCGGCTCTCTCATCGGTGGGGATTTCGAAACGTCCCGCGTTGGACCCGATGCGCACACCGGTGACCCGGCTGACACCACCAAAGTCCTCCAGGATCAGCTCGTAGGCCTCCTCGAAGTTGTAGACCCTCACCATTTCCAGCGCCAGGGTCGGGAACAGCTGGTTCTGGTAGCGCAATACCAGAGGCACCCTGCGTACGATGCCGTCCACATCAGGCAGCTGGTTCATGCTGCCACTGCCCATGGCGGCCTCCTGCAGGATGTCGATATTCCCGGTGAAGCCGGACATTTGGCGAAGCGGCAGGCGCACGGCAAGGGCGGGGTCGATCTCCACCAGTGACGGCGGCAGCTTGTTGTAGGCCACTTCGTTCTGGATATTGAAATTGATGGCCAGCACCACATCGATGCCGCTTTGCATCACATCGGCAAAATAGCGATCGGAATCTATCAGCGGTTCTATGGCAGCCAGGGTGTCGGTGAAGCTGCTGTCCAACTCCCGCAGATCCACGGGTGCCAGCAGGTCGCGAATGCCGCGATCCGGTTCCGGAAAAGTGACGTCGAAACCCACCACCAGCACACCGGCATCCCGCAGCTTTTCAACCAGTTGACCCACCTTGATGCGGTTCCAGGGAAACTGCCCCTCCGCCTGCAGGCTGCGCTCGTCGATGTCGACGATGACGATCTTGTTCTCCGGGGGCACGTCGGGCTTGTCCGTGGCCCGCAGGCGCTGGTCATACACCAGCAGTTCCAGGCGCTGGATCACGCTGGACACGCCGGGCACGTCGCCCACATCCATCCACAAAACGATGAAGGTGACCAGCAGACCCAGCAGGGCCGGCAGCCGCTTGCCCTGGGATATCTGGCGGTAGAGCATGCTGAGCAGACTGTCTTGACGCATGGTGAGGAGGATGCCCCGGGGCCGCAGGTTCCGGCATTATATGCGAACGTCCCTGGACTTAAAGCCCCGCCGCCGTCAAGCCTGTACAGCTCCGGTTGCAGCCGCTACCATGCCCCCGCAAAGAGCGTCGGTGACCACCATGATCATTTACAAGGAATTCGATTTCGAAGCGGCCCATCGCCTTCCCAATGTGCCGGAGGGCCACAAGTGCGCACGCCTGCACGGACATTCCTTCCACGTGCGCATCAGCGTGGCGGGCCCGGTGCAGGCGGAATCTGCCTGGGTCATGGATTTTGCCGATATTGCCACGGCCTTCAAGCCCATCTGGCAGGAACTGGATCACCACTACCTCAACGACATCGAAGGCCTGGAGAATCCCACCAGCGAATCCCTGGCCCAGTGGATATGGCAACGGCTCAAGCCGCGTCTGCCCCAGCTCCATGAAGTCCAGATCCGCGAGACCTGCACCAGCGGCTGCATCTACCGCGGCGAGGATTCTCCCTAGCCACGCTGGCGCTCAGCTGTGTGATCAGGCCGGTGGCAGGCGCCAGTCGATTTCCCCCAGTCCCTGCTCCCGCAGATAGGCATTGGCGCGGGAGAAATGCCGGTTGCCGAAAAACCCGCGGCTGGCGGACAGGGGGGACGGATGGGGAGACTGCAGCACCAGATGGCGCTGGCGATCGATGATGGCCCCCTTGCGCTGGGCATAACTGCCCCATAACAAGAACACCAGATGACAGCGCCCGGCGTTGAGCCGGCTCACGACGACGTCGGTGAATTCCTCCCAGCCCCGGCCTTCATGGGAAGCCGCCTTGCCGGCTTCCACGGTCAGCACCGCGTTGAGCAGCAATACGCCCTGGGCCGCCCAGGCAGCCAGGCAGCCGTGACCTGGCGGCAGGATGCCCAGGTCCTGCTGCAGCTCCTTGAAGATGTTCTGAAGGGAGGGCGGCACCGGCACCCCGGGCAACACGGAAAAACACAGGCCATGGGCCTGTCCGGGTCCGTGATAGGGATCCTGTCCGAGAATCACCACCCGTACCTGGTCGAATGGCGTGCTGTTGAGGGCATTGAAGATCAGCTCACCCGGAGGATAAATCTGCCTGCCCCGCTGCTTCTCGGCCGTCAGGAATGCCCGCAGGGCCACCATATAGGGCTTGTCGAATTCTCCCAGCAGTTGCTGTTTCCAGGACTCGTGCAGGCGCACCCGCTGGGCACTGTCTGGCAGCGGCTCCCGCATGGCCCCGTGACTCAATGCCCCTGGGGGCGCATGTGGGGAAACAGCAGAACGTCCTTGATGGACGGTGAGTCGGTGAACAGCATCACCAGCCGGTCCACACCGATGCCCTCACCGGCGGTGGGGGGCATGCCGTATTCCAGGGCGGTGATGTAGTCCTCGTCGAAGTGCATGGCTTCCTTGTCACCGGCGTCTTTCTGTGCCACCTGGGCGCGGAAGCGCTCCGCCTGATCGTCGGCGTCATTCAGCTCCGAGAAGCCATTGGCCAGTTCGCGACCGCCGATGATCAGTTCGAAGCGGTCGGTGATCTCCGGATCCTGCTCATTGGCACGCGCCAGAGGCGAAACCTCGGTGGGATAGGCGGTGATGAAAGTGGGCTGGTCCAACCGGTGCTCCACCTGATTCTCGAAGACCTCCATGAGAATCTTGCCCTTGCCCCAGTGAGGATCCACGGGGATGGACAGACGTTCCGCCAGAGCCGCCAGGGACTCCCGGTCGGTCAGGTCTGCGGCCGTGATGCCGTCGCCGTATTGCAGCACCGCCTCCCGCACCGTGTGGCGTGCGAATGGTTTGGAGAAATCATAGGTGGAGCCCTGACAACTGATCACGGACGTCCCCACCACCTCGTTGGCGATGCCGCGGAACAGGTCCTCGGTGAGATCCATCAGGTCACGGTAATCCGCATAGGCCTGGTAGAACTCCAGCATGGTGAATTCAGGGTTGTGGCGGGTGGACAGACCCTCATTGCGGAAATTGCGGTTGATCTCAAAGACCCGCTCGAAACCGCCCACCACCAGGCGCTTGAGAAACAATTCCGGTGCCACCCGCAGGTACATGTCCTGGTCCAGGGCATTGTGATGGGTCACAAAGGGCCGCGCCGTGGCGCCGCCCGGAATGACCTGCATCATGGGCGTTTCCACCTCCATGAATCCATGGCTAGTGAAATAGCTGCGCAGGTATTCCACGATTCTGGAACGGGTGACAAAAAGCTCCCGGGTTTCCGGATTGGCAATCAGGTCCAGATAGCGCTGTCGGTAGCGCACCTCGGTATCCGCCAGCCCCCGGTACTTGTCGGGCAGGGGTCGCAGGGCCTTGGTCAGCAGGCGAAAGCGCGCCACCCGCAGGGTGAGCTCCCCCTTGCCGGTGCGGAACACTTCCCCCTCGGCACCGATGATGTCTCCCAGGTCCAGCAGATCCAGTTCCTCCAGCAGATCCGGCGGCAGGGTCTTGTTGTTCATGTACAGTTGCAGGGGTCCGCTGCCGTCCATGATCACCACGAAAGGACCCCGCATGCGGATGATGCGTCCCGCCACCCTGGCCTGGCGCGCAAGGGCCTCCAGCGCCTCCTTGCCGGTGTCGGCATAGGTTGTCTCCAGCTCCCGGGCCAGACTGTCCCGACGGAAGTCGTTGGGAAACGCGTTATGCCTGGCGCGGAT
>JBJOHV010000070.1:0-2985 GCA_046047495.1 Pseudomonadota bacterium | reverse complement strand
GCTCCAACTCCACCAGTCCCCGAATCCCGCCCACAAAATCCACCCTGGCGTCGCGACGCTGGTCGAGGATTCCGAATACCGGTGCGAACAGGCGATCCTGCAGGATGCTCACGTCCAGGCTCTTCACCGGGTCATCGATAGCCACCTGATTGGCCGGCACGTCCAGTACATACCATTGCCTGCTAAGGTACATGGCGAACTGGTGGGCA
Source organism: Pseudomonadota bacterium (assembly GCA_046047495.1). GTDB lineage: Bacteria > Pseudomonadota > Gammaproteobacteria > Pseudomonadales > Pseudohongiellaceae > NORP240. Next base: position 2,776 of record JBJOHV010000070.1, on the reverse strand, counting down.
TGGTGGGGCTTGGCGGCCTCCCGGCTGGGGACCGGTGTCAACGCGAAGCGTTCTTCCAGTTCTTCCAGAAACTGGGTCTCATCGAGGCCGTTGAGATCCTTCACCAGGCGGTTGTAGTCCAAAATCTGCATCTGGTCGTCGGGGAATAGCACGGTCAGAAACCAGTTGTAGGACTCCTCGCCCGTGTGGCCGGGATTGCGCTTCATGCGCATGTGACGCACCCGGGCCGCCGCCGCCGAACGGTGATGACCGTCGGCCACATACAGACAGGGCACCTGATCGAAGGCGGCCTCGATGTCGGCCGCCAGCCCCAGGTCATCGATCACCCAAAACACGTGACGGGTGCCTTCGGGGGCCACGAAATCCACTTCCGGCGCAGTGGCGGTCACCTGGGCGATCAGCTTGTCTATTTCAGGCCGATGGCGATAGGTCAGAAACACCGGGCCCACCTGGGCTCCCAGGGTATCCATGTGGTAAACCCGGTCGTCCTCCTTGTCCGGGCGAGTGAACTCATGCTTCTTGATCAGACCCTGCTCGTAGGCATCGATGGATGCCACCGCCACCAGACCCACCTGCTCATGGCTGCCCATCACCTGCTTGTAGACATAAAGCTTTTCCTCACCGTCCCGTACCAGAATGCCGTCCTCGATGAAGCGCTCCAGATTCTCCGCACCGCGGTCATAGACCTGTTGGTCATGGGGATCCACGTCCAGGGGCAGATCGATTTCCGGCTTGTTGATATGAAAAAAACTGTAGGGATTGCCCTTGGCCAGCTCGAAGGCCTCTTCCCGATTGACCACGTCATAGGGATGGGAGGCGACTTTCGCTGCCAGTTCGGGTTTGGGTCGCAGGCCGGTAAACGGTTTGATCAACTTCATGGGTGGGGTTTGCTCCGCGCTCATTTTCTGTCAAAGGTGTGAACGCCCTGCCAGTCGGCGGGCGGTGGATCGGTTTGCCACTGCACTATTCTATCCCGGTACATGGCGTAAAGTCCGCGCCGGCGGGTCAATGGGCTCCAGTGATCCAGGATGGCCAAGGCCGCCGTCCATTGCCGGTCACGGTAGGACTGCAGGAAATCCCCGAATGCCAGCACCTCTGCCCTTACCTCGTCTGCCACCGCACCCTGCCTGCCTATAAGTTCGTAGATGCGCACCGGTTCCTGGCGCCCGAATACCTGCACCAGATCCAGCTCACGGTACAGAAAGTCCGCCGCATCCCTGACGGTTTCCTCACTGACGATACAGGACAGGCCGTACAGGCGGGTCAGGCTTTCCAGGCGCGAAGCCAGGTTCACCGAGTCACCGATCACCGAATAATTGAGGCGGCTGAGGGATCCCAGATTGCCCGCCACCACCAGACCCGTGTGCAGGCCGATACAAGCCTCCAGTTGCAGATCGGCAGGACCGTCGGGTGGACCGAGAGCACCTATGGTGGACAGAATTTCCAGCGCCGCCCCTACCCCGTTGGCCGTATCCTCGAGGTGGGCAACCGGCGCACCGAACAGGGCCATCACCGCATCCCCATTGAACTTGTCCACCACCCCTTTATTGGCCTCCACAATATCAGTGATATGACTGAGATAGCGGTTGAGGATGGCCAGTACCTGGGCCGGCGGACGCCCCTCGCAAAACGCCGTGAAGCCCTTGATGTCGACGAACATCATGGTGACGACCCGCTCCTCACCCCCCAGTTCCACCGGATTGCGCAGCAGCTCTTCGGCGATCTGCCGGGACACCACCTTGCCCAGCAGGTCCCGGACTTTCTCCTTCTCGGCCAGGCCCCTGGCCATGCTGTTGACAGAGTCAGCCAGTTGACCCAGTTCGTCACGGGCCTTGATACGCACCTCGCGGGAGTAATCACCCTTTTCGATCTGGCGCACCACTGCCGCCAGGCGGGTCAGCGGATTGGCGATGGATCGGGACAACAACACCACGGCGATGCAGCTTGCCAGCAGTATGAGTATATAAAACTGCACCAGCAGTCCCTGAAAACGCTGCTGATTCTCCCGGTTCTCGCCATAGGAGCGTTGTATGAGGGCGACCAGTTGCTCCGTGTCGGCCGTGCCGGTGAGCCGACGTGGCAGGGTGCCGTATTCCTCGGTGGCCAGCACGATGCGCTGGGGCTGGGCGGAATTGACCATGGACAGGTCCACCTGCTGCGCCAACAGCGTCCAGTTCTCCGGCGCGAGGGTAGAAGCGATTACCCGTGGCGGCTGCTCAGGGGCGACCCGCAGCAGGGATACGTCAGACAGAGTAACGTCCTTGACGGTTTCCAGGAACGGACCGTCGATGCGATAGCCGCCCAGGATCCAGGCCACCTGGCGCGGCAAATACAGCGGCACGGCCATCACCTCAAAGGGCTCGCCTTCGATCACGATCACGGTTTCCGCCAGACCATCCTCCGAGCGGTCGGCGGCATCGACCAACGCCCGCCACTGCCCTTCCAGACGTGTCATGCCCAGCAGATTGGTGTCGATGATGATCTCGCCGTCAAGATCGGTGATCAGCAGCATGTCCACGCTGCCCAGGGAACGATCCAGCACATTGAGGGCGGCATCGAAAAAGGTGGCCGGATCGCGGGTGCCGAATGCCGCCCGGAAGCCGAAGTCCAGGGTCAGGCTGGAGACGATGGCCAGCAGGGTCTGGGACTGCTCCGCCTGGGTGGCGTCGAAGGCCCGCGCCCCCAGTTCCAGGTAGCTGTTGATGGTCTGTTCCGTGTACTGCTCATTGTTCTGGCGCACGAAATAAAAAATGCCACCCAGCACCGGCAGCATCAG
>JBJOHV010000069.1:0-36202 GCA_046047495.1 Pseudomonadota bacterium | reverse complement strand
AACAGAATCCATCACGCACGAGGAGTCAGTTCAATCATGCAAGCATTCAAGCGTCACATCCCGGTGGCGGTGGCCACCGCCCTGCTGGGTATGGCTACTCTGCCGGCCCAAGCCCAGGAATTCAGCGTAGGCCAGCCCATCGGATCCACCAACGAGGCCGGCGAATACGTGTTCATGTCCGACAATGTGAAGGTGTACGGCAGCTTCCATTTTTCGGAGAGCTGCACCTTCGATCCACAGCGCAACCTGATCCTGGCCATGAACAACGCCAATCGCGGCGACGGCACGGAGAACGACGGATTCGTGTCCCTGATCCATCCCGACGGCAGCGTGCACACCCCCAAGTGGATCGGTGCCACCCGGGACGGATTGGAACTGCATCACCCCCTGGGCAGCGCCATTGCCGGCGGCAAGCTATACACAGTGGATGTGGGCTATCTGCGATCCTTCGACCTGTCCAGCGGCCGGCCTTTGAACGCGGTGCAGATTCCGGGTTCCACAGTGCTCAATGGCATCGCGGTGACCGAGGACGGCACCGCCTACATCTCCAATACCCGCAATCCGGAAGTCATTTACAAGGTGACGGCCAGCGGTGAGGTGTCCACCTTCGCCGAGGGCGCGCCACTGGCTGCGCCCAACGGCGTGGCCATCGATAATGACGGCAATATCGTGGTCGTGAATATCAACGACAACGCGGTGATCACCTACAACCCGGCGGGCGGGGTGGTGCGGACCGAACATGCGGTGGAAGGTGGCAACGACGGCGTGGTGGTGACTCCGGACGGCACCAAGTACACCAGCAGCGTGCGCTTCGGCAGCGTGTCCCGCATCCGCCCGGGCCAGCCGGCGGAGATCATCGCCTCCGGCATCCCCAGTGCCGCGTCCATGTGCTACGACTCGGTGCAGAACCAGTTGGTGATCCCCCTCAACCCCAACAACGGCCTGGCCTTCATTCCGCTGTGATTTAAGGGGTCTGAATTAAGGGGACGGAATAAGGGGACGGAGGGATTAAAAAGTAATCCCTCCGTCCCCTTAAATCACTGCAGGTAGAGCGCCCGCAGCTGCTCGATCTCTGCGTCGTCGATACCCAGCTCGGTCTCGAGGAAGTCCAGCACCGTGCCGTGCTCGGCCTCGATGGCCTCCAGTGTGAAGGTCAGAAAGGGCACACCGTCGTCGCCGTACAGCGGATTGGGCTCATCGGCGCCCTCCTCGCTGTTGTAGCTCAGCATGACCTGGGCGAAGGCATTGGTCTTGGCCGCCTCTTCCAGATCGACATTGCCCCGTTCGTTGGCAGGCACCCGGTACTGGGTGGACAGCAGGTAGTCGTCCAGAATGGTCTCCCGGGGGACGCCCAGGGCCGACAATACCAGGGCGGTGGCCACGCCGGTGCGGTCCTGACCTGCGGAGCAGTTTACCACCAACGGGGTCTGGGCCTGCAGCAGGCTGTCGAACAGCTCTGTGAGTTGCGGCTTGAGCATGTCAGGAAAGCCCTGATACATCATGCCCATCTGATCCTGAATCACTTCCATGCCATCGGCGCCGCTCTGCAGCTGCTGCATCATGTCGCCCATGAAGGTCAGCATGCTGTAGTCCTCATTCACGTACTCCACATCGATGGACTGCGCCCAGCGATTGGGGTACAGCTCCAACTCGTCACTGGAACGCAGGTCCACCACCGTCTGAAAGTCGAAGCGGTTCAGGTAATCCATGTCCGCCTCGGTGAGGCTGACCATGGCACCGGACCGGAACAGCACACCCCGCTTGACCGACTTGCCATCCACGGTGGTATAACCACCCATGTCACGAAAGTTAGAGCCACCCTGCAGCGGCAACAAACGTTCGTAGGTGGCCAGCAGTTCCGGCGCGGCACCCGGGGGTGTCACGCCTTCAGCGGCGACCACCGGCATGCCGTGCAGCAGCACGCCGAGGGTCAGGGTGGATACCATCAACTGCAGATTCACTCGCATGTTCATTTCACTCCTCATGGGTGCCGTCGGTTCAGAAGTTGATGCGCAGGCCAGCCAGGTAGTGGCGGCCGTAGCTTTCACGCTGGTTCACGGTGCGGTTACCGGCGTAGCGCAGGTCCACTTCATCGGTCAGGTTGTTGGCGTTCAGGTACACCGACAACTGGGCGCCGGCGATGTCCATGGGCAGCTGATAGGAGATCGACAGGTCCACCCGCTGCTGCTCGCCCCACACCTCATCGGGGCTCTCGATGGGGGAGATCCACTCGTCGCGGTACTGGTAATTCACCCGCGCCGACAGGCCGAAGTTCTCGTAGTACAGGGAGGCGTTGTAAATCAGATCCGAAGTGCCCGGCAGCTGGTACTTGCGGCCGTTCAGGCCTTCGAACTCGCTCTCCAGCAAGGTCAGGTTGGCGCTCACGCCGAAACCCTGCAGAAAGCCGAAACTCTCCGGTGCATCGGCGATCAGATTGGCCTCGATGCCCCGCAGCCAGCCGTCACCGCCGTTGACGGTGCCGTTGTAGGTCCACACCTCACCCTTCGCGGATGGCAGGTAGAAACCGCCATCGATGGCGCGGGAGTCGGTGTAGATGACATTGTTCACGAAGCGGTAGAACACGCCGGCCGAGAGGATATTGGCCGGGGCGAAATACCACTCGATGGCGCTGTCCACACCAGCAGTCTCTTCCGGCTTCAGGGTGGGGTTGCCGCCGCTCACGGTCTTGTTGGTGACGTTGACCGAGGCCGCCGCGCGCCACTCGTTGTAGCTGGGGCGGCTGATGCCGGTGGAGCCGGAGATGCGCCACTTGAGATCGTCCCGCAGATCAACGTTGACGTGGGCGCTGGGCAGCACGTGGGTGAAGTCCTCGGTGACGGTGACCGGCGTGCCGGCGTTGCGACCGCTGCTGGTGTAGTCGGTTTGTTCCAGGCGGGCACCGGCCACCACGTTGCCCCAATCCGTCTCCACGGTGGTCATGGCGTAGAGGGCGGTGATGTCTTCCTCGATGACGATGCGCTCGCTGTCCGCCGGGGTGGGCTTCATCCACACCGGTGAGCGTTCCCAGGCGGCCCGCAGGCCGATGTTGTCGTAGTAGGTGCCGCCGATGGAGTTGACCGACTTGGCGTCCCACAGTCGGCCGGTGTTGAACGCTTCCACGTCCACGCCGCCCAGCACCGGCGAGGCCCCGATGCCCAGGGTCAGGTAGCCCTCGGCGTCCCGCTGGTCCAACTGCATGCCCAGCTCCAGCACGGCCGGCATCCCCATCAGGGTGATGTCGCGATCGGCATCCAGCTTGATCTTGGTGGCTTCGGCGCCCAGGGGGCCGTCATAGAAGATGCCCAGGTTGGCGCGGGAGTAAGACACCTGCCCCGGGGCGATGGGGTTCTGCGTGCCCAGGGCATAGATGTTGACGATGGGATTCTCGATGTCGGACACGTCATAGCCGATGGCGGCCAGTCCGATGTCCCGGGTGATGGGCAGCTCGATGTTGAATTCCGTCTCGGTGTAGTTGACCCGGGCTTCCATGAGCCACTCTCCGGCACGGAAGTCGGCACCCAGAGTGCTGGTGTCGGTGGAGTTGTCGTACTGGCCGTATTCCAGCAGGCGGGTCACGGCGGTGCCCGGTACGTAACCGGTATTGCCAGAAAGGCCGGGCAGCCCGAACACGAACTGATTGCGCTCCTCCTTGTCCACGAACTCGCTGTACAGGGTGGAGAAGAACACCCGCTCGAGGGCGCCGTCGAAGCGGCCTTCCAGGGTGGCGCCGTGGGCGGCGTCTTCGCGGGTCACGATGTAGCTGCGGAAATCCAGTTCGTTCACCTGCAGGGCCCCACCGGTGCCGATGGAGAGGTCGTATTCGCGGTTGTCGGTCACCTGCTCGCGGCTGTTCTCCGAGGCGAACACCACGATGCCGAAGTTCTCGCCGGACCAGGACGCCCGCAGGCTGCCACGCTCCACGTCACCGCCGCCCAGCTTCTGCTCACCCATGCCGACGTCACCGGAGAAGGCAAAACCGTCCTGTTCGAAGGGGTTGTAGGTGTTGATGTTGATGTAACCGGCGATGGACTCCCCGGGCATGCTGGGCAGGATGGCCTTGTTGGCCTCGACCCGGCTGGTGATCACTGAGGGGAAACTGTCGAAGCGGGGTACGCGGCCGCTCTCGGCGCCCGGCACATTGATGCCGTCAAAGGCGATGCTGGTGTAGCGGAACGGCGCGCCGCGCAGGTTGATGTAGCGGGCCTGGCCCTGGTCGCGCTCGATGGCCAGTCCCGGCAGGCGGCCCAGGGAGTCCGCCAGATTCTGGTCGGGGAAGCGGCCGATGGTGTCGGCGGCCACGATATCCACCATATTGAAGGCATTTCGCTTGGCTTCGATGGCGGCCAACTGGCTGTCGCGAATGGGGGAAGCCACCACCACGATCTCTTCGACTGGAGGCTGCTGGGCCACCGTGGGAGCGGCCAGGGTGCCCGCCGCCAATGCGGCGATCACGGCAGGAATTGGACGTAACTTGCTGACTGACATGCTGAATCTCCTTGATAGTGGGTCCACCAGATCAATGGGGAACGGCGGCAGATCATGGGGGATTCAGGTGACAACGGGGTGAAAAAGATGTCTCCAAGACCCAGGGAAACATCTCGGTCTTGGCCCGCGGATCGATTTTCAGTTTAGGCGGATGTGGGACGGGCTCAGGGACAACCGATAGAGGTAGCGCGCCGTGCTGGGCTCGCGCTTCATGTCGAACAGGTAGGGGGCGGCGAGTTCCTCTCCCAACACGGCGACCAGTTCGTCTTTGATCTTGCTGCGGTTCTGGTCCAGGGTACGGGCCCGGATTCCTTTTTCGGCCAGATCGTTGATGGCCTTGCGATGCCCACCCAGCCGCTCCATGAGGGCAATCAGCGCGGCACTGTTGCGGCGGTCCGGTCGGTTGGAGGGTGGATTGCTGAACCAGCCTTCGCCGCGCGCCGATTCAGCGGTACCGCTTAGGTCATCACCCTCCACCTGTCCGGTGCGGCACATGGCGTACCAGTAGTAGTAGAGGAATGGCGTGGCGGACAACGGGATGATGACCCCGTGTACCGAGACCTGGGCTCGCTCCGGATGAAACACCAAATCTGGTGCGGCCTGGGCCACCGCGAGGGCCTGCTCGATATTGGGGGCGTGCCGATACTGGCGGGCTAACCAGGACAGTGACGTCCCGGACAGCGCTTGGACCCGGGTGTCCGTGGAGAGTCGGCGCGACTCATCCTTGCCAAGTCCCGCCGCCCGTAGCCGCTCCACGCACTCCCCCTGAGATCTCGAAAGGGGGCGTGGCAGTGTGGCGATCACGCCGACCACCAGCAGAGCCAGCAGCAACTGGACCATCGCCAGGCGGCCCGTTCGAATGTCGCAGTCCAGGGAAATATCCAGATGCCGGGCGCTGCTGGCGGTGTTCCAGAGCAGGGTGACCCGCTCACCCGGCACCGGCCCAGGCACCAGGGCTTGATCATCCAGACCCAGCACCGTGCCGCGACAGCCGGCGCCGTAAATCCCCCGGGTCGGCAGCCAGGCCAGGTCCCGGTTCAGATGATCCCGCAGGATGCCGGTCACCTCGGTGCCTCCCAGACTGTTGATCCCCGCCGCATCGATGCGTGTGGGCAACTCCTGCTTGAGGATGGCGGTGATCCCCGCCACGGCGGACCGCTGCACCTGCCAGGCGGCCAGGGCGCTCAACAGGCCCCAGAGCGCCAGGAGAGCGACCAATAAAAGGATTCGTGGACGTGCCATCGCGTTCACGGGCAGGCCAGATTCGACCGGTAGCTGCCGCTCATGCCAAACCCCTCAGCGAACGGTGTGTATTGCCGCAAGGCTGCGACCAGCTCGCAGTTCGCATCCAGGTCCTTCCAGCGTCGGTTGAGAAACCAGGTGCCCGCATCCAGCTCGTCCGTGATCAACAGGCCGCGCACCGGGCCCAGATCCTGATCCTCGATGAAGGTGAGGCTGCTGCTGATGAGGTCCACCTCACGCCGCGCAAAGGCATCGAACAGGGCGGGGATATCCGGGTAAAAACGTTTCTGATCCTCCGCCAGGTCGATGTTGGACTCCCGCAGCCAGGCGGAGGGCTGCAGGAAAAAAGTCTGGCTGCCGGGATCGTCCAGCAATCCCACCACCTTGTCGGCGAAGTAAGCCGCCGTGGGCTGCGGCGGTTCCCCCAGGGTGACCCAATGGAGCTCGTAGTTTGGAGTTTCCAGCAGGGGGACGTAGTAGTCATCCAGTTTGGGGACCATGCCCCGCACCAAGTGCTCGCGGTTGAAAAACAGGTCGTAGGTTTCCGCCACGATGGCCTGGGAGGTCAGGAACACCCGCGGGTGCCAGCTGATCCGCACCCCGTTCATCCCCGGCCAACGGTCGAGCCGGGCACAAAGGTGGTCAGCGAGAGGCTCCACGCCAATGGGAGTCAGGGTGAGGATTTCAAAGTAGCGGCCCGCAAGATTGCGATCGCCACAGGCATAACTGTTGTAGTCGCCAAAGGTCGGCGGGGATGTTTCCACCGTTGCCAACCGAAGGGTAGCCATCAGAGCCAGGCCCAGCAGGCCGGTGATCAACGCGCTATAGACGCACCAGAGAAGTATGCGGCCTCGATGGGTCATGGGAAGTCGAGCCAGAACTTAGTCGGAGCACGAGTCTAAACCCCAAATATGACCATCAAACAGAAAGGGGACGAAAACAGAAAAACAGAAAGGGGACGGAGGGATTAAAAAGTAATCCCTCCGTCCCCTTAAATATCAGTGGGCCGCGCCGCCTTCCGCCTTGGCGCCGGGCAGAGCCATGGCGGTCAAGGTGCCGCCGGTCTGCAGCATGATGTACTGGTGTCCGTCGTGGACCCAGGAGCTCATGCCATAGCCGCTGCGGGCCGGGGCTTCGATCTCTCCGATGATCTCGCCGGTGGCCTTGTCGATGGCCCACAGCATGGGTGTGCCATCGCTGGCGCTGTCGGAATAGATCAGCATGTTGGCCGTAGCCACCATGGGCACCAGGGCACCGGTACCGATGTTGCCGATATCGACGCCGGCCAGGGCCGGGTTGTTCTTGATGCGATCCGGCGTCTCACCGCTGGGGATCCACCACAGGTGCTCACCGGTGTTCATGTCGATCGCCACGATCTTGCTCAGGGGACCTTTCAGATACGGCAGGCCCGACGGCATACGGGGACCCCGCGCCGTGGCACCCCGTGCGGAGTTGGCGTACTGGGAGAAGGTGCGACCGGTGGTGTTGGGGAACAACAGGTCGGCCTCCTCGCCCGGAATCACCCGCAGGGTGAAGCAGGAGTTGTGGGTGGTGACGAACATGATGCCGGTGGTGGGGTCGGCAGCTGCCGGGCCGTTGATGTTGGCCCCGCCGGCACCGCCCGGGCAGTTCATGGCGGCGAACTTGCCGAACTCGTTTTCGTCATGGATCGGCGGCAGGAACAGCGGGCCCATGAGGAACTCCTCCATGGCCGCGATGGCCTCCTGGCGCAACGCCGGCGTGTAGTCGATCAGGTCATCCTCACTGATGCCCTGCATCTCGAATGGCGCCGGTTTGGTGGGGAACGGCTGGGTGGGCGAGAGCTTCTCACCCGGCACGGTGGACTGGGGCACCGGACGTTCCTCGATGGGCCATATTGGCTCACCGGTGATGCGGTTGAAGGTATAGACGAAGCCCTGCTTGGTGGCCTGGGCCACGATGGGGGTGGGCGCACCGTTCACGTTCACATCCATCAGGATGGGCGCGGTGGGCGTGTCATAGTTCCAGATGTCATGGTGCACGAACTGGAAGTGCCACTTGCGCTGCCCCGTCTTCACGTCGAGGGCGATCAGGCTGGTGCCGAACAGGTTGTCACCGGGACGGAAGCCGCCGTAATAGTCGATGGTGGCGCCGTTGGTGGGAATGTACACCAGGCCGGCTTCCGGATCGGCGGAGATGGGCGCCCAGCTGGACACGTCGCCGGTCCATTGCCAGGCATCGTTTTCCCAGGTCTCGTGACCGTATTCACCGGGCCGGGGAATGACGTTGAATTTCCAGAGGAATTCCCCGGTTTTGGCATCATAGGCCAGGATGTCGCCCGGCACGTTCTCGATGCGGGACTGGTGATAGCCCTGCTCCGCGGAGTTGCCCACGATGATCACGTCATTGACCACGATGGGGGGCGAGGACGAGGTGATATAGCCCACTTCCAGGGGAATGCCCTCATAGGGGTCATAGGGGTGACCCAGGTCCTTCAGCAGGTCCACCACTCCGGTTTCCGGGAAGCCCTCGATGGGCACCGGCTCACCGAAACCCTTCAGCGGGGCACCGGTCTTGGCGTCCAGGGCGGTCAGGAAGAAGCCGGGGGAGATGATGTACACCACGCCCTTGCCGTCCACATAGCCGAAGCCGACGCCTTTGCCGTAATCGGCGCGCATGGAGTAGTTGGCGCGGCCGGTGCGGGGCTCCCGGTAGGACCACACGGTTTCACCGGTTTTGGGATCGATGGCGATCACGTGACGCAGGTTGCCCGCCACGGTGTACAGCAGACCGTCGATGTAGGACGGGGTGGAACGCCCGGACACGGCACCGAAACTGGCACCATCCCATACCCAGGCCACTTCCAGCTCGTCAAAATTCTCGGCCGTGATCTGGTCGGCCGGGGTGTACCGGGTGTGACCGAAATCATTGCCCAGGGTGAACCATTCCACGGTTTCCGGCGTCTGGGCCGTGGCGGCGAATGGCACCAGGGCCAACACCAGCATCACCGCCTGTTGCAGCCAGCGTCGCGTGCTCAGGATTGCTTGTTTCATGGACTTGCCTCTTGGTTTTACAACGTGGCGATACTGTAGCAAGGGGCGGCTGAAAATTCAGCAAAATCCGCTCTGTGACGGCCATCCGGCGGTGAATGCCGGCTCAGCCGCGGATGTCCGTGGCAGGGCAGATATGGTAGCTTGGCACCCAACCCTCAATAACGCAGCCCATCTCGGACATGGAACAAATCACTGCAGTGGAGTCCATCGCCGGCGTCATCCAACTGGCGGTGGCGCCGGTGTTCCTGCTGGCGGGCATCGCCGGATTTCTCAACGTGCTGTCCATCCGTCTCGGACGCATCGTGGACCGCACCCGGGTGGTGGAAGGCCGCCTGTCCAGGGAGCCCCACGCCGAGCACAAACCCTTGCTGGAGCGGGAAACCACCGCCCTGTGGCGGCGGGTCCGCCTGGTGAACTGGGCCATACGCCTGTGCGTGGCCGCGGCACTGGCGGTGTGCCTGGTGATCGTCTCCCTGTTTCTGGGCGAGCTGGCCGCCCTCAATCTGTCCGTTCTGATCGCCGTGTTGTTCGTGTGCGCCATGCTGCTGTTGATCTTGGGCCTGATCCTGTTCATGTTCGAAGTCACCATTTCCACCCGCCGCATGCGTGAAGGGCTCAATCTCGTGATTCAGGAACAGGGCAATGAGTGAAGACCGCCGCGAAGTCCTCAACGACACTTACAATTACACCGACCTGGCGGGTCTGCGGGTGGCCGCCACCCTGGCCAATTTCGTCAACAACCTGCTGCTGCCCCGCATCGGCATGGACAGGGAGCATTTCTGGGAGGCCTGCGCCGACATCATCCATGACCTGACCCCGCGCAACACGGCCTTGCTGCAGCGGCGCGATACGTTGCAGGCGCAGATCGATGCCTGGCATAGGGAGCGCCGCGGCCAGCCCCATGACGGGGAAGCCTATGCACAGTTCCTCCGTGACATCGGTTATCTGCTGCCATCGCCGGAGGATTTCCAGATCGGCACCACCAATGTGGACCAGGAAATTGCCGTTCAGGCCGGACCCCAGCTGGTGGTGCCGGTGAAGAACGCCCGCTTCGCCCTCAACGCCGCCAATGCCCGCTGGGGCAGCCTGTATGACGCCCTGTATGGCACGGATGTGATCGGCGAGGAGGATGGCGCGGCGCGGGAAGTCCGTTACAACCCGGTGCGGGGGGCACGGGTGATTGCCTATGTGCGGGAATTCCTGGACCAGGCCTGCCCGTTGAGCCGGGGCTCCCACCGAGACGCTCTCGACTACAGCATCGAGGACGGCGAATTGCGGGTGCAGTTGGAAGACAATCGGGTGGCGGGTCTGCGTGACCCGCGGCAGCTGGCGGGTTACCGCGGCAAACCCACTGTGCCGGAAGCGGTCCTGCTGCGCAACCATGGACTGCATGTCGAGATCGAGTTCGCCGCGGATTCCGAAGTCGGTGCCGACGACCCGGCCCATATCAGCGATGTGATACTGGAAGCGGCCATCACCACCATTCAGGACTGCGAGGACTCGGTCGCCGCCGTGGATGCGGAGGACAAGGTGGCGGTCTACCGCAATTGGCTGGGCCTGATCACAGGCGAACTGGAAGACACCTTCATCAAGAATGGCAAGCGCATGACCCGCAGCTTGAACAAGGACAGGCAGTACCTTGATGCCGCCGGGAAAAAGTTCACCCTGCCCGGCCGCAGCCTCATGCTGATTCGCAATGTGGGGCACCTGATGCGCAGCGATGCCATACTGGACCAGGATCGGGAACCGGTGTACGAGGGCATCCTGGACGCCCTGCTCACCAGCGCCATCGCCCTGCTGGACCTGCGCGGCGAGACACGGCGACGCAACTCCCGCAGTGGCAGCATTTACATCGTCAAGCCGAAGATGCATGGACCCGAGGAAGTGAGCTTCAGCTGCGAGCTGTTCAGCCGGGTGGAGCAGGCCCTGGACCTGGAGCCCAACACCATCAAGATCGGCATCATGGACGAGGAGCGGCGCACGACCCTCAACCTCAAGGCCTGCATCGCAGCGGCGCGGGATCGGGTGGTATTCATCAACACCGGCTTTCTGGACCGCACCGGCGATGAGATTCACACCAGCATGGAAGCCGGAGTGATGGTGCCAAAGGCGGACATGAAACACAGCACCTGGATCCAGGCCTACGAGGACAACAACGTGAACCTGGGGCTGGCCTGCGGACTGCCCGGCAGGGCCCAGATCGGCAAGGGCATGTGGGCGATGCCGGACCTGATGGCCCGCATGGTGAAGGAAAAGATCGCCCATCCCATGGCCGGCGCCAATACCGCCTGGGTCCCCTCGCCCACCGCCGCCGTATTACACGCCCTGCACTACCATCAGGTGGATGTGAGGGCGCGGCAACAGGAACTGCGCACACGCCCGCCGGTATCGGTGGCGGACCTGCTGACCATTCCCCTGCTCGCGGATCCGGCGACCCTCTCACCGGAACAGGTACAGCTTGAACTGGACAACAATGTGCAGGGCATCCTCGGCTATGTGGTGCGCTGGATCGACCAGGGCATCGGCTGCTCCAAGGTGCCCGACATCCATGACATCGGTCTCATGGAGGACCGCGCCACCCTGCGCATTTCCAGCCAGCACATCGCCAACTGGCTGCATCACGGCGTGTGCAGCAAGGATCAGGTGCTGGACACCTTAAAACGCATGGCGATCGTGGTGGACGGACAAAACCGCGGTGACGAGGCCTATGAGCCCATGGCCCCGGACTACGACCGCTCCATCGCTTTCGCGGCAGCCTGTCAACTGGTATTCACCGGCCGCCAGCAGCCCAATGGCTACACCGAACCGGTGCTGCACGCCCGACGACAGGAAAAGAAGCAGAGTGCCTATCGGGTTCCGGGCATGATTTCGAAGCCTGCATCGTAGGTCACCAGCACCGACTCCAGCTGCTCCAGCACGGCAACATCTCCCGCCAGCACGCCCCGGGCAGCGCGAATCTGCCCCAGCAAGCTGGTTTCTCCCGCGATCACCGAATCCAGCTCCCTGCGATCGATGCGCACCATGGCGTCGGGATTATCCACCGTGTAGCCGGGAATATGGGTGAGGGTGCCGTTGCTCATCTCGATGACAAAACTCTCCCTGGTATCGGGTGTGAGGAGGTTGATGGTGAACGCCATGCCCTCTGCCGCCCCGCTGTCCACCCGAATGGCCAGCGCGTCCAGAAACTGGGAGGTGGTCATGGCCCGGGCGGTGTCCGGGCTGGCACCTCTGGGCGGTCCCATTGGGGGTGCGCCGTTGCGCAATTCCCGGGCAGCCGACAGGAACACATTGCGCATGCTGGCGCTCTCATACTGGTAGCCAAGCTGCTCGAACACATCCGCCAGCAGATCCTTGGCGTCCGTGTTTTGCGGCTCGGCATACACGAGCTTATTGAGAATCTCCATGGCATGGCGGTACTGGCCCTGGTCGTACAACTCCCGCCCCTTGGCCAGAATAGGCGCCGCACCACCCATCATTTCCACGTACAGGGGCGCACTGTCGGACGGCGACAGGGGTGCAAGTGTGGCCGGATTGCCATCCCAGTAGCCAAGGTAGCGGTTGATGACTGCGCGGGAATTGTGGAACTCCGAACCATGGTACTGCCGCACGTTCCACTGCTGCTGCAGGCTGGCGGGCACCCGGTATTCATTGTGTATCTCGTTGATGGTGACCCCCTGGTTGGCCAGCCGCATCACCTGGTTGTTGAGATTGGCGTATGCATCCCGCTGCGCCCGCATCACTTCCTGTATACGGTCATTGCCCCAGCGCGGCCAGTTGTGGGAGGCCACCAGAACTTCGGCTTCCTGACCGAAACGGTACAGCGCCTCGTTGATGTGTTTGGACCACAGCAGTGCATCCCGCACCAGGGTGCCCCGCAAGGTATAGATATTGTGCACCGTGGCACTGATGTTCTCCGCAGCCCAGAACACCTTCTGCTCCGGGAACCAGGCATTCATCTCTGCCGGCGCTTCGGTGCCCGGGGTGTTCTGGAACACCATGCGGACACCATCGATGATGTGCTCCTCGAAATCCTCTGTAATGTTTACGGTAGGCGCGATCAACCCGCTGCTGCCCCGGGCCAGGGCCTTGCCGATGGCGGAATCCACCTGACCGAAAGGGCTCTGGGGCAGCACGTTGCCGTACTGATAGGAGGCCCGGCGACTCATGGCATTGCCGGCATACACGGATTCGGAAATGGATTCCTCGAGGAACCCGGCAGGCGCAACAATCTGCACCTCGCCGGCGGCTACTGCCTCCCGAGTAGTGACTCCCAGCACGCCGCCGTAGTGATCCGCATGGGAATGGGAATACACAACGGCCTTTACCGGCCGCTCACCCAACTGCTGGTTGGCGAAAGCAAGGGCCACAGTGGCGGTTTCCCGGGTCAGCAGGGTATCGAAGATGATCCAGCCCGTGTCACCCCTGATGAGGGTCATGTTGGCGAGGTCGAAACCCCGCAGCTGATAAATGAAGTCCGGCACGACCTCGAACAGACCGTAATTCATATTGAGGGTGGCCTGGCGCTGCAGGGAGGGATGGATACTGTCGAACTCGGTGCCGTCCAGCAAAAAGTTGTAACGATCCATGTCCCACACCACATTGAGACTGGCACCGCGAACCTCACGATAGGGCGGCGCGGCGATGAAGCCCCGCCGGGACTCCTCGAAATCCCGTTCATCTTCGAAGGGCAGCATGGCTCGCTGCTGCCGCTGCAACTCCCGGGTGAATTCGCTGGCTGGCTTGCCCTTGGGATCGAAATGGGTCGGGGCCTGCTGTGCGGCAACTGTTGTCCCCAGAACTGCCACAAGCGCAGTTGCCAGCAGTACTGCCATGGCCTGCATTAGCGTGCAAGCCTGCAAATGTCGCGTGATTGCCATATAAACCTCTCTCCTGCTGAATCCATATGCTGTAGAGGGGACACTGATAACTTAATAACTTAAGCAACTCAAGATGATAGCTTCCGCCTTTTGTTATTGAGTTGTCAGTGTCTCCACCACTCCTTAAGTTATTAAGTTATCAGTGTCCCTACCATCTAGTGTCCCCCTTGTTGTTCGATCAGGGGTTGCAGCGCGGCCGGAAGGTCGTCCACTGGCTTCTGGCGACGCAGACGATCAAGCGCGTTGTGCAGATTCTTTTTCTCGGTGGGGGACAGGGTTTCGATTCGCGCCGCCAAGTCCCCGGCTTCGATCACCAGCACGTCACGCCGCGCATGGGTACGCTGCCGCAAGGCCTGCTCAAGAAACAGGAAGCGGCTGATCACCACATAAGGGAAGTTGGGATTGCGGATGGGTCCCTGGCGCGCCTCATAACCACCCACCGGCAAACCCAGCACCTTGAACTCCGCCAGGCGATCGGCACCCAGCCAGGCGCTGCCAGCAGCCAGCAGGCCGCCGCCCACGGCTCCCAGCAGCAGGCTGTGACCCGCCAGACTCACATCCACTGCGGCGCCTGCCGCGGCACCGGCCATGGCAGCGGCCGCCACCAGTTGACGGCGGTTGAGCCCCCAGATGATCCACTTCTCGGTATCGAAGAGATTGGCCTCGAATGACAATGCCTCGGCCCGGCTGCTGAGATTGCGATACTGATAAATGGCCTTCAAGGCATCGTGGCTGCGGGCCTCCCGCTCTTTCATGGCGTGGAGATACTGTTGTTCCAGAACCGGTTGCAGCTGCCGGGCCTGCTCGCGGCTGGCCACCACCTGTGACACCTGGTAGGAACACAGGAAGCTCAGCAGCTCCACCAGAATTTCCACGCTCTGCTCCCGCTGCCGCTGCCGCAGACCGCGGTATTCGGCGATCAGAATGCCGATGGCGGAACGCCAGTCGTCCCGCAACAAGGCAAAGGTCTCGAGGATGGAAAGCTGTTTGTCGAAATCCGCCTGCATGGCGTTGAACACTTTCACCACTTTGAAGTACTGGGACAGTGCCTGCTGCCAGGCACCCACATGATCCTCGTTCTCGATAGGGTTGATCAGCGCCATGCTGGGCTGGCCGGTCCAGCGCAGAATCTCCATTTCCGCCTCATAGTCGGCTCCGTAAGGCCGCGAACCATCCACAACATAGAGAATTGCCGCGCCCCGCAGGATCGGTGTCAGCAGCTGCACCTCGTCGGGAAAATCCCGGCGACACTGGCTGTTCTCGATGAATCGCTGAACCGCCGCCTGCCGCTGGTCGGCGCCGGCAGCCTGCTTCTGCAGCCAGTCCAGTACCCGGGCCGGGCGCTGGAAACCCGGTGTGTCGATCAATGTGTACTGACCCTTGCCGACGTTGACGGTAAAGCGCTCGGTGACTTTGGTGGTACCACTCTGGGCCGAGATGGCCACACTGTCGTCATGGGCCAGGGTTGCCACGATGGAGGACTTGCCCTTGTTGGGGTGGCCGACCACGGCGAATTCCGGATTCACGATGATGTTCCTCCGGCGGTGAATGGCTGCAGCACCGCCCAGTTCTCCAGGGTGCCGGCGAAGCGCCGCCACTCCTGCAGATGAGGTTCGGTGGGCGGCAGCACACCCTGTTGGGTCCAGTTCAATGGCAGCAGCAAACCCCGTGATGCGGGAAGATGCAGCAGGTAGTCATGCAATTGAGCGAGGGGCGGTTCCCAGCTGCGCACCACCACGACCGGCAGCAATCCGGGCAGCAGTGTCTCAGGTTCCCGTTGCAGGGGATCGGCACCCAGGTGCTGATCTGCCGGTCCCAGGACGGCGGTGATTGTGTCAAGGCAGGGGGATGGCGCGGCGGCCCAATCCAGCAACCCATAACTCTCGTTAATGGATGTGACGAGTGGCGCCAGCTGACCGCTCGCCGGGACCTGGTTCAGAGAGGTGGAGACAGGCAGTACGGTCGTCTGCGCGGATTTTCCGCCCGCCCGGTTGTGCAGGTAGACGCTGCGGGCCACCACCAGCATGATGGCACGGGGCAGCAGGTTGTAGGTGCACTGGGCGGCCAGGGCATACTGCCACCATTGGCCCAGCACCCGGGCGGTGTATTCCGGCTGGGCCAGGCGGAAGTCCTGGGACAGTTGCAGCAGGTCCAGGGACGGCTGGGCCGCGGTCCAGAACCACCAGGGTACCGCCAGGGCCTGCAGCGCCGGGTAAAGATCCGTGGCCTGCAGCAGTGTGCTGCGCCACACGAAACTCACATCACTGCCCAGCAACAGCAGCAGGAAGGCCAGCAGGCCACCACAGCCGAAGGCCAGGGCGAGAATCTGTGTTTGATAGAACAACCAGGATTTGCGCAGCAGGGGGCTGGCCATGGTCAACTCCCGGCGCCAGGCTGCGGGAAACAAGGGCAGTTCCAGCAACCAGCCCGCCAGACCGCCTCCCCCAGCCCCGCCGCCGGCGCGGTGCAGCAGGAATACCACGCTCAGCAGAAGGCCCAGCACCGGCAGGAAGGCAAACAGCGCCAGCAGATACAGCAGATTGACCCGCCCCTGCTCGTCACCGGACAGTATGCCCAGGGCCACCAGGCAGCCGGCGATCAGACCCAGCAGACCCAGCGCGACACTGCAGCGCTGCAGCATGGGCCTAGAAACGCGAACGTTCCAGCATCACGTCGGCGTTGCGCCACAGGCTCTCGAACTGGCGCTTGACGATCTCCGCCTCCTCCGCCTTGCCCTGGGCTTCCAGCGCCTGGTAGAGACCCCAGGTGGACCAGCCGTTGTACTGGTTCCACTCCAGATCCTGGCGATAAACGGTTTCCGCATCGGCAGGGCGGCCGGCATCCAGCAGGGCGGCACCCAGATAATGACGGATAGGCTGGGACCAGTCGGGCGGCTCGGTGTAGTTGTTGGTATCCTCCAGCTGCACGGCCCGATTGTAGGCCTCGATGGCACCGTTCAGGTCACCCTGGGCTTCCTTGATCTCACCTTCCAGGGCGAAGCCGGCGATGGTCAGCAGCTGGGATGCGGGCGTGGGACCCACGCCGGTCTGGTCCACTGTTTCATCGGCAGCCTGGCGTCGGATGTTTTCCAGCTCCGAGCTGGCCTGGGGCATCTGGTTGGTGGCCACATAGGCGCTGCCGATCACGTAGCTCCACATGCCATCCAGATAGGGTGTGCCACCGTACTTCTTTTCCATACCCAGCAGGCGCTCCCACTTGCCGAACATCTTGTCCACCAGCCAGGAATTGACGATGCGCTTCTGGCCGCGATTGACCGCCTCCTGGGCTATGCCCACGCTGGCGGCGCCCCGCTCTGCAGCCTCGATGGCAGTGGCATAGGTGCCCTGCAGGGAGGCGGCGTAACGCACGAAATCCAGCGCATGCATGGCATGGGTACGGTGCGACAGTCCATAGGTTCCGATGTTAGGGAAGTTGGTCTCCCCCCAGATCTCGGCGAATTGCAGGTCGACGATCTGGGACCGCTCGTTGATATCGATGGCCCGCTCGTAGTCACCGACCCGCAGATAGATATGGCCCGGCATGTGCACCATGTGACCAGAAATTGGCACGGTGTTTTCCAGCTTGTGGGCGGCGGCCAGGGCTTTCTCCGGCTGCATGGAGGCTTCCATCAGGTGGATATACAGGTGATTGGCGCCGGGATGATAGGGCTCCAGCAGCATGGCATGTTCCAGCGCCGCCTGGGCGTCAGCGGTGCCGGGTCGCGGTGCACCGTCGGCCTCCCAGTAATCCCAGCGCCCCATCTGCATATAGGCCTCGGCGAACATGCTGGCGATGTCCGCATCGTTGGGGTACTTGGCATACAGGGCCCGCATGGCCTCAAGATAGGCCCGGTCACGGGCGGCACTGTCGGGAATGGCGTTCTTGTCGTACAGCACCATCAGGGCCCGTACCAGGTCCTGCTCCACCGGCGTGCCGTTGTCGATCAGTTCCATGGCCTTGGTGATGGCCGCCAGTCCCGCTCCCTGGGGATCATCCGGCAGGTTGGCATAGCGGCTGTTGGGATTGGGCCCCATGGCGTGGGCCATGCCGGCATAGATCATGGGCTCGTCCGGATCATGGCGGGCCGCCTCCTGGAAGGAGGCGATGGCTTCGGGAAAATAGAAGCTCCAGGTCATGCGCAGGCCCTGGTCATAGAATTGCTGGGCCAGTTCGGAATCCGTGGAAATGGACCGACTGTAGTCCCCGCCACCGGCCACGATGACGGCCAGTGGCTCGTCCTGGGCTGCCAGGGGTGTGGAGGTTAAGCCGCTGACAACGGCACTGATGGCGAGGCACAACAAGAGCTTGCGATGCATGGTTCGGTCTCCGGGATCACTGGTGTGGCCGGAGTATACCCCAATCCCGCCACGGTTCTGTAACCCGGCCAAATATGGTACAAACCCTGCCATGACATCGCGCCTGACCCTGCTTGCCCTGTTGCTTAGCCTGCTGGTGCCGGGGCCCGTGGCCCGCGCCCAGCAGGCCATTGATATCCGCACCGACCTGGTGGGTCGCTGGGTGATCAACGACAGCCTGAGCCAGAACACCGATGAGCAGGTGGAGGCCGCCATCAAGGCCGCCGGTGGCAAAGTGCAGCGGCGCTGGTTCGGCCGCAAAGAGGAGGATCGCTACCGGGGCGGGCCCGCCGAGCACGAACTGTACGATCGCATCTCCTACGATGACGAACTCACCATCGCCTTCATGGAGCCGGAATTCACCTTCGTCTACGAGGATGGCTACCAGCGGGTGTTTTACAGCGATGGCCGCAGCCGCAGCACCGGGGTCACGGATTATTTTCAGCAGGGCGGGCTGGACAATTCCTTCGCGGAGTTCGATGGCGATGCCCTGCTGGTGGAAGCCCGGCCGCGGGACGGAGGCTACACCGAGGAGACCTATGTGCTGGAAGCCGACGGCACCCGTCTGCGGGTGGAGCTGGTCATCAAGCCGGCCAACTTCGGCGCCCCCATCAAGCTGGTGCGGGTATTCGATCGGGCACCCTGAGCTTGGCCAGCAGCTGCTGCAGAACCATGCCACAGTCCTCGGCCACCTTGAGGGTGAACATCTCATCCGCCCGGGTCAGGCCCGGATTGATGCAGGCCACCGGGATGCCCAGCCGATGGGCGTGACGCACGAAGCGGTACCCGGAAAAGACCATCAGGGAGCTGCCCACCACCAGCAGGCCGTCGCATCCCTCCAATTCGTCGACGATCGCCTCCACCCGCTGCCGCGGCACCCCATCACCGAAAAACACCACATGGGGCTTGAGAATGCCACCACAGTGTTCACAGTCGGGAACCACCACCTGCTCCACCAGCACATCGGACACATCGGCATCTCCATCGGGCGCCAGGTGGCCCTCTTCCTGTAGATGTGGATTGAGCTGGGCCAGCCGCCCCTGCAGGGATTCTCGGGAGGATATGTCTCCGCACTGCAGGCACAGCACCTCAGCCAATGCACCATGCAGATCGATGATCCGCTGCTGACCGGCCCGCTGGTGCAGGCGATCCACATTCTGGGTTACCAGCAGCTGCACGTGGCCGGCCTGTTCCAGCGCCGCCAGGGCGCGGTGGGCGGCATTGGGCCGGGCCGAGGCCACCGCGGGCCAGCCGGCAAAGCTGCGGGCCCAGTAACGTCGCCGGCAGTCGGGACGGGTGACGAAGTCCCGGTGCTGGATGGGCGCATTGCGCCGCCATTCCCCGGCCGCATCCCGGTAGGTGGGAATGCCGGACGCCAGGCTGCAACCGGCCCCCGTGAGCACCAGCAGGCGGGGATGATTTGCAACAAATTGCAGCAATGGGTCCGGTGCCATGGTCAGGGTTTCGCCTTCCTCGAAGTCAGCCAGTATACTCGCCGGCACAGGTCGGCCACGCCGACCCATCATCCAACAGGTTGCCATACGCCCATGACAAAAAAACAGACTCGCCCCACCCTGCTGATTTCCCTGCTGCTGATCCTGCTTGCCAACCACACCGCCCTGGCCCAGGGCGATCTGGAAGCCGGCCTGGCAGCCTTTGCCGCCGGGGATTTCGCCACGGCCCGCCAGCAGTTGCAACCCCTGGCGGACGCCGGTGACGCCCAGGCCCAGTTCACTCTGTCGTGGATGTACCGGGCCGGCAACGGTGTGCCAATGAACATGAACGAGGCCGGCCGCCTGCTGCAACTGGCCGCCGACCAGGGCCACGCAGATGCCCAGACCGAACTGGCGACCCTGATGTTCTACGGCATCGGCGTGCCGCCGGACGTGCTGGGGGCGGTGGGACTTCTGGAGCGTGCCGCGGCCCAGGGTCACGCCCCCGCCCAGGTCAAGCTGGGCGAGATCTACGTGCAGGGTTCCTATATTCCCCGGGTGCCCCGCAATATTCCGGTTGGCATGCGCATGCTGGAACTGGCGGTGGAACAGGGTTATGTACCGGGCATGCACGCCCTGGGGGAAATCCGCTACTACGGCGAGAAGGACTTCATTGCCGCCAGCACCCTGTTTCAGCAGGCTGCAGCCGAGGGTCACGCGGATTCCATGTTTTTCCTCGCCAACATGTACATGAATGGTGAGTGGTTGCCCCAGGATGCGGTAAAAGCCTATATGTGGGCCCAGTTGTCGGTGGATCTGGGCAATAACAACGGCGACATACTGCGCACCCAGATCGCCGAGGAATTGACCGCCAACGACATATTCATGGCGGAAGGCATGGCGCGGGAGTGCCAGGCCCGCCAATTCAAGGACTGTTGACCCAGGTCAAGCAGCAGGGTTTCCGGGCGAGTAGTCTGGATTAAGCCATTTGTTCGATTCTATGAGGAGTTACCCATGCACAAGCGACTACTGAGCACCTTGGGATTTACCGCCTTGCTGGGTCTTTCGACTCCCCTGGTGGCCCAACAACAGCATGACCATGGCGCCGATTCCGCCCAGGGAGCCGGTCAAGGGGCCGGCATGCAACACGGCCAGGGTGGCGGCCAGGGTGCTGGACAGGGTGGCGGCATGGGCGGCGGCATGATGATGCAGCGCATGGAGGAGATGCATGCGTCCCTCCACAGCGGCAGCAATGCCGACATCGGCCAGTCCGCCTTCGATGCCATCCGTGCCATGGTGCAGCAGCTGCAGGCCGATCCCAACACCGACTGGAGCCAGGTGGACATCGATCGCTACCATGAGCACCTGGTGGACATGCACCATGTCACCATCGAGGCGCAGGTGGTGGGCAACCCGGTGAATGGCGGCGCCCGCTATCAGGTGACAGGCAGCGGCCGCACCCTGGAGGCCATCCAGCGCATGGTGCCTCTGCACAGTGCCGAAGTGGCCATGGAGACCGGCTGGAAAGTGGATACTCTGGACATCAATGACGGTGTGGCCGTCACCATCACCGCGGAAGATCCGGCGCTGACTGCCCAGATCCGCGCCCTCGGCTTCATGGGCTTCATGGTCCAGGGCGATCACCATGCCACCCACCACGGCATCATAGCCGGCGCAGCGGATACCACGGCAGCCGACCATAGCACTCACCAGCACTAGGACCTATACTCCCCCTCCAGTTCACTGTGACCCGAGGGGGATTTCATGCGTACTCTGACACTGTTCCTGCTGGGCCTGATCTGCAGCTGGGGCCCGGCCCTGGCCGCTGCCCAAAGCATCGATGCCGGTCGTGGCGAGCTGCCTTTGACCGTTCCCGCCACCTACAATCCCGCCACTCCCGCGCCGCTCATCGTGCTGTTGCACGGCTATGGGTCCAGCGGCGCCCGCCAGGACGGTTACATGCAGTTCAGTGCGCTGGCGGATCACTACGGATTTTTATTTGTGGCGCCCGATGGCAGGGTGGAGAACGGCGGCGAGCAGCGCCGCTTCTGGAATGCCTCGGAAGCCTGCTGCA
The DNA here is from genome assembly GCA_046047495.1 of Pseudomonadota bacterium. Taxonomy (GTDB): domain Bacteria; phylum Pseudomonadota; class Gammaproteobacteria; order Pseudomonadales; family Pseudohongiellaceae; genus NORP240. Next base: position 14,704 of record JBJOHV010000069.1, on the reverse strand, counting down.
ATTTCTACGGCAGCGAAGAGGACGACGCCGCCTATGTGCTGGCCATCATCAACACCGTGAAGAACCAATACAGCGTGGATGCCAACCGGGTCTATCTGATCGGTCACTCCAACGGCGGTTTCATGTCCTACCGCACCGCCCATGAACATGCCGATGTGATCGCCGCCATTGCCAGTATCGCCGGCGCCGAAGCCACCGTGCCGCGCCCGGCTCCGGCCGTCCCGGTGCATGTGCTGCAGATCCACGGCACCAATGACGGCACCATCGACTACGAAGGCGCCGACATTCGCGGCAATCCCTATCCCGGCGCCGTGGAAACCGTGGAGCGCTGGGCTACCTATAATGGCTGTGAGGTCAGTGGCCATCAGGTGGCGATGCTGGATCTGGAAGACAGCCTCCCCGGGCTGGATTCCACCGTGGTGCGCTATGACCGGGGCTGCCGTGCCGGCGGTTCCAGTGAACTGTGGACCATCATCAACGGGCCCCATGTGCCGGCGGTGTCCGATTCCTTCAGCCGCAATGTGGTGGATTGGCTGATGGCCCATCCCAAGGTGAGAACCAGTGACCGCATGGCAGCGGACTGATCAGGGTCCGGTCAGATAGACCGGATTCCCCACCAGCCTGATGTCTCCCGCGTCGTTGACCAGATCCACCCGCAACCATCCAGGCAGCACCAGGGATTCCGGTGCCACGTGCCCCCGCCAGAGACCGTCTTCCGTATCGACGGTCTCCGGGGTCAACTCCTCTCCCTGGTGAATCCAGCGCGGATGCAGGATTTCCGCGGATTCCCAGGCCAGTTGAAGGTCGAGCCCCCCACTGCCCGCTGCCAGTGATTCCCCCATGGAAAGGCCGTTGACTCCAAAGCGGGTCAGCCGCACACCGCTGCCGGCAACATCGATGAACACATTGCCGGAACGGATGCCGGCAAGAATGCCAGGCACGCTAAGCTGTTCGGCAAACACCCAGGTGGTGGGATGGCCGATGGCGGCGGCAACGTCCGCCGAGCGCCTGGCATCGTGATTGTCGCTGCCGCCAATGCCGGTCAGCCGATGACCCGCATTCAGCCTGTCCTGCCAGAACCCGATATGCCGGGATGCGTAGGGTCCGGAAATACTGCCACCATTGACCACCTCGACGGCGGCGACTTCACCATAGTCCGTGTCCGGCAGAATCCAGCCGCAGCCCATGCAGTCCTCTCCGGACGGCAGACCCGGATGGTTGATGGACAACAGCGCACCCTGTTCCTGCACCTGGGCCAGTAGAAAATCCCAGCCCTGCCCGGCCCGGGGCTGCAGGCGGAAGTCGATGAACACGCTGCTGCCGAAGACATTGGCGTGGCCGAAGAACGTGGTCACCTCCCGCCCCGGGAGCAGCAGCAAAGTGTCGAAATAGGCACGCAACTCTTCGTATTGCTGATACTGGGAGACGCTGTTGTGGTCAGTGAGGGCCACAAAGTCCAGACCCCGCTGCGCAGCCGCCTGCAGGGTGACGAAAGGCGGACAGGGCACCCGCTGACCCGATGCACTGTCGCAGTATCCATCACTGTGGCCATTGTGACTGTGCAAGTCGCCGCGATACCAGTCGGGTCCGCGGTTCACCGGTGATTCCCGGTGGTCCGGTTGACTGCCGCACTCCAGGGTCACGATCACCGAGTAGGTTGCTTCCACCTGCTCACGGATGTTTGGCACACCCAACAGAATACGCCACTCCCCGGGGGTCAGAGGTCCGGCCCGGTAGGAAGGGGTTGCCGTCGTGTCGGTGAGGAGAAATTCCTGCTTGTTGCCGCCGCTCCAGCCGCGAAACCCGTCAGGATCCAGCAATCCCAGATCGATGGTGGTGCGCTGTTCACGATCGTAGTCGAAGCGGACATGCAGGGATCGCGTGCCTGCCGGTACGGTGAAGGGCAGCTCCCGGTAAGTTTCGAAATCGGCCCTGCTGATGTTGCCCGTAAAAGTCTGCCGACGTGTCGGCTCGCCCACTTCACAGTCGTCCTGCGCCCAGGCTGGCAAACTGCACAACCACAGACATATACCCAGTCCCAATCCACGTTTGCCGTTCATGTTGCCTTCCTCCATAACGAACCGTTAGCATGCCTGAAGTCGTATGACATCCCTATAACAACAAAGGACGACACAATGCTGTTCAAGAGTCCCTATCCGGATCTGCCCCTTCCTGACACCGACCTCACCTCCGTGGTACTGCGACGCGCGGCGGAACTCAAGGACAAACCTGCCATGATCGACGGCCCCAGCGGCCGTACCTTGACTTACGGAGAGGTTGCCAGGATGGTGAGGCATCTGGCCGCGGGGCTGGCGGCCCGGGGCTTCAAAAAGGGCGACGTGATGGCAATCTACAGCCCCAACCTGCCGGAGTACGGAGTGGCCTTTCTGGGCGTCGCCAGTGCCGGCGGCATCAACACCACCATCAATACCCTGTATTCCGCCAAGGAAGTGGCCTATCAGCTCAATGATTCCAAGGCGCGCTTCCTGCTCACCATTCCCCAGTTCATGGACACGGCCACCAGGGCAGCCACCGAGTCCGAGGTGGAAGAGATTTTCGTGTTCGGCGAGGCGCCCGGGGCCACGCCGTTTGCCGACCTGCTCAATAATGACGGCAATGCCCCGACGGTGGCCATTGATCCCCGGGAAGATCTGGTGGCACTGCCCTACTCCAGCGGCACCACCGGCCTCTCCAAGGGTGTCATGCTCACCCACTACAACCTGATCGCCAACATGGTGCTGGCCGCCGGCCAGGGTCATCTGAAAGACACCGACACCAATCTGGGCCTGCTGCCGTTTTTCCACATTTACGGCATGGTGCTGATTATGAATCTGTGCCTTTACAAGGGCGCCACCATCGTCACCATGCCCCGCTTCGACCTGGAACAGTTCCTTGAGATCGTGCAGAAATACAAGCTCACCTACCTGAGCCTGGTACCGCCCCTGATCCTGGCGCTGGCCAAACACCCCCTGGTGGACCAGTACGACCTGTCCTCGGTGCGCATGATCGGCAGCGGCGCCGCACCGCTCGGCGAAGAGCTTGAAAAGGCCGTGGCCAAGCGGCTCGGCTGCATCGTCTATCAGGGTTATGGGCTTACGGAAACCAGCGGCGCCACCCATGTGAATCCGCCGGATCCCCGCTTCATCAAGTCAGGCTCCGTAGGACCACCCCTGGCCAATTCCCTGACCCGCATCGTGGACGTGGAAACCGGCAAGGAGCTGGGCCCCAATCAACAGGGGGAGGTATTGATCCATGGCCCCTTCGTCATGAAGGGCTATCTGAACAATCCCCAGGCCACCGCCGGCTGCCTCGATACGGAAGGCTGGTTCCACAGCGGCGACATCGGCTATGTGGACGGTGATGGTTACCTGTACGTGGTGGACCGGCTCAAGGAACTCATCAAGTACAAGGCGTACCAGGTGCCGCCTGCGGAGTTGGAGGCCCTGCTGCTGAGCCACCCCGCCATCGCCGATGCCGCGGTGATTCCCAGTCCGGACCCGGAGGCCGGCGAAGTGCCCAAGGCCTTCGTGGTGCTGAAGGAGGCAATGACCCCGGAGGCCATCATGGAGTGGGTCGCGGGACAGGTGGCGCCCCACAAGAAAATCCGCCGCCTGGAAATCATCGACCAGATTCCCAAATCCAGCTCAGGAAAAATCCTGCGGCGGGTGCTGGTGGAGCGGGAACGTCAGGCGAACTGAAGCGGATCAGGCGGGCGCATAGCCCGCCTTCTCCCGGTATTTCCAGAACAGCTCATGAAAGTGGTATGCCACGGTGTTCACCGCCGGCTCCACCAGGGCGATGGCACCTCCCACCAGTACGCTGCCGGTCATGAGATAGCCCACCGTGAATGCCACACTGAAGTGCACCACGGCAAAGCTCAAGGTCTTGGTCATTGTGCTAACTCCTCTGTTTCCTGCCATTCCGACGTCCTGTGGTCGATCCACGGACGGCGGGTAATGGCAATGATGGGGATATCAGCGCAATTGGTAAAATGGATATATTGGTTCTCTATGATCTATTTAATCCATGATTGGATCAGACTGCCGCAAACGCCTGCTCGAGATCGGCAATGATATCGTCGATGTGTTCGATGCCGATGCACAGGCGCAGGGTCTCCGGTGTCACTCCGGCCCGCAGCTGCTCCTCGGGAGTCAGCTGCCGGTGGGTGGTGGATGCCGGATGACAGGCCAGGGACTTGGCATCGCCGATGTTCACCAGCCGCTTGATCATCTTCAGGGCATCGTAGAATTTCACGCCCGCCTCGAAACCACCTTTGATACCGAATGTCAGCAATGACGCCGGCTTGCCCTGGCAGTAGCGCTGCGCCAGTGCGTGATAGCGGTCACCGGGCAGACCCGCATAGTTGACCCACTCCACCTTGCCGTGGGCCTTGAGCCAGTTGGCCACCGCCAGGGCATTCTCACAGTGCCGCTCCATGCGCAGTGCCAAAGTTTCCAGCCCCTGCAGTATCAGGAAGGCATTCATGGGTGACAGGGCGGAGCCGGTATTGCGCAAGGGCACGGTGCGGGCCCGCCCGATGAAGGCGGCCGGCCCCAGGGCTTCGGTGTACACCACGCCGTGGTAGGAGGGTTCCGGCTGGTTGAGCTGGGGATAGCGTTCGGCATGCTGGGCCCAGGGGAATTTGCCGGAATCCACGATGATGCCGCCGATGGACGTGCCATGTCCCCCAATATACTTGGTCAGGGAATGCACCACGATGTCAGCGCCGTGCTCAATGGGCGCCCACAACACCGGAGTGGCCACGGTGTTGTCGACGATGACCGCCACGCCATGGCGATGGGCGGCTGCCGCGATTGCCGACAAATCCACGATATTGCCGGCCGGGTTGCCGATGGTTTCGCAGTAGACGGCCTTGGTGCGTCCGTCGATGAGCTTCTCCAGGGCCTCTGCCGAGTCATCGGCGGCGAAGCGCACCTCGATGCCCTGGCTGGGCAGCATGTGGGCGAACAGGGTGTAGGTGCCACCGTACAGTTGCGGCGTGGTCACGATGTTGTCGCCGGCCTGGGCGATGGTGAGGATGGCATAGTTGATGGCGGCCATGCCGGAGCTGACCGCCAGGGCTGCAATACCGCCCTCCAGGGCTGCCACCCGTTGCTCCAGCACATCGTTGGTGGGATTCATGATGCGGGTGTAGATGTTTCCCGGCACCGCCAGGTCGAACAGGTCGGCGCCGTGCTTGGCGTTGTCGAACTCATAGGCGACGGTCTGGTAAATGGGGACGGCGACAGCCTTGGTGCTGGATTCGGACTGGTAGCCGGCGTGGATGGCAATGGTTTCTTTCTTCATGGCGGGTTTCCTTGACGAACGACGGTGATGACAATGGGACAATGCGAAGTTGCGGGATTTAAGCATGGATTGCGCAGCGGGGTAAAACCGCTGGCTCCACGGCTGTCGACAGATGCCATGACCGCGGTTAGCATGACGACAAATTCACGGGGGATACCGCCATGACGTCACGTACACTATTGATCACCGCATTGCTGCTGTTGGGATTGGGTCAGCTGGCACCGGTACCGGATGCCCGGGCTCAGGTGGCTGCTTCGGCAGCGACGGAAGGAGCCTGGACCACCATCGGCACCGACGGCGTGTGCTCCACCGGCACCCCCTACCAGTTCTATACCCGGGAAGGCAGCGGCGACAACCTGCTGATCTATTTCAATGGCGGCGGCGCCTGCTGGTTTGGCCAGGCCTGCGATCTCGCCAGCCAGCCCAATGTGCATTTTCCGTTTGCCGAGATGCCGGAAAACAACCCGGCCAACGGCCACGGTGTGTTTGCCCTGGACAACCCGGAGAACCCCTTCCGTGATTACGACATGGTGTCCATCCCCTATTGCACCGGGGATGTGCACGTGGGGGCGGGGGAAAAATTCTACACCTACACCAATGCGGAGGGTGGTGAAGTCACCATCAGCACCCAGCACACCGGTTACGCCAATGCCAGCACCGTGTTGAACTGGGCTTATCAGAATTTCGCCGCGCCCGGCAAGGTGGTGGTCGCCGGCAGCAGCGCCGGCGCCATCGGAGCCTCGTTTTATTCCGGCATGGTGGCCGAGCACTACGCCAATGTCCCCGTGACCCTCATCGCCGATGCCGCCGGGGGCTACAACAGTCCCCATCTGCCGGTGACTTTCAATGCCTGGAACACTGCGGCCGTATTGCCGGCCTGGCCGGAGTATGCCGGTGAAACCAACGACAGCCTCACCTTCGAGGATTTCTACATCGCCAGCGCACACCACGCCCCGAACCTCACCATTGCCCAGTACAACGCCGCGGAGGACCTGACCCAGGTCCAGTTCAACCTGTTGATCGGGGATCGCCTGGGCTCATTCAGCCTGCCCCAGCGCATCTTCAATCATTATGTGGAAATCGAAAGCGCCGTGGACGAGTTCTATCACTACACCGCCGGCGGCAATGTGCACACCATCCTGGTGAGCCCGATTTTCTACACCTATGCGGTGACCGGTATCAGGTTTGTGGACTGGGTGCAGGCGCTGGTGGACGGCTCGCCGATGGGGGACATCAGCTGCGTGGATGAAGTGGACGGTTGCGCCGGCGCTCCCCAGGGGGACTGAGAGAGGAGAATACCTGGGAGCCCCGGGGGACCTAGTTGAGCTGGAAACGGACTTCCTGGACGCCGGGCACGGCCCGCACCACGGCACCCAGGGTCATCTGTACATTGCCTGCACCACCGGGCGTACTGTAGCCGCCGCAGGTTTCGCAGGCCAGGGACCCACTGATCGCCACCACACCTCCGTTGACCTCCACCACGAAGTTGGCACCGGGCAGGTCGGTGGCAGCCAGCAGGGCGGACTCCACCTGGGACTGCAGGTGGGCATCGTCCACTACTGCCGAACCTGGCATCACAACCGATCCGGGGTCGGCCGGATTGCAGGCCGCCAGCATCAATACGAGAAAAAAGGCAGGCAGACGCATCAGTTTGCCAGCTCGTTGCCGGGAAACTCCACCGTGCCACCCCGTGACTGGAATTCCGTCAGCAGGCTGTAGACCCTTGCCTTGAAACTCTCGTCCTTGAGCCAGCTGCGATTGCTTACCCGCAGCACATCCACGTCTTCCAGGCGCTTTTCCAGGGATTGGAACAGGGCATCCAGTTTGGGGGACTGGCCTTCCAGAGGCGGCTCGCCGGCCCACCAGGCGGCCCCGTTCAGGCTGCCCTGCTCAGAGTCACCGCGTCGCTCGTTGGCATGGGCATCGGTAAACTGCATGTAAAGGTGTTCACAGGACAATTCCACTGTCTTGTCGTCGTCACCACACAACAGCAAAAACTCTCGTCTGTTCATCAGTCAATACTCTTTCTCTTTGCTCTGCTTGATTTCAATCTTGAATCGTTTGTCACGCGCTCTGCTGCGCCGCCAGCTGCAATAAGGTGCGTTCGACCGCCGCTGCCGTCAACGGCAGCTTGTAGGCGTTCCTGGCCAGTGGCTGGGCACCGGCAATGGCGGCAGCGCCGGCCCGGGCCGCCAACCCGGGGTCAAGGACCTGACCCTGCAACAGGGCCTCGGCCGCCGGCACCCGCCAGGGAATGGGTGCCACGCCGCCCAGCACGATGCGGGCCCTGGTGATCCGCTGGCCGTCCATGACCAGCACCGCGGCCACACTCACCACCGCATGGGTCCAGGCTTCGCGATCCATGACCTTGTGATAAGCGCTGCGGGCACCGTCCGGCAGCGCGGGGATGCTGACACCCCCCAGCAGTTCATCATCACCTAACACGTTTTCCCTGGCCGGGTCCTGGCTGGGCAGTATGAAAAACTCGTCCGCCATACGACGCCGCCGGCCCTGGGGGCCGACGATATCGAATCCCGCATCCAGCACCATCAGCGCCGGCGCCAGATCCGAGGGATGCACGATGTAACTGGGCCCCCCGCCAAAAATGGCATGCAGACCGTTTTCCCCGGTCACGGAGAAACACTGGTCGCCGCCTGCCTTGAAGCAGGGAAAACCGTTGCGGTAGTACCAGCACCAGGGTCGCTGGGCCACATTGCCCGCCAGGGTGCCGACATTGCGGATCTGGGGCGTGCCCACACTGGCGGCGGCCTGCGCCAGCACCGCATAGCGATCCCGCAGCAGGGCATCACCGGCCAGGGTCGTCAGGGTGGTGAGACCACCGATGTTGATACCCTCGGCCGTGCCGGTGATGGCATCGGCGCCTGCCACCGTTCGGAGATTGATGAGCTCATTGGGCGCCACCGTGCCCTCCTTCACCTGCTGCAGCAGATCGGTGCCGCCACCGGAGAATGCGGCCGAGCGGTTCTGTTCACGGGCCTGGCGGGCCAGGTCGACGGCCTCTTCCAGGGTGGTGGCATTGCGATTGATGATGGCTTTCATGCCGCACCTCCCTGTGTGGCCGCTATGATCTTGTCCCGGGTGATGGGCAGATCCCGCATGCGCACACCGGTGGCATTGAAAACCGCATTGGCCACGGCAGCCGGCGCGATGATGATGCCGGCCTCGCCGGCGGTTTTGGCCCCGAAGGGACCGTAACCATCATCCACCTGGATGAATTCCACCTCGATGTCGGGCACATCCCTGTGAGTCAGATGCCGGGCGCTGTAGTAACCGGCGGTCAGCGGCTGACCGTGGCGCTGGTCATACAGCATGTCCTCGTGCAGCGCCTGGCCTATGCCCTGCAGGATGGCACCGCGAATCTGGCCCCGCGCCGCCAGGGGGTTGATGATGCGCCCCGACTCATGGATGGCCACATAGCGGGTGATGCGGGTGGTGCCGAGGGCGGTGTCCACTTCCACCTCCACGAAATGGGCGCCGAAGCACTGCCGCTGCTTGCCATCGGTGCCCGGGCTCGGCGTGGCGGAGGCGATCAGCACATCCGTGCCGCTGGGCATGCCCTGGCGGGCGATCTGCTGCTTGAGGTCTTCACAGGCGGCCACCACGGCATAACCGGTCATGATGGTGGTGCGGCTGCCGGATTCGCCCACCGAGTAGGGACAACGGTCCGTATCACCGGAAATCACCGTCACATCCGACAGGGGCACACCCAGGGCCTCGGCGGCGATCATGCCCATGGTGGTGCGGGCGCCCGGACCGATGTCGGTGACCCCCACATACAGGGTGTAATGCTGCTGCCCGTCCACCCGGACGATGGCACTGCTGGTGCCGAGCCCGGCCCGGAACATCATGAAGGACATGCCGGCGCCGCGTTTCAGCGGCCCGGGATCGGAGCCGGCCACCTGACGACGCCGGTTCTGCCAGTCGAACACCTCGGCTCCGCGCTGGATGCAGGTGTCGAGACTGTAATTGGTGTAGGGTTGGCTGTCGCTGGGGCGGCGGATGTTCTTGAGGCTGAATTCCACCGGATCCATGCCGAGGCGGTAGGCCACGTCATCCATCATGGACTCGATACCATAGAACCCGTGTGGTTCCGACGGTGCCCGGAAATTGCCGGACACCGTTCGATTGGTATAGACCGGCGTGATGGTGCGCAGGTAGTTCTCGCAGGCATAGACCTCCAGGCCGCTGATGCCTCCGGAATTCTTGCGGTAGGGCCCCATGGCGCTCAGGGCGTTCATTTCGATGGCGGTCACCGTACCGTCGTTCTTCACGCCCACCCGGTAGTCCTGCACCGTCGGCCAACGGCCGTGCACGCCCAGCCAGTCCTCTTTGCGCTCGTACTCCAGCATCACCGGCGCTGCTGCCTGCTTCGCCAGGGTGGCGGCGATGAGGTCGGCATCCTGATTCTGGTTCTTGTTGCCGAATCCACCCCCCATGAACTGGCAGATGATGCGCACCTGGTGGTCCTGCAGACCCAGGTCCCGGGCCGTGTCATGGCGGCAGTTGGCAATGCCCTGGGTGGGCGTGTAAAGGGTGAGCTTCTCGCCGTTGCCATCCTGACTCCACTGGGCGAGGGCGCAGCGGGGTTCCATCTGGGCATTGTGGATGAACTGGGTGGTGTAACGCCCCTCGAACACCTGATCCGCGGCGGCAAAGCCTGCCTCCACATCGCCACGGCGGCTTACCATGGGCGCCAGCTCGTTGCGGGCGTCGGGGCAGATATTGCCCTCCGGCCACACCTTGGGTGAGTCCTCCCGCAGGGCCGCTTCCGGGTCCATCACGAAAGGCAGGGTTTCGTAGGTGACGGTGATGAGCTTGAGGGCTTCCTCAGCGGTATGCCGGTCCACCGCCGCCACCGCCGCCACCGGCTCCCCCACGAACCGCACCGGGTTGTTGAAGATGTAGCGGCGATGGAGTGTCAGCTCCTTGGTGGGATCACTGTACTGCCGCCCGCCGGACACGGAGCCCGAGCCCCACACCACCTGGGCATTCTGGTGGGTGATGATGGCCCGCACGCCGGGCAGTGCCGCGGCCCGTTCCGCATCGATGCTGACGATGCGGGCATGGGGATGGGGGCTGCGCAACACCCTGGCAAACAACATGCCCGGCAGCTTGATGTCCCGGGAATACCTGGCGGCGCCGGTGACCCGCTCCACCGCGTCGATGCGGGGCGTGTCGTGGCCTATGGTGTCCAGGGGCTGGGTGATGCTGACCACTGAGTCGCTCATGCGTCACCCCCTGAGGTTCCGCGCCCCGCGTTACCGGCGCCGGCGGCCACCACCGCCTCGACGATGGCATGGTAGTTGGAGCAACGGCACAGATTGCCTACCAGGGCGTCCTTCACCTGGGCTGCGTCCGGGCGGGGATTGCCGGCCAGCAGGGCCGTGGCGGTCATCAGCTGGCCTGGTGTGCAGAAACCGCATTGGGGACCGTTGTGATCCACGAAGGCCTGTTGCAGGGGTGACAGCCGGCCGTTCACCGCCAGCCCCTCCACGGTCTGCACGGACTTGCCGTCCGCCCACACCGCCAGCTGACTGCAGGCGTACACGGGCACGCCGTCCAGCAGCACCGTACAGGCACCGCACTCACTGCGGTTGCAGCCGATCTTGGTGCCGGTGAGCTGCAATTCATCCCGCAACACCTCCACCAGGGTCCAGCGGTCCTCCACCGACAGTTCATGGCGGTTGCCGTTGACCGTCAGGGTGATGGTGCTGCGGGGGGTGTCGATGGTGTAGGGGGCGGTGGGGTTGGGGTTGTCGGCGGCCCCTGTCTTGAGGACCGGGGCAACGGCGGCGGCGGTGACCGCCACGGTGCTGCCCTGCAGGAACGAACGCCGGGTGAGGGCGTGGGGCGCGTCTTCGGGAGGCTTGGACATGGCTGCTTCTCTAATTGGGCGCTGCTTTATACGCTGACCGGGAAAATACGAGCAGGGTGTCCTAAAGTCAAACCCTTCCGGCAGGGATTGTGGTGCCGGGAAAGGGGGGTTTGCTACACTGCCGAACCCTGACCCAAGCGAAACCGCCAGCCATGCAGTCTTCCCAAGCCCAAGCCATGCCCTCCGCGACCCGCCAGACGGGCACTTTGCGCTTCATCACCGCCGCCAGCCTGTTCGACGGGCACGATGCCGCCATCAACATCATGCGGCGCATGCTGCAGGCCAGCGGTGCGGAAGTCATTCACCTGGCCCATAACCGGTCGGTGCAGGAGGTGCTGGAGGCGGCCCTGCAGGAAGACGTGGACGGTATCTGCGTCAGCTCCTATCAGGGCGGGCACCTGGAATATTTCCAATACCTGATCGACCAGCTGCGGGCCCGGGGCGCCGGTCATATCAAGGTGTTTGGCGGCGGTGGTGGCGTCATCATTCCCAGTGAGATACAGGCTCTGGAGCGCTATGGGGTGACCCGCATCTATTCTCCCGAAGACGGCCAGCGCATCGGCCTGCAGGGCATGATCGATGACATTTTGAGCCGGTGCCGCACTGAACATGAGGTCCGTCCATTGCCGGCATTTGCCGAACTGAGCAAGGGCCACACCGGCACCCTGGCCCGGGTGATCACCGCGCTGGAGAACGGTGAATACGACAAGGCGGCGCTGGCGGAACTGGAGCGCCTGGCGCAGTCGTCAGCACATTGCCCACCCACCGTCGGCATCACCGGCACCGGCGGTGCCGGCAAATCCTCCCTCACCGATGAGCTGGTGCGCCGCTTCCGCCTGGACAGCGGTGACTCGCTGCGTATCGCCATCCTGGCCATCGATCCGACCCGACGCAAGACCGGCGGCGCCCTGCTGGGGGATCGCATTCGCATGAATGCCATCTATCACCCATCCATTTATGTGCGCAGCATCGCCACCCGCCAGGCCGGCAAGGAGATCCCCGACGCCCTGTCCCACATCCTGCTGGCCACCCGCCTGGCGGGCTTTGACCTGATCATCGTGGAAACCCCCGGCATCGGCCAGGGGGATGCGGGCATCGTGCCTTTCGTGGATCGCGCCCTGTACGTGATGACACCGGAATTCGGCGCCGCCAGCCAGCTGGAAAAAATCGACATGCTGGATTTCGCCCATCTGTTCGCCATCAACAAGTTCGATCGCAAGGGTGCGGAGGATGCCCTGCGGGACGTGAGCAAGCAGGTACAGCGCAACCGCGGGTGTTTTGACCAGTCACCGGAGCAGATGCCGGTGTTTGGCACCATTGCCTCGCGCTTCAATGACGACGGCACCACCGCCCTGTACCAGGCGCTGCGGGCACAATTGCGGGAGGCCGGTCTGCGGGAATTTGCCGGCCGGCTGCCGGCGGTGGCCGGCCGCGTGTCCAGCCAGCGGGCTGCCATCATTCCCCCCTCGCAACAGGCCTACCTGGCGGAAATCGCCACCACCGTGCGTCAATACCATGCTGATGTGGCACAGCAGGCGACCCTGGCCCGGGAAAAGCAGCAGTTGTTGGCTGCCCGCACCATGCTGCAGGCGGCGGGTAAGCCGACCGAGTCTTTGGATCCCCTGATCGAACAAAGGGATGCACGACTGGATGCGAGAGTGAAACGCATGCTGGAACAATGGCCCAAGCTGCAACAGGACTATCGCGCCGAGGAATACCGCTTTACCGTGCGGGACCGGGAAGTGCCAGTGCAGCTGTATACCACCACCCTGTCCGGCACCCGCATCCCGCGGGTGGCCCTGCCAAATCTGCAGGATCACGGCGACCTGCTGCGCTGGCTGCTGAAGGAAAATATCCCGGGGCGTTTTCCCTTTACCGCCGGCGTGTTCCCGTTCAAACGCGCCAGCGAGGATCCCACCCGAATGTTTGCCGGCGAAGGCGACGCCTTTCGTACCAATCGTCGCTTCAGGCAATTGTCCGAGCATTCCAGCGCCAAGCGCCTGTCCACCGCCTTTGACTCGGTGACCCTGTACGGTTTTGACCCGGACGAACGGCCGGACATTTACGGCAAGGTGGGCAACAGCGGGGTGTCCATCGCCACCCTGGATGACATGAAGGTTTTGTATGAGGGCTTCGACCTCTGCGACCCCAACACCTCGGTGTCCATGACCATCAACGGCCCGGCGCCCACGATCCTGGCCATGTTCATGAACACCGCCATCCACCAGCAGCTGGACAGGTTCACGGCGGCGCAGGGGCGTGGGGCCAATGCCGAGGAACTCACGCGTATCAAGGCCGAAACCCTGCGTCAGGTGCGCGGCACGGTACAGGCGGACATATTGAAGGAAGACCAGGGCCAGAACACCTGTATCTTCTCCACCGAGTTTTCCCTCAAGGTGATGGGTGACATACAGGAATACTTCATTGCCCATGAGGTGAGGAACTTTTACTCGGTTTCCATCTCCGGCTATCACATCGCCGAGGCCGGGGCGAACCCCATCTCCCAGCTGGCCTTCACCCTGGCCAACGGCTTCACCTTCGTGGAGGCCTATCTGGCCCGGGGCATGCAGATCGACGAGTTTGCACCCAACCTGTCCTTCTTCTTTTCCAACGGCATGGATCCCGAATACACAGTGTTAGGACGGGTGGCGCGGCGCATCTGGGCCACCACCATGCGCTTCAAGTACGGTGCCAACGAGCGCAGCCAGAAACTGAAGTACCACATCCAGACCAGCGGCCGCTCCCTGCACGCCCAGGAGATGGCCTTCAATGACATCCGCACCACCCTGCAGGCGCTCATCGCCATTTATGACCACTGCAACAGCCTGCACACCAATGCCTACGACGAGGCGGTGACCACGCCCACCGAGGAATCGGTGCGCCGCGCCATGGCCATCCAGCTCATCATCAACAAGGAATGGGGCCTGGCGAAGAATGAGAATCCCAACCAGGGGTCGTTCATCATCGAGGAACTGACCGACCTGGTGGAGGAGGCGGTGCTGAAGGAGTTCGAGAGCCTGTCCCAGCGGGGCGGTGTGCTGGGGGCCATGGAGACCGGCTACCAGCGGGGCAAGATTCAGGACGAATCCATGCTGTACGAACACCGCAAGCATGACGGCAGCCTGCCCATCGTCGGTGTGAACACCTTCCTCGGGCAGGAAAGCACGCTGCCCCCGTCGTTGCCCCTCACCCGTTCCACCGAGGAAGAAAAGCAGAGCCAGATCCGCCGCCTGCGGGAATTCCAGCAGCGCCATGCCAACCAGGCCCCCGCGGCCCTCGCCCGCCTCAAGCAGACCGCCATGGCCAACGGCAATGTGTTCGAAGCCCTGATGGACGCGGTGCAGTATTGCTCCCTGGGCCAGATCACCGACGCCTTTTTCGAGGTGGGCGGCCAGTACCGCCGCACCATGTAAACCGGGGTCGGAGCATTTGTTACATTTGCGGTTTGCAACTTCGGGGTCTGCAACTTCGGGGTCGGAGCATTTGTCACATTTGCGGTTT
>JBJOHV010000068.1:0-9103 GCA_046047495.1 Pseudomonadota bacterium | reverse complement strand
CCTGCTGGGCTGGGCGGCCATCATGGTGGAGATGGTGATCGTGCTGGGCATGTTGGGCGTGGATGCCTCGGTATGGGGTGTGGTGTTCATTCTGGTGGCCACCCGCCTGGCCTTGCTGCTGCCCCTGCCCGGTGGTATCGGCACCCTGGAGGCCGCGGTCCTGTGGTCGTTCCAAATCCTGGGATTGCCCGCCACGGCGGCGGTGGGGCTCATTGCCTTGATGCGGCTGCGGGATGCCGTGGTGTTGCTGGTGGGTCTGGGTTGTCTGAAGGGCGTGCAATCCGCCGTCGATTGACTCCCATGGCTTTTCCCGAGGCAGCAATACCGGTAGCCAACCGGGATTTGTTGCATTAATCCTGAAGCAGCTCGCGTGGAAGTCACAATGAGGATGAAACACAAGCTGTTGATAGCGTTTCTTGTACGGGTGACGGCTGCACCATTGAACACCGCAGCGGTGTCCTGGATGTCACCGGGCATGTCACCTGTTACCAGGCAAGCACCGGCCGTCAGGGAACATGCCCATGGTGTTAAAGTCGAAGACCATGTCTGGCGGGGCGACAGTTACAACCGCATTCTGTTGCGAACCGAAGCGGCCTTGGTGGATGGGGGCAGACCTGGTGGACCGCCGGCATCAAGTTCTGGTTTTAAGGGGTTTGCGGTAGGCCGCCCAGCAGCTGTCATTCTCCCATAGCTTGATGGTGAGGAAACTGCTGCCGGGCGGATGGATGGCCTGGCTGAGACGTTCCCAGAGTATGCGGCTGAAATGCTCGATGCTGGGATTGAGGCCGGCGAACTCCGGCTTGTCGTTGAGCAGGCTGTCGCGGTAGTAGGTCAGCACCTCGGCGAGGGCGGCTTCGATCTCGACGATGTCCACCAGATACCCATGGCGGTCCAGGGTATCGCCCTCGATACAAAGCTCCAGCACGTAATGATGGGCATGGGGGTGGTTTTCCGCACCCCAGTCGCCGCCGACGAGAAAGTGGCTGGCGATAAAATCCTTTCTTACCGCTACGCTGTACATGGAAATTCCTCCTCGGTGTACACAAACAGGGCCTGCAGCACCGCTTCCGGGGCGCGGTGCAGCTGGTCATAAAGTCGGGGCGCCTCGGACAGCGGCAGCCGATGGGTGATCAGTTGCTGCACAGGGAGTTGCCGCAGCAACTGCCAGCACAGCTCGAAGCGGCGCGCCTTGTCCCAGCGTCCGCTCAGGGCAGGCGCGATGGTGCTGACCTGACTGGTGCTGATCTGCAGGCGGTTTCGGTGAGCCTCACCGCCAAGGGCCACGGTGCTGGACTTGC
Organism: Pseudomonadota bacterium; assembly: GCA_046047495.1. Taxonomy (GTDB): domain Bacteria; phylum Pseudomonadota; class Gammaproteobacteria; order Pseudomonadales; family Pseudohongiellaceae; genus NORP240. Next base: position 7,805 of record JBJOHV010000068.1, on the reverse strand, counting down.
TGCCGTACCAGCTCCCCACCACGATGCGACCGGCAAAACCGCTGAGCCCGATGGCCAGGTCCAGCGCCTCGGCGGCACCGCTGACTTCAAAGACCAGGTCCGCACCACGACCGCCCAGTTGTGTCTTAAGGTCATCGAGATCGGTTCGGGGATCAAACACCTGCCGCACCCCCGCCTGCAGTGCCTGGTCCTTGCGCAATGCCATGGTCTCCACGGCACCCAGCCATGCCAGGGGAAAGCGCGCCAGCAGCTGGGACAGGAGCAGTCCGACGATACCTTGCCCCAGCACCACGACCCGTTCCCCCAGTTGGGGATTGCCGTCCTGCACCAGGTTCACGGCGGTTTCCAGGTTGGCCAGAAACACGGCGGCCTCCGGATCCACATCCGGCGGCAGCGGAATCACGGCTGCCACCGTGGTGATGAAATGACTGGCATGGGGGACGAAGGCAAATACCAGCCTGCCCTGCCAGCCGGCATCCACACCGTTGCCGGTCTGCAGGACTCTCCCCACACAGGCGTAACCATAGGGCAAGGGATAGGATGTCTTCTCCTCCATCCCGGCAATGCTGGAATCCAGGGCCATGGTGGGCGGCACCTGACCCCGATAGACCAGCATCTCGGTGCCGGCGCTGACCGCGGAGCACACGGTCTGTATCAACAGTTCACCAGCGGCAGGGGGTGGCAGTGCAGCCTCGCGAACCTCCACCGCCAGGGGTTGGCTGAACCACAATTGATGGACTGGCTGGGATGACCCGGTTTTCACGGTGTGTTCCCACCGTATTGCAACGTGCCCCACATGATCAGATCTTCACCCAGGCGCCGGGTATGCAGGGGACTGATGCGCGGCAAATGGGATTTTTCGGTGCATCCGAAATCATTCACCGCCTTGTACCCGCCCACAAGGGTCGGGGCCACGGTCAATACCAGCGCATCCACCAGCCGCTGCCGCAGAAACGCGGTGATGACATTGGCACCACCCTCCACCATCAGGCTGGCAATGCCGCGATGTCGGAGTTCCTTGAGTGCTGCATTCAGACACACTCGCCCCTGGGAATCACCGGGCAGGGAGATGATGTCCAGATTGGCATCGCTGCGGCTGCTGCCGTCACGACTGCTGAGCACCCAGCAGCGCCGGCCGTCGGGATTGCACAACCTGGCCGTGGCCGGAATCCGCAGCTGGCTGTCCAGCACAATAGGTTGTGGACTGGGGCCGGGTGACATTCTTACCGTCAGCTGGGGATCGTCCGCCAGCACCGTGCCGATGCCCACCAGAATGCCGTCGTGCAGGCTGCGCAGATGATGGGTGAGATTGAGTGACTCGTCGCCACTGAGCGCCAATGCAGCACCGGAGCGCAGGGCAATGCTGCCATCCCAGCTCTGGGCGAAACTCAGGGTTACGAAGGGTCGGTCCGCAACGTCAAACTTTTCCCTTTCGATGCTCAGCCATTGCTCAATTTGCTGACTGAGGTTCATGCTTTTCACTGCCGGGGGTTTTTGCCGACCCGGCGACGAACAGCGCGGGCTTCAGCATATGATCCATGCGGCGCGCCTTGGTCAGCAGATAGGCGGCATTCTCCGGGTTGACGGCGCCTTCCAGTGAGACCCGCGCCGTGACCCGGATGCCTTCCGCCTGCAGGGAGCTGATCTTGCGCGGGTTATTGGTCATCAGGCGCACGGACCGGATGTGAAGGTCATCGAGGATACGGGCTGCCAGGGAGTACTCCCGCTCATCGGCGCCATGTCCCAGCATCAGGTTGGCGTCCACGGTGTCGTAGCCCTGGTCCTGCAGATTGTAGGCCTTGAGCTTCTCCAGAAGGCCGATGCCGCGGCCTTCCTGACGCAGGTATACGATGACACCGAGGCCTTCGCTGGCCACCAGCGCCATGGAACGATGCAACTGCTCGCCGCAGTCGCAGCGCTGGGACCCCATCACGTCACCGGTAAAGCACTCGGAGTGGATACGCACCAGCACGTCATCACGGTGTGCCGGATCACCCATGCAGAAAGCCAGGTGCTCCTTGTTGTCGAGGGTATTGGTGTAATAGCAAAGCTGGAAATCACCGTATTGCGTCGGGATCCGGGCACAGGCCATACAGCTGACAGAGGGTTTTGAGACAGTAAGTTTTGACATGGCGAAGCATGGTAAGGCGCAGGGGGTCAACATGCAAGGTGCTCCCCTGGCGGGATTTGACTACAATGGTGCACCTAGTACGCTCAAACCCCACCGCTGGATTACCCGCCCAGGACCCTGCCTTGACCCCTGAAATCCATTTCGCCTATCCCGGCGACATTCAGACTCTCACGGGTGGCTATGGCTACGATCGCCAACTGATCGCCGGGCTGCAGCGACTGGGTCTGCCGGTGCACCTCCTGCCCTTGCCCGCCGGTTTCCCGGCGCCTGACACTGCCGAACTGGACCGGGCGGAAGCCCTGTTTGCCGCCCTGCCGGACTCTGCTCTGGTGATCGCCGACGGCCTGGCTTTCGGCATGATGGACCAGACCGCCCGACGCCACGGGCCGCGCCTGAAAATCATCGCCCTGTGTCATCATCCCCTGGCCCTGGAATCCGGTCTCCCGGCGGCCGAGGCGGATCGCCGACGACGGTCGGAACAACAGGCACTGGCTGCCGCAACCGCAGTCATCGTCACCAGTCAGGCAACCGCATCCCTGTTGGGCGAACAGTTTGCCATCGCCCCGGAGCGGATCACCGTGGCACCGCCGGGCACCGACCGCAAACCCTTCGCACCCTGCCGCGGCGATCCCCCGGTCCTGTTGTGCGTAGCCACCCTCACTCCACGCAAGGGTCATGATGTGCTGATTCGGGCCCTGGCGGCCATCCGCCACCTGCCCTGGTCACTGCGTCTGGTGGGCGGCAGCCGCTTTGATCCGGACTGGGCACGGCACCTGCGGCAACTGACCCGCAACCTCGGACTGGACCAGCGCATTCATTTTCTGGGAGAACTGGCACGGCTGGATGAGGAATACGCCCATGCCGATGTCTTCGTGTTGCCCTCACGCTTCGAAGGCTATGGCATGGCCTTTGCCGAAGCCCTGTCTTTCGGCCTGCCGGTGTTGGCCGCCAAAGCCGGTGCGGTCCCCGATCTGGTGCCCGCAACGGCGGGGCTGTTGGTGGACCCTGACGATGAACAGGCATTGTCCCGGGCCCTGACCGCGTTGTTGCAGGACCACGGTCTGCGCCAGCAGCTGCAGCTCGGTGCCCGGCAGGCGGCCCTGCACCTGCCCACCTGGGAGCAATGCGCCGAAACGGTGGCCGCACTGCTGCGCAAGCATTGGGATCAGCCAGCGCCGACTCCGATTGCCGAGGGTTTCTCCACGGCCTGGCTGGACCTGCGGGAGAACGCGGATCTGGCTGCCCGGGACAAAATCCTGGTCGCCCGGGCCGCGCGCTGGCTGGACCACAGCGGTGATGGCTCACCGCGCATCGTCGATCTGGGTGCCGGCACCGGTTCCACACTGCGCGCCTTCACTGCGCTCGGCACAACACATTGTCTATGGCGACTGGTGGATCATGATGTGGCTCTGCTGAACGAGGCGGGCAGGCGCCACGGTCAGCTCTCCGGTTTCGAGCAACAACGGGCGGATCTGCGGGATGTCGACAGCCTGCCACTGAACGACGCCCGGTTGGTGACGGCCTCGGCGCTGTTCGATCTGGTGTCCAGGGAAGTGGTGGAAAAATTGGCGGATCGCCTGCAGACGCTGTCCGTGGGTTTCTACGCCGCACTCAACTACAACGGCATTACCCGCTGGGATCCACCACACCCGCTGGATGAGGCTGTGCTGGCCGCCTTCAATCTCGATCAAAAACGGGACAAGGGCCTGGGACCGGCCCTGGGTCCGGACTCCACCTGCTGCCTGCAAACCGAACTCGAGAAGCGGGGTTTCACCGTGGTCACGGCGGACAGCCCCTGGCTCCTGGGTCCTGAGCACAGCGCATTGCTTAGTGCCCTGATCACCGGCATCAGCGCCGCGGTGAGTTACGGCTATGGTCTGGCGGCCGCCGACCTGCAGCAGTGGCGCTCATTCCGGCTGGCCCACGCAGCCACTGGCAGTTGCTGCGTGGGCCACACCGACATCCTGGCCCTGCCCGCCGCTTCATCGGGGCCCTGAGAACGCCTCGATAAAGCGGTCCCGCAATTCATCCATGCGCCAGGTCGGAGCTGCATCCGCCGGCAGCATGCCCGCGCTCCACTGCCAATGGGCGATGGCATCGAGTACCGCCGGATCTCGGGCGATGAAGTGCACCGGCACATCCCGGCTCTCCGCTTCCTCGGTGACATAGGGCATGGGCTGGTGATCACCCAGAATCATCACCACCAGATCATCGTCCCCATAGGTCGTCACGTAGGACACCAGGGTGTCGATCACATAGGCGATGGAATCCCGATAACCCTGCAACACCCGCGCCTTGTCCTGCCACATGACCTCGGGCGGATCACCGGCCCGGGCCTGATCGTTGAACACCAGGCCGTCACCCACTGACTGCCAGTCGATGACATCGGGGATGGGGGTCCAGGGCGCATGGGAGGAGATCAGGGCGATTTCCGCCATGATCGGACCGCGGGATGCGGACTCCCGCTCCCGACGCTGAAACTGCGCGAGGGTGAACTGATCCGGCATGGTCACGTAGTTGAACGGCAAGCCCCGGTAGTCAAGGTCGCTTGCGGTGTACAGCTGGTCATAGCCAAAATACTGACCCTCTGGCCAGGTAAGTGTGATGGCCGGCATGACACCCACCGTGCGCCAGCCGGCGCGCTGGAACAAGCGTACCAGGGAGGGTCGCTGGCTGATCACCAGACTGTCGTAACGGATCTGGCTGTCGATCCACAATCCTGACAGGGCCGTGCCATGGGCCAACCAGCTGATCCCTCCTACCGTGGGCGAAGTCAGAAAACCGCTGCGGGCCTGGAACCCCTGATCAGCCAGGCTGGCCGTGGCACGCTCCAGCACCGGTCTTATATGGGCGGAATATTCCTCCAGATCCAGCACGATACGGCCATAGGATTCCACGAACACCACAAGCACATCCTTGCCCTGCAACCCGCCGAACAGGTCTTCACCGGGGACATCCCCATAGGGATCCAGGTTCACCACGCTGTGAAATGCCTGCAGTTCTGCAAAACTGGTCAGTGTATTGCGCACGTGCATGTGCAGCTGGTCGATGAAATAGCGGGATGCCCGGGGGCTTTCATTCAGTGCCATGCCGGTCCATGCTGCCAGTCCCGCCAGCAGTACGACACCCGACAGCCTGGGTGCGGCCCGCACCCAGCGCCGGACCCGACCCAGGGCGTGCCAGCTGGCCCAGATAATCAGCAGCACCAGGCCCAATACTGCCAGGGCCGCCAGCGAGGCGCCCAGCCGGCCGAAGGACGAGCTGAGGAAATTCATGCCGTCGGACAAAAGGTAAGTATCCAGTACGGGATTGAAGGGCCTTGCGAACACCAGAAATGCCGACATGTCGGCGATGCGGAAGACGATGCCCGCCGCCAGTGCCACCGCGCAGAGTCCATGCACCAGACGGCCGCCGCGGCCGGGCACCAGCAGCAGCAATCCGATCAGCACCGCTTCCAGGGGAAAATAATTCCAGGCCGTCGGCCCGATCCAGCTGAGCCGATTGGGCAGTACCAGGGCGGAGACGATGAAGAACAGCGCCAGGCCATCCAGCACCCGACCCAGCAGCCAGCGTGCACCACGTACCTCCAGTCTGTGACCTGCAGCGGGCTCATTCATTGGCAGAGTCCGTCGGCCCGTATACGGTCATGTTCAAATTCGCTCCAGCACGATGGCGTGATAACAGGTATAGGACCGCTTCAGACAGACCTGCAGTGCCATGCCGCCCGCCAGATTCTGCCAATAGGCGCCTGGCAGCGGCAGGCGGGTCAGGTGGCTCAGCATCAGCAGGAGTGGCCAGGGTAACGAGCGCACATGGGCCGACAGGTCCGCCGCCTCAAGCAGCCGAAACCCCTGCCCGTCGGCCAGTGCCAGAAAATGCTCGCGACTGAGCAGCTGATTGATCTGCCAGCCCTGGCGGAATTGTCGAAGCCAGGCACTGGCTGCTGCCGGCGGCGCAGGATGGGCAAAATCATCACAGACGATGAGCCGACCACCCGGCAGAACGTGCTCCCGCGCTGTTTGCAGGAATCGTTCGGGATGCTGGCAATGCACGAAGGATTCGATGGCGCAGGCGGCGTGAAACCGCTCAGCGGTCCTGTACGACTCAAAACTTCCGGTGGCAAACTTCACATGCTCACCGCAGCCCAGTCGCCGGGCCCGCTCCCGGGCCTGCCGCACCTGACTCGCACTGATGCTGATGCCCAGCACTCCGGCACCGAGCATCTGGTGCAGCCAGGTGGCGGTGCCACCCACGCCGCAGCCAAGATCCAGGATGCGCAGCGAATCACCAAAGCGGCCAGTCAGTGGCTGAACCGCATCGGCAACCAGCTTGTTGAGATACTCAAATGCCTGGTGGCGTCGGGTGACATCCGGCGCCCAGATGGCCCGGTGAATGGCCGCCACCTCCCCGCTGCCGCCGAAGCGCAGGAATTTGCCGGTATTGGCATCGTAGTAGCGGGCGATGTCTTCGTCCCTGACCATGGCGATGGACCTACCAGGCAATCCGGAAGATGGCCGTGTGCACTCAAAACAACCTGTTCAGGCCATCCAGGGCCGCAACCCGGTAGGCTTCTGCCATGGTGGGGTAATTGAATGTGGTATCGAGAAAGTACTTCATGGTATTGGCCTTGCCCTTCTGCCGCATGATGGCCTGGCCGATGTGCACGATCTCCGAAGCCTGGTCGCCGAAGCAGTGGATGCCGAGAATCTCCAGGGACTCGAAGTGGAATATCAGCTTCAGCATTCCCACTTCCTCACCGGTGATCTGGGCACGGGCGATGTTCTTGAAAAAGGCCTTGCCCACTTCATAGGGTACCTTTTCGGCGGTCAGCTCCCGCTCGGTCTTGCCGATGGTGGAGATCTCCGGAATGGTGTAGATGCCGGTGGCCACTTCGTCGATGAAATGGCATTCCTCGGGGTCCACGATGGCGTTGCAGGCGGCCCGCCCCTGTTCGTAGGCGGCACTGGCCAGTGACGGCCAGCCGATCACGTCACCGGCGGCATAGATGTTCTCCACCCTGGTGCGGTAGGTCCGATCCACTTCCAGCTGGCCGCGGCCATTGGGCACCAGGCCGACATTTTCCAGGGCCAGCCGATCCGTGTTGCCGGTGCGGCCATTGGCCCAGAGAATGATGTCGCTCTTGATCTTCTTGCCCGACTTCAGGTAGGTCACCACATGGTCCTTGTGGTACTCCACTTTCTCGTACTGTTCATTATGACGGCTGCGCACACCCATGTTACGCAGGTGATAAGCCAGGGCATCGGAAATCTCATCGTCCAGGAAGGACAGCAGATTGTCCGCCGGATTGATCAGTTCCACCTTGCAGCCCAGGCCGCCGAAGATCGATGCGTACTCGCAGCCGATTACCCCGGCCCCGATCACCGTGACCTTGCGGGGTGAATAGTCCAGGGTCAGAATGCTGTCGCTGTCGAACACCCGGGGATGCTCGAAGTCCACGTCGTCGGGGTGATAAGGGCGCGCGCCGGTGGCGATGACGAAATGGTCCGCCGTCAGCTTCTGCCGCTTGCCCACCAGCTTGATGGTGTGGTTGTCGACGAAATTGGCCATGCCATGGAACACGGGAATGAAATTGCGCTGATAAAAATCCGTGCGCATGCGCACCTGCTCGAACTTGACCCGCTCTGCATGTTTGAGAATCTGCTGAAAACTGAGT
>JBJOHV010000067.1:0-30463 GCA_046047495.1 Pseudomonadota bacterium | reverse complement strand
CGGGCGATGTTTTCCTGATTGCTGGCGGTGAATTTGCGGCTCTTGTCGTCCAGTATCTCGTTGGCCAGCACCTTGAACTGGTTGGCCATCTGCTCCCTGGATTGCTGCAGGGCCTGCTGATGCTCCTCGAAGCGACGCCGCTCGTGACCAAGTTCAATCTGCAGGGCGCTGAGTTGTTCCCGCAACTGGGTGGAGGATTCCTGCAATCTTGTGTAATCGGTCTGCAGGGCCTGGAACCGGGCAATCTGCTGCCCCAGTTCCTGCTCCCGTGCCTGCAGCTGGGTGTCCAGGGTCACACCCTGGCGCTGCAGGGAAACGATGCGGCGTTGCAGCAGCAGAAAGGTCAGCCCGGCCGCCACCAGCGCTGCCAGCGAGGCTGCCAGGATGGCCGTGGTTGTCATGTTGACCGCCGCGGCATACCGGGCTCAGCCCAGATTGCTCAACAGGGTTTGCAGCAGCTGATCGGCCAGGCGAATGCTGTCATCACCCTCGTCCTGGGGTCGGGCCGTGATGCGCACTCCCGTGGCGGTTTCCTCAAGATGCAGGATGAACTGCGGCAGGTCGCCCCCATCGTCATTGCCACGGCCCAGCAGGCGCCCGAAAAAGCCCGGGCGCTGCGCCTCGTCCCCGGCACCGGAATAAGCCACCCGCACCTCCCCCGCATCACGGTCGCTGTTCAGAACACTGATACCGGCCCGTTCCAGCGCCTGTGCCATCTGGGCCCAGGCGCGGGCATAGCCGATACGGATATCCAGAACCTGTCCGCCGTTGGCGCCGGTCTTGAAGGTGGCCTTGCTGTCGCCGGCGAGATTGCCAGCCAGCAGGCTGGCTGAGGAGGAGCTATAGATGTCAGTGCGATCCGCAAGGTACTGGGAAATCTGTTCCAGAATTTCGTAGCCACGCCCCTCGCTGAGGGACGCCTCCGGCCAGGTGACCAGGGCCGGAGGCGGTTCGGTGCGGAAGCGGTCCAGATGCAGAACATAGATTTCCGAACTGCCGGCCCGCAGACCCGGCTCGATGCGGACCCGGATGCGCTCCAGGCGGGTGGGATCCGTGGCATTGTCGAGCCAGCCGGTTTCCATGATGCCGGCCTGGGGGTTCTCGTAATCAAGCACCGTGCCGCCACCGGTCCAGTAATCCCGCACCCGCGGCCATACCTGTTGAGGGGTGGCGGCGATCACGATCCAGGCTTCACCGGACACTCGTTGGATCACCACGCCTTCGGGGCGATTGGTATCGAGGGGTTGGGGACGCGGCACCCGACTGGCGAATTCGTCGGTGGGAGGCTCCACCATGACGGGAATCACGTACAGGGGATCCAGGGTGTAGCTGTCCAGGTTGGGAGGCACCTGCATGTCCGGCTCGATGGGAGCCTTGAGATAGTCACCCTGTCGATCCCGGAAGTAACCGTTCTCACCGGTCAGGTAATTGCAGCCCGTAAGCAGCATCAGCAGGGACAGCAACCAACGTTTGTCTAGCATACAGTCAACTCCGGGTCAGGACGGGTTCGCCAGTTGGATACCGGCGGCCAGCAGGGCTTCCCTCACGGGAGCGTGATAACGGGTTTGCAATTCCACCAGAGGCAGCCGGATGCCGGGGGGAATCAGCCCCATGGTGTACAACGCCCATTTCACCGGAACGGGATTGGCTTCCAGGAACAATCGCTTGTGCAGCAGGGCCACCTTCTCGTCCAAAGCCGTGGCAGCCGCAGCATCACCGGCAATGGCCAGGCGGCACATCTGCTGCATGATGTCGGGTGCCACATTGGCGGTGACGGAGATGTTGCCCCGGGCACCGCCCAGCATCATGGGCAGGGCAATGGCATCGTCGCCACTGTACACCGCCAGACGCTCACCACAGCTGGCCACCAGTTGCAGTCCACGCTGCAGGTCTCCGGTGGCCTCCTTGATGCCGACGATATTGGGAATATGGGACAGGCGCTCCACGGTTTCCGGCAACAGGTCCACCGCCGTGCGGCCGGGGACGTTGTAGAGAATCTGGGGAATGTCCACCTGCTCGGCCAGGGTCTTGAAGTGCTGGTAGAGGCCTTCCTGGCTGGGCTTGTTGTAATAGGGTGTCACCAGCAGACAGGCATCGGCCCCGCTGCGCTTGGCCTCGGCGGTAAAAAACAGGGCTTCACGGGTGGAATTGGAGCCGGTGCCGGCAATCACGGGAATGCGGTGATTGACCGTACGGACGCAGTGGGCCACCAGTTCACAGTGTTCCTCCTCCGTGACCGTGGGGGATTCCCCGGTGGTGCCCACCACCACGATCCCATCGGTGCCGCTGGCGATGTGCCACTCCAGCAGGCGGTCAAAACTGTCATAGTCGATTTCCCCATTGGCGTGCATGGGAGTGACCAGGGCGACGATGCTGCCTTCTATCATGAATAACCTCGTGGAATCCGCGCCAGTCCGGGGCAGTGGGCGGCGGTTCAAGCCGGGCACTTTAGCACAGGCGATGGAACCGACGGAACCGACCCGGCATGGCCGGGCCTCTAGCTCTCAGTGTCGGCGTCGATCAGGGAATGCACCCGTGACGGCCAGGCATTGATGATGGCCTTGATGAAGGTGGCCAGTGGAATGGCGAAAAACACCCCGGCCAGCCCCCAGATCCCGCCGAACACAAGCACGGCCCCGATGATGGCGATGGGGTGCAGGTTCACCGTCTCCGAAAAGATGACGGGTACCAGCACATTGCCGTCCAGCAGTTGCAAAACTCCATACACCAGCAGGGTGGTGTAGAACTCACTGCCCAATCCCCATTGCACATAGGCCACTGCGGCGATGGGAATGGTCACCACGAAGGCACCGATGTAGGGAATCAGCACCGACAACCCCACCAGCACCGACAACAGCACGGCATAGTCAATGCCCAGGATGGCAAAGATGATGAAGCTGACGCTGCCGACGATGAAAATCTCCAGCACCTTGCCGCGGATGTAGTTGGACAGCTGCTGGTCCATCTCCTGCCAGATGCGGTTCATGAGCGGACGGTTGCGCGGCAGGAAATTACCGGCCCACTGCACCAGCAGATCCTTGTCCTTCATGATGAAGAACACCAGGATGGGAACCAGCACGATGAACACCACCCAGTACAGCACGGTAGGAATGCCGGAAATGGAATAACTGAGCACTGCCTGTCCCAGCACGGCAATCTCGCCCCGGGCGGTGCGGATCAGTTCCTCCACCTGCTGCTGGGTCACCAGGCTGGGATAGGCCTCCGGCAACAGCATCAGGGAGGCCTGCCATTGACTGATCAGCCGTGGCAGCTCATTGACGAAGCGGCCGAACTGGTTCCACACCAGGGGCAGCACGATGAACAGCACCAGGATGAACGTGCCGAAGAACAGCGCATAGATGAGTGCGAAGGACAGGCGCTGTGGCACGCCCCGGCGCCGCAGGGTATTGACCCCGCCCTGCATCAGGTAGGCGATGATGACCGACGCGATCAGCGGTGCCAGCACCTCACCCAGGGCCCACAGCAGAAACAGGGACAGGGTGAGCAGAATCACCAGAATCAGGGATTCCTCATCGTGGAAATAACGGTCGTAGAAATCGTGCAGCAGTTTGCGCATGGGCGAAGCCGGTCAGCCTTTCCTGATCCAGTAGGAATAGGTGGTGTCCAGCTTTTCGAAGGCCAGAATCTGGTGCCTGGTTTGCTGAATGAACAGATGGAAGTCCTTTTCCGAGCCGGGGTCCGTGGCAATCACCTTCAATACCTGCTGAGGTTGCAGATTATTGAGGGCCAGTTTCGCCTTCAGCAGCGGCAAGGGGCATTGCAGGTGACTGACGTCCAGTTCCAGGTCGACTTCGATGGGGTTCATGGTGCGCATTTTACCAACCATTCTCCTGCAGTGCCTACCGGACAATGGGCCGGGCTGGCGATGAGTGACAGGCGCCGGACGCCCTGACCCCGGATTGCCCCTTATGTTGCGGCCGGGAATTTAATATGATCGGCAGGGTCTTTTGCATCATGAGAAACGCTATGCCTGTCCGCAGGGCAATCTCCAGGGTTCTAACGGCAGCGACCCTGCTGGCCACGGTGCCGGCCTGGAGTCAACCCCAACTGCCCAGTCTCGGCGACCGGATCTCGGGCTATGTGACCATGGAGGAGGAGCACCGCCTGGGCCGGGAGTTCCTGCGTTCCATTCGCCGCTCCACCCCCACCATTTCCGATCCCCTGCTGAACACCTACCTGGAAAACCTGACCTACCGTCTGGCCTCCAAGAGTGAACTGAAGGATCACCGCCTGGCTTTCGTGGTGATCGACAGTCAGCAACTGAATGCCTTTGCCGCCCCCGGCGGCATCATCGGGGTCAACACCGGTTTGTTCCTGAATGCCGAAACCGAGGGTGAATTCGCCTCGGTGCTGGCCCACGAAATCGCCCACGTCAGCCAGCGGCATTTTGCCCGCAGTGTGGAAGAGGCTGAGCGCAATCGCCTGCCACAGTTGGGTGCCCTGCTGGCCAGCGTGGTGATCATGGCCACCACCGACGCCGAAGCCGGCCAGGCAGCCATCATGGCCACCCAGGGCCGCGCCATAGAAAACCAGTTAAGATTCAGTCGCAGCAACGAGGCGGAAGCCGATCGTATCGGTATCCAGACTCTTTTTGAAGCCGGCTACGATCCCATGAACATGGCCACCCTGTTCCAGCGTCTGGCCGCCCTCAACCGCTATGGCACCCGCCCGCCCGAATTCCTGCTGTCCCACCCGGTGACCGAATCTCGCATCGCCGACAGCCGGGGCCGGGCCTCCCGCTACCCATCCCGGGAGTACTCCGAGAATCTGGAATACCAGATCATGCGGGCCCGGGTGAAAACCCATTACGCCGAGAACAAGAAGTCGGTGATCAGCGAGTACCGTACCCTGCTGGAGCAGAGTCAGACCGAACTGGCCCAGGATGCCAGCCGCTACGGACTGGCCATGGCCTACTGGGAGGATCAGGACTACAGCAATGCCTCGCAGACCCTGGCACCTCTGCTGGCCAAGGATCCCAATCGCATCAGTTACGTGGTGACCCAGGCGGAAATCTTCACGGCCCAGAACGAGGCCCAGATGGCCCTGGATCTGCTGGGCTACCACCTCATCATCAACCCTAACAACCATCCTCTGACCATGGCCTATGTGGATGCCCTGATCAAGTCCCGGCAGTTCGAGCAGGCTGTGAAAGTCCTCGAGCAGCACGTTGTCCAGCGACCGGAGGATCACGATCTGTGGTATCTGATTGCGGAAACCCAGGGGCAGGCCGGCAACATCAGCAAGGTACACCAGGCCCGGGCAGAATATTTCGTGCTGGTGGGTGATTTCCGCCGGGCTCGGGAACAACTGCAATATGCCCTGCGCATCGAGTCCGAACGGGCACCAGGCACTCCCATCGAGGCTGCCATCAGGCAGAAAATCCGCGACGTCGAAGCGCTGGAGGCGCAGGTCGCGGGATAAGCGCTTTACTCAGGCCTTGCCCTTCACCGTGATTTGAGAGCGTGCGGAAAAATCCAGCATGCGCTGCAAAGGAACCATGGCGCGCCTCCCCACTTCCGGGTCCACCAGCACTTCATTGCTGCCCTGCCTGAGTGATTCATAGAGACGCGGCAGGGAGTTCATCGCCATCCAGGGACAATGGGCGCAGCTGCGGCAGGTGGCATCATTACCGGCGGTGGGTGCCACGATGAAATCCTTGTCCGGACACACCTGTTGCAGGCGGTGAAAGATGCCCCGATCGGTGGCCACGATGAATTGCCGATGGGGCAAGCGCTGGGCCGCCTTGATGATCTGGGTGGTGGAGCCGACGAAGTCCGCCATCTCCAGCACCGCGGCGGGCGATTCGGGATGGGCAAGGATGCCGGCCTCGGGATACAGGGTGCGCATGTCCGTCATGCCCCGGGCCTTGAATTCCTCGTGCACGATGCAGGCTCCATCCCACATCAGCATGTCGGCACCGGTCTTGTTGCGGATCCAGTTGCCCAGGTGTTTGTCCGGCGCCCACAGAATCTTCTTGCCCTGCTCAGCCAGATGTTCCACCACGTCAAGGGCAATGCTGGACGTCACCACCCAGTCGGAACGCGCCTTCACCGCCGCCGAGGTATTGGCATACACCACCACCTGATGATCGGGATGGGCGTCGCAGAAGCGGGAGAAAGAGTCGATGGGGCAACCAATGTCAAGGGAGCAGGTGGCATTCAACGTGGGCATCAGCACCCGCTTGCCGGGGCTGAGAATCTTGGCCGTCTCCCCCATGAAGCGCACACCGGACACCAGCAGGGTCTGCGCCGCACAATCACGTCCGAAACGCGCCATCTCCAGGGAATCGCCGACGAACCCGCCGCTGGCTTCCGCCAGGTCCTGCAGCGCCCCGTCGGTGTAGTAATGGGCCACCAGGACGGCATTTTTTTCCTGCATCAGGGCAGTGATCCTGTCCCGGTAATCCTGGGCCTCCGCCGGGTCCAAAGGCGCAGGCAGATGCACAGCGTCCAGGTATTGCTTTACCAGCAGCTGATCGGCAGCCAGTGCCGTGGACGTGGAATTCTCGTTGCTCGACGTCATGTTCAGGAGTTCCGCGTTGGCGGGCAGTCTAGCATATCGGCCGTCGGCGCAATGGGACGCACCAGGTCCTCGTCATCATTGCGCGGATTGTTGACCCGTTTGCTCACCGGGAAATAGCGCAAACCCAAGGTCCGCTCCTCCTCAGCCAGGGCCAGCGCCTCAGCGGCGCTGCAGCTGAACCAGTGGCGGGCAAGTTCCACCGGCAGAATCACCGGCACCCTATTGTGCAGCCGCTGCATGTCACCGCTGGCGGGCTTGGTCAATACGGTACAGGATGCGGGAATGGCTTGCTCGCGGGCAGGCTCGAACAGACCGGCAAACACCATGGGACCCTGCTCCCGCTGCACGAAATACGGTTGTTTGGCTCCGGCCTCCACCCGCCATTCGTAATAGCCCAGGGCCGGCACGAGGCAGCGCTGAGCATGGGACCAGGCATGCTTGAAAGCCGGCTTTTCCGCGACGGATTCCAGCCTGGCATTGAAGGTGGCGTATTTGCTGCTCAGATCAGTCGACCAGTTGGGGATCAATCCCCAACGCATGCCCTGCCCGCCTGCCTCGGTATACACCGGTATGGTCTGGGAGGGCGCCACGTTGTGACTGAGGGGAACCTTCTCGGGCCAGTCCCCCAGCAAGGCGGTCCAGTCATGCATGGCCCTGACATGGTTGGAGTAGCGTCCACACATAAACAGGGATTGGGAGTTGGAGAAGGATGGTGGGTCGTGATGGATTCGAACCATCGACCAATTGGTTAAAAGCCAACTGCTCTACCGACTGAGCTAACGACCCAAGAAAGGGCGGTATAGTACTATCAAATGAAAAAAACTCAAGTTGCCTGCCACAATTATTGGCCATCACCACGGGCTTGATAGCGGGTGGGATCCGGCACACCGGCGGCGGCAAACCCTTGTTGGCGAAAACGACAACTGTCGCAACCACCACAGGCAAGACCAGCGCTGTCTGCCTGATAACAGGATACCGTCAATCCGTAGTCCACACCCAGTCCATGTCCGAGCCGTATGATGTCCGCCTTGCGCAGGTCGATCAGGGGTGTCTCGATGTGGATACGTTGTCCTTCCACCGCCGCCTTGGTGGCCAGATTGGCCATGGCTTCGAAGGCACCGATATACGCCGGCCGGCAATCGGGATAGCCGGAATAATCCAGGGCATTGACACCGATGAAGATGGAACGCGCCTGCAGTACTTCGGCCCAGGCCAGGGCATAGGCCAGAAAGATGGTGTTGCGGGCCGGCACATAGGTAGCGGGAATACCCGTACTGGCCTGCAGGGGCACGGCGATGCGAAGGTCAGTCAGGGCGGAGCCGCCAAGGGCGCCGATGTCCAGTCGGATCACTCGATGCTCCAGCACCGGCATGGCGGCAGCCACCCGACGCGCGGCATCCAGTTCGCTGGTGGAGCGCTGACCGTAATCGAAACTGAGAGCGTAGCAGTCATGACCCCGCTGACGGGCGATGGCCAGGCAGGTGGCGGAATCCAGACCACCGGACAACAGCACGACCGCGCCCCGGGTCTGTGTCTGCTTCGCTGGTTTGTCAGTGCCCATGGCGGCCTGCCCTGTCCTGTTCAGTGTCCGGGGGTGTTGCCCCAGATCAGTTTGTGCAATTGCAATTGCATGCGCACCGGCAAGCGGTCCTGCAGGATCCACTCGGCCAGCTCTCGGGGTGACAATTGCTCGTGGGACGGTGAAAAAAGTACCTCCCCTACCCGTTCATCCAGGCGGTTCAGCAGCAACTGACTCCTTGACCAGTCATAGTCCCGGCGATCGCAGATGACGAATTTCACCTGATCCTTGGCTTTCAACAAAGGAATATTGGCCTCCCGGTTGCGGGATTGCTCGCCCGATCCCGGTGTCTTCAGATCCAGCACCACGCTGACCCGGGCATCCACACCATCGATGGGCAGGGCACCACCGGTTTCCAGGGAGACCGCATGACCGGCGTCGCACAGTGCCGTAAGCAGCGGCAGACACTCCGGCTGGGCCAGGGGTTCTCCGCCGGTCACCGTGACATAGGCACAATCATACTGCGCCACCTGGCTCAGTATGTCTTCAAGAGTCAGCAGTTCGCCGCCCTGGAATGCATAGGCCGTGTCGCAGTACTGACAACGCAGGGGACAGCCGGTGAGGCGCACGAACACAGTCGGGCGCCCCACGGTGGCGGCCTCTCCCTGCAGGGAATGAAAGATTTCCGTGATGCGCAGTTGTTTGAGGGATGAGGAAGGGGCTAGATGCATGCGCGGAATTTACAACTTCAAGAGGGCAAACCGGAGTCCGGGTACCGGACGCAGCTTCACTGCAGGGTCAGCAGGCGGGTATCCGCGAGATTGGCCACCCCGGTATTGGGGAACCGGCGTTTGATGTCCTGCATCAGCTGTCGGGCGCGGGTCACGTTACCCAGGGCCTCATAAGCAACACCGAGACCGTACATGGCATCGGGAACCTTGGGGGCATCCGGGTATTGCTGCAGGATCAGCTCATAGGCCGCGATGGCTTCCTGATAACGGGACAGGTACAGAAAGGACTGGCCTTTCCAGTAGTGGGCATTGGTAATGAATCGTCCCGATGGATAAATACTGAGGTACTGATCAAATTCAGCGATGGCCCGCTCGAACTCACTGTTGATGGCGGATTCATAGGCCATCTGGTACAGCTCCTGCTCACTCAGCACCGCGGGTTGCAGCGACGGTCTGGAGGGCACATTGACAGCGCTCGACACCGGGGGACTGGTCGTGGATGCGACACCAGGGGGGAATGCCTCCGGTGAACCAATCGCGGACACGGCGGAATTGGCTCCCGTAACCGTCGCGGGGGTTGTTGCGGCCGACCCGGCCGGGGAAACGTTGGCACCGGGGCCTGTGGTGGATTGCAGTGGATCAACCCCGGCAACACCGGGAGACACGGCACGGACGGGATTTTGTTCCAGGGTGCTCAGACGGGAATCGATGTCGGTGTAACGGTCCAGGGATTCCCGCTGCAGACGGCGCAACTCGAATCCCTGTTCCTCCACCAGCGCCCGCAGTGCCTGTATTTCAGTCTGCAGGGCGCGGTTCTGATCCAGCAACATCAGCAGAGCATCATTGGCGCTTTCAGCAGCCCAACCGTTCCCTTGCCAGACCAACACGGTCAGAGTCAGAAACAGTTGGGATGCCCGCCAGGATCTCTTCATGTGTCAGACGATTGCCTTAAACCTTACGGTGTAATGACTTCGACCCGACGGTTGGCCTGATAGGCAGCCTCGGTGGTGCCATTCTGGGCCGGCCGCTCTTCACCATAGCTAACGGTCTCGATCTGGGAGCGGGAGGCGCCGTTGACGATCAGGAAGTCCCGAATGCCATTGGCACGACGCTCACCCAGAGCCAGGTTGTACTCGCGGGTGCCGCGCTCATCGGCATGGCCTTCGAGGCGCACGCGGCGGTTGGGGTTGGCAGCCAGGTCGCGGGCGTGGAACGTCAGCGTCTCACGGTCGGCGGGACGGAACTCAGCCACGTCGAAGTCAAAGTAGAACACCCGGGTGCGTAGGGCGTTCTGCATCCGGAGCTCTTCAGCGCTGGGTTGAGCCGGCGGTGTCGCCGTGCTGGTGGTGGCTGGCGCGGGGGCCGGTGCCGCAGCTTCTTCAGACTCACTGGAGGAGCGGCAGGCACCCAGAGCCAGCAGGGCGATGACGATAAGTCCAAGTTTCATGTGTTGTGTTGATTGCATACCCACTTTCCAAGTCCTCCGGAGAACTTATTAAAAATGACTGTGAATGACAGATAATTATTGAGAAGAACAGACTGCGCCGAATTGTACGCTAATTGAAGAATGGAGACCATGCCGGCTCACGCACATCACCCCGCGTGGATGGTAAGCGGAACTTCACTCGACCGTCAATTGAAACCGCGTCCAGAATGCCGCGCCCACCGTATTTCGTCGCATAAATGATCATGCTGCCATTAGGGGCGATACTGGGTGACTCGTCCAGGGTGGTATCCGTGAGGGTCAGCACCCGCAACGTCTCTATGTTGAGAATGGCAATGCTGTAGTTGTTGCTCTGCCGGGTCGGTCGTCGCACATGTACCAGATTGACACCGTCCGGCAGAAATCTGCCTTTCATGCACCAGTGACAGTCGTAGGTGAGGCGCTCCACGTCCCAGGACTCCGCACCCAGGCGAATCATGTACAGCTGGGGTGTCCCCGTGCGGTCCGAGGTGAATATCAGCGAGCGACCATCGGTGGTCCAGGCGGGCTCCGTCTCGATGGCGGGGTGATCGGTAACCCGGGTCATCTGGTTGGTGGTCAGATCCTGCACATAGATATCGGGGCTGCCGTCCTTGGACAGCACCATCGCCAGCTTGCTGCCATCGGGCGACCACACCGGGGAGCTGTTGATATTGGGGTAGTTGGTGATCTGGCGCCGTTCGCCGGTGGAGATGGTCTGTATATAGATGCGTGGCAGATTGGTCTCGAAGGAGACATAGGCCACCTGGGAGCCATCGGGGGACCAGGCAGGCGACATGATGGGCTCCAGGGATTCCAGCAGTACCTGGGCACGGTGGCCGTCGTAATCGGCTTTTTCCAGCCGGAACACGGTCTGATCCTGGGCATTCTGCTCTGCCACGATATACAGAATCTGGGTGGTGAACGCCCCCCGGGTTCCGGTGACCTGCTCGAACACCACGTTGCTGATTTCATGGGCGATGTCACGCAACTGGGTCACGCTGCCGGTGAGGATTTCACCTGCCAGCTTGAGTTCGCGGTTGACGTCGAAGAATTCGTATTGCACCTGCACCAGCTGGCTGCCCGGTGCCTGGTTGATTTCACCCACCAACAGGTAATCCTGGGCCAGGATGCGCCAGTCCCGATAGAACACCTCGCTTTCCTCACTGGGCACACTCAGCATATTGGCGCGGGACAGGGCACGGAATTCACCCACCTGCTGCAGATCATCGGCGACGATCTGGGCGATATCCTCCGCCAGCAGGCCTCCCCCTTCCCACTGGAACGGCACCACCGCAATGGGGATGGGGTTGTCCACACCCTGGGTAATCTGGATGTTCAGTTCAGCCCTGGCGCCTGCGCTCAACAGCAGGGCCAGCAGCAATAGCGATCCACGTCCGGTCAATTGAGTAAATCCTCGGGTCTGAAGGTCAACAAGAAAGAGCGAAAATTGGTGTTAAACAGGTTAATCGGCATGCCCTGCAGTTCCCTGAATTGTCCTACCCTGTATACCGCGGATTCCGCCGCACGATCGAATGCCGGGTCGCCGCTGGATTGCACGATTTCCACATCCAGCACATCACCCGTGGGCACCATGCGGATCCGCAGGACCGTGGTCATGCCATTGCGGGCGCTGGGCGGGCGCGACCAGTTCTGTTGCACCAGATCATGGATCACCGCCGTGTAACTCATGACCATTTCCTGTTCCGTGCGGGCCGCTTCCGCAGCTGCCGCCGCAGCGGCCTGTGTCGCGGCTTCCGCCTGGCGGCGCTGCTGTTCCGCCGCCAGCTCCTGCTGGCGTTGCCGTTCGGCTTCGGCCTGCTTCTGACGATCCTGTTCGGCGGCCAATTCCTGTTGGCGGCGTTGCTCCGCTTCCCGCTGCTGGCGCTCTCTTTGGGCGGCCGCTTCCTGCTCCCGCTGCTGCTGAGCTGCCTGCTCCTGCTGTTGCCGACGCTGTTCCGCTTCCGCCTGCTGGCGACGCTGTTCTTCCGCCTCGGCCTGCCGCCGTGCATCCTCCTGACGGCGCTGATCATCCAGCCTGATCAACCGCTGCTGCTCCAGCAGATCCTCGTTGCGCATCTGCGGATTCTCGTCCACCAGGATGGCCTTCACCATGGGTGGCTGCACGATATCCAGAACTTCCGTTCTGTTATCCGCCTGCAGATACAGCAAAGCGGCCAGCAACAGACTGTGCAGTGAAATGGCTACGAAAACCGACAGCGGGTAGCCGTTGTAGACGATCATCTGCAAGAGTGGGCTCCTGGTCTCCGGGCTGCCACTACAGCCCCTGCAAGGGCTGAGTGATGAAATTGGGATTGACTACACCGGCATTCTGCAGGGTGGTGATCAGGGCGATCATGGCACCCCAGTTGGCAGCAGTATCCCCTTCCACCAGCACCTGGATCGACGGGTTCGCCCCCAGCACCTGAGCCACCTGGGTGCCGATGGTTTCCAGGGTCACCGGGGTGCGGTTCTCCGTGGTGGCACCCAGACTGATATAGAACTGCTGGTCCGACGACACGGATACCACCAGGGTCTCCAGATTCTCATCGATGTCCAGGGGTTCGTTGTTGGCCTGGGGCAGCTCCACCTCGATACCCTGATTGAGAAGCGGTGCCGTCACCATGAATACCACCAGCAGCACCAGCATGACGTCGATGTAGGGCACCACATTGATTTCCGCCATGGGCTTACGCTTTTTTTTCACCACATTCATAGTGCAATTGACCTCGGCTTTGGCTGCGGCATTTCCCGTCTCAACCGGGCTGGCTGTAGAGCTGTCGATGCAGGATCGACGAGAACTCGTCACTGAAGGTGATGTAGGCCCCCGTGATGGCCTCCACCCGGGCTGCATAACGGTTGTAGGCGACCACAGCGGGGATGGCGGCAAACAGACCCATGGCGGTGGCGATCAGCGCCTCGGCTATACCGGGTGCCACCACCTGCAGGGTAGCCTGGCTTTGATTGGCCAGGCCAATGAAGGAATTCATGATGCCTATCACGGTGCCGAACAGCCCGATATAGGGAGAGACGGACCCCACGGTGGCCAGGAATGCCAGGTGTTTCTCCAGCTTTTCCTCCTCCCGGGAATAGGCCACCCGCATGGCTCGCTGTGCACCATCCATGATGGCGTCACGGTCCACCGAGGGCTGCTGGCGCAGGCGCATGAATTCCTTGAAGCCGGCGCGGAACAGGTTTTCCATGCCCGGCACCAACCGGTTCTCTTTTTGCAGTTGGGTACCTTCCTTGTAGAGCTGGCTGAGATCCATCCCCGACCAGAAGCGCTTTTCAAAACTGAAAACCCCCTTGTCCGCCGCGGTCAGCACCAGCCAGCGCTGCACGATCATCACCCAGGAGGTCACCGACAATGCCAGCAGGATGAGCATGACCAATTGCACCGTTGTGCTGGCATTGAGAATGAGGTGAAGGGGGCTCATTTCGTTCACGGTTGACTTTCTCCCTGTGGAAATATGGCTGTCTGCGGACCCGGGGAATCAAGCTGGCGACTATGCCAGCCAATCCTGACAGTTATTCGGCCGCGCCGGGAAATAGTTTGGCAAATCTGTGGCTGAATCCGGGCAGCCTAGCCGGGTTCGAAGAGGTCAGCGGGACCGGCGGCGGGTTTGAGTCCGAAATAGGTATAGGCGTACTGGGTCACGATGCGCCCCCGGGGGGTGCGGGTGATGAATCCCTGCTGGATGAGATAGGGCTCCACCACATCCTCCAAGGTCTCCCGTTCCTCGCTGATGGCAGCCGCCAGACTGTCGACGCCCACCGGGCCACCGCCGAACTTCTCGATCATGGTCATCAGCAGGCGCCGGTCCATCTGATCGAAGCCCCGCTCGTCAATGCTGAGCATGGTGAGGGCCAGATCGGCGTAATGGCTGTCGATGGCACCGCTGCCCTTCACCTCTGAATAATCCCGCACCCGGCGCAACAGACGGTTGGCGATGCGCGGCGTGCCGCGGGAACGACGGGCGATCTCCAGCGCGCCCTCACGGTCGATGGCGCTGCCCAGTATACCGGCCGAACGGGTGACGATCTGGGCCAGTTCCTCCACGGAATAAAACTCCAGACGCTGGATGATGCCGAAGCGGTCACGCAGGGGCGAGGTCAGCAGCCCGGCCCTGGTGGTGGCCCCCACCAGGGTGAAGGGTGGCAGATCTAGTTTGATGGAACGTGCCGCCGGCCCCTCCCCGATCATGATATCCAGCTGATAATCCTCCATGGCGGGATAGAGGATTTCCTCGATGGCGGGATTGAGGCGATGTATCTCGTCGATGAACAACACATCACCCGCCTCCAGATTGGTGAGCATGGCGGCCAGGTCGCCGGCCTTTTCCAGCACCGGTCCCGAGGTGGTCTTGATGGCCACCTGCAACTCATTCGCAATGATGTTGGCCAGGGTGGTCTTTCCGAGGCCGGGCGGCCCGAACACCAGCGTGTGGTCCAGGGGCTCCTTTCGGTTGCGTGCGGCGCTGATGAAGATGTCCAGCTGCTGCTTTGCTTCCTGCTGCCCCACATAGTCCTTCAGGTACAGGGGGCGGATGGCGCGGTCCTGGCGATCCTCGTTGATCAGCGGCGCGGCGGAAATCAGTCGGTCTTCATTGTCCATGTTCAAGCCATGCTCTTGAGGGCCAGGCGGATGAGGGTCTGGGCATCAGCCACGTCCTCGTTGTCTTTCAGCACCCTGCTCACGGCACGGCCCGCTTCCTGGGGTTTGTAGCCCAGGGACACCAGGGCTGACTCCGCTTCCCAGGCCAGGGTATTGGCGGCACCACCGGGCGATCCGGCCCCGGCCAGGGCCGGCACGCCACCGAAATCCGCCAGACGGTCACGCATTTCCACCACCAGACGCTCCGCTGTCTTGCGTCCCACCCCGGGCATCTTCACCAGGGCGCTGACGTCATTGTTGTTCACGGTGCGGACAAACTCATCCACCGCCATGCCGGACAGAATGGCCAGGGCCATCTTGGGCCCCACGCCATTGACCTTGATCAACGCCCGGAACAGGGCCTTCTCCTTGTGATCGAAAAAACCGTAGAGAAGCTGGGCATCCTCCCGCACCACGAAGTGGGTATGGAGGATCACGCCTTGCCCGGTCTCCGGCAGGCGCACCAGGGTACTGACCGGCACATGGATTTCGTAAGCCAGGCCGCCCACCTCCACCAGCACCTCGGTGAGGTGTTTCTCCAGCAATGTGCCACGTATGCGTCCGATCAAAGCGAATCCTCGTTCAACCCTGCCAGCGCCGGTGCCGGAATGATCCTGCCCCGGCCATTCGGATCAGGCTGGTGTGGGTGTGGGCATGACAGATCGCCACGGCCAGGGCGTCCGCCGCATCCTCCTGCAGCGTCTCCTGCAATCCCAGGATGGCTTTCACCATGTGCTGCACCTGTTGCTTCTCCGCACCACCCCGTCCAACCAGGGCCAGCTTCACCTGCCGCGCCGAATACTCTTCCAATGGCAGATCATGATGCAGACAGGCCACCACCGCACTGCCCCGCGCCTGTCCCAGCTTCAATGCCGAGGCGGCATTGCGTCCCATGAAAACCTGCTCCACCGCCGCCTGCTGGGGAGCATGTCGCTCGATGACGGCACAGATGCCATCGAAAATCTGCCGCAGGCGCTGCGGCAGTGAGTCATCGTCGGTGCGGATACAGCCACAATCCACATACTGCAATTTATTGCCATTGGCATTGACCAGGCCGTAGCCGGTGATCCGGGAGCCTGGGTCGATACCAAGTATGATGGCCATGGTGGCAATCCCGACGCCCTAGGGCTTGGCGCCCGGTTTCTCCCGCACCCGGATGTTCAGTTCATTGAGCTGTTGCTGGGACACCAGACCCGGGGCATCGGTCAACAGACAGGCGGCCGACTGGGTCTTCGGGAAGGCAATCACCTCACGGATCGACGTGGCACCGGTCATCAGCATGATGAGTCGATCCAGCCCGAAGGCGATACCGCCATGGGGCGGACAGCCGTAGCCCAGGGCATCCAGCAGGAAGCCGAATTTTTCCCTGGCCTCCTCCTCACCGATACCCAGTATACGGAACACCGTCTGCTGCATGGGCATGCGGTTGATACGGATGGATCCACCGCCCAGCTCCGTTCCGTTCAGCACCATGTCATAGGCGCGGGACAGTGCCTTGAGTGGCTCGGCCTTCAACTCCTCTTCGCTGCAGGAGGGTGATGTAAAGGGATGATGCAGGGGCGACACCCGGCCCTCCTTGTCCAATTCAAACATGGGGAAGTCCACCACCCATAACGGCGCCCAGCCTGGTTTGACCCTGCCCAGGTCGTGACCCAGCTTGATGCGCAGGGCACCCATGGCTTCATTCACCACCTTGGCATTGTCGGCTCCAAAGAACAGGATATCGCCGTCCTGGGCATCGACCCGCTGCAGAAGGGCTTCGATAACTTCAGTCGGCATGAATTTCAGTATGGGGGATTGCAGCCCCTCGATACCGGCGCTGCGCTGATTGATCTTGACCCAGGCCAGCCCCTTGGCGCCGTAGATGCCAACGAAGCGGGTGTAGTCGTCGATCTCCTTGCGGCTGAGCTGACCACCACCCTTGGCATTGATCACCACCACCCGGCCTTCCGGATCCTTGGCAGGACCGCTGAAAACCTTGAAATCCACGTTGATCATCAGGTCGGCAATGTCAGTCAGTTCCAGATCGATGCGCAGATCCGGCTTGTCGCTGCCGTAGCGGCGCATGGCTTCCGCATAGGTCAGGCGCGGGAATTCCCCCAGATCCACGTCCAGATGTGTCTTGAACACGTGGCGGATCATTTCCTCATTAACATTCATTATCTGGTCTTCGGTCATGAACGAGGTTTCGATGTCCACCTGGGTGAATTCCGGCTGGCGATCGGCGCGCAGGTCCTCGTCACGGAAGCATTTGGCCACCTGATAATAGCGGTCCATGCCGGCCGCCATGAGAATCTGCTTGAACAGCTGGGGCGATTGCGGCAGGGCAAAGAAATGACCATGGTGGGTCCGGCTCGGCACCAGATAGTCGCGCGCACCCTCAGGGGTCGCCTTGGTCAGGATGGGGGTTTCGATGTCCAGAAAACCGTGCGCATCCAGGAAATTGCGGATGGTGTTGGTGACCTTGGAACGGAAGCGCAGACGTTGGGCCATTTCGGGCCGGCGCAGATCGATGTAGCGATAGCGCAGACGGATGTCCTCGTTGATGTCCACGTGCTCATCCAACTGAATGGGGGGCGTCAGCGAGGGGTTCAGTATGGTCAGCTCCAGACCCAGCACTTCGATCGCACCGGTGGGCATATCGGGATTGACCGTGCCGGCGGGACGCAGGCGCACCCGGCCCCGCACCTGCACCACAAATTCACTGCGTACAGTTTCGGCAGTGCGGAAACTCGACGGCGCATCCGGATCGAACACCACCTGGGCGATACCGTCCCGATCCCGCACGTCCAGGAAGATCACGCCACCGTGGTCGCGACGGCGATGCACCCAACCGCACAGGACAACTTCCTGTTCCGCGTGTGTTTCGTTGAGTTGCCCACAATAGTGACTGCGCATAAGGAATTCCTGTGTAAAGAGTCTAGGTCGAACTGCCGGTGCTGGTCTTGGGAGACTGGGATGCAGCGGACGAAGTGCCGGATTTATTCGATTCTGTCGCCTTTTTATCGGCTGACGTCGATGACGATTTATCCGCCGCGCCAGCCTTGCCTGCGCTGGCGGCGCTTTCGCCGGCTGCTGGCTTGTCCTTGCCGCCACCGCTGTTTCCACCTCCTGTTCCGTTTCCGGCGCCGTCACCGCTGTCGGCAAGGTGCTTGCGTCCCGACTGTTTGAAATCGGTTTCATACCAGCCACCGCCCTTTAAGCGGAAACTGGGGGCGGACACGAGTTTGCGCAGTTGCGACTGCTCGCAATTCGGGCATTGGGTCAGCGGTGCATCACTGAACTTTTGAATCGCCTCCAGTCGATGACCGCAGGCAGCACATTGATATTCGTAGATTGGCATGACGATGAATCTCCAGGGATACAAACTGTTACCGGGTGGTTTGGTTGCCGGCCAGGCGTGCGGCATCCCCGTGAAAGCGGCGAATTATACCTGAATCGCCGGATGCGAGGAGAACTCTTTTATGGCAGCCCGCAGGTCCGGCACCAGAGTTGCCGCTAACGATCCCTTGAGCACGGGTGCTTCAGACAGGCAGTTGCCTGATCAGAATTCAGGCATGCAACCCGGCGGTGCAGCGACCCGAATCCAGGCATCCTGGTGCCAGCAAAAACAGCACTCACACCGCTGTGTTTTATAGTGTTTGCGACGCGCCAGACATAATCTGCGAAAACTGCTTAATAACACTTGCGAGGCACTAGTGAATGATTTATAAATACTCCCCCTATGGTGTGCACGGGACTTCGCACACCGTGTTAATACGAAGAATGAATGGAACACAGACTTGCTCGCATGGCGAGCTGTCGGGAACACAAATCCACTTTTCAACCTACAAAAAGAGAACGGGTATGGCTGTTAAAAAAGCACGCAAGAAAGCAGAAGTAAAAGCTCCTGCCGCCAAGAAGAAAGCTGCAGCTGCAGTTTCGAAGAAATACACCAAGACAGAAATCCTCAATGAGATCGCGACCAATACCAATCTGAACAAGAAGCAGGTTGGCGCGGTGATTGATGAACTGTCCAACGTCATTCAACGACACATCAGCAAGAAGGGCGTTGGCGAGTTCACCCTGCCGGGCCTGCTGAAAATCAAGTCTGTCGTGCGTCCCGCCCGACCGGCCCGCAAGAATGTTCCCAACCCGTTCAAGCCCGGCGAATTGATGGATATTCCCAAAAAGCCTGCAACCACCAGGGTAAAAGTGCTTCCCCTGAAGAAACTCAAAGAGTTTGCCATGTAAACTGCCGACGGCAATCGACAGCCATGATGGAGTCAAAAGGCAGCCCTGGGGCTGCCTTTTGTCATTAGGACAAAGTGATTATGCGTGCCAGCCAATACCTGATAGCCACCGTAAAAGAGACACCGGCG
The DNA here is from genome assembly GCA_046047495.1 of Pseudomonadota bacterium. Classification (GTDB taxonomy): domain Bacteria; phylum Pseudomonadota; class Gammaproteobacteria; order Pseudomonadales; family Pseudohongiellaceae; genus NORP240. Next base: position 11,193 of record JBJOHV010000067.1, on the reverse strand, counting down.
GATGCCGAAGTGGTCAGCCATCAACTCATGTTGCGGGCGGGCCTGATTCGCAAACTGGCCAGCGGCATGTATACCTGGCTTCCCATGGGGTTGCGGGTCCTGCACAAGGTGACCCAGATCATCCGTGAGGAAATGGATGCCTCCGGGGCCATGGAGGTGTCCATGCCTGTGGTGCAATCCGCCGACCTGTGGCGGGAATCCGGGCGCTGGGATGTCATGGGCCCGGAGCTGCTGCGCTTCCTGGACCGGCATGAGCGGGAGTTCTGCCTCGGCCCGACCCACGAGGAAGTCATCACCGATCTGGTGCGCAACGAGTACAGCAGCTACAAGCAACTGCCCGCCACCTTCTATCAGATTCAAACGAAGTTCCGCGATGAGCGACGGCCCCGTTTCGGCGTTATGCGGGCTCGGGAATTTCTCATGAAGGATGCCTACTCCTTCCATATGGATGAAACATCTCTCGGCCAGACCTACGAGGTCATGCACCAGACCTATTGCGCCATTTTTGATCGCCTGGGCCTCGACTACCGGCCGGTACTGGCGGACTCCGGCAACATCGGCGGCAGCCTGTCCCATGAATTCCATGTGCTGGCGGATTCCGGCGAGGACGAGATCGTGTTCAGCGACAGCGGCAGCTATGCCGCCAATATCGAACTGGCGGAAGGACGCCTGCCGGACCGGGATGTTCCCGCCGAATCGCGAACGGAGGCTGCCCTGCAGGAGCTGGCTACCGTGGCGACTGCCGAGGCCCACAGCATCGACGATGTCGCCGCACTGCTGGCCTGTGCGCCCCAGGCTTTGATCAAAACCCTGGTGGTTCACGGGGTCAGCGAAGCGCCGACTGACGACCCTCGCCCCCTGGTGGCCCTGCTGCTGCGGGGAGACCAGGATCTCAATGAGACCAAGGCTGGTAAGTTGCCGGAGGTGGCCAGCCCCCTGCAATTCGCCTCAGACGATGAGATCCGTCAGGCCTTCGGTTGCGGTCCCGGCACCATCGGTCCGCTGCTGGACCTGCCGGAAACCGTCACCGTGATTGCCGATCTCAGCGTCACGGGGCTGCGCAATTTCGTCTGCGGTGCCAATCAGGCCGGCAGTCATTTGCGCAACGCCAACTGGGGTAGAGACTGCGCATTCCACCGCAGTGCCGACATCCGCCGGGTGCGCGAAGGTGATTACAGTCCCGACGGCGAGGGCCGTCTGGCGATCAAGCGCGGCATCGAGGTGGGGCATATTTTCCAGTTGGGACGCAAGTATTCAGCCGCCATGGGGGCCACGGTGCTGGATGAAACCGGCCGCAGCACCACCATGACCATGGGATGTTATGGCATCGGAGTGACCCGGGTGGTGGCTGCCTGTATCGAACAGCACCACGATGGGCGAGGCATCCTCTGGCCGGCGGCCATCGCACCGTTCCAACTGGTGATTGTCGTCATCGACGCCCACAAGTCCGAAAAGGTTGTCGAGGCTGCCGAGGCCATTTACCAGGAGGCGTGTGCCCAGGGCATCGAAGTGTTACTGGATGACCGCGACCGCAAGATCAGCGCCGGTGTGAAATTTGCCGATGCGGAATTGATCGGCTTTCCCCATCGTCTGGTCATTTCACCACGCACCCTGGCGGACGAGGTGGTGGAATACAAGAACCGTCGGGAGGCGGAAGCCCGCATGGTTCCCCGTGCAGAACTGGCGGACTTTCTGGCCAATCTCAGCCGGTAATTTCAAAGCCCGCAGGAATGTCTCTCGCCGCAAGCGCAGGCGGTTCCTGCAGCTGCACTTCCTGAACCGACGCCATGGGAGGCCCGCTGGCCAGCCAGACCCGCATGGAGGCCAGCGCCTCCGGCGCACCGTGCAACAGCAATTCCACCCGGCCATCACGACAATTGCGCACCCAGCCACGCAGACCCAGCGCCTGGGCCTGACGCTGGGTGGCTGCGCGGAAAAACACGCCCTGCACCCGACCGCTGACAAAACCGTGCAGGCTTACGAATTCCACCTGATCTGCCATGCGCTGCCCCCACTCCCCATTGAGTGAACCCGACTGATTCACCGACCTCGTCAATGACAGCGACGGTGATTGGCATATAATGCCGTACATCCTTTTCCCAGGCCATCCGGCCACCACTGTCACCGAGATGCCCAACGTCAATCGTCCCCAGCTTCAGCAGCTTCATCAGCTTCGCCAGCGCATCCTCAGGACGTTCAATCACCTGTTATGGGGCCGCCCTCTGGCAAGTCTGCCCTTCTGGCAGCGCGCCCTGGTGCGCAGCGGTCAGATTCTGTACGCGATCCTCCGCGACTGGGCGGAGGGTCAGCTGAGCCTGCGCGCCATGAGTCTGGTTTACTCCACCGTGCTGGGTTTCATCCCCATGGTGGCCCTGGTATTTGCCGTGCTCAAGAGCTTCGGTGTGCACAATGCCATGGAGCCGACGTTATATACCTTGCTGGAGGCGCTGGGCGACCGCCGTGACCAGGTGATCTCCCAGATCATAGCCTTCGTCGATAATATAAATGTGGAGATCATCGGCATCACCAGTCTGGGCCTGCTGGTTTATCTGGTCCTGGACATGATGCGGAAAATTGAAATCTCGTTCAATTACATCTGGAACGTGAGCCGGGGCCGCTCCTGGTCGAGCCGTGTCAGCGAATACCTGTTCGCCATCATCGTCAGTCCCGTACTGCTGTTCATCTCCATCAGCATCACCACGTCCGTCAATACCAATTTCTTCGTGCGCTTCCTGGAAAATCTGGCATGGGGTGGCGCGGTCATCGCTTTCATCGCCTTCCTGTTGCCCCTGCTGTTCATGTCATTGGCTTTCGCCTTCGCCTACAGTTTTCTGCCCAATACCCGGGTGAACTTTTCATCGGCGTTCATCGGCGGCCTGGTGACCACCATTGTCTGGAAATTGATGGGTGCGTTTTTCCAGGGCTTTCTCATCACCGCGGCCCGGGAGTCCATTTATTTGGCTTTCGCCTCCGTGATCGCAGTCATGATCCTTACCTACATCGGCTGGCTGGTGGCCCTGCTGGGCAGTGACATTGCCTATTACCATCAGCACCCCGGCAAGTGCCGCAATGGCCGACGGGCCGACAGGCTGGGCATACGCCAGCAGGAACACCTGGCGCTGACTGTGGCCATGGTGATCATCCGCCGCTTCGAGGCGGGTGGCCCGCCCCTGTCGGTCGACGATCTGGCACAACACCTGGGCAGCGGCGCCGCCCAACTGGAAACTGCCTTGCAATCCCTGCAGGCCATCGGCTTGCTGGTCACCAGCGGCGATGAGCCGGTAAAATACCTGCCAGCCACTGCGGTCAGGGATTTGCCCATGGTGCAGGTGTGGCAGGCGCTGCGTGACCTGCGGGACACCCAGGTCAAATCCCGGCAGCCAACGGAAGAACGTCCGGTGCCTGAGGAGTCCCCGTCAGCGGAAGCCCGGGCAGTGACTGAGTTTCTGCAGCGCGTGGATCAGGCAACCATCAATCAGCTGGGCAGGGAGCGTTTCGTGCCAGTCACCCGGGAAACATCACAGGATCAACCATGACCCACGCACCACACAGCTCAGGCAGACGCGCCGGAACAGAGTCCATCACCCTCTACCACAACCCGGATTGTTCCAAGTCCCGGGCCGTACTGGCTCTGCTGGAGCAGAACGACATCACACCGGACATCGTCTATTACCTGGATCAACCGCCGGCTACCGGGCAGCTCAAGGAGCTGCTGGCGAAGCTGCATCTGGAGGTCAGGGACATCCTGCGGCGCAGCGAACCGGAATTCGAGGACCTGGGTCTGGAGGACACCAGCCTGTCCGACGACATTCTCCTCGACATCCTGAGTCGGCATCCCCAACTCCTGCAGCGTCCCATTCTGGTGAAGGGTGACAGCGCCATCATCGGACGCCCGCCGGAAAAAGTGCTGCAGTGGCTGGACCTGTGACCATGTCCCCCTATGTGTTGATCCTGTATTACAGCCGCAATGGCAATACGGCGAAGATGGCCCAACTGATCGCCCGCGGCGTGGAACAGGTCGAAGGCATCGAAGCGCGACTGCGCACCGTGCCGGCAGTCTCCCCGGTGACGGAGGCCAGCGAGCCGTCCATACCCGCCAGCGGAGCCATTCATTGCGACCAGGATGATCTGCGCCATTGCAGCGGACTGGTGCTGGGCAGCCCCACCCGCTTCGGTAACATGGCAGCTCCCCTGAAATACTTTCTGGATGGCACCGGCGCCCTGTGGACTTCCGGCGCACTGAGCGGCAAGCCGGCGGCAGTGTTCACCTCCACCGGGACTTTGCACGGCGGCCAGGAGAGCACCCTGTTGAGCATGATGCTGCCGTTGCTGCACCACGGCATGCTGATCTGCGGCCTGCCCTACAGCGAGTCGGCCCTCAATACCACCACCAGCGGTGGCACCCCCTACGGACCCAGTCATCTGGCCGGATTACGGGCCGACATCGACATCAGCGAACCTGAGCGGGATCTGTGCCTGGCCCTGGGCCGCCGCATGGGACACTTGGCCCTTAGCCTTGACCGCTGAACAACCACAGGTACCAACGCACCCCCTGCCCCCCTCGGTCCGCACTCCCCGCCAGGCGGTGTTGGCGACCAGCTATGGTCTGTTGCTGTTGTTCGGATTCAGCAGCCTGCAGGCTACCCTGCGACCCGGACTCGCCACCCTGGTGATATGGTTCATCCAGGTGCTGCCCTTGCTGTGCTTCCTGCCGGTGCTGCACAAAACCCGCCTGCGGGCCTATGCCTGGCTCAGCTTCGTGATCCTGGCCTATTTCATCCACGGTGTGTTGGTGGCTTTCGATCCGGACCGGACCTGGCTGGGTGTGGTAGAGGCCCTGCTGTGCGGGATACTGTTCGGTTCCCTGATCTGGTTCATCAGGGCCTACCGGACCCACTTCAACGTGGGCTTGTGACGGTGGTCGTCGTTACCAACCCATGGCCTGTCGCACCAGCGGAATGGTCACCGGACGCTGCTCCTGCAGGGACAGGGTGTCCAGCCGGTCCAGCACCGCCATGAGAGCGCCAACGCTGCGCTCGTTGCGCAACAGGATGTAATTCAGCACGCCATCGTCGAGCGTGAAACCACGGGATGCGGCTCGCAATTTCAACAGCGCACGCTTGTTCGCCTCGTCGGGTTCATGGACCTGGAACACCACACCGGATTGCAGGCGCGAGCGCAGGTCGGGCAGCTCGCAGGGCAATTGCTGGGGCGGCCCGGCGGCGGTCACCACCAGAGTCAAGCCGCTGTCCTGCGCTGCGTTGTACAGACTGAAGATCGCCTGCTCCCAGGCACTGTCGCCGAGGACCGCGTCCACATCGTCCAGGCACACCAGTGACAGGCTCTCCAGCCCCTGCAGAATGTCGGGGTGCAAAGCAGCCTGCTCACCCAGGGGAATGAACATGGCACTGAGTTCCCGGCTTACCGCAGCGTGGCACATCGCCTGGGTCAGATGGCTGCGCCCGCAGCCGGTCGCGCCCCACAGATAAACCAGACGGGGACCGACCATTGCTAGGGCGGCAGCAAGATATTGCAGCAGCTGCGCATTGGAGTCAGCCACATGGAAGTTGGCAAAAGTGGCTTCGTCGTCCAGTTGCAGGCCAAGGGGTAACTGACAGGGTTGGGGCGCTGACATGGTCAACGGGTCCAGCGGTAATTCATCAGGGCCGCGCCGCCTTCCTGCCCCCGACCTGCCGATTGCGGGTCGGTAGGCAACAGGGCGCGGTCCAGGGTGATCAGTTCATACAATTGGGTCGGTGTGCCCAGCAGCGACAAGTCCATCTGCAGGGTATCCCCGGCAACCTCCGCAGTGATCACCGATTCCACCACACCCAGTCCCTGCAGGTAATTCACCAGACTGGACCAGTCACCCAGATTGCTTACATTGCTGACCTGCAAGCGCACTTTCTGTCGACCACTGGTGGACTTCACCACCGCGAAATGGCCGGCAAGCTGGCTGGTGACCCGGTCCAGTGGTGCATTGATGTAGCGGGCCAGATCGGTTTCGAAACTGTCGAACACCTGCAGCTGATCGCGGAATTGGAATTGCCACAGGCCCACCAGATCGCTGGTGCCCGTCCGCAACAGGCGACCGGCCAGGATGCTGTCCGGAGTGTACCGCGCACTCGCACGGGCGATGGCCTCGGCGTCCAGAGCCCATAGCTGGGCCTCGCTCAGATTGCGGCGGTCCTCGAAATCCAGCACCGGAAACAGGATGGGCACACCCCGCTGCCCGGCGAAGCTCTGCATCAGAGTCACGATATCGGGATGGGAATCCTGGCTCAGCAGTCGACGGTTGCCATCGCTGTCCTGCACCACCATCCAGATGAGGACACTGGGCCGGTTGGCATCCCAAACCGGAATGGCGGCACTGGCCAGCAGTCGATCAACCAGGTCCGGGGCAAAGCTCACACTGACGAAATTCTGCTGCTGCAGTTGGGGTGCCGGTGGCCCTGCCACGGCGGCAGGATCCGGAGATGGATCGGGCGGTACAGTCACCCTGCTGGTTTCACTGCGGTAGCGGATTTCCTCCACGAACCCCTGGGCATTGTCCAGCGCCTGCCGTACGGCGGAGTTGTCCAGCCAGCGCCGGTCGCCGGTTACCTTCACCACCACCGCCGACAAGGCCTCGCGAAATGCCCGGCTGCGCTCCGCGTCAGTCTGGCTGTTGACCGCCACTTCATGGGCATACAGGCCGCTCACCGGCAGGGCTTCGGCATTCCACGGCAGCAGGAAGCACAGCAGGACAGGGAGGTAGAGGGACAGGATGGGTTTCATGAGGGCGGATAATACTGTAATTCGCCGGTGGTTCCCACGCGACGGGGACGGGAACTGCTGCTAAAATTCGCCCTTTCGTAGGCATCCCCGCCTTGACTCCGTGGTTCTCAAATATGGCAGGCAACAACCCATCCAGCGACTTTTCGCTCAGTTACGCAGACGCCGGCGTCAGTATCGATGCCGGAGATGCATTGGTGGACAACATCATCGCAGTCACCGAACGCACCCGGCGGCCGGAAGTGCTCTCCGGTCTCGGCGGCTTTGGCGGCCTGTGCGAAATTCCCGCCGGCTATCGCCAGCCGGTACTGGTATCCGCCACCGATGGTGTGGGCACCAAACTGAAACTTGCCATGGCCATGGAAAAGCATGACACCATTGGTATCGATCTCGTGGCCATGTGTGTCAACGACCTCATCGTGTGTGGTGCCGAGCCGCTGTTCTTCCTCGACTACTTCGCCACCGGCAAGCTGGACGTGCCACTGGCCACCAGCATCGTGGCAGGCATTGGAAAAGGCTGCGAGCTGGCCGGTTGTTCGCTGATCGGGGGAGAGACGGCGGAGATGCCGGGCATGTACCACGGCCAGGACTATGACCTGGCCGGCTTTGCCGTCGGCGTGGTGGAGAAAAGTGAGATAATTGACGCCCAGCGGGTGCAGATTGGTGACCGGCTCATCGGCATGGCATCCTCCGGACCCCATTCCAATGGCTATTCCCTGATCCGCAAGATCATCGAGCTGAGCGGCACACCGCTGGACATGCCCTTCGGCGACAGCACCCTGGGAGAGACCCTGCTGTCACCCACGGAAATTTACGTGCGGGCCATACAGGCGCTGGCGGATTCAGTGTCCATTCATGCGCTGGCCCATATAACGGGAGGCGGGATTGTGGAAAACCTGCCAAGGGTCCTGCCCGAGCAGGCCAAGGCGGTCATCCATACATCGGCCTGGCAACGGCCGCCCATCTTTGACTGGCTGCAGCAACAGGGCAATGTGAGAGGAGCCGAAATGTACCGCACCTTCAATTGCGGCATTGGAATGATCGTCTGTGTGGCGGCCGAACAGGCGGACCAGGCATTGGCCATCCTGCGCCAGCATAACCGTGGCGCCATGGAGATTGGCAGCATCGAGCCCCGGGCCGCTGACGAACCCCGGGTCATCCTGGGCAGTTGATAACGCAGAGGCAACCATGAAAACACACTGTTCCGTGGTGGTGCTGATCTCCGGCAACGGCACCAACCTGCAGGCTCTCATCGATGCCAGTGTGGCCGCCAATTTCAAGATCAGTGCCGTGATCAGCAACAACCCGGATGCCTACGGCCTGGAGCGGGCCCGGCGCGACGGCATTCCGGCCCTGGTGGTGAATCATCGGGATTATGAAAATCGGCTGCAGTTCGATCAGGCCCTGCAAGCCCAAATCGACGGCTTCCATCCTGACCTGATCGTGCTGGCCGGCTTCATGCGCATCCTGGGTCCGGCCTTCGTGCGCCACTATCAAGGGCGCATCCTCAACATCCATCCCTCCCTGCTGCCCAGCTACCCCGGCATCAATACCCACCAGCGGGTGCTGGATGCCGGCGATCAGGAGCACGGTGTCTCGGTGCATTTCGTCACCGAGGACCTGGACGGCGGCCCCCTGATCGCCCACGCTCGGGTGGACGTGGCAACGGACGACACGGCCCAATCCCTGGCGCAGAAAGTGCACCACAAGGAACATCTGATCTATCCCCATGTGGTGTCCTGGTTCGCCGCCGGCCGGCTGGCCATGCGGGACAACCAGGCCTGGCTGGACGATGAGCCCTTGCCACCAACCGGTGTGGAGCTTGAATGATCGGCTCACGTCTAACACTTTCCATGGGACTGAGTGCCGCCCTGCTGTGGGGCGTGCCGGCCCTCGCCCAGCCACCGGTCAGTTTCGAGGCCGGCTACCATGCCACCTCAAGAGGCCTGTCGGCCAAAGCCGAACGATCACTGCGGCAGTCCGCCGACCAGCAATTCCAGTTGACCAATGTGCTGGAACTGCGGGTGCTGGGCGCACGCCTGGGACGGGCGGAAGAAACCAGCACCTTCCGCTGGGAGGCTGATGTCCCGATACCTGTGGACTATGTCTACGAGCAAACCGGTCTGGGCGGCCGCCTGGAGACGGTAAGCTTCGACTGGAACACGGCAATGGCCGAGAGCCGCGAGGACGAAAATCTCTGGGAACTGCCACTGCACCCGGGCGTGCAGGATAAATTGAGCTTCCAGGCCCTGCTGGCTGCTCAGCTGGTGGCCGGCGACAGGACGGAAATGACGGTCGACGTGGTGGATAACGAACAGATAGAAACCCAGCTGTACCGGGTCATCGGAGCGGAAGTCATCGAGACTCCCCTGGGCCGGCTCAACACCCTGCGGGTGGACCGCATTCGCGAACCGGATGCCACCCGCCGCACCAGCTTCTGGCTCGCCACCGACTGGTCCATGCTGCTGGCCAGACTGGTCCAGGTCAGCGGCAACGGAACCGAGACGGAACTGCTGCTGGAAACGGCGACCGTGGATGGTCAGCCGGTGACTCCCCTGCCCTGAACCGTCAGCCGCTGGCGGCCTGATCTGCAGCCGGCGGATCAGCGTCTGTATCGGCATCAAGCTGCTGATCCTCGGAGTCTGTGGAATTTCTCTGCAGCGAATACTTGCGGATCTTTTCCACCAGAGTGGTACGGCGGATGTTGAGTCGATCCGCCGCCCTTGCCACCACGCCGGCACTGTCGTCCAGAGCCTGTTCGATCAGATTCTTTTCCAGATTGGCCAGGTATTCCTTCAGATCCAGACCGTCCAGCGGCAATACCGCGGAGGACCCGGGGTCGGTTGCCGGCGGGGCACTTGCGCTCGAGGGGCTGTCCTGACTTTGCCGATCACTGCCGGGGTCAGCGGCCTGAAACTTGCGCGGAAGGTCATTGATGCCGATGATGCCGTTGGGATGCAGGATAGCCATGCGCTCCACCAGATTGGCCAGCTCCCGCACATTGCCCGGCCAGTCATAGCGGCACAGGGCCCCAATGGCGCTGGAATTGAAGCGTACCGATCCGCGCTTTTCCGCTTCCATGATGGAGATCAATTCGTTCAACAGCAGGGGGATGTCCTCGGGACGTTCCCGCAGGGACGGCATCTCGATGGGAAACACATTGATGCGGTAATACAGATCCTGGCGAAATTCGCCGGTCTCGATCAGGGCTTCCAGATCCCGATGGGTTGCCGCCAGGATGCGCACATCGGTCTGCAGCGTCTTGACACCCCCCACCCGCTCGAAGCTGCGCTCCTGCAGCACCCGCAGCAGTTTCACCTGCATGGGCAGCGGCATGTCGCCGATCTCGTCGAGGAACAGTGTGCCGCCATCCGCCAGCTCGAAGCGGCCGGCCCGGGCCACCACGGCGCCGGTAAAGGCACCTTTCTCGTGCCCGAATAATTCACTCTCCAGCAGTTCTCTGGGTATGGCGCCGCAGTTGATGGGAATAAAGGGCTTGTCGGCGCGGGATGAGTTGAGGTGCAGGTTTCTGGCCACCACCTCCTTGCCGGTTCCCGATTCCCCGGTGATCAGTACGGTGACCTCCTTGGCGGCCACCTGCCCCATCATTTGCCGGATACGCTGTATCTGCGCACTCTGGCCGACCAGACTGCGGAACATGTTGTAGTCCCGCACACCTCCCAGATCACGGACCCGGTGATAATGCTCGCGAAACACCTGTGCCTTGTGCAGCGCATCGAGCAACGGCTGGTAACTGAGTGGATAAGGCAGGCGCGCAATGATGTTCTGCCGCAGCCCTTCATCGGGCAGACCCGCCAGATCGGGGCGACCCAGCAGCATGAAAGGCAGGCCCCCATCCCAGCGATGAATCTCCCGCAGCAAATCGATACGGTCGAGCTGGGTGTCGGCACCGACGATTGCAACCTTGATTCCGTGACGCAGGGAGGCATCCCCGTCCACCTTGCTGCGCCAACGGTCAGACGTTGTGGCGATGACGTTCTCTCCCAGAAAATTGAAAATCACCTGCAGGTCGTAGCGGGCTCTCTCATCGTCCTCTACGAGCAGTAATGTGGCATTCTGGGTCATGAAGTCTCAGGCGGGTTTGGTGCGTTGCCGGCAATTAGACCTTGCACACCCGGCGTAGTCAAACCCCTTCCCACCGACAAAGCCATGGGAATTGGCCACCGTCCTGCTATAATCCCCGCACTTATGCAATCCTTAGGGGGGATGTCATGAAAGTAAAATCCTTGATCGTGCTGAGCCTGTTGTGCGGCGCCACGTATTCCGGCCTGCTGACGGCCCAGACGGGCGGCGACTACAGCGCGCCCCGCACCGAGTGGGGCCACCCGGACCTGCAGGGTGTCTGGAATTTTTCATCCACCGTGCCCATGAATCGCCCGCGTCAATTCGGCGACCGCG
>JBJOHV010000066.1:0-16165 GCA_046047495.1 Pseudomonadota bacterium | reverse complement strand
AACACCCTGATCACCGGAAATGTCAGTGCGCCAAGCACGTTTGCCGCATCGTCGGCTTTCGGCGCCCGGCTGAATACCGCTTATTTGAATACCGACCTGCGCAGCAAGAACCTGGCGGAAGACCCCACCCGCACAGCCACCATCTATACCGACCCCTTGTGCACCAGCGGTCTTACCGATGCCAGCGGCAATCCCTTCTTCGTGCTGGGGGATCACCCCAGTCAGCGCGCCCGGCTGGGCGCCCGCAGTGGTGCCTGCGTCGTGGACGAATCGGCATGGGGTTCCATGGCCTATGAAATGGAGCGCAACAGCATCTCAGGCGCCTTCAATCATACCTTCGAGGATGGCACCGAGTTCTATTCCTTCTTCCAGAGTTCGGAACAGGAGACCATCCGCAGTGGCAGTGGCTACGGCCGTTCTTTCGCCAGCACATTCCTGCCCTCGCCCGGAGCCTACAGCCTGCCCCGCGGCCAGGTGCTGGAACTGGGCCACTATGCACCGCTGTTCGGCAATCCTCTGCCGGTGATCACCAACAATCCGGCGGACACGATTAACGGCGGCCCCAACACCCTTTACCGTTCCCTGCTTCATTTCGGTGTAACCCGACCGGGTGGCAATGATGACCTTAACACCGCGCAAACCATGAGTGCCCAGCTGGGTTTCAAGGGCAGGCTGGAAGTGGGCGACCGGGAATTTGACTGGGATGTCAGTTATTCGGCAGGCAGCTCCAGCTCCGAACGGCGCATACGGGAATTCGACCGTTATCGCTCGCACATGGCGTCTGTCGGACTGGGTGGTCCGGACTGCGTGCCCAATGGCCGTCCGGATTTCGATTTCATGGGTCAGGCCGGCCCCAATGGCTGGACCAGTTACGGCACGCTGTTCCGTTTCGTGTTTGAGGGGTTCTTCGTTCAGCCCTATGAACCTATTTCCTATGCTCTGACTAGCAACAACCACGGCCAGGGTGGATGCATGTTCTACAACCCGTTGCTGACCTCACTGACCAATCCCAATGTGGCCAACTCACCGGAGTTGCTGGATTGGTTGTCAGAGGCGCACCTGAACGATGACCGTCGCAACAAACTGGGTGTGCTGGACGTGACCCTCACCGGCGAGCTGTTCGATATGCGTGGTGGTATGGCGGCTTTTGCGGTCGGTGCCCAGAAGCGGGATCGAAATGCCAGATCCATCGGCTCACCGCTGAGCAAGGGCACTGAAAACGCGATCCTGGCGTTCTCCAACGGCGTGCCGTCAGAGCGAGGCTGGATTGACAACAACCTGAGTTGCTCCTCCTGTACCAGCAGCTATGATCTGGATCAGGATACCGATGCGCTGTTCGCTGAATTCTCTCTGCCCTTTTGGAATAACGTGGAGAGTCAGTGGGCGTTGCGCTGGGAGGACTACGGCGGCGGTATTGGAGATGAAATCTCTCCCAAGGTGGCTTTCAGCTGGCGCCCCATAGATTCCCTGTTGTTGCGCTCGTCCTGGTCCCAATCGTTCCGTGCGCCGAATCCAGGCATCATCGGCGATGGACTGGACGCGTCCAGCACGTCCTTCATGGATCCTCTGGAACTTCAGGGTGTGCGGGCCGGTTTGTTGCCGCCAACCCTTGAAAACAGCGTGCTGACTTCATCCTACACCCTGGGTGCCCCGGCTCCCGATGTCGGCAATGAGTATGCCGACACTTACAGCATGGGCTTCATGTGGACCCCGGGTGGTCGCCTGGACGGATTCAGCATGCAGGCGGATTTCTGGCGCTTCGAGGTGCGCGACCGTGTATTGCCGGAATCCGGCAGTGGTGCCATTCTGCGGCAGCTGGAGGCGTTCAACGCCGTGGTTGGCAACCCGGCCAACTACATTCTGAATTCCAGCCTCGATGCCACGACCTCACCTGAACTGTACATTCCCTGTGATCCGACGGCACTGGCGAGTCAATTCGGTGCCGATTCCGCCGAGCGACTCAACTGCGTTGTGGATCCCCGCAAGTACCAGGTGGCAGGCGTTGAAGAGAGTCTGCCCAATCCCAACCGCAATGTGATCCAGCTGCGTCTTGGTGCCATCAATGCCGGAGAGATCACTGCGGACGGGTTTGATTTCAAGACGGGCTATCGTTGGGACAACGATTGGGGACGTTTCAGCGCGAGCATGGATTACACCTTCGTAAACCAGTACACACTTGCCAATGTACCCGGCCTGGTCAATGGCCTGTTGGATATCGGCATCTATGATGCGGCAGGCACCACAGGCGATGGCAGTTTGGTACGGTCACTCCCGGATCATAAGGCTCATGCCACCTTGAACTGGTCCCGCGGTAATCACAGCGTGACCGCCATCACCCGCTATATCGGGTCCTACACTGATATCAGGGCCAATCTGTTATATCCCGTCTCCAACCCGTTGGTGCAAAGCCTGCTCAGTGACAAGATTGACGCGTACACCAGCGTGGATCTTCAATACCGCTTCTCCCACAATTGGGCCAACAGCAACCTGGGCAGCACGGTGTTCACCGTGGGTGCCCTGGATGTATTCGATGCCGAGCTTCCCTACAAGGAAACCAGCAGCCTCAACTACGACGCCAGCGTGTTCGATGGCCGTGGGCGACGCCTGTACGTGCGGGCTCTTTGGCAGTTCTGAGCCGCCATCCGCACCAAAAAAACAGGAAGCCCCGGCTTCCTGTTTTTTTTGTTTGATTTACTCGCTGATCTTGCCCCGCAAGGGCGGCAGGTCCACAAACTGCGGCGCACGCTGCTCCGCCCCGGCTGCGAAGGCTTCCTGTATTTCCTCGCGCTGCAGCATTCCTGCATTCCATGTGGCGATATAGTCCAGGGCATCCGCTGTACCATGATCCCGTGAATAATTGATGATGCGCTTGCTGCCATAGATCGCCAGTGGCGCCTTGCCGGCGATTTCCGCGGCGATTTCCATCACACCTTTCAGCATCTCCTCTTGACTGGGGAATACCCGATTGACCAGCCCCATGGCCCGGGCTTCCTCCGCCGTCATGCGTCGACCGGTAAAGGCCAGCTCCTTGACGATGCCCTCCGGTAGCAGTTTCACCAGACGCGGAAAAGTCCCCACGTCGGCAGTCATGCCGATATTGATTTCATGGATCGACAGAAAGGCATCCGCCGTCATATAGCGCAGGTCACAGGCCGTGATCATGTCCACCGCGCCGCCGATGGCCCCGCCCTGGATGGCAGCCAATACCGGCAAGCGACAGTCTTCCAGACAGGTGAATGCCGCCTGCATGGTCTTGATCGTGTCGATGAGGCGGGCTGCCCGCTGGCGACCCAGGGTGGACGGGCTGTCTTCTGTCGCCGTCAACGCCGCATCACTGCCGAACACCGAGGTATCGAGACCTGACGAAAAATGGGGCCCGGTGGAGGAAATCACGATGACCCGGGCCTGTGCTCTACTGTCGATATCACGCACGATGCCCGGCAGCTCGTCCCAGAACGCCGGGATCATGCTGTTGCGCTTGTGGGGCCTGTTCAGCACGATGTGGGCGATCCGGTCCTCGATGGACAGATCAAAACAGCTAGGGTCCATGCGATATCTCCCGTCGCCGACTAGAGTCCACCCAGGAATTCCAGAATAGCGGCGTTGGTCTGCTGCGGCAGCTCCTGCTGGATCCAGTGCCCGGCCTCCGGCAGGAGTAAGACGCCACGCAAATCATCCACCACCCGGCCCATGCTGGCAGTGAGCTGATCCTGACTGGCACCGGCAATGACCACGTCCCGCTCACCGGCGATGAACAAGGTCGGCACCGAGACCCGGGCGGTAGCCAGCTGGGGTGTGATTTCCCAGTTGCGGTGAAAATTGCGGTAGTAATTGACGCCGCCGCGAAAACCCGCCTGTTGAAACTGACTGACGTAGTAATCCAGATCGGCTGCGGTCAACCAGTCCGGCAAGCCGAGCGGTGCGCCCAGGCGGGGAATCCAGCCACCGGCAGACCGCCTGGGATCCGTGATCTGCGCCGGTGCCCGGGGCGAGGAAGGTGAGAGGTACAGGCGACTGAGCAGTCCGCGGGGATCTGCATCGTACTCCGCCTCCGCCACGCCGGGCTCCTGGTGATAGAGGATGTAGTAGAAATTATCGCCAAAGCGCTGCCGCCAGGATTCCAGCGGTGATTGCTGCGGGCGCCCCCCATAGGGAACGCTCATGGCCACCAGGGCGGAAAAGCGCTCTGGGTACAGCAGCACCGCGTGCCATGCCACGATGGCTCCCCAGTCATGCCCCATGATGATGGCCTGTTGCTCATCGTAGGCATCCACCAGCCCCACCATGTCAGCCGTCAGATGCCGGATGTCATAGTCCTCCACCGCCGCCGGGGCATCGGTCTGACCATAGCCGCGCATGTCAGGCACCACGACCCGGTATCCGGCCTCCGCCAGAGCAACGATCTGATGGCGCCAGGAATACCAGGATTCAGGCCAGCCATGGGCGAGGATCACCAGTGGGCCGCTGTCCCCCATTTCGGCAATCCGCATACGGATGCCGTTGTTCTCAACGAAGCGAAAACTGACGCCGGGAATTGGGGATGGGTCGGTCACGGCGTCACTCCTTGATGATCCAGGATTCTGTGCGTGGGAAAAGGTGCTGGCCAACAGGCTAAGCAGCAGGAAAAAGTGCAAGCGACTGACGAATGGTTTACTCACAGGCTGGCTCTCCCCCTCGATTGGATGGGGCAGCCTATCACGTGCTTCCGCTCAAAAAAAAGGCAGATCAGTGATCTGCCTTTTTTGACGAGAGCGGCAATGTCAATCTTCGCCGCCCTGATCCACGTACTTCCAGCGGGAGGATCCGAAGAACATCTCATCCCAGCTCTGCTCGCCCCAGCTGATATCGATCGATGGATCGGGATTGGCGGGGTTCTGGGGTGAGTTGTCGAAGGCTCCCACGGCGGTGATACGGGTACCGGCGGGAACAAACTTCGGTTCCGTGTATTCATAGTTCAACTGCCAGTTGTAGCTGAAGTTGGCAATATTGATCAGCTCCTCGCGGCTGCCATCGGGATAATCCGCATAGAAGCGCATGTACTTGCCACGGAAATGCATGTGGGCATAGTGGCCATGGAGATAGGCATCCTTGGGAATCACGATACTCTTGGTCTGTTCGAAGTTGGGATGGTAGGCAGGAATATCGGTCCACTCCGCAGTAAAGATACAGGCACACTGACCGGACATGCGCTCGGTCGGAATCTGGTCATCGGGATAGAACCACAGGCCGATGCGGCTGGAATCCGTGGTCTCCTTGCCATTGGTGGTGTAGTGGATATTGAGGGCGATCTGGCTGCCTTTGCGCAGGATGCCGCCGGTATTGGGCAGTTCCATGCGGGGCTCACCACCCGGCACATAGGCCGTGATGCTGGCAGTATTCAGAGGGCTGTTGCGCACGCCATCCGGCCCGATCAGGTCATGCACCGTGTGGTGCAGCACGGAGCGGTCACCGGCAATGTACTGGGAGGCACGGACCCATTTGTCCTCCTCGATGTCGATGGGCACATTGATGCGAATATAATCAATTACGCCAGTCGCCGGGATTTGCTGGGTCGGCACATTGATGATGTAGTCAGGCTCCCCAAAGGCCCATTCGGATTCCGGCCAGCTCAGCTGAGCCAGGGGATCCGTTGCGCCGTCCTTGGGTGAACCGGCATCGATCCAGGTGATCAACTTCTGCACTTCGCTGTCCTGCAGGTTCATGGCGTTTTTGAAATTGCCAATATGGGGATCCACCTGGGCAGGCGGCATGCGCTTGGTCATCACCACCTCACGGATCATGGGAGACCAGCCCTGCACCATGGTATGGCTGTCCATGGCGAAGGGAGCCACACCGCCATCCCGATGGCAGGTGGCGCAATTGTCGGCAATAAGCGGGGCTATGTCTTTTTCATAGGACACGGCGGCAGTCTGATAGGGGTAGGCCACCGGCTCACCTGCCACCGCGAGGCGGGAGGTGCTGACCGGCTTACCGGCCAGGATTTCCTGCAATGCCTGTTCCAGACCGGCGCCCAGGGGCCCGCGGAACTCCACGGTGAACTTCTTCGGATCGAACAGGAACACCTCACCGGTGGTGTCGATTCCCAGAGCCGCCGAGACGATCTGCGCATCATCCATCAACACCGGCATATCGATTCCCAGCTGCGCCAACTCCTCGCGCACACTGTCACGATCCTTCAGGCCCATGGGATTGATGAGAAAGAATTGCACGCCTTGATCGGCGTAGCGGGCCTGCAGCGCCGCATAGTCGGGCAGGGCATTGCGGCTGGCCAGACTGCCGGTGGCCTGCACCAGCAGTGCGATCACCTGGTGATCGTCATACCACGCCATGTGATGGAAGTAGCCGTTGTGGTCAAGCAGGGCGAAATCTCCCACCCTGTCGACGGCATTGGCACTCATGGACATCAGCGCCAGTAATGCAGAGCAGACACCAACCCGTAGGACTTTTTTCATTGTTATTCTCCGCCGTTTGAATTCTCGTCGAGGTTTGCAACCGACAGCAGACTGGTTAGCGGCAAAAGGTACACTTCTTGCTCATACAATGCAATTGATTGGTGCGGTCCAGACGCCCGGATTCCGGCGGCTGGACGCAGGAATCCACCGCTTTGCCATGGCAATCACCGGGACCTTGGGGTATGTTCCCTTCCATCATACCAACCTAGCTGCACAGGGTTTCTTTATGCTTCTCAGACTGCCTGTTCAACCGAAACTCGCCAATGCCGTGGCTTTCGCGATTTTTTTCACCGTCGCGGCACTCGGTCTGCTGGCCGTGCCTGCCGCCTCCCAGGCACAGCAGCCGGCCGCGGGAGATCCCGATCACCCCGGCCGCCCGGTTTACGAACAAAATTGCGCCACCTGCCACGGCAATCCGGAATTCCCCCGGGCCCACGCCTTCGCCACCCTGCGTATGATGAATGCCACGGCCCTCAACTATGCGCTGACGGAAGGCCTCATGGCGGCCCAGGGCAGCGCCTTGACAGAACAGCAGCGTGAGCAGGTGGTGGCTTATCTGGCGGATGCCAACGGCACCGATGCCTGGGTGGCTGCCATGATGTGTGCAGCCGACGCACGAACCGTGGACCTTGCCGGCCAGCCTTCCTTGCTGCGCTTCGGAGTCGATGCTAACAACTCCCGCCATCTGACGGCGGAGGCGGCCGGTCTCACGACGTCCGACATGGGAAGGCTGGAACTGGCCTGGGCAGTGGGCTTTCCCGGCACCAGTGGCCTGAGGGCCTCGCCGGTGATCATCGGTGACACGATATTCTATGCCGCCACGGATGCCCAGAAAGTCCTGGCTCTGGATACCGCCTCCGGCTGCGCCAAATGGGTCTACAGTTCCGCCACCCCGTTGCGTTCCTCCCTCGCCTATGGACTCATCAACGGCAAAGGCACCCTTGTATTCGGCGACATCACCGGACTTGTTCACGCGGTGGATGCGGCCAGTGGTGAAGCCCTGTGGGTAAAGAGCGGTCAGGCCTCCAACAACCAGGGCATGCTGACCGGTTCACCGGTCATTCATGAGAACATGATCATCGTGCCCATATCCGGCTCCGGTGTACTCGCCGGCGGCAATCCACGTTACGAGTGTTGTGAAAACCACGGAGCCGTCACGGCCCTGGATGCTGCCAGTGGCGACAAGCTGTGGGAATACCACACCATGCCGGCGGCCGACTACAACGGCATGGTAAGTTCACTGGGTGTGAAACTGAAAGGGCCTTCCGGTGCGCCCATCTGGTCCACCCCGACCGTGGATGCAAAACGGGGTCAGGTGTACGTCACCACGGGTGAAAATACGTCTCACCCCACCACTGGCACCAGTGATGCCATCATCGCCATCGACCTGGCAACCGGCGAGGAGAAATGGGTATTCCAGGCACTGGCCAACGACATGTGGAACTACGCCTGCGCCAACCCCGCCAATCCAGGCCCCAACTGCGTACTCCTCGAGGGCACCAATTCCGTGGATTATGACTTCGGCAGCCCGGCCATCCTGGTGAACGACAATGGCCGCGAACTGTTACTGGCCGGTCAAAAATCCGGCGACCTGTGGGCCGTGGACCCGGATACAGGTGCCGTTATCTGGAACCAGCGGGTGGGTGACGGCACGGCCCTGGGCGGCAATCACTGGGGCATCGCCACCGACTATCGCCGTGCCTTTCATGCCATCAGTGACCCTGTCATGGGTCCCGGCTCCCGCAGCCGTTCCGGCCTCTATACCTTCTTTGTCGGTACCGGTGAACCCAGCTGGTCCTATGAAGTGCAACCGGATTGCGCAGGTGAACGGGCACAGCGGGTCAATGGATGCCAGGGGCGCTACGGTTTCTCGGCCACACCGTTGTCGGTGGATGGCGCTGTGATCACAGCAGGACTGGATGGCCGGCTGTTCATCTTCAACAGCGAGACTGGCGAGTTGTTGTTCCAGTACGACACCGCGGTGGACTTCGAGACGGCCAACGGTGTGCCCGGCAAGGGTGGCTCCATCGACGCCCACTCCATTGCCGCCGGGGGCGGCATGGTGTTCATCGGTTCCGGCTACGGCCAGTTCAGTCAGACACCCGGCAATGTGCTACTGGCCTTCCGTCCCCGCCCCAACTGAGACATTGATGTAAGTCAAGTCCGGCAGGTCTACCCTCCCTACAATGGCCGGTTATGGAACATCGGATTCCATAACCATCCATTGTGGAGGTACACCATGAAAAGAACACTTCCCCTGACCTGCACCCTGCTGGCCCTGGCATCACCCATCGCGACCGCCGACTCCCTGATCGATGGCGTGTATTTCTCCGCCAGCGGCGATAATGGACGCGGTGCCTGTCAGCTGACCATCACCAGCCTGGGTGACGAACCGAAATATGGCGACCAGATGTACATGCTGGAATCCTCGGGCGAAGGTGCCTGTGAATGGAGCGCCATCGGGGTGTCCAAAAACTTCGCCATCACCGCGGGGTCGGTGACCAGCGGGGGCACCCAGACTTTTGTCAAACTGACCTTCCCCTTCGGGCCCGCCGGCAAGCGGGTGGAAGTGGCGGCATTTGATGCCGACGGCACCCCGCGGAACAAGGAATTGTTCATGCAGACCCAGGATCAATCACGGGTCGGTGAGTAGGTAGTCCGGGGAATAACCTCCCCGCTTCGAATCGAAAGGAGGCACCTGCCTCCAGGTTTAAAACTCCAGGGCGGCACGAAAAAGCGCCCTGGAGTTCGCAATGTCCACTGCTCAGCGGTGAGTCACCATCCGCAACACGAACCGGTCAGTGTCGCCCCGCAGGCTGGCATCAAACACCCCCTTGCTGCGGTCGTCATTGGGATTGCGCAGCAGGCGGCTGCTGGCCTGTACCACAAAACCGGCTGCCTGGGCGTCCCGCACCACATTGACCTCCTGGGCGCGGTGCAGCTGACCGTTGTCATACATGGGATGGCCGGCGTGATCGATCACACCGAGTATGCCACCCGGCTTCAAAACCCTGCGCATCTCCGCCAGAAACTCCGCCACGGCATTGGGATTGCTGGAGCGGTACAGCTCATGGAACTCCAGAGAAATCACCGCCGCATCCAGGGAGTCGTCCGGTAATCCCAGGGCGCTCACCTCCGCATTCAAACGCTCCACATTGGGCAGGCGATTGCCCGCCAGACGGGCATCGATGGCGGCGGCGGTGCGCTCACCACGCTCACCGGTCAGGGACGCCGGGGAATTCTGCATGTACACCTTGCCCCGGGGGCCGACGGCGTGGGCCAGCACTTCGGTGGTATAGCCGGCTGCGGCGATCAGATCGATGACTGTCATGCCCGGTTCGATACCGAAGAAGTCCATCACTTCGGCCGGCTTGCGTTGCCGGTCGGTGTCCTGGTCGGCAGCCGGACGGCCCGGGGCGCTGGCCAGGGTGGCGTTCAGCGCGGCGATATCCAGTGCCAGCGCGTTGCCGCCCGCCAGGGCCAATATTGCGATGAGAGCGAAGCTCAGGGATCTCATAGGGTTCACCTCTTGTTGTTTGATTCGTTGGTCTTCGGGATTTTTTCGTCAGGACGTAGTGCCCAGCGCCTGCCGAGCATACGGCGAATCGCCCCATAAAAAAAACGCTTTTCACCGCCGCCGTCACCGTCAGCACACCCTCGTGAATCACCAACTTATACGCAATCCCTGTCTGGGTTACCATGGCACCATGATGGATACCGATTTCAGATCCGAACTGCAGGCAGCGGTAAGCGGCTCCGCCGTGCTGTCGGTGAGCAGACTCAATCGCATGGCGCGCGCCCTGCTGGAAGGTCACTTCCCCTCGGTGTTGGTGGAAGGGGAAATTTCCAATCTGTCCACCCCGTCCTCCGGTCACTGGTACCTGACCCTCAAGGACGGCAGCGCCCAGCTGCGTTGTGCCATGTTCCGCAACCGCAATCTGCGTCTGCGTTTCCAGCCCCGCAACGGCATGCAGGTTATCGTACGGGGCAAGCTCAGCCTCTATGAGGGCCGCGGCGATTACCAATTGATCGCTGAGGACATGGAGGAAGCCGGCGCCGGCGCCCTGCGTCGGGCCTTCGAACAGCTGAAGGCCAGTCTTCAGGAGGAAGGGCTGTTCGATGCCGGCCACAAACGTCCCATCGCCACTCACTACCGGCATATCGGCGTCATCACTTCCCCTACCGGGGCTGTGATCCGGGACATCCTCACCGTATTCCGGCGGCGGTTTCCCGCCACCCGTGTCACGATTTTTCCCGTCGCCGTACAAGGCAGTGACGCACCGGCGCAAATCCGGCGCGCCCTGGAACTGGCCAATACCCTAGCCACCAGTCTTGGCATCGAAGCCCTGATCCTGGCCCGGGGCGGCGGCTCACTGGAAGACCTGCAGGCATTCAACGACGAGGGGGTGGCCCGGGCGGTGTTTGCCAGTGAACTGCCTGTGGTGTGTGCTGTGGGCCATGAAGTGGATTTTTCCATCGCCGATTTCGTGGCGGATCTGCGCGCCCCCACTCCTACTGCGGCGGCTGAACTGATGAGCCCGGACCAGCTGGACATAGCACAAAGATTGCGGGGTTGCCGTCAGCAATTGCTGAATCAGATCAGGCGCAGGCTGCATCAGGCCCGTCAGTCCCTGGCATGGACCCGGCACCGCCTCAAGCATCCCGGGCGTCGCCTGCAGGATCACAGCCAACATCTGGACCTGCTTGAAATGCGGTTGCGCCGCATCATGAAAACCAGCCTCATCCGACGACAGGCCCTGATGCAACAACTGGGCCGTAGCCTGCTGGCTGTATCACCGCGGCAACGCATCCGCCATCTGCAGGCGCGACAGCAATCGGTCAGTGAGCGACTGCGACAGGCCATGGGAACGGTACTGAAAGAACAGCGTAACCGGGTCACCCAACTGGCGCGACACCTCCATAACGTCAGCCCCCTGCACACCCTGGATCGCGGTTACAGCATCAGTTATGGCCCCCAGGGTGAAGTCCTGCATAACAGTGACGACGTGGTCCTGGGGAGTCGCATCACCACCCGCCTGTTCCGCGGCCGCCTTGTATCCACCGTTATTCACATAGAATCACCCGACGACGACGCACACTGAGGTCAGCTTGACCCATGGACGTTTCCAGTTCCTGAGTTGTCTGATGATTTGCCAGCAGGCACCGTAACCCCCCGTCAGGTACCGTCACTTGGCAACAGTTTGTGTCTCTTACTGGCACTTTTTGCCAGTGTAGGTTTTTTCTACAAATCACTATTTATCAACAGGTTAGGGGGAATTCCTCAGAGGTTTGGGGAAAAATGGGGGCAACTTCCTGCGTTCCTGTGACGCCCCTAACAGAATTGATACTACAATGCCCCGGTTGGATTTAATCCTGCATATGATCAGGGTCGTTACTCTGATCTTCGGATAACCCTATGCCCTTTGTTGAAAACCTGTTCCTGCTCGTCTTCGGTCACGCTCTCGGGGATTTTGTCCTGCAGCCCGAGGCCATGGGCTACGGGAAAAACCGCAATGACAAAATCCATGACAAGGAACACAGCCTGTTTCCCCATTGGTATTACTGGATGACAGCCCATGCCCTGGTGCATGGCGGTATCGTCTATCTCGTTACCAACAGCCTGACACTGGGTTGCGTAGAGACAGTCATCCACTGGGTCACCGATTACTGCAAGTGCGAGGGAAGGATCGGCATCGACACCGACCAGGCCATTCATATCGGCTGCAAGATTGCCTATGCGGTGGTGATTTACGCCGTGGGTGGCAGTCTAGTGGTTTGATTCCTGCAGTGCCGACACGTTCGTGCAGTGAGCCCCTTCCGGCACCTGCCCGGAACCGAGAGCCACGGGCCAGGGTGCCAGATAGGGATCGATAGGAGCCGATCGCAGCAAATCCACAGCCGTCATGACCAGCAGCAGGGTAACAGCCACCATGCCCACTGCGGTCCTGCCAGGCAGACCCGGCAGCCGGCTCACAGGACCACCACCGGTGCCGGAACCATTGCAGGTTTGAGCCACAGCCCTCTCAAGCGCAGACCCAGCGCGGAGCCGGCAAAAGCTGCCAGAAACCACACCCAGCCATGCAGACTGCCGGTGGCAACCCCGCTGAAGAACGCCCCCACGTTGCAGCCGAATGCAATGCGGGCACTGTAGCCCAATACCAGACCCGCCAGCAGGATCACCCCCCAACTCTGAAGACTGAGGTTGGCAGTCTGGGCCGCGGTGACCCGGCGCCAGCGCATCACCAGAAATGCACCGAGGATCAAGCCAAAATTGGTCAGCGAGGTCACATCGGTCAGGACACTCTGTTGCAGGCGTTCGCCATGGGCCGCGGTGGCCCAGAAGCCGGTGGCAGCCACGTCCATGCCGCCGAATTGGGCCAGCTTGGCGCCCCACAAACCCAGCCCATACACCACGCCCCAGGGTTGGCCGGCAATGACCAGATTGAGAGTGGCCACCACGGCCAGCAGCACGGCGGCGATCAACAGTCGGGGCGGAGGCAGGCGTTTACCCGGCGCGGCGCGGCCCGCGGTCACCAGGGCCAGGGCAGCCAGTCCCAGCAAGGTGACCGCAAGCCCGCCACCGGCACCAAACATCCCCTGCAGGGTCAGCAATGGCAGGGTGCCGAGTTCGGTCCACCAGGCCAGGTGCAGGGAGCCGAGGAAGCTACCCCCGATGAAGCCAATCAGGGCAAGCAAGCCGATGAGGTTGCCGCTGCCGGCATTCACCAGGGTTCCTGAGCCGCAGCCTGCCACCAATTGCATGGCGGCGCCGAATACAAAGGCTCCGCCCAGCATGGCGATCCCCACCGGGGCATAGGCGCCGGTCAGCTCATCGGGATTGGCCGCCAGCAGGGGAAACGCCACCAGAGCCGTGAGGCCGATGGCCAGAAACTGGGTGAGCAGGCCCCGGCCATCCCGTTCCGCCAGCATGGCCCGCCAGGGTCCGGCAAAACCAAAGCGAAAGCCTTCCAGGATCATGCCAAAGCACAGTCCCACACACAGCAAAAACGCGGAGCGGGGCCCCGCCAGATTGAACGTGGTCAGCACCAGCAGGCCGGCCAGACCCAGCAGGCCCAGGCGCACAATCCACAGCTTCAGCAGGTGGGACATGGCTCCTCGTCGAACAAACCTTTGAGCCATTGGGAAGTGAGCTCGCGGTACACCCGGCCCCTGTTGGGCTGGTTGTCCATGGGTCGCTCTGCCTGACTCCATTCCGCCACGCTTTCCGCATACAGGCGGGTATTGGGCACGGCCAGTAATTCGCTCATCACGAACCAGTTGATGGAGGCCCAGTGACCGGTGTTGCAGAATGACACGGTCACCGGTGCCGCCGGCACGCCATAGGACAGATGCAAGGCTGCCAGCTCATCCACAGGTTTCAAGCGGTCTCCGGCAAACCAGGATTCGTAGGTGAGATTGCCGGCACCGCGGATGGTTCCCGGTTTGCCCACCGTGGCACGGAAGCCACGGAAAAAACTCGGCGGGCGGGCATCGATCAGCCGGGCCCCTCCGGCGGCCACCAGCTGCTCCACGTCGGCGGTGCTGACCCGCCAGTCGCCCCGCCAGGCGGGTACATAGGTGGATGGCAACACCCGAACCGGCTCGTTGCTGACCGGCAGACCGGCGGCACGCCAGGCGTCCAATCCGCCATTGAGCACCGCCAGGTCCCGCACCCCCAGGCTCTTCAAGGTCCAGTACACACGAGTCGCGGCTCCCATGTCCGCAGGGTTGGCACCCTCATGGACCACCAGCACGGGAGTTACGGCATCGATACCCAGGCCCTGCAGCAGGGCGGTGAAGCTCACCAGGTCAGGCAGGGCGCCGGGATTGTCCTGGGGTCCGCGCCACAGGGCATAGGGACTGTCCAGGGCCCCCGGCATATGGGCGCGCCCGTAATTGCCCGTCACCTGGATCACCCGCACCTCCGGGGATCGTGCCAGGATGTCGGCGGCGGCCCGAGGTTCCAACAGTGGCATCCAGCCGGCGGGTGCCGCCCAGCTCCATACCGGCAGGCACGACATCAGGCACAACAGCAGACCCAGCCAGTTCCAGCGGCCCACTCCCAGGGTCAAAGCGGTCAATGATTTCATGGGCTGGATTATAGGGGCAGCTGGTCGTTCATTCCTAGGTCGCTCACCGCAGGCAAGCCACCGGGACTGAACCCCGAATTCAAATCAGCCCTGAATTCCATTACTCTTCGGCTTTCGCCAATACCGTCAGCCCAGCAGGGACACACCGATCACCATGGCAAGAGTTCTCCGCACCACTCGGATTCTATCGGCTTTGCTGTTGACTCCCTGCCTGGCCATGGCCCAGGGCCCTCTGCTCAACCTGAGCACCCAGCCCCTGCCCCGCCTGTCTCCTGCCCAGCTGGACGTGCAACCGCCCTCGATACGAGTCAGCGGGGAGCCTGGCAAGCTGCGCATCGTCAATCGCAGCTGCCAGAGCCGCCCCCTCGGCGGCCTGCGCGAACGCATCGTCAATACCGCCGTCCAGGAATGGGCGTTTTTCGGTTTCAGCGTGGAAGACCAGGCGCCCGCGGATCCCCAGCTCATGCGCCTGCCCATCGAACGACGCTGGCCCAGCTTCACCCCCGAGGAAGCCGGACGCCTGTCCACCTCAATTGCCGGTTATTGGGCTGCCGCGCCGGATACCGACTGGCTGTTGCAGCGGCAG
The DNA here is from genome assembly GCA_046047495.1 of Pseudomonadota bacterium. Lineage (GTDB taxonomy): Bacteria > Pseudomonadota > Gammaproteobacteria > Pseudomonadales > Pseudohongiellaceae > NORP240. Next base: position 1,037 of record JBJOHV010000066.1, on the reverse strand, counting down.
AACGAACGGTGGAACCGCGAGGGCATCACCGCCCGCTGGCGGGATGCCTGGTCAGCCGTGTTCATTTCCTGGGTCATGTGTGAGGCCGGCGTCGCGGACACTGATCAGTTCCAGCGGGCCATCGCCCACCACAGCTATATCGATCAGGCCATTCGCGCCCGGGATGGTCAGGCACCGGCTGCCCTTTACACCGCCCAGGACCCTGGCAGTGTTGCGGTCGTACCCGGTGATCTGTTGTGCCGGGGCAGCCGCCCGGCCTACCGGTCCATTGCGCAGCGCCGCGAGCAAATGGGTGAAGGCGCCCGCACTCACTGCGATATAGTGGTCAAGGTGGATGAAACTGCCGGAGAAATCCTCACCATCGGCGGCAACGTGCGGGGTTCGGTGCGTATGAAACGCCTGCCGGCGGAAATCAGTGGCGCGGGTCACTGGTATGCCCCCACGGACCGCGGCCGCCCCCTGTTCGTCCATCTTGCCCTGCGGGCCGATACCATTGGGGCCGATGCACTGGACCGCAGCCCCACCCTGCTGGCTATGGCCTGCCAGGACCCCGCAGCCAAAACCGCAGCCAGTCTCGCCATGGCAAAAGAGCCCCTCACCTGCTGATGGGAGCATGGCCACGGGCCATGCTTTGAACTGCCTGGCCCTTGGGCTAACATGCCGACTCCGATTGGCCGACTGACAGCAAATGACCATGAGCAAGAAACGCGAACTCCAGCAACAGAAAAAAGAAGAGAAATTGCAGGCAGCCGCCCGCAAGGATGCCACCCTCAAGCTCATGAGCAAGGTGGGTCTTTACGGGGTCGCACCGGTGTTCGTCCTGATCGCCCTGTTCACCCTGTTTACCCAGGGCCCCACCTACTCCCCGGTGGAAATTGCCGAGACCGACCACATCCGCGGCGTGGCGGACAACCCGGTCACTCTGACCATGTATGCGGATTTTCAGTGTCCGGCCTGCGCCGAGGAGTATTCGCTCATCACCCGTGCCTGGCCGGAACTGCGTGACAGGGCACGGCTGGTTTTCCGCCACTATCCCC
>JBJOHV010000065.1:0-18200 GCA_046047495.1 Pseudomonadota bacterium | reverse complement strand
GTGATCTGCTACCACTTTAGTGGACGGACTTTCCGTTGACTAAAGAGGTATCAGGATGGGACAGACACGAAGTCGTCATTACAACCGCTATACGCTGGAATATAAGTTACAGGCCGTTAGGTTGGCCAATCACCCTGGGGTTAGGGCAAAGGATGTTGCTGCATCGCTAGGTATTCATGAAGTGATGCTATATCGTTGGCAGATGGAATTCCGCAATGGTGAATTGAGGGCCAACAAACACATGAAGCCAGTTGAACCGTCGCCCAAAAGACGTTCGTCCAGGAACGATCCTTTGCGGCAGAAGCAAGATGAATTGGAGAAAGCCAACAAGCGCATCGCCAAACTGGAGAAGCAGTTGTTGGAAAGCCGTGAGGAGATTGAACTGCTAAAAAAGCTCGATCGGTTCCTCGAGCAGAAAAGATGGCAGTCTACTAAGTAATCTCGAGGAACCAGGGCGCCATGACCATAAAGCGCCTGTGTCGGCTGTATGGAGTCTCCCGCAGTGGATTCTATGCGTGGCAGGATCGTGAAGAGTCAGCCCGGCAAGTGCAAGATCGGCAGCTGGGCGAAGCCATGATGGAATTGCATCAAGGTTTTCGACGCTGCTATGGAGCCAGACGCTTACACAAGGCACTGCGTCAGAAAGGCTTTGATTGTAGCGTTCGAAGGGTATCCAGGCTGATGAAAACACTGGATATCAAGGCCTCCACGAAGGGTCTCTATTCCTGGCAACCCGGTCGACAGGCTTACTTTGCCAGCACCGGAAACAAACTGGCAGAAGCCGGAAACCCGAATCAAGCGGGAACCCATTGGGCAGGCGATTTTACTTATATCACTACCAAGCGAGGCTACCTGTTCTTTGCCGTGGTGATGGATTTATACACCAGGAAAGTCATTGGCTGGTCTGGAGCACGAACCCGAGGCGCAGCATTGACCAAAAGCGCTCTGGCTTCCGCGCTCTATCAACACAAACCAAAGGCCGGGTGTCTATTCCACTCCGATCAAGGAATTGAATATGCCGCACAGGAATTCAGGGAATATATTGAAGAGGTCGGTCTGATTCAGAGCATGAGTCGCAAAGCCAGCCCTATAGACAATGCGACTGTTGAATCATTCTTCCACAGTTTTAAAACAGAAGCGGTACAACGCAGAATCTATGACAATGAGCTGGAGGCGATGGCAGACGTGGTAAGTTACATAAACTTCTACAATCAGGAGCGATTACACTCCTCGCTGGGGTATCAAACTCCACTTGTTTATGAAAAGCTTTGTGCGTAAAAATGTGTCCACGAAAGTGGTAGCAGATCAGCTCTATTTTTACGGGCGTTAGGTTCCCGAGTTACCCACAGTAAGTAGACACCTCAGGCTCTTTGGCATCACCGCAGGTTTGGTTCAGAATGAGCTGACTGACCCTGCCCGGTTATGGATTGCCTTGCTTTCATGTACAGTGTGCCCAATTGCCAAACCCTTGCAACGAGCGCCAACCATGAGTGACGTACCAAACTGCCCAAAATGCAATTCAAGCTTCAGTTACGAAGACGGCAGTCTGTATATCTGCCCCGAGTGCGGACATGAGTGGTCCGTTGCCGGTCCGCCGGTCGAGGCGGATGGGCTGCAGGTGAAAGACGCCAATGGGAATGTGCTGAACGACGGCGACAGCGTGACCGTGATCAAGGATCTGAAGGTCAAGGGCTCGTCGCAAGTGGTCAAGGTGGGGACCAAGGTGAAGAACATCCGCCTGGTGGAGGGGGATCACAACATCGATTGCAAGATCGATGGGGTGGGGGCCATGAAGCTGAAATCCGAGTTCGTCAAGAAGGCCTAGGGTGCGCTGGGCGCTTCTGTTGGTATTGTGTTCGTTGGTGTTTCCCGCTCACGGGCAACAGGACGGGCTCACGGCCACCATTATCGATCTGGAACGGCAGCTGGGCGCCCGCATCGGGGTTGCGATTCATGATCTGGCAGCGGGGCAACGGTTCGCCTACAGGGGCGATGAGCGGTTTCCCCTGTCCAGCACCTTCAAGGTATTGGCTTGCGGCGCCTTGCTGGTGCGGGTCGATGCGGGGCTGGAGCGGTTGGACCGTGTCGTGAGCTTTGCTGTGGAAGACCTGGTGGACTATTCGCCCGTCACCGAGGGAAGAGTGGGTCCACCGGGAATGACCCTGGAGGAACTCTGCGCCGCCACCCTGGCCACCAGCGACAATACCGCAGGCAATCTGGTGCTGGCAGCCATTGGCGGCCCGGACGCAGTGACCCGCCTGTCCCGCAGCATCGGTGATGACATGACCCGCCTGGATCGCTGGGAAACGGCGCTGAACGAGGGGACGCCGGGAGATCCCCGCGACACCACCACCCCCGCTGCCATGGCCACTGCCCTGGAAAAGCTGGTGCTGGGTGATGTATTGACGACTCGATCGCGGGATACCTTGCAGCAGTGGTTGCAGGCCAATCAGGTGGGCGATCCGCTGTTGCGGGCCGGTATTCCCGCCGACTGGCGGATTGCCGACAAGACCGGCGCAGGCGGTCATGGTTCCCGTTCCATAGCTGCCGTCCTGTGGCCGCCCATGGGTGGCCCCGTGATCGCGACTGTCTATATCACCGAAACCGACGCATCAATGGAGGCCCGCAATGCAGCCATCGCGCACATCGGCCGCGTCATTGCCGATCAGCAACAGGATGATTAGGTGATGGGGTCATTGGCGCTGAGACTGGCGGCCGCGTTCGTGCTGCTGGCCCTTGTGTCGGGATGTTCCGAGCAGCCTGCGGTGCAGCTGCAGCGGGTGCCGGACCAGGGCATCCATCCACGCATCCTGGTGGATGGCCAGGGACAAACCCATCTGCTGTACTTCCGGCGGGATTCCCAGGAGGGGCGCTCCGCCCAAGGCCTGCTGTATTACCGCCAGTACGATGCCGAGGCCGAAGATTGGGGACCCGCGGTGCGGGTTTCCACCGACCGCTATGATCATGGGGATCCGATTTTCCGCGCCGGATTTGCCAGTGACGATGAGGGCCGCATCCATGTGGTGTGGCATCAATCCCGGCCCGCGGAATATTTTTATACACGCTCCAACACCGAGCGCAGCAGCTTCGAGCCGCAACGCCGGATCGTGGCGGACTACCTCGATGGCATCGATGCCGGGGCGGCCATCGCGGTGCGTGGCGACTCGGTGGCGGTGGTGTGGGCGGCCGGAGACCTGGACATGGAGGCATCGCGCAGCGTATACCTGCGCCTGTCAACGGACGCCGGCACCAGCTTCGCCGCGGAACGCATGATCGGCGATCCCGCCCTGGGCGCCTGTGCCTGCTGCGGGCTGGCGGCGGAGTTTGATCAACAGGGCCGGTTGCTGGTGGCCTATCGCTCTGCCATCGACGGCACCGGGCGCAACATGCAGATCCTGAGCGTGGACCCGGAGGAATCCGGTGCCGGCAGCTACCTGCCCATGGAAGCCTTGCGGAGTTGGGATCTGGCGGCCTGTCCGGTGACCACCAATGACTTTGTCCCTGACGCGGCGGGCAATCCCTGGCTGGTATTCGAGAATCAGAGCCGGGTCGTTGCCATGACACCGACCCGGGCGGGCTCGGAGCAACTGGTTTCCGACAGCCCGCCCCAGACCCGGGAAAAGCATCCGGCAGCGGCCATCAATGACCAAGGGGAACATTTGGTGGCCTGGGGCGAAGGGGCCGGATTCTTCAGCGGCGGCAGTCTGCACTGGGCCTTGTTCGACAGTGGGGGAGCCCGTCTTGCAGGCCCAGTCACCGAGCCCGTGGACATCCCCGACAACAGCTCCCCGGCGGTCATGGTGGATGGCAGCGGTGATTTCATCATTTTGTATTGACCCGGCTCCCACAGAGGCATAGTTTCCTCTCCCATGGATGCACCCACCCCGGAAGAGTTACAGACCTGGCACCGCCGCATGGCGGTGATCACCAACAACCGCACCTGGGCCTTGGCCGAACAGGCGTCCCGTACGGACGCAGAGGACGGGGAAATGCTTCACGGCGCCCATGCCTCCCTGTATCACTGGAGCCAGGTCGGTACGACGCAGAACGTCGCCAGGGCCCGGATGTTGCTGGGCCATGTGCAGGCCCTGCTTGGCCAGGGTGAACTGGCGCTGGAGAACGCCCGGGCCGCCTTCGAGTTTGTGATGCAAGAGGGTGCGGAACCCTGGGAACAGGCGTTTGCCCACGCCATTCTGGCCAATGCGGCCGCGGCCGCCGGCCTGCAGGAGCTGCATCAGCAGCACTACGGCCAGGCCGAGGTGATCGGCACCGGGCTGGAAATCCCCGAGGAACGGGAAATCTTCATGGCCACTTTCACGGTGATTCCAGCGCCCCGCGGGTGATGGTTGATTTGAACTGCTCCAGGGCGTTAAACAGGAACCCGGACCCATGCCTGCCTACCTCATCGTGCGCATCGCCGCAGCCCAACCGGAGCTGCTGAAACCCTATCAACTGGCCACCCCGGCGGTGGTGGCCAAGTATCACGGCCGCTTCATCGTGCGCGGCGGGCCGGTGGTAAGTCTGGAAGGCCCCGGGGAACACCGTCGCATCGTGGTACTGGAATTTCCCGATCTGACCCTCGCCCAGGCGTTCTATCATTCGCCGGAATACGCTGCCGCCAAACAGTTACGGGCCGGCATTGCAGAGGCGGAGATCATTGCGGTGGAAGGCTTCATAGCGCCAGCAACTTGAAACTGACGATCAGCAGTGCCAGGGTGAGGGCGCCGAATGCCAGCGCCAGAATGGCCAGCAGCGAGCGGCGGAATTTGATGCTGAGCCGCCGGAAGAACTTCTCCCGGCCGGTGGGTGCCGCGGGCACCACCAGAAACAGCTTGCTGAAGATCAGCAACAGCACGCACCAGGAAAACACCAGCAGCGCCGGAATGAACAGGCTGTCATCGCTGCCCCGAGCCGACTCCACCACCACCCACACCGCCAGCACCAACGCCAGCAGCGCCACCACCAGCAACAGGGGTAGCAGCCGCTGCACCCGCATCGCCACCTTGTAGAAATGATCGAGCATGGGGCAGCAGCTTACCCGCAGTCCGCGGCAACATCCAATTCCGCTCCGCCCACGTAAGCGACTCTATCTGCTACCATGCCAACCAGCGCTTTTGCCCTGGTGACAGGCCCCGTTGCCACTGAATCGAGAGGTCCGATGCTGATCCTGATTTCCCCCGCCAAGACTCTGGACTACGAGAGCCCGGTCGCGACCCCTGTGTTTACCCAGCCTGAGTTTCTCAGTGATTCGCGCCGACTGATCAAGACCCTGCGCCAATTGAATCCCGAGGAGCTGTGCAACCTGATGCACATCAGCAGCAAATTGGGGGAACTGAATTTTCAGCGCAATCTGAACTGGCATACGCCCTTCGCGCCGGACAACGCCCGACAGGCCATCTTTGCCTTCCGCGGGGATGTGTACCTCGGTCTGCGGGCAGAGCAGTTCAGTGACGAGGATCTGGCCTTCGCCCAGCAGCATCTGCGAATTTTGTCCGGCCTTTACGGCATCCTGCGGCCGCTGGATCTGATGCAGCCCTACCGGCTGGAAATGGGCACGGCGCTGAAGACCGACAAGGGGGACTCGCTCTACGAATTCTGGGGCAGCAAACTCACCCGCGCCCTGCAGAAGCAGCTGGCGGCCGCCGGTGTGCCGGTGGTGATCAACCTGGCATCCAATGAATATTTCAACGTGCTGCAGCCCGACAAGCTGAAAGCCGACATCGTCACTCCCCAGTTCAAGGATTTCTCCAACGGCAAGTACCGCTTCCTCAGCTTCTTTGCCAAACAGGCCCGGGGACTGATGGCCGCCTGGATCATCCGCCAGCGCATCACCGACCCCCAGCGTATTGCCGAGTTCAACGTGGATGGTTATCGCTACAGCAAAGCGGACTCAACATCCGGGTCACCGGTGTTTCTGCGCAAGAAAAAGGCCTGACCCGGAGAACCGGCCATGGACCATGCACTGCCCTTCAGTCAGGCCTGTGAAAACAACCGGCAACCGATCCTGGACGTGCTGCAGCGTCATCTGCTTACGCCGCTGCAATTGCTGGAGATCGGCGGCGGCACGGGTCAGCACGGGGAATTCCTGGCCCGCCACCTGCCCCTGGTGACCTGGCAGTCCAGCGACAGGCCGGCAAACGTCGACTCCCTGAATCTGCGCATCAACCATGCACACCTGACCAACCTGCCCCCGGCCATCGCCCTGGATGTGCAGGATGATCCCTGGCCGGTCACCACCGTGGATGCCGTGTTCACCGCCAATACCCTGCACATCATGTCCATGGCGGCGGTGGAGAAATTTTTCGCCGGCATAAAAAGGCACCTGGCCCCACAAGGTTTGCTGCTGGTCTATGGTCCCTTCAAATACAACGGCAGCTTCACAACCGACAGCAATGCCCGCTTTGACCTGTGGCTCAAGGAGCGGGACCCGCTCAGCGGCGTGCGGGATTTTGAAGTCATCGACGGTCTGGCAAGCCGCGCACAATTGCGCTTGCTGCAGGATTACAAGATGCCTGCCAACAATCAGCTGCTGGTGTGGGAGCGGAACGGCAGGTAGCCGGACGCATCCTCGATGTAGTGGCGGGTGTGGTGGGCTTCCTGTTGCAGGAACTCTGCAATCGCCCGCTCAAACGCCGGATGGGCGATCCAGTGGTTGGACCAGGTCATGATCGGTTCGAAACCCCGCTGAATCTTGTGCTCCCCCTGGGCACCGGCATCGAAGACCGTCAGGCCATGCCGGATGGCATAGTCTATGCCCTGGTAGAAGCAGGTTTCGAAATGCAGAAAAGGGACGTCGTCCAGGCTGCCCCAATAACGGCCGTACAGGCTGTTTTCGCCCTTGAAGAACAGGGCCCCGGCAATGGCCTGCTGATCATGCAGTGCCAGGATCAGCATGAGGTTGGCGGGCATGGTGCGTCCCAGGGTCAGGAAGAACTCCAGATTCAAATACCCCTGCTGGCCCCGCACCCGATAGGTGTTCTGGTAAAAACGGAAGAACTGGCGCCATTGCTCCTGGGTTATGTCCGTGCCCTCCACAACCTGGAAGCCGATGCCCTGGGCGCTGACGGCGGCGCGCTCCTTGCGGATGGCCTTGCGCTTGCGGGAGTTGAGGCTGTCGAGGAAACCATCAAAGTCACCGTAACCCCGATTGCGCCAGTGAAACTGGCAGCCAAGACGCTGCAGCAGACCGGCGGCGGTGAGGCTGTCACTCTGTTCCTGGTCGGGAAACAGCACATGCCAGGAGGAGGCCTGGATATCCCGGGCCAGGGCCTGGACTGCGGTCACCAGCACCTCCCGCCGGCGCTCTGACAGGGCGCTGCCGCCGGCCAACACCCGCGGGCCCGCACTGGGGGTGAAGGGCACGGCGGTCACCAGCTTCGGATAATAAGGAATGCCGTGTTTGCGATAGGCGTCGGCCCAGGACCAGTCGAACACATATTCCCCGAAGGAGTTGTCCTTGACGTACAGGGGCATCACGGCATCCAGGGTTCCGGACGGTGTGCTCAGCAGGGCATGGCAGGGCTGCCAGCCACTGCGGCCTGTGGTGCAGCCCGAGGATTCCAGGGCCAGTAGAAATTCGTGCCTCAGAAACGGGCTGCGCTGGTCTGCCAGGCGGTTCCACTGCGCGGCATCGATGTCGGCAATGGAATCGACGAAGCGGCAGCTGAGGGATGTGTCTGGGGCGGGAATCGTCACCCGTGTCTCCGGTAGCGTGCTGTGAAAGTGCTCATTTAACCAGAAACCCTCCATTACCGCCCGGTCCGGCGGCCATGGCAAAGCGCGTGCTTAGGCGCTGCAATTTCAGTAGCATTGCCGGAATCATGGACTCCCAGAATCTGTTACGCAAAATCAGCTCCGCAAGATCAGGCTTGCGCAAATCGGAAGGCAAGGTGGCGGACTATGTCCTCGAGCATCCTGCCGAGGTGATTGCCATGCGGATCGTGGATCTGGCGTCCCAGGCCGAGGTGAGCGAACCCACGGTGATCCGCTTCTGCCGGGCCCTGGGTTTCGACGGTTTCAAGTCCTTCAAGCTGCAGCTGGCCCAGCATCTGGGAACCAGCAGCGTGTTCACCCAGTTTGCGGTGGACGACAAGGACACCATTGCCGAAGTCAGCAACAAGGTGTTCGACTCCACCATCGGCTCCCTTTTGAATGTGCGGGACGAGCTGGACCCCAAAGTGCTGGAGAAGGCCATCAATGTCATAGCCCGGGCCAACCGGGTGGAATTCTACGGCTTCGGCGCCTCCGGTTCGGTGGCCGCCGATGCCCAGCACAAGTTTTTCCGCCTGCAGCTGTCCACGGCCGCCTACACGGATCCCCACATTCAACATATGTCCGCCATCTCCCTCGGCAAGAAGGATGTGGTGGTGGCCATTTCCCAGTCCGGCCTCACCAAGGCCCTGTTGCAGAGTGTGCGTCTTGCCATGGAAGCCGGTGCCACGGTGATCGGGCTTGCGCCGGCCGGCACACCCCTGAGCCGTCTGTGCAGTATTCCCATTTATGTGAATATGGAAGAGGACCAGCAGGAACTGACCCCGGTGTCATCCCGCATCGCTCATCTGCTGGTGATCGACGTGCTGGCCATGGGTGTGGCGCGGCACCGCAAGCCACTATTGAAAGACCATCTGAAGCGGCTCAACCGCAGCCTGCGGGCGTTGCGCACCTCGGGCGAAAAATAGACGGTCGGTTCTCAGTTCGGTTCGGCGCTGCGTTCCGCGCCGGCGGGCCCGGCACCTGCCGGCTGTGCCTTCAGGGTACGCCTCACCAGTGCCCGCAGACGCACCAGGTCACGCAACATGCGGGCCGAATCCCACAGGATGTCCACTCGGGAATCCGGTGAATTGATCCAGCGCACCGGCTTTACATCCACCCGGTAATCCAGGGCCCTGGCCAGCATCAGCACTTCCACATCGAAAGCAAAGCCATCCAGTTTCTGGCGGGTGAAAATCTCCCGGGCCGCGGCCTGGCGGAACGCCTTGAATCCGCATTGTGTATCGGTGATACCCGGCACACCAAAGCGTTTCACCAGGCGGTTGAAGGTGCGGCCCATGGTCTGGCGCAAAGCACCTTGGGGTTTCTCCACCCGGCTGTGGGCCAGGGCCCGGCTGCCAATGATGATGTCGGTGCGCGGGTGGGCTTTGAAGTGCCCGATGAAATCCGCGATTTCCTCCAATGGCGTGGACAGATCAGCATCCATGAAAAACACCAGCCCGCCGCGAGCCTTCAGCATGCCGTTGCGCACCGCATAGCCCTTGCCCCGCTGCACCTGGCCATCCACCACCTGAAAGCGCTCATCACCGGCCACCGCCTCCCGGGCCAGACGCAGGGTGTCGTCCGTGGATCGTTCCACCATCACCAGCACCTCAACCGTCAACGGCTGAAAATCCAGATAGGCGCGGATCTGCCCCAGGGAAGCCGGCAGTCGGCCCGCCTCGTTGAAAGCGGGGATCACAATGGACACATCGGGCTGATTTGTTACTGACATGACTTTGCTGTGGGTGGGTTTCTGTCTAAGATCGTGGTTATGAAATCATTGGACCGGACCGCGTTTTCCCCTCTCTTGCAAAAAGCCAGGCAGGTGCCGGTTTACTGGTGGCAGGCTTTGGGCGTTCTGCTGCTGGCCCTGGGGTTGCGCCTGCTTTTCCTGGACCTCAAACCACCCCATTTCGACGAAGGTATCAACGGTTGGTTCGTGGATCAAATGTGGCGTCAGGGTTTCTATCGCTACGATCCTACCAACTATCACGGGCCTCTGTATTTTTATGTGTTGCAGCTGTCCGAGTTGTTAGGCGGGCGGGGCATTGTAGCACTGCGCCTGCCTACTGCGCTGATTTCCACCGCCATCATCGCCATCGTTCTCCTGCATGGCCGCTGGTTCGGTCGCGCCGCCCTGTGGGCAGGGTTGGCCCTGGCGGTGAGTCCAGCCATGGTGTTTTATGGCCGTTATGCGATCCATGAGTCCCTGTTTGTATGCAGTCAGGCCCTGTTCCTGTACGGCTTCATCCGCTGGCGCATGGAGGGCGGCCGCTATGCCGTGGTGTGCATGGCAGCCGGCCTGGTGGGCAGCATTGCCACCAAGGAAACCTTTTTCATCTTCTTCGGCACCTGGTTCATCGCTCTCGGGCTGGTGGCCCTGCTCAAGCGGTTTTTCCCGGAGTCCGCGGAAACGGCGATCGCGGTTCGCGAACCGGTGACAGGCCGCTTTGTCGTCACCACCGTACTGGTGTCCCTGCTGTGCCTGCTGGCCCTGTTCAGCGGTTTTTTTGCCAATCCACCCGGCATACGGGACATGGTGATGGCGTTTGCGCCCTGGGTGAATACCGGCATCGGGGACAGCAGCGGACACGAGAAACCGTTTGTCTATTGGCTGCAGCTGCTGGCCCGTTATGAGTGGCCTATGCTGCTCACCCTGCTGACAATGCCCCTGCTGCTGGCAGGTGGATCCCGCTGGTCCTGGCGGCTGGGCGCCACCGGCTTCGGTCTGCTGCTCGCCTATTCCCTGATTCCCTACAAGACTCCCTGGCTCATTATCGGCATTCTGTTGCCCCTTGGCTTCGCCTTTGGATTTCTGCTGGAGCTGGCACGAACTCGGCTTAAGCCGCCCTACACCAGCCTGCCCACGGCGCTGGGGTTTGTGGTGCTGGCGGCGTCCCTCACAACAGCCGTGCGGCTGAATTTCAAGGATTACGCCGATCTCACCGAGCCTTATGTGTATGTTCACACCACAACCGATGTGACCCGCTTCATGGGACATCTGGAACATCTGGTGGAACAGCAACCGGCCGCCCGCAATGTAAGTCTGCTGGTGCTGATCAATAATCCCTGGCCCCTGCCCTGGCTGCTGGGACGTTATCCGGGGCTCGCCTACGGCACGGTCGACTCCGCCGCCGACATTACCGCCGATGTGGTACTGGTGGAGCAGAGCGGGCAGGCCAAAGTGGAGTCCGCCATGCGTACCGCCTATATCCGCCTGCCTTTGAGAGTCAGGGATGCCGCTGAGGACGGATGGGTTTACTACCGTCTGGACCGCTTCCGCGAGGTGATTTTGCCGGGCATTGAAATCATTGCCCCGGTTTCGAGTGTGGTGCCGCAATGATCATTGTCGGTCTGGCCCACATTGTGTTCAGCGCCTTCCTGGCCCTGCTGCTGGGCTGGCTGTTCGGCGGCCTGTCCGGGTGGCTAGCCCTGCTGTGCCTGTCCGCTGGCTTTGGCCTGGCCTGGTGGTCACGGCGGTTCTTTCAGACCTCAACAGGTCCGGTGCTTGAGCTCGGCCTGGGCCGGCTGAATCCCATCGAGTGGGTGCTGGTGGTGTTGCTGGTATTCATCGGGCTGCGCCATTTCGCCTGGTTGCTCTACCCGGTGGATGCCACGTTCAGAACCCTGTCCACCAACAATCTGGGCGATCTGCCCCTGCACATCAACTATATCCGCCAGTTTGCCTTTGGCGCTGACATGCCGCCTGTGAATCCGGAGTTTGCCGCAGAGCCGCTCTACTATCCCTATGCCCTGGATCTTTACAATGGTCTTTGGGAGGCGGTTGGTCTGCCACTGTCATCACATTTGTTCCTGGTAGGAATTTTCCTGCTGGTGGCCAGCCTTGCCGCCCTGCGCAGCTGGGCCGGATGGCTGGGAATCGTCGGCTTCTTTCTCAACGGAGGCTGGGCCGGCTGGCAGATCCTGCAAACCGGCCTATGGCAGGATTATCAGGGTCCGCTGGCCTGGAAGAATTTCCTGCTGGCCCTGTTTGTAACCCAGCGCGGCATCATGTTTGCCATTCCCGCCGGACTGACCGTGCTGTCGATCCTGTACAAGGCCTGCCGGGATCCTGCCGCAGTGCCGCGTAATCTGCTGCTGGCCACCGGCGTGCTGTGGGGCGGTCTGGCCTTCTTCCATCTGCACAGTTTCGTGGCGGTAAGCCTGATGGTCGCCGGCTATGCCGCCCTATACCGGCAGTTCCAGCCGCTGCTGACTGCGCTGATCAGCGCCGTGCCGCTGGGCGGTGGCTTCGTGCTTTATTCCACCGAGTTGCTGCGGAAAGCGGGTGTCATGCGTCTGCAATGGGGATGGACGGCGGGCGAGCAGCCGCTGCTGGCCTACTGGTGGCAGAATCTGGGGCCGTGGTTGTTGTTGTTTGGCGCCACCATCCTGCTGCTGGTGTGGCGCCGTCGCTGGTTGCAGCTGGCCGAGTTCGGCTTTTATGCCCTGCTGTTTCTGTTGTTCACCTGGATCATGCTGGCGCCCTGGGACTGGGACAATGTCAAAGTGCTGATCTGGCCCTATCTGGGCATGCTGGCCATCGCCTGGCGCTGTCTGCCACCCCTGTCAGTGAGTGAACCCGCGGCTCCACGCTCCCGCCTGCAACATTGGGGACTGCTGTTGAGCAGCGGGATGATGGCACTGGTATTGGGTTTCAGCGGACTGGTATCGGTTTTGTCGTCCCTGACCCCGGAGCAGGACAGCGTGGAGGTGTACCAGACCCGCGAGCTGTGGAATATGGAAGGTGCTACTCTTGGCCTGTCGCCGGACGCAGTGTTCATCGCCGCGCCCACCTACAACCACGGGCTGACCTGGCTGGGGCGGATCCGGGTGCTCGGCTACGAAGGCCATACCTGGTCCCATGGCATCGACTCCGGCGAGGTGGCTGCCAAACAACAGCGCATTTTCTCCGGCGATGCGGACTGGCGGGTGCTGGCTACCGAACAGGGTGCCACCCATATCGTCTGGGGTCCCCAGGAACAATTGCTCTATGGTACTCAGGTCATGCCGTGGCGAGCCCAACTGGCCAATGTGTCCTCGGTCCCGGGGGTTGAAATCTACGCTCTCGACTGAGGCGTTGCACGCTATTCCACCGTTACGGATTTGGCCAGATTGCGGGGATGGTCGACATCGGTGCCCTTGAGTATCGCCACGTGATAGGCCAGCAGCTGCAACGGGATGACGTAGATGATTGGGTCCAGGACGTCGGGTGAGTTGGGCACGTTGATCACCTTGCAGTTCTTGTCGCTCACCAGCCCGATGCCTTCATCGGCAAACACGAAAAGCTTGCCGCCGCGGGCACTGACTTCCGACAGGTTGGCTTTCAACTTGCCTAACAACTCGTCATTGGGCGCGACGGCGATGACCGGCATCTTGTTGTCCACCAGCGCCAGGGGTCCATGCTTGAGTTCTCCGGCAGGATAGGCTTCGGCATGGATATAGGAAATTTCCTTCAGCTTCAGCGCCCCTTCCTTGGCAATGGGATACTGGATGCCACGGCCCAGGAACAGGGCATGGTGCTTCTCCGCAAAGCGGCTGGACACCGCCTTGATTTCGCCGTCCAGTTTCAGCACCTCGCCCACCAGCTTGGGCAGGCGGTTCAACAATTTCACCAGCCGGGTCTCTTCCTTGTCTTTCAATCCATGCCGGCGCCCAACTACCATTGCCAGCAACAACAACACACATAGCTGGGTGGTGAAGGCCTTGGTGGATGCCACACCGATTTCCTGCCCGGCCATGGTGAGCAGACAAAAATCCGATTCCCGGACCAGGCTCGAGGTGGCCACGTTGCAGATGGCCAGGGAGGCGACATAACCCGCGTTCCTGGCGAAACGCAGTGCCGCCAGGGTGTCGGCGGTCTCACCGGACTGGGACACGGTGACGAACAGTGTGCCCGGCTGCACGATGATGTTGCGATACCGGTAGTCGCTGGCGATGTCCACCTGGCAGGGAACCCGGGCGATGCTCTCCAGCCAGTATTTGGCCACTTCTCCGGCCAGGAAGCTGGTACCGCAGGCGACGATCTGCACCTGTTTGACCTTATCGAAGATGGCTCTGGCCTTGATACCGAAGGCCTCTTCCAAGACATGGGTGTCGCTGATGCGGCCGTCCAGGGTGTCCTTGATGGCCTTGGGCTGTTCGAATATTTCCTTCAGCATGAAGTGGCCATACTCGCCCTTGTCCACATCACCGATGCTGCTGGAAACCCTGGCCACCGGCCGGTTCACCTTGCGGCTGCCGTGCCAGATTTCATAGCCCTCCCGTGTAATGCGGGCCACGTCACCCTCTTCCAGGTAGACGAAGCGGTCGGTGACCTGGCCCAGGGCCAGGGTATCCGAGGCGATGAAGTTTTCGCCGATGCCGATGCCGATGATCAGTGGACTGCCGCTGCGTGCCGCGACGATTTCATCGGGATGGGCGGTGTCCATCACGCAGATGCCGTAGGCTCCGTGCAGGTCCTTGATGATCTCCCGTACCGCATCCAGCAATGGCAACTGGTAACGGCGGGTCGCCCGATGAATGAGATGGACGATGACCTCTGTGTCGGTCTCGCTGGAGAATTCATAACCATCGTCAATCAGCGCCTGGCGCAGGCTTTCGTGATTTTCGATGATGCCATTGTGAACCAGGGCAATCTCCCCGTGGGACACATGGGGGTGGGCATTGGTCTGGGTGGGTTTGCCATGGGTGGCCCAGCGTGTGTGTGCGATTCCCAGGTGGCCGTTTGATTTGGAGCGGGTGATAACATCATCCAGTTTTTTCACCTTGCCGACGGCCTTGCGGCAATCGAGGGAATGGTCCGGTAGCAACAGGGCCAGACCTGCGGAATCATAGCCGCGGTATTCCAGGCGCTTCAGCCCTTCCATCAGAATGCCCGCTACGTCTCTCTGGGCGATGGCGCCGACGATGCCACACATAAATTTCTCCTGCGACGGGGCTCTGCCACCGCCAGTGAATGCTTCAGGGTTTCTTGCGGGGCCGCTGCCAGCCCGGAATATTGCGCTGTTTGCCCCGCCCAACCGCCAGGTTTTCTGCCGGCACATCGCTGTTGATGGTGGAGCCGGCGGCGACGAAGGCATTGGCCGCGATGGTGACCGGCGCCACCAGCGTGCTGTTGGATCCGATGAACACACCATCACCAACCACGGTGCGATGCTTGTTGACCCCATCGTAATTGCAGAAAATCGTGCCAGCGCCGATGTTCACACCCGCGCCTACCTCGGCATCGCCGATGTAGGTGAAGTGGTTGGCCTTGGAGCCCTTACCGATCACCGACTTCTTGATCTCGACGAAATTACCTATTCTGGCCTCTTCCTGCAGAACGGTGCCAGGTCGCAGTCTTGCGAACGGCCCTACCTTGCAGCCCCGCTGAATGACGGCGCCATCGATATGGGTATTGGCATGGATCACCGTGTCATCACCGATGCGGGAATCCCTGATGATGACATTGGATTCGATGCTGACCCGGTCACCCAGCTTAACCGTGCCTTCGAACACGGCATTGACGTCGATGATCACGTCGCGACCGCACTGAAGTTCCCCTCGAACATCGATCCGCGCAGGATCGATCAGGGTCACGCCGGTCATCATCAGCTGCTGCGCGATGGTTTTCTGCAGGTGCCTTTCCAGCTGGGCAAGCTGGGCCTTGTCGTTGATGCCCTGCACTTCGAAAGCATCGTGGATGACGTGGGCGTGGATGCGGCAACCGTCCGCCACGGCGAGCGCGATGACATCGGTCAGATAAAACTCGCCCTGTCGGTTGCGGTTGTCCACCCGGCCCAACCACTGGCGCAACCGGCCGGCGGGGATGGCCATGATGCCGCTGTTGATCTCATTGATTTGACGCTGTTCTTCGGTGGCATCTTTTTCTTCAACGATGGCCACCACCTTCTGATTATCATCGCGAATGATGCGACCCAGCCCCTTCGGTGTCCCCGTCACCAGGGTCAACAATGCCAGGGTCTGCTCATCGGCCTGATCCAGCAGCGCTTCCAGAGTTTCCCGGCGCACCAGTGGCACATCACCGCATAACACCAACACGATGGCCTTGTCATCGTCAGGAATTCCGGGCAGTGCCTGGGCTACCGCGTGACCGGTGCCCAACTGCTGTTCCTGGGTTACCCATTGCAGATCGCTGCGCTCTGCGAACATTTCGCGCACCTGCTCGCCTCCGAAACCCACCACGATGTGCAAGCGGGTATCGGGCAGGGCGCTGGCGGTGGCAATCACATGGGCCAACAAGGGTTTGCCACCCAGGGTGTGCAGCACCTTGGGCAGATCGGACACCATGCGGGTGCCTTTGCCGGCGGCGAGTATGACTGCGTGGGTGCGGGGCATGGTATGTGCTCTTGAGGGACCGGTTCTTTCGTGTCACGAAGGATAGCAAAAAAAAAGACAGCCTTTGCTGCCTTTTTGAATGATCTCCCGAATGCCCGGGAGAATACGGTACTGACCTACTTGCGCTGTTGCCGCAGGGCACGCAATTGGGCAACCGCTTCCGCCAATTGGGCTGCGGCACGGCCGTATTCGAATTCGGAGGATTGCTCCTGCATGGCACGTTCGGCGTCTTCCTTGGCCTGCAGGGCAGCAGCTTCGGTAAGGTCATCGGCCCGCGCAGCGGTATCCGCCAACAGGGTCACCACGCCGCGCTGCACCTCGAGATAACCGCCCGATACATAGAACACCTGCTCCTCGCCACCGGGCAGCACCACCCGCACCGGACCGGGGATCAATCCCGTGAGCAACGGTGCATGGCCCGGCAGGACACCCAGATCACCCAGGGTTCCGGCTGCCACCACCATTTCCACGAGGCCGGAGAAAATGCTTTTCTCGGCGCTTACGATGTCACAGTGCATTGTCATTGCCATCTGAGTTGATCCTGATATCTGTCCGTTTCGCTACGCGTCTCTGGGTAATCGATCACTTGTTCCGGATTACTTCTTCTTCAACTTCTCGGCCTTCTCGACCGCTTCCTCGATGGTGCCCACCATGCTGAACGCCTGTTCCGGCAGATGGTCGTAGTCGCCGGCCAGAATACCTTTGAATCCGGCGATGGTGTCTTTCAGGGACACGTATTTACCCGGTGCGTTGGTGAACACTTCCGCCACGGTAAAGGGCTGGGACAGGAACTGGGAGATTTTGCGGGCGCGGGACACGATCAACTTGTCCTCTTCCGACAGTTCGTCCATGCCAAGAATGGCGATGATGTCTTTCAATTCCTTGTAGCGCTGCAGCACGCTCTGTACACCGCGGGCGGTGTCATAGTGCTCCTGGCCGATCACCAGGGGATCCAGTTGCCGAGACGTGGAGTCCAGGGGATCCACCGCCGGGTAGATACCCAGGGAGGCGATGGCACGGGACAGCACCACGGTGGCGTCCAGGTGGGCGAAGGTGGTGGCCGGTGACGGGTCGGTCAGGTCGTCCGCAGGTACATACACCGCTTGAATCGATGTAATTGAACCGGTTTTCGTTGAGGTGATCCTTTCCTGCAGTGCTCCCATCTCTTCCGCCAGGGTCGGCTGATAACCCACGGCGGAGGGCATACGGCCCAGCAGTGCGGACACTTCCGTTCCCGCCAGGGTGTAGCGGTAGATGTTGTCGATGAACAGCAGCACGTCACGGCCTTCATCACGGAACTTCTCTGCCATGGTGAGGCCGGTCAGGGCCACCCGCAGACGGTTGCCGGGGGGCTCGTTCATCTGGCCATACACCATGGATACCTTGGACTCGGCCTGGTTCTTCAGGTTGATGACCTTGGATTCCTGCATTTCATGGTAGAAGTCGTTGCCTTCACGGGTACGTTCACCCACACCGGCGAACACCGACAGACCGGAGTGGGCCTTTGCGATGTTGTTGATCAGTTCCATCATGTTCACGGTCTTGCCCACGCCGGCACCACCGAACAGACCCACCTTGCCTCCTTTCGCGAAGGGGCACACCAGGTCGATCACCTTGATGCCGGTTTCCAGCAGTTCATTGGTGGCGGCCAGTTCCTCGTAGGTGGGGGCCTTGCGGTGAATGGGCATGCGCTCCTTTTCACCGATGGGGCCAAGCTCGTCGATGGGGCGGCCCAGCACATCCATGATACGGCCCAGGGTTTCGTGACCGACCGGTACAGACACCGGCGCGCCGGTATCCTGCACGTTCAGACCGCGACGCAGACCCTCGGTGCTGCCCATGGCGATGGTGCGCACGATGCCGTCACCCAATTGCTGCTGTACTTCCAGGGTGATGTCGGTGCCATCCACGGTGAGGGCATCGTATACCTGTGGCACGGACTCGCGGGGAAACTCCACGTCGATTACCGCACCGATGATTTGCACTACGCGACCGCTACTCATGTTCGGTTCCTCTGACTCTCAATCTCTACTTAGGGGTCGGAGCAATTTCAGGACCGGGGTCGGAGCATTTGTTACATTTGGGGTTAGACCCCAAATGTAACAAAT
>JBJOHV010000064.1:0-47172 GCA_046047495.1 Pseudomonadota bacterium | reverse complement strand
GGTAAGGTTCTTCGCGTTGCGTCGAATTAAACCACATGCTCCACCGCTTGTGCGGGCCCCCGTCAATTCATTTGAGTTTTAATCTTGCGACCGTACTCCCCAGGCGGTCAACTTAGCGCGTTAGCTACGCCACTAAAGATACTAAGATCTCCAACGGCTAGTTGACATCGTTTACGGCGTGGACTACCAGGGTATCTAATCCTGTTTGCTCCCCACGCTTTCGCACCTCAGTGTCAGTATCAGTCCAGGGGGCCGCCTTCGCCACTGGTATTCCTCCACATCTCTACGCATTTCACCGCTACACGTGGAATTCTACCCCCCTCTACCGTACTCTAGCCGAACAGTATCGGGTGCAATTCCCAGGTTAAGCCCAGGGCTTTCACATCCGACTTACTCAGCCACCTACGTGCGCTTTACGCCCAGTAATTCCGATTAACGCTTGCACCCTCCGTATTACCGCGGCTGCTGGCACGGAGTTAGCCGGTGCTTATTCTGTGGGTAACATCAATGATGACTGGTATTAGCAGCCACCCCTTTCTCCCCACTTAAAGTGCTTTACAACCCGAAGGCCTTCTTCACACACGCGGCATGGCTGGATCAGGGTTGCCCCCATTGTCCAATATTCCCCACTGCTGCCTCCCGTAGGAGTCTGGACCGTGTCTCAGTTCCAGTGTGGCTGATCATCCTCTCAGACCAGCTATGGATCGTCGCCTTGGTAGGCCTTTACCCTACCAACTAGCTAATCCAACGCAGGCTCATCCAATAGCACAAGGTCCGAAGATCCCCTGCTTTCCCCCGTAGGGCGTATGCGGTATTAATCCGAGTTTCCCCGGGCTATCCCCCTCTATTGGGCAGATTCCTACGCGTTACTCACCCGTCCGCCGCTCGTCAGCAGGAGCAAGCTCCCCTGTTACCGCTCGACTTGCATGTGTTAAGCCTGCCGCCAGCGTTCAATCTGAGCCATGATCAAACTCTTCAGTTCAATCTTCTAACTCAAAGATCACAACTACTGGCCCCCTCATCCCCTCTCGGACATGAAGAAGCGCTTAAATAAATTAACGCAGTTGCTTACTTTGAAAGGTATTACGTTGACACGTCACCCTTCCCAGCAAGCACCCACCTCTATTGCTTAATCTCATTGTTAAAGAACGTGACCCCATGGACCTTCAGGGTCGAGAGCCGGCGTATTATACGCACTTAGCTTCGTTGTGCAAGGGCACTATATGACGAATTTGAAATATTTACCCTGGCTTCCGCAGGTCTCCCAAAAGCCTCGAAATCCGTGGCCTTGCACGCAGAATTACCGGTCAATCCTGATCAAATGAAACAACTTCTTGCCTCGCCGAAGGATAAAATAGCCGCCCTCCAACGCCCCGTTGGCGGTGAGAACGAATTCGCTGCTGGCAACTCCCCTGCCATTGGCACTGACCGCACCATTACTGATGAACTCGCGGGCCATTTTGTTGGACTTTGCAAGATCGGCTGCCACCAAGGCTTCCACGATCCCCGTGCCGTCAGGCAGGCTGGAACTCGGCAGACCGTCCATCTCAAGCTGCGCGAGATCTGTGGCATCCAAACCGTCTATATCACCGGAAAACAACGCATTGCTGATGCGAAGGGCCGCGTCCAGGCCCGACTTACCGTGCACCAATTGGGTGACCTCCCGCGCCAGGATTGACTGGGCTTCGGGTTTGCTGGTACTGGACTGATCCGCAACCTGGATCTCATTTATCCTCTCAACAGGCAAAAAGGTAAAGAATTTCAGAAAGTTATAGACATCGGCATCAGCCACATTCAGCCAGAATTGAAAGAAAGCATAGGGCGAGGTCTTGGCAGGGCTGATCCAAACGGTACCACTCTCGGTCTTACCAAACTTGGTCCCATCTGCCTTGGTCACCAACGGGCATGTCACCCCGAA
The DNA here is from genome assembly GCA_046047495.1 of Pseudomonadota bacterium. GTDB lineage: Bacteria > Pseudomonadota > Gammaproteobacteria > Pseudomonadales > Pseudohongiellaceae > NORP240. Next base: position 45,254 of record JBJOHV010000064.1, on the reverse strand, counting down.
GACCTGCTGTTGATGCAACCGGCGGGTAAGATCGATCCCACCTGTAATGTTTCCCCATTGGTCACTCCCCCCTAATTGGACGGTACACCCGTAACGACGAAACAATTCAGCAAAATCGAAGGATTGCAAAATCAGGTAACTGAACTCTGTAAAGGAAATTCCGGCCCCTTCCCGTTCAATACGCTGTTTGACAGACTCTTTCTGGATCATGGCATTGACGGAGAAGTGCTTGCCGATATCACGTAAAAAACTCAGCACATCATAATCCTGCGTCCAATCCAGGTTATTGGCCAGAATCGCCGAGTTTTCACCGCAATCGAAATCAAGGAATTGAGCCAGCTGGGGCTTAATGCGTTCCACCCACTGCAGTACAACCTCAGCAGTGTTGAGCTGCCGCTCCGCTGCCTTGAAACTGGGGTCGCCAATCATGCCCGTTGCCCCGCCCACCAGGGCTATAGGCTTGTGACCCGCCATCTGAAAGCGCTTGAGCGCCAGCAAAGGCACCATATTGCCCACATGGAGACTCTCCGCGGTCGGATCGAACCCGCAATAAACGGTGCGGCATCCACTGGTCAGGTGAGCCCGCAGCTCATCGCCCCCGGCTAACTGGGAGATAAGCCCCCTTTGCTGTAAATCCTCAATAATGTCTTTCACGATTTGACTCATCGATGCGGAAAAAGCGCCGATTTTACACGAGTGGGAACTTAAATTTCCGTTACGTGACTAAAAAGGCGTTGGCATACCCCATCATGTTGTTATAATCCCGCGCCTTGGGGCTTGGATGAATAAAAAAAATTTTATGGAACTTGTTGAAATAATTAAACAATTCCTGCACCGCTACTACCCACGCGACCATCTTGTGGCAGCCAGTGTGCTGTCGTTTGCCATGCTGGTATACCTGCTGATTCCGGTGGAATCCAGTTCCGGAAGCACTTATTCGCAGATCTCCATCCCCTTGCCCGTTTCAGAAACCCTGACATTCCAGGCGCAGGACCCCGACAACAGCCAGCCTGGCATCCAGCTTGACGAACAGGTGCCGGGAATCGGCCCGGATGACCAGGCCCAGGATCTGGCCGCCACATCCGGCTGGCGCGAAGTGGAAGTAAAGAGCGGCGATACCCTCTCCGGCATTTTCAGCAAAGTCGGTCTCAGTGACCGCGAGCTGTTTCATGTCATGAACAGCACCAATGAAGCGAAGGTATTGAACCGACTCTATCCTGGATACCAACTGGCGTTCAACATCTCGCGGACAGGCGACCTTGAGCAATTGCAGGTGTTCATGTCTCCTCTGGAAGGCTATCGCTTCACCTTGTTTGATGGATTCTACGAGGTTGAGCACCTGCAGAGAGAACCCGAGGTGCAGCAGGTATTCAAGCACGGAACCATCTCCGACAGCCTGTTTCTGGCCGGACAACGGGAGGACATTCCCGCCGTCACGATCATGGAAATGGCCAATATATTCGGTGGTGTCATCGATTTCATTCTGGACCCCAGGCTGGGTGACCATTTTAGCCTGCTGTTCGAAGAGAAATATCTCGATGGCAAACTGGTTGGGACCGGTGAAATCATTGCTGCCCAATTCACCAATCAGGGTAAGCAATTCCTAGCCGTACGCTATGAGAATGAGGACGGAGATACCGGTTATTACAACCCCCAAGGCGAGAGCATGCGCAAGACCTTCCTTCGCACCCCGCTCGATGTGTTCCGCATCAGCTCGAATTTCAACCTCGCCCGCCGCCACCCCATTCTCAATACCATTCGCGCCCATAAAGGCACCGACTATGCCGCCCCTACCGGCACCCCGGTACGGGCCACCAGCGACGGCACTGTTACCTGGGCTGCCCGCAATGGCTCGTTTGGCAAACTGGTAGTGCTCAAGCACAGCGGTGGCTTCGAGACCAAGTACGCCCATCTGTCTGATTACGCCAAGGGCATTAAAACAGGTGCCCGCGTAAGGCAGGGCGATATCATCGGCTATGTCGGGGCCACCGGCGGAGCCACCGGCCCCCATCTGCACTATGAATTTGTCGTGAATGGTGTGCACCAAAACCCCAGGACCGTACTGGATAAATTGCCCAAGACGGTTTCCATAGCCAAGGAAGAGCTGCCCCGCTTTGAAGCCCAGTCCAGGGAACTTCTCGCCCGCTTCAACGAGTTGGAAACCGCGAGAATTCTGACCCTGAATCAACAAGGTGCCGAGTAGCACCGCTCGTGACATGACCGGCTCCCGGTTCATCGGTCTGATTTCCGGCACCAGTATCGACGCCATAGATTGCGTGTTACTGCATTTTGAAGGCGACAAACCCGCTGTCATAGCAACCCGCAGTCAACCTTATGATCCCGAACTTCGACGTCGTATATTCGCCCTTTGCGAACAACCTCAGGTCAGCCTAAGGGAACTGGGACAGGTCGATACCGCGATAGGCGAGGCGTTTGCCGCAGCAGCCCTGGCTTTACTGGAGCAGGAAAATCTCTCTCCGACCAGCATAAGTGGCATCGGCAGCCACGGCCAGACAGTATTCCATCATCCTTACCAGCCTCATCCATTCACCACCCAACTGGGGGATCCGAACACCATTGCGAGCCGCTCAGGCATTACCACAGTCGCAGACTTTCGCCGCATGGATATGGCCGCAGGCGGGCAGGGAGCACCGCTGGCCCCGCTTTTCCATGACTACTGCTTTCGCTCGCATACCGTGGATAGAGTCATCGTCAATATCGGTGGTATCGGCAATATCACTCTGCTGGCACGGGACAAACCGTTCCTTGGGTTCGATACCGGCCCCGGCAATGTGCTGATGGACTATTGGATCAATGCTACCCGGCAACTCATCTACGATGAGGATGGCGCCTGGGCATCCAGCGGCTCCATCAAGACCCAGTTATTGGAACTGCTGCTGGACGAACCTTACTTCCAGTTACCACCACCCAAGAGCACCGGACGTGAGTTGTTCAATGGCAGATGGCTGCAAAACAAATTGCAGCTGTTTGGTGGCGAGGTCAACGTGGCCGACGTGCAAGCGACGTTGCTGGAACTGAGTGCACGCACCCTGGCGGCCGCCATTCAATCGGTCGCTGCGCCAGACGAAGTGCTGGTGTGTGGAGGCGGCGCCTACAACAAGACTCTCATGGGGCGCCTGGCAGAATTGTTGCCGGACAGCCGAGTGGATACCACAGCGACTCTGGGTCTTTCACCTGACTGGGTGGAGGCGGCAACCTTTGCCTGGTTGGCACGCCAGCGGCTCCTGTTACGGCCAGTCGCTACCGGCCCGGTTACCGGTGCCAGCAAGCCCTGCCTGCTGGGGGGAGTTTATCAACCGGCAGTCTGAGCCGCCCGAACCGGACAGCTCAGATGGAAAATGAAGACCCGCAGCCGCAGGTGGTGGTGGCCATGGGATTGTCCACGGTGAAGCGGGCACCCTCCAGACCTTCCTTGTAATCGATGCGCGCTCCAACCAGGTATTGATAACTCAGGGGATCCACCAGCAACGAAGCCCCCTGGTTCCTGATGACCGTATCGTCATCGTTCACCTGCTCATCAAAGGAAAATCCATACTGGAAGCCGGAACAGCCGCCGCCGGTCACGAAAACCCTCAGCTTCAGGTTATCGTTACCCTCCTCCTCGATCAGGCTGCGAACCTTTTTCGCCGCATTGTCCGTAAGGCCAATGAAAACAGGTTCCTGTGATTGCACGACGGTCATAGCACTTCCTGGGTAATGATCAGCCGGCAAGATGACCGGCGCTGGGCCGGTATTATGGCTAAACCCGACTAAATCAGTCAATTATAGGCGGGAGGGTGGAATTTCAAGAGCTGCTCTGCAGACTGCCATCCTTACTGAAAGTCAGCTTCTTCTGGCCACGCTTGCTGTCCTGGCCGTTGCTGCTGATGTGCATGAGATTGCCGTTCACCTCAGAGCCCATCACCATCTCGATGAGATGGTAGTAAACGTTGCCGACCACCACGGCCTTGGCGGCCAACTCGATGTGTTTGGCGGAACGGACATCACCCTGCACAAAGCCATTGATGATGATGGACGGCACACAGATCTCCCCTTCCACGCTGCCCTTTTCCGCTACCCGAATCAGGGCATCGGAATCGTCTTCCGCGTAAATATTGCCCTTCACCTTGCCTTCGATGATGAGCTCCCCGCTGAAATGCACGTCCCCCACGATCTCCGTACTGCGGGATACCAGGGTGTTGGCGGGGCCATGGGTTTTGATCTTGCTGTCGCTGGTGCCGAACATGTTTATGGTCTCCTTGGCATGGGGTGGTCAATCACCTTCAACCACCCAGCTGAAATTCTTGTTGATGGTCTTGGCTGACGGGGCGGTAGACACCGCAGCAATATGGATTTGCTCCGGGGTGAATCCCTCCGGCAGTTCCAGTTCCCCCTCGATGTTCTGGAAGTATTTGAAACGCAAACGAATGTCCAACTGTTCTTCCGCCTGGGAAATATCCCTCAGGGGAATCACCACTTGTTCCTCGTCCCGCACACCCACCAGATTGACATTCACATGCCCTTCGAGAAAGGTATCGCCATCGGCCTCCTGTTGGCGCATTACCAGTTTGTAGCGGTAGCGGTTGGCGACGCCGGTCGCCTCGATATCCATTTGCCCGATCAGCAGGCCGCTGGTATCGGCATCCTCCGACATCACCTGTCGATAGAACAACACGTCCTGTTCCAGCTGGGCAATGCGTTCACGCAGGGTTTTGACATTCAGCTGGATTTCCTCGTTCGCCTTCTTGTCCATGACACTGGTGCGATCCAGCAAGGCAACCTGACGCCGCAATTCCGTGTTTTCCTCCCGCAGACTGTTCAGTTCCCGGCTCATGAGCTGGCGTTCAGTCTGATCGGAGATGCCGCCACCCTGGGCATTCTGGTGGCCGAACAAGAATCCACCGGCGCCCCCGGAAACCAGCAGCAGGGTCAGCACACCATAGGTCAACCAGCGGCGATAGGGTCGGTAGGGAACCACCACCATCTGTTCCTGTTTGCTGCCTTTGACGATATTTGGCATCAGTGAATCCGTTTTAATGTGTCAGGGAAGGAGGGCAATGCCCTCCAAACCAGCGGTTTCCGGGAGTCCGAACATGATGTTCATATTCTGTATTGCCTGGCCCGATGCGCCTTTCACCAGATTGTCTTCAGCGGACAGTACCACTACCCGCTTAGTGTTTTCCAGGTAACTGACTGAAATCTGGCAGTAATTCGCACCTTTGACATTCCGGGTGGCAGGAAATTCCCCGGCCGGCAACACGTCCACGAAGGGCTCATCCCGATAGCGTTCTTCGTAAAGGGCCTGCAAGTCGGCGGCATTCAGCGAGATTCCCGGCTTGGGCTGTGCATACAAGGTCGCCAGAATGCCACGGATCATGGGTGTGAGGTGGGGAATGAACGTGAGATTGACCGGGTCCGCGCTGTGTCGGTTGAGACCCTGCACAATTTCCGGCAGATGACGGTGCCCCAGTACGCCATAGGCCTTGATGGAATCCGCAGCCTCTGTCAGCAAGGTGTCCACTGCGGCCTTGCGCCCGGCACCACTGACCCCCGACTTGGCGTCGGCGATCAATTGAGCCACGTCGACCAACCCCTGCTCCAACAGCGGGAGGAAACCAAGCTGCACAGCGGTGGGATAGCAACCCGGCACCGCCACCAGACGGGCCGTGCGGATCTGCTCCCGGTTCACTTCCGGCAGGCCGTAAACAGCCTCGTCCAGGAGCTGGGGACTGGCATGGGTAGTGTGATACCACTGCTCCCAGACCTGCACATCCCGGAGGCGGAAATCCGCCGACAGGTCAATCACCCGCACATCCCGATCCAGCAGGGCTGCCGCTGACGCCATGGCGACTCCGTGGGGGGTGGCGAAAAACACCGCGTCGCAATCGAACAGAGCGGGCGTGTCCGGTGCGGAAAAATCCAGTTGCAGGTGCCCACGCAGGTTCGGGAACAGCCTGTGAACCGGAGTGCCTTGCAATTCCCGGGAGGTGACCACCTTTAGCTCGACGTCGCGGCGGGGGGCCAGGAGTCGCAATAATTCGACACCGGTATAACCCGTAGCTCCGACAATACCTATCCTGATCACGGCCCTGGCTCCTGGTTCGCACTAAAATTGGGAACCGTGTATCTTACACACCGTACCCGCCTATTTCACCCATTCCGTGGAGGAACGCATGCTCTGGGTCAAGGCCTTTCACATCGTCGCCGTGGTCTGCTGGTTCGCCGGGCTGTTTTACCTTCCACGGCTGTTTGTCTATCACACGATGAGCGAAGACCAGATCAGCCGGGACCGGTTTGTGATTATGGAACGCAAACTTTTCTGGGGCATCACCACGCCTTCCGCCATTGCCACCGTGCTGCTGGGCGGCTGGCTCATCGGCTTCAATCCTGGCTTCTACATGAGCGCCGGGTGGATGCATGCGAAACTGGGGCTGGTAATGGTATTGCTGATCTACCACTTTATGTGCTGGCGCCACCTGGTTGCCCTGCGCGAGCAACGCAATGCAATGAGCCATGTGTACTTTCGCTATTTCAATGAGTTTCCAGTGCTGCTGCTCATAGCCGTCGTGATACTCGTCGTCGTCAAACCCTGAGTCGGTGCACATCCCAATGTGGTCGACCAGCAAACCCAATGTCATGTGTTTTTCCGGCCTGGATCCCACCGGTGGCGCTGGCATTCAGGCCGACATTGAAACCCTTTTCAGCTATGGCTGTCACTGCCTGCCGGTGGTGACCGCACTCACGGCCCAGACCACCAGCAATGCCATCAACAGCCAGGCAGTGGACACTCCTCTGCTGGTCCAACAGGCCAGGGCTGTCCTGGAGGACATTCCGGTCCATTGCTTCAAGATTGGCCTGACCGGCAGTCTTGGCGCCGTGGAAGTCATCCATACCCTCTTGAAGGATTACCCGGACATTCCCGTGGTTTTCGATCCGGTAATCCGCGCCGGCGGTGGCTTCGAATTCAATCCGCCGGACCTGATCGCCGCCCTGCGAACCCTGTTGGTGCCTTTGACTACCGTGCTCACACCCAATGCCGATGAGATCAGGCAATTGGCCCCCAGTGCCGACAGCGTGGATGCCTGTGCCAGCGAGCTGCTGGATCTCGGCTGCAAGAATATCCTGCTGACCGGCACCCATCTCCCCTCGACGGATGTCGTGAACCGGCTTTATACACCGCATCGGGAGATCACTCTGTTCAGCTGGCCACGGTTGGAGCACAGCTACCATGGGTCCGGCTGCACGCTGGCAGCCGCCGTGGCGGCCGGCCTGTCCCATAAACTGAGCCTGCGCGAGGCCGTTCAGCAGGCCCAACGATTCACCTGGGAATCCCTAAGTCACGGATCCCGGGTCGGATTCGGCCAGCATATTCCTGATCGCTCAGCCTGGAGCAAGCAAGGCCGCTGACGCATGACATCGCCTCGCCACAGTCCTTCGCTGCAGGGACTCTATGCCATTACCGATGATCATCTGCTGCCGGATGACCGTCTGGATGCCGCCGCGGCTGCGGTCCTGCGGGGAGGTGCCCGCCTGCTGCAGTACCGCAGCAAGCTGGAGGATCGGGCACTGCGTGCCGCGCAGGCAGAACGCCTGAGGAAAATCTGCGCCGACTTTGCCATTCCACTCATTGTCAATGACGACATCGACCTGTGCCTGGCCATCGGGGCCGCCGGCGTGCATCTGGGACAGCAGGACGGCTCCGTGGCTCTGGCCCGGCGGCGCCTGGGTCCCGAGGCCATCATCGGTGTCAGCTGCCACGGCTCGCTGGAACTGGCCCTTGAGGCCCAACAGTCCGGTGCCAGCTATGTCGCTTTCGGCCGCTTTTTCCCGTCCCGCACCAAGCCCGCCGCAACCCATGCACCGCTTTCGGTGCTGGAGGAGTCAGTACGTCAGCTGGCCGTGCCCGTGGTTGCCATTGGCGGCATTAATCCCCAAAATGGCCCCTCCGTGATTGCCGCTGGCACCCACATGCTGGCCGCCATCGACTTTCTGTTTGCGGCTCCCGATCCGGAATCAAGGGCGCGACAATTGGCGGAACTTTTCGAAAAACAACCGAGGACTCCATGAGCCACTCCAAGATCCAGACCACCCGCTCCACTGAACTGTATGACCTGGCGCTTCGATATATCCCCGGCGGGGTCAATTCACCGGTACGTGCCTTCAAGGGTGTGGGCGGAAATCCCCTGTTCTTCCAATCCGCCGAGGGTGCTTACTTGCTGGATGCGGACAACAACCGCTTCGTTGACTATGTGGGCGGCTGGGGGCCGTTCATCCTTGGCCATCGCCACCCCAAGGTCATCGATGCCTTGCGCCAGCAGCTGGACCTGGGCCTGGGCTACGGGGCATCCACCGAGGCCGAGGTAAAGATCGCCAAGCGTATCTGTGAACTGCTTCCTTCCATACAAAGCGTGCGCCTGGTCAGCTCAGGCACCGAGGCCACCATGAGTGCCATTCGATTGGCCCGCGGCTATACCCGGCGCGACCGGGTCGTCAAGTTCGAAGGCTGCTATCACGGCCATGTGGACGGGTTGCTGGTGAAGGCCGGTTCCGGCGCCTTGACCCTGGGGGAGCCGGATTCGCTGGGCGTTCCCACTGCCTACAGTGAACTCACCCATGTCGTGCCCTATAACGACAGCGACGCCATCGAGCAGCTTTTCGCCCGTCACGGCAGTGAAATCGCCTGTGTCATCGTGGAGCCGGTGGCCGGCAACATGAATCTGGTGCCACCGCTGCCGGGCTTCCTGCAGACTTTGCGCGAGCTGTGCGACCAGCATGACAGCCTGTTGATCTTTGACGAGGTCATGACCGGCTTCCGTGTGGCCCTGGGCGGCGCCCAGGCCGTGTACGATATCACTCCCGATCTGACCACCCTGGGCAAAGTCATCGGAGGCGGACTGCCGGTGGGAGCTTTCGGCGGCCGCAAGCAGATCATGGACATCCTGGCACCCAATGGCCCGGTGTACCAGGCAGGTACCCTGTCGGGCAATCCGCTTGCCGTCGCGGCAGGGCTGGCCATGCTGGACGAAGTCAGCAAGCCGGGCTTTTACGATCAACTGGGCCGCCAGACCGGCAAGCTGCTAAAAGGTCTGCGACAGCGCGCCGCCGCCGCCGGTATTCCGTTCACCACCAACCAGGTGGGCGGCATGTTCGGACTCTTCTTCAGCAAGCAGGATCCGATCAGTCGCTTTGACCAGGTCATGGCATGCAATGTCAAACATTTCCAGGCCTTCTTTCATGAAATGCTCAACAATGGTGTGTACCTGGCCCCTTCTGCTTTTGAAGCCGGGTTCGTGTCAGCCGCCCACGGTGACAGGGAGATCCAGCTGACCCTGGATGCCGCCGAGTCTGCATTCGCCAGCCTGAGAAAATAAGCCCTTTCTACGACCTTTCACGGAAACCCCGAACGATGAAAAAATATCATGTCTATGGCATAGGCAATGCCCTGGTGGACAAGGAATTTGAAGTGGATGACTCATTCTTTGCAGAACATCAGATTCAGAAGGGGTTCATGACCCTGGTGAGTCACGAGCAGCAGCAGGTGTTGATGGATCTGCTGGCCAGTCGCGCAGCCATAAAGAAACAGGCCGGTGGCGGATCCGCCGCCAACACCCTCTATGCGCTTTGCCAATTCGGCGGCAAAGCGTATTTCTCCGGCAAGATTGCCAACGATGAGTCGGGCGACTTCTATGTCGAGCAGTTGGGCCACTACAACATCCACACCAATCTCGCCAATGAAGCCCAGCATGGCACGACGGGGCGCTGCCTGGTCATGATCAGCCCTGATGCGGAGCGCACCATGCACACCTATCTGGGTGTGTCAGCGGAGTTCTCCATCAAGGATCTGGTACCCGAAGCCATCCGCGACTCCGAGTACGTCTATATCGAGGGATACCTGGTATCTTCCGATAATACCCGCGCAGCGGCCAAGGAAATGAAACGCATTGCGCAGGCCAATGGTGTCAAAACCGCCATGACATTCTCGGATCCTGCCATGGTGGAATATTTTTCCGATGGCGTGCGTGAATTGCTGGATGGCGGTGTGGATCTGCTGTTCTGCAACGAGAAGGAAGCCCTGCTGTGGACGGATGCCAAGGACCTGGACACGGCTCTGGAATCCATGAAACAGCATGCGCGGCAATTTGTGGTGACCCGCGGCAGTCGCGGCGCGCGGCTCTACGACGGGGAGCGGTTCATCGATGTGGATGCCCATCCGGTCACGGCCATCGATACCAACGGGGCAGGCGACATGTTTGCCGGCGCCTTCCTGTACGGCATCACCCACGGCCATGATTTCGCCACGGCCGGCAGACTGGCGAGCCTGGCCTGCGCCCGGCTGGTCACCAGTTTCGGGCCGCGCCTGGAGCCCCATGAGCACAAGGAAATTCTGACCTCACTGCTTCAGTAGCAGCAGCGCAACAGCTCAGGAGCCCAGACCCAGGTCATCAACAAACTTCTTGACCCCTTCAAAGAAACCGGTCTTTTTCGGACTCTGCTTGGAGCCTTCGTGATGTTCGATGCGCTGGAATTCCTCCAGCAGTTCCCTTTGCCGTTTGGTCAGATGCACGGGTGTTTCCACCACCACCCGGCATAACAGGTCTCCCGGGGGGCCGCCCCGCACAGGTGTCACACCCTTGCTGCGCAGGCGGAACAACTTGCCGGTCTGGGTTTCAGCGGGAATCTTCAGCACCACCCGCCCATCCAGGGTCGGCACTTCCAGCTCGCCTCCGAGGGCCGCATCGGCAAAGCTGATGGGAACCTCACAGTGCAGGTCGCGGCCATCCCGCTTGAAGATGGGATGGGGTTTGATGGCAATGTCCACATACAGGTCGCCGGATGGGCCACCGTGCAGGCCCGCCTCGCCTTCGCCGGTGAGCCGGATGCGATCACCGCTATCCACACCTGGCGGCACTTTCACCGACAGGGTCTTGCGTTCTTCCACCGCGCCACGGCCATGGCAGACATGACAGGGGTCCTTTATCTGTTTTCCGGTCCCGGCGCAACGGGGGCAGGTTTGTTGCACGGAGAAGAACCCCTGCTGCATGCGCACCTGACCGTGACCATTACAGGTGACGCAATCCACCGGCGAGCTGCCTTTTCTGGCGCCGCTGCCGCTGCATTCCTCGCAAGTCACGGTGGTGGGGATGCGTATCTTGGCGGTGGTGCCTTTCACCGCCTCTTCCAGATCCAACTCCAATGTGTAGCGCAGATTGGCACCCTGGCGCACATGACTGCGGGGGCCACCCCGGCTGCCGCCAAAAATATCACCGAAGATGTCCCCGAAAATATCGCTGAAGTCCGCCTGCCCACCTGCCGTCTGGCCATCCACTCCGGCATGGCCGTATTGATCATAGCGGGCCCGCTTGCTGGCGTCCGACAGCACTTCGAAGGCCTCGTTGGCTTCCTTGAACTTGTCTTCCGCTTCCTTGTTGCCGGGATTTCGGTCCGGGTGGAATTTCATCGCGACACGGCGATAGGCTTTCTTGATGTCAGCCTCTGATGCGCCATGGGACACACCCAGAACTTCGTAATAGTCTCGTTTTGACATAGTTTGTTGTTATCCCGGCGGCAGATTTTTGCCCCAACAACAAAAAACCAAGCTGGTTGCCCAGCTCAGTTTCTTGCAGTGATTGATCGTAAAAGCAGGAGGGCGCTTATTTGTCTTCCCGCACTTCCTCGAACTCGGCATCCACGGCATCATCATCGGCCTTGCCTTTGGGCTCGCCTTCGCCAGCGCCACCTGCAGCTCCGGCTGCCTGGGCTTCAGCGTACATCTTTTGAGCCATGGCGGAGGATGCCTCGCTAAGCGCCTCGGTCTTGGCCTTGATGTCAGTGATGTCATCACCCTTGATGGCCTCTTCCAGCGCCGTGATGGCGGCCTCGACTTTTTCCTTCTCAGTGTCAGTCACCTTGTCCCCCGCATCCTTGAGGGTCTTGCGGGCAGCGTGCACCAAGCCGTCGGCGGAATTGCGTGCGGTGATCAGCTCCTCAAACTTCTTGTCGTCCGCGGAGTGCGCTTCGGCGTCCTTGATCATGCGCTGGATTTCCTCGTCGCTCAGACCACTGGAGGCCTTGATGACGATGGACTGTTCCTTTCCGGTGGCCTTGTCCTTGGCGGACACGTTCAGAATACCGTTGGCATCCAGGTCAAACGCCACCTCAATCTGGGGCATGCCACGGGGTGCCGGCGGGATATCCGTCAGGTCGAAACGACCCAGGGACTTGTTCTCCCGGGCCTGCTTGCGCTCGCCTTGCACCACGTGGATGGTTACCGCAGTCTGGTTGTCATCCGCCGTGGAGAAAACCTGGGTTTTCTTGGTGGGGATGGTGGTGTTCTTTTCGATCAGGGTGCTGGCCACACCGCCCAGGGTTTCGATACCCAGCGACAGTGGCGTCACATCCAGAAGTAAAACGTCCTGCACGTCTCCCGAAAGCACTGCCGCTTGAATGGCCGCACCCACGGCAACCGCTTCGTCCGGATTCACATCACGACGGGCTTCCTTGCCGAAGAAGTCGGCGACTTTCTTCTGCACCAGGGGCATGCGGGTCTGACCGCCCACCAGGATCACGTCATCGATCTTCTTGATGTCCAGATCGGCGTCCTTAAGGGCCGTGCGCACCGGACCCATGGTCTTGTCCACCAGGTCTTCCACCAGGGACTCGAACTTGGCACGGGTCAGCTTCTGCACCAGGTGCTTGGGACCGCTGGCATCCGCCGTGATATAGGGCAGATTCACTTCGGTCTGCTGGGATGAGGACAGCTCGATCTTGGCCTTTTCTGCCGCCTCTTTCAGGCGCTGCAGGGCCAGGGGATCGTTCTGCAGATTCATGCCGGTTTCTTTCTTGAATTCGTCCGCCAGATAATCGATCAGGCGCTTGTCGAAGTCCTCACCACCCAGGAAGGTGTCACCGTTGGTGGACAGCACTTCGAAGGTGTGTTCACCATCGGTTTCGGCAATTTCGATGATGGATATATCGAAGGTGCCGCCACCCAGGTCGTAGACCGCAATGGTGGCATCACCGGCTTTCTTGTCCATGCCGAAGGCCAGGGCCGCCGCCGTGGGTTCGTTGATGATGCGCTTGACTTCCAGACCCGCGATGCGGCCGGCATCCTTGGTGGCCTGGCGCTGGGCGTCGTTGAAGTAAGCGGGCACGGTGACCACCGCCTCGGTGACCTTCTCACCCAGGTAGTCTTCTGCGGTCTTCTTCATTTTCTTCAGCACCTGGGCTGAAATCTGCGGGGGTGACATGCGCTCGCCATTCACCTCCACCCAGGCGTCACCGTTGTCGGCCTTGGCGATCTTGTAGGGCACCATGGCGATGTCTTTCTGCACGACCTCGTCAGCGAACTGACGGCCGATCAGGCGCTTGATGGCGAACAGCGTATTGCTGGGATTGGTAACCGCCTGGCGTTTGGCCGGCTGACCCACCAGGATCTCGCCATCCTTGGTGTAGGCGATGATGGACGGTGTGGTGCGGTCCCCCTCAGCGTTTTCGATCACTTTGGGCTTTCCACCGTCCATGATTGCGACGCAGGAGTTGGTGGTCCCCAAGTCGATGCCGATAATTTTACCCATGTTGTCTGTCTCCGAACGTCGTCATGTGGTTATGGCGAAATGAATTGCCGTAGATATTGGCGCAAATCACCTGATTTCAAGTCTTGCCTGCCTTTTTTCACCGGGACTGGCCTCCCGCGGTTCACCCCTTGGCAACCATGACCATGGCGGGTCGAATCACCCGGCCATGGAGGCTGTAGCCCTTCTGCAGTACGGCAGTCACGGTATTGGGTTCCACCTCGGGGTTGTCCACCAGTGACATGGCCTGGTGGCAGGCGGGATCGAAGGGTTGTCCCAGAGGATCGATGGCCTCGATGCTGAATTTGCGAAAACAATCCTGGAAGCTCTTCAGGGTCAGATTGACACCATCCAGGATGGCCTGTACCTGTGGATCCTCGCTGCCGCTGGCAGCGGCAGCCGCCCGCTCCAGGTTGTCCACCACGGACAGCAGCTCACTGGCAAAACGCTCCTGACCGTACTTGTGCGCCTTCTCGATGTCCTGCTCCGTGCGACGCCGCAGATTCTGCATTTCCGCCGTTACCCGCAGGACATCATCCTGGTGCTTGCGGATCAGAGCCTCTGCCTCCACAAGGCGCTGCAGGGCGTCGCTCAGGTTGATGTCTTCCGGCTCTGCCGGCGTGCTGGTCTGGGGTTCCCCTTGTGAGAGGTCGATCTCGATGTCGTAGGAAGGCTTGTCCTGTTGCTCGTCTGCCATGTTGTTTCCCTGTCAGGCGGTTGAAATGTTCAGTCGCCCATATTGGGATGACCGGGTCAAGATTCAAGTTTCTCAGGCAGAGTTTCCCACCTATACTTTGCCCCCATGTTGAACCAACTGGTCATACGCAACTACGCCATCGTCGACAACCTGGAAATGGATTACCGTCCGGGCATGACCGTGATCACCGGCGAGACCGGCGCCGGTAAATCCATCATCCTGGGCGCTTTGGGCCTGACCCTGGGGGATCGGGCGGACAAGACGGTGGTGCGCAGCGGCGCCGACAAGGCGGATATCAGCGCCCTCTTTCAGATCGCGGATTATCCGGAGGTGCAGGCCTGGTTGGCGGACCATGAACTGCAGGGGGATGACCCCCACAGCTGCCTGCTGCGCCGGGTCGTGGGGGAAGATGGTCGTTCCCGGGCCTTCATCAACGGCGCCCCGGTGACCCTGGCCAATCTCAGCGAGTTGGGTGACCGTTTGATGGACATTCACAGCCAGCACGAGCACCAGTCCCTGTTGAAACGCACCACCCACCAGCGCCAGCTGGATGCGTTTGGAGTGCCTGCCGACCTGTTGGAACAACTGCGCCGGGTCTGGCGGCAATGGCACGACAATCAACAGCTCATTCAACAGCTGAGCAACCAGTCCAGGTCCCAGGATGCCCAGATGCAGTTGCTTGGCTATCAGGTCAGGGAGCTGGACGAACTGGCATTGGAGCCTGGCGAAGTGGGGCTGCTGGATGCCGAGTTTCTGCAACTCAACACGGCAGACACCACCATTTCCGTCCTGCAACAGGTTCTGTCCCTGTGCCTGGACGACGAGGAACACGCCGTCCATCAGGCCATTCATCGTGCCCTGACGGTGCTTGGGGATCTGCCCCACTTGAGCCCTGGCCTTCAGGCGGTCGTGGACCTGCTGAACAATGCCCTCATTCACATCGAGGAAGCGGGTGATGGGTTGCGCCAGGAACTGGAGCGGGTGGAGGTGAATCCCCAGCGGCTGGAAGAGGTCAACCGGCGCTTGGCCCAGATACACGCCATGGCACGCAAGCACCGGGTCAAACCGGATGAGCTGACCGTCCTGCACCAGGACCTGGCTCGCCAGGTCAAAGCCTACGAAAACACCGACGCCAGTCTGGAAACGCTGCGCAAACAGGACCAGGCCCTGCGCCGGCAGTACCAGGACATCGCCGGGCAGGTCAGCGCCAAACGGCACAGCGCCGCCCAATCACTGGGTAAACAGATCAATCAGCAGCTCAAGTCCCTGGGTATGGCCGAGGCCCGGCTGGAAGTCCGTCTGAGCCCGCTGGAGGGCGACCTGCCGGCAGCAGAGGGCATGGAGACCGTGGAGTTTCTGGTCAGCACCAATCCGGGTCAGCCCGCCAAACCCCTGGCAAAGATCGCCTCCGGTGGAGAATTGTCCCGTATCAGCCTGGCGATCCAGGTCATCACGGCCCGCACCTCGAAGACGCCGACCCTGGTTTTTGATGAGGTGGATGTGGGGATAGGCGGCGGTGTTGCCCGCGAGGTGGGCAAACTGCTGCGTCAGCTGGGAGAGCATGCCCAGATCCTGTGTGTGACCCATCAGGCCCAGGTGGCCAGCCAGGGCCATCAGCATTATCTGGTGAGCAAGGCCAGTCGGGGCAAATCCACCAATACCACCATTACGGAGCTGGTGGGGGAGCAGAAGGTTCGTGAGATTGCCCGCATGCTGGGCGGTGATGCCTTTACCGAGGAATCCCTGGCCCACGCCGAGCAGATGATCGGCAGCCCGGTCTGAGGCTCAGGGTCAGGCCGCCTTGCGGCAGTCCTTGCAGATCCCGTAGATATAGAGTGAATGGTCGGTGATTTCGAATCCCAGTTTGGCTGCGATGCGATCCTGCTGCTCCTCGATCACCTCATCGAAAAACTCCTGCACCTTGCCACACTTGTTGCACACGATGTGATCGTGGTGATCCACCGTATTGAGCTCGAATACCGAGTGGCCGCCCTCGAAGTGGTGACGCATGACCAGGCCGGCGGATTCGAACTGGGTCAGCACGCGATACACCGTGGCCAGCCCGACTTCTTCATTGGCGTCGATGAGTGCCTTGTAGACATCCTCCGCGCTCATGTGTTTTGTGGCGGAGTTATCCAGGATTTGCAGGATCTTGATGCGCGGCAGGGTGACTTTCAGTCCTGCCTTGCGCAGTTCCTGGTTTTCAGTGGACATCAGGTGCTCGCTTGGAAACCGTTGCAGGCGTTTTCCCGAGTGGATTTGTGGGGTATTATGCCCAACTCCTCCACCCATGGAAAGGCAAGCCAGATCCCATGCGTACCATCACCCAGACGGCCCCCGGCTTCCGTATCGCTTTGCTGTTGACGGGCTGTCTGTTACTGGGCGCCTGTGGCGGCAACATCCTGCAGTTTCCCGGGGTCTACAAGATCGACATCCGCCAGGGCAATATCATCACCCAGGACATGGTGGACCAGCTGCGACCCGGCATGACCAAGCGACAGGTGATTTTTGTGATGGGCACACCCCTGGTGGCAGACCCGTTTCATCAGGATCGCTGGGATTATGTCTACAACTACCAGCCCGGTGGCGGTGAACGGGTCGGGGAACGCCTCACCGTGTTCTTCGAGAACGACTCTCTGGTGAGCATCACCGGCGATTTCGTGCCCGCCGGTGCTGCCCTCTCCACCACCGACTAGAATTCCAGCCGCAGGCCCACTTCCACCCCCCGGCCCGGAGCCGGCGCCACATCCTTCAGCAGGGAGGTGTGATTGCGCACGGGCTCATCCAGCAGGTTGTTGCCTCTGGCAAACAGCAGCAGCGACCCCGTGTTGCCCAGCTCAACATGATAATCCGCGTACAGGCTCAGCAACTGATAGCCCTCGGTGGGCGTCTCGTTGCGGGCGAGTGTGTCCTGCTCTTCCACCTGGGTGAGGCGCAATTTGACCAGCCAGTGCACATGGGTATGGGTCCACTCGAACCCATAGCGCAGAGGCGGGATACGTGGCACGTTGCCGCTGCGCTTGAATTCCGCATCCACATAGTCCGAAAACAGTGACAGCTCCGACACATGACTGCCATTGTCATACAGGGGCAGGGTGACCTGTGCCTCGAAGCCACGGAACACCGCATCCTCCTGCAGGTAACGGGCTATCTCCACATCGTCCTCGAAACTGCCAGTGTCCGATAGATACAGGTAATCCGCGATGTCGTTGTAGAACAGGTTGACCTCGGCGGTGACCGGGCCGGCATGTTTGCGCCAACCCAGTTCCAGGTTGGTCGACGCTTCCGTGACCGCGAACGGATTGCCGATCTCCAGCCTTTGGGTGGCAGCGTGGGCGATCAGCTGTTCGTTGTCCTGGGGACGGCAGCTGGCATCGATATTGGAATAGCGTTCCTCCACGGTGGGAGCCCGTTCCGAGTGATTGAGGGACGCCAGCAGGTTGGTATCCTCCCGGTAGCGCCAGATGGCGGCCACGCTGCCACTGAAGTTGGTGTCGTTGCTGTCGCAACTGCCGGTCTGATCCATCTTGATCTGCTCGACCCGCAGTCCGGCTTCGTAGGTCATGTCGCCCCGGTCCAGGCTCTGGACGGTGAACAGGGCCAGGTTGCTGATATCGGTGGCGGGAATGAATGCCTCCTCACCCACGGCGGAAAACTCGCGGCTGCCGAACTGGATGCCCAGCACCCCCTCACGATCGGCGATCTGACCCAGATGGAACAGGCTGCGTCCCTCGAAGCCCTTATTCTGGTAGAGGGTGCCGATGCTGCCATCGCCTTCCACTTCCGCATGCTGGTAGTCCACCACACTCAGGCGGCCGTGGGCCTCGGTGAAGAACCCGGACAGCGCCAGCTCGCCTTCCAGGTCCCAGCGCTGCTGCTCCATGACGATGCGGATATCCCCCTCCTCCTCTTCATGGGCCTCATCATGTTCCTCCTCCTCGTGCCCGTCTTCATGCTCATGGTGGGCATGGGCACCCGGGGGCAGGCCGTATTCACTGTCCAGGCTGGCATAGGAAAGACCGATATAGCCGTCATCCAGCAGCCAGGAACCGCCCAGGGTGAAGGACTCCGACTCGGCAGCCGAATTGCGGATACGGCCCTCACTGTCCAGCAATTCCTCCAGGGCCTCCGGATCATCGATGTCCACCAGGGCGGGATTGATGGCGAAGCCGTTGATGGTGGTGTCGTTGCTGTCACGGCTCAGGGCATCCACGTGCCAGGCAACCTGTTGCGTACCGCCCTCCACTTTGAGCACGTGGGTTTGCTGATCCGCCACGGTATTGTGGCGGGTTTCCAGCAGTGCGGTGATGCCGCCGGGAGACTCGGGTGGTATGGCATTGTCGATCACATTCACAACGCCACCGATGGCGCCATTGCCGTATAACAGGGTGGCGGGCCCCCGGACCACTTCGATACGTTCGGCCAGGGCCGGCTCCAGGCTGTTGGCGTGATCGGGGCTGACCGCCGAGGCGTCCACATTGCCCACCCCACCCTGCAGCACCTGCACCCGGTTGGCACTCTGCCCGCGGATCACCGGCAGCCCCACGCCCACACCAAACGAGGCATTGTTGACGCCCACCTGGTTTTGCAGCATGTCCCCCAGGGTGGCCGCCGCTTTCTCGCGCAACTCCTCACCGGCCAGCACATTGACCGGAAGTACGGTTTCGGCACGGCTGCGGTGCAGTGCGGAGGTGACGATCATTTCCTCGATGAGCTGGACGTCTTCATGTTCCCGGGCCACATTCGGTGTCTGTTGTGCCTGCACGGCGGTGGAGATGGCGAGGGCGAGACAACCCAAGGCGGTTTTACTGATGACTTGCAATGATGCTGACATGACTTTCTTCCTTTTCTAGATGCCTGTATGACCGGCTCACGCCCGGGACATTGGCCACGGAACTCGAGTCGGTAACTGGTGATGGGTGCGCGTGATTGGCGCTGTGGGTCAGGCGAGGAAGCGAGGCGGTGCGCGGGCGATGGCAGCCGGTTGAGGGCCGGGCTGCGCAGTGAAATCCGGTTGAACATAGCGATGCAATTGCGTGGCATGGCCGATGACCAGTGCCGTACTGGGCAGCCCATCCTCGGAGGAACCGAGCTTGTGGCACAACTGGCAATCGAACTGGGTCTGCAGATCCCCTTCATGGGTGTGCTGCAGCGCCGCCGCCTGAGACACCACAAGGGTCAGGGCGGTGATTACAGCCAACAGCGAGCGGATCAGTTGTTTTTTCATGTCAAGCCATAGGACCCAGGGTGCGGGCAAATTGTTCCAGCGCCGGTAACCCTACCACATCGTGAGCCACCAGGGTCAAGTCCTGACGGGGAATGCCCGGCAGAGCCTTGCTGAGGGTGGCCAGATGCTTTTCCTCCTGAAGCTTGCGTTCATCCATGAAGGCACTGACCCCTGCGGGCATGCGTTTGTTGACGATCAGTGCCCCCACCGTCACCCCGGTGCGCCGCAGCTGGTCATGCAGCTCGATGGTTTCCAGCACGGGCAGCCGCTCGGCGGCCAGCACGATCACGAAGGCGGTGTTCTGCTTGTCAGCCAGGGCATCCCGCAAATGGGTGAACCGGTTGCGCCGCCGCAAGAGGATCTGGCGAATGGTGCTTTCCCGCTCTGACTTGGGATCCTGCTCAAAAAACTTGCCACCCAGATCCGTGTCCGACTGCCGGCTCAGGTCCTGCACCACGGCGGCGAACTTGTCCGCCTTGTCACGCCGCTTGATCAGGCCTTCGGTCCAGGCCGACATCATTTCCGGCAGGGCCATCAGGCGCGCCGTGTGGCCGGAGGGGGCGGTGTCGAACACGATGAGATCGTAGGCCTTGGCGCCCTGCTCAACCACTTCGGCAATCTTCTCCAGGATGGCGGCTTCCTGCATGCCGGGGGCGTCCCGGGACAGTGCCATGTGTTTGTCCACCTCGCCACGCTGCTCGATGGGCATGAGTTTGTGCAGAGCCCGGGTGACTTCCGCCAGATGCTGCTCGACGGTTTCCGAAGGGTCCAACTCCAGGGCATCCAGACCGGCGGTGAGCCGCACCGGCTTGGAGCCGATCTTGCGATCGAACAGATGGCCCAGGTTATGGGCCGGGTCGGTGGATACCAGCAGGACCCGCTTGCCCTCATTGGCCATAGCCAGCGCCGTGGCGGCCGACACCGTGGTCTTGCCCACGCCGCCCTTGCCGCCAAAAAACAGAATTTTGCGCCCGCGGGCTAACGTCAGCAGCAATGCACGTGATCCAGTGGTGAGCGCTCCATACCCATGCGTTTGTGCCAGTCATGGAAGCGGTCGTATATCACCGGCAGCAGCTCCAGGGTGTAATAGGCCGCCGGATTGGGCACACCCAGGGCTTCGGCAAACACCAGCAGCATGAACAGGTCCTCCTCGTCCCGCTGGGCGCGGGCAAACGTGCGGCGATAGGGCGCCACATAGTACTCGTAGAGGTTGTCGTTGATGCGCTGCAGCAGTGTTTTCTTGTCTTCGTCAGTCATAGCTTGAGTCTAGCCCCGGCAGGCGCCGTGATCAATGCGATGGAGGGTTCAGGTTGCTTTCGATTTTTTGGCCCTTGCCAGCCGCGCCTGCTTGGGGTCGATCAACAGTGGCCGGTAAATCTCCACCCGGTCACGGGCCTGCAGCACGTACTCGTCCGGAAGAGGCAATGTGCGCCCGTCCAGGGGCTGGGAAAAGATTCCCAGGGGCCTGGTGTCGATATCCAGCTCCGGGAACTCCAGGTGGATACCGGAACGGTGCACCGCCTCCAGGGCCGTGGTGCCGACCGGAACCTGCAGGCTCAGAATGATCTGCCTGGCAGGGGTTGCGCAGGCCACCTCGACGGCGATGGTTTTTTCACTCATGGTCCGTACACCTGCTGCGCCCGCCTCACCAGGGCATCCACCAGGTTGTTGGCCGAGCTGGAAAACAGTCTTTCCATGGCAAAATCCAGCAGCCCGCTACTGAATTCGAATTCCATCTCCAGGGTGACCTTGCTGGCCTGTTCCGCCAACGGCTGAAAGCGCCAGGTGGCATCGAAGGCACGGAAGGCGCCTTCCACCAGCTCCATGCGCATCTCCCGCCCGGGGATCAGTCGATTGCGGGTGGTGAAGGTCTGCTTCAGGCCGGCCTTGGAGAGGGTCAATTCCCCCTCCAGGTAATTCTCGCCCTGGTCCACCACCCGGGCCGCCACACAGCCCTGCATGAAACGGGGATAATTTTCGATGTCATTCACCAGGTCATACATCTGCCGTGCGGAATACGGCACCAGGGCGCTGCGTTCGATGCGGGTCATGGCTGGCAGGGTACAGCCGTCATACACCGAACAAGCTGACGGCAAAATATTTCGTGGCCACCGTATTGACGAACACCAGGAACAGGATCGCAGGTATCACCGTGCCGAGGGACACGGTCAGATATTTCTCCAGCTTCGAGCCGGTGAAATGGGGATCACCCGTCGACAGCTCGGCCGACAAGCCGGCCATCTTCCAGCGATAGGCACAGAACAGACAGCCCAGAAAACCGACGAAGGGCAGGATGGTCTCATAAAACACATCGGACACCAGGTCGAAGAAGGATTTGCTGACACCGCCATAACTGGTGAAATTGGTGAAGAAATCCGACAGGCCCAGTGACATGGTGGCGGGAATCACGAACAGGCTCAGCAGGGCGGCCTTGGTGTAGACCGCCCGCTTACGGGTCATGCGCCATTCATCCATCATGTAGGAGATGGGGATCTCGATGATGGAAACCAGGGACGTGAGAGCCGCAAAAAACACCAGGGTAAAAAACACCAGGGCTACCACGCTGGCACCGATATAACCCACGGCCCCCTGCATCGACAGGAATATCTGGGGCAGGAAATTGAAGATCAGCCCCACGCTGCTGGTGGACAGGTTTTCCGGGTTGGTGTTGGGGTCGAAAGCGAAAATCGCCGGCAGCATCATGAGACCGGCCACGAATGCCACTCCCGTGTCTGTGATGGCCACCATCAGGGTGGATCGGGGAATATTGTCCTGCTTGTTGAAGTAGGACCCGTAGGTGATGAGGATGCCCATCCCCAGTGACAGGGAGAAAAACGCCTGGCTCAGGGCACCATTGATGGTGCCCCCTGTCACCTTGGAGAAGTCCGGCACCAGATAGTAGGCGATGCCGGCGCTGGCGTTGTCCAGGGTCAGCACGAAGATGACCAGCAGTATCAGCATCACCGCCAGGGTCGGCATCAGCACCCGCGCCAGACGCTCGATGCCATTCTTGACACCCCCCATGAGGATGAAAAACACCACGGCCAGCAGAATGATGAGATAGATAAACAGTGAGGGTGAAGCCACAATGGTGCCAAAGCTGTCAGTACGGGCCAGGTAATCCAGATTACCGGTGGCGGTATACACCATGTACACCACGATCCACACGGTCACCACCGTATAAAACACCGCGATCATGAAAGGGGTTAGGATCGCCAGCTTGCCGGCCCAGCGCCACAGGCCGCCGCCTCCGGGCAGACTGGAGTAGGCTCCCACCGGATTGCGCTGACTGGCCCGGCCCATGGCGATCTCCGCCAGCATCACCGGGTAACACACCAGGGCGACGAACAGGATATAGATGAACAGAAAGGCCGCGCCGCCGTTCTTGGAAGCCATGACCGGAAAGGCCACCAGGTTGCCCAAGCCCACCGCCGATCCTGCAGCCGCCAGTATGAAGCCCAGCTTGGAACTGAACTGACCGCGATCTTCGACCATGAAAACTCCCTTGAATTCAGCGTGTTAGTGTTGTTGTTAGGGCGCGCAATGGGAGCGATTCTCCGCTATAATCCGCCCCCATGTCAAAAAAGCCCAAACAGCCGGATACCACCATCGTCGTCAACAAGAAGGCGCGCCACGATTACTTCATCGAGGACACTTTCGAGGCGGGAATAGCCCTGCAGGGCTGGGAAGTCAAAAGCCTGCGGGAGAAAAAAGTGCAGCTGGTGGACAGCTATGTGCTCATCAAGGATGGCGAGGCCTGGTTGCTGGGTTGTCTCATCACGCCGCTGATCGCCGCCAGTACCCACGTGGTGGCTGAACCGGATCGCACCCGCAAGCTGTTACTGCATCACAAGGAGCTGGCCCGGCTCTATGCCGCCACCAAGGAGAAAGGCCAGACCTGTGTGTGCACCAAGATGTACTGGAAAGGTCATCTGGTGAAATGCCAGATCGCCCTGGCCCAGGGCAAGCAGGCCCACGACAAACGCGCCACCATCAAGAACCGCGAATGGGCTATCGACAAGCAGCGCATCGTGCGTCACCACAACCGCTGAACCCCTACTCGATGACCAGCGGCACCCCGGCGGAGGTGTAAACCAGTGTGTCCGTCCCCGTGAGGGAATAGGCGAAGTACACAGTCAGGGACAGTTGATTGAATCCCAGGCTGGCGAAGGACAGGTCACTGAAGGCGGTGAGCTCCTCGATGGCCTGCAAGGGTCGTGGTGCGATGGTCCCCAGCAGACTGGCCGGATTGGCATCCCAGGGCACATAGCCGCCGTTGCTGTCGACCTGGAAGAACCCCACACCCGGCGCCGAAATCACCACATGGGTCACTCCCGTCCGCCCCACATGGGCCGGATCCACCGTCACACTGGCCACCAGGGACAGGCGATCCTGGGCCCGCTGGGTGGTGGCAAACTCGGCCGCGATGCCATTGCTGCCACCGGTTCGGATCACCCCGGCACTGATGGCTGCGTTGGTGGCGGCGCCACTGGCATTGACCACCACCAGGGATGGACGGGTGCCGGAATAACGGGCCACCTGGAACCGGGTGGTCTGCAGGGCCAGCACCGCATCGGCACCATTGGTCTCATCGGTACGAGACACACCGCAGGGCTGGCCTTTGCAGTCGCTGCGATTGGGATTGGAGAATATGGGTATCAGTTCGGACCCGGGAAAGTGGGTGTCATAGGCCATGATGGTGCGGAAGGAATCGTTGACCCCGTGACCCAGGGCCCAGGGGAATGTGCCGCCGCCGCCAGGCTGCTCGGTGCGGGCATGCACCAACCCGAACAGGTGACCCAGCTCGTGGGCCAGGGTGTCCACCTCACAACCCTCACTGGGTGCAAACACCACGGTCTGGGAGGCGGCGCGTTCGTTGCTGAAGTCACCCAGTGTGCCATCTCCGGCGCCGTTGGCGATACCGCAGGTCT
The DNA here is from genome assembly GCA_046047495.1 of Pseudomonadota bacterium. Classification (GTDB taxonomy): domain Bacteria; phylum Pseudomonadota; class Gammaproteobacteria; order Pseudomonadales; family Pseudohongiellaceae; genus NORP240. The sequence goes on along the minus strand of JBJOHV010000064.1, from coordinate 20,828 downwards.
GCTGGGATTCCGGCACCTTGCCATCCATCAGCACCACCAGATCGGCGCCGCTGATGGCCCGCAGATAATCCACGTTGGCGAAAATGCCGGTGCGCTCCCCCAGTGCCATCAGGTCATCGGCGATATCCTCGGCTAGGGTGTGATTGATCTGGCGATACATCACAGGGCGGAAACGCACGCCCACGCCGGAGCTTGAGAACATGTCGTTGGTCTGCTGGATGAGCTGGTTCAATTCCGTGAGGGCATTGCCGCTGGCCGCATCGGAGACATAGGCCTGGGTATAAAGCAACAGCAGATCAACCTCCACCAGCTGACCTTCACCGGGGCCGGAATTGGGATTATTGGGATCGGTCTTCAGCAGGGATTCGTTGTAGTCGCTGATGCCGTCACCATCGGTGTCCACCAGCACATCGCCGGTGGCTTTCAGCAGATCATTGCCCGCCGCATCGGGATCCCGCAGGGCATCTTCGCGGGAGCCGGTGCGCACCGCCGAGGTGTCCGCCGGCAGCCGCTCGTTGTTGTAGGCTTCCCGGTACAGGAATCCTTCAAACCCAGCATCCGTGCGCAGTGCCCGCACCAGGAACTTGCCGGCCGGAGCGTAAACCGTCAGCAGCAAATCCTCGGCACCGATGGTCATGGACACCACATGGTAGGGGCTGTCCGCCAGTACCGCGCGCAAGCCGTCATCGCCATTGAGAAAGCGTTGCCGGTCGGTAACCGTAAAGTCCAGGGTCTCGTTGAGCAGCACCAGTTGGAGACGGTCATCGGTGGTTACTGCCGCCAGGGCCGCGGCGGGTATCGACACCGGTTGGATGTCAATGGCATTGCCGGGCAGGCTGACGGAGGCCGTCACCGGCGTGCCATTGTCCAGAACCCGCCACAGCGGTTCCGCGTGAGTCATGGACATCGGCAGCAGGGCTGCCAGCAAGGCAAGGAGTCGGAGGCGCATGGTCAGTTTCCTTTGGGTTTTTGCTATTGGATTACAGCGTCTGAGCAGAAGCTTAAGAGGCCGGGTCGGGGATGTCCAAGCTTTATTCCCCCATCTATTCCTGATCGGATGAAGTCAGTCCGGTTTCCACCTCGAACAACTGACGTAATATGTCGCGCCATTGGGTGTATTGTTCCTCGAGGCTGCCACTGAGACCATGCACCCGGCGGTTCAGTTCCAGGATCGCCGGGGCGATCTCGTTATTGAAACCCTGGGCCAGCGCGGCAAACTCCTGTTCGTAGATTTTGGCCCATTTATAACGGTTATAACTCTGGGTCAGGGCCTCGATGCCGGAACCGGTGTTGTCGCCCCGACCGCCAGGCACCCGCTCCCGGGTTTCCAGGATCTGCTCGTGGGAGTACTGGCGCCACAGATCATAGAGTGGCTGCATCTCGTCATGGAGCGATTCGTAATAGGTATCCACCGTATCGATGAACAGATGATGACGCAGACGCATGTCCCCCACCCGGCCCAGCATGGGATCGTCGGCTGCCGGCAGGCCGGCGGGCTGCCAGTAGCCCTGACCGTCGGTGGTCAGCATGCGGCTGAAGGTTTGGGGTGACAGATCCACGGCGTAGCGCAACAACGACACCTGACGAATCTGTGCCAGCTGTGCCTCGGTCAGACTGTCACGCAGGGCCAGCAGATCGTTGGCGATACGGGCGTAAAGATCCTGGAAAGGATCAATAGCCGGATCCCCGGCCGCGGAATCCTCGCTGTCAAAGGTGCTCTGACGATAATCCCGGTTGCTGGTTTCATCGCCGTAGGTGCGGTCCAGCCACACCCGCCCGGTACTGTCACTGGCGCTGAGGTGCAATTCCAGGGTCAGGCCGTCGGAGCGAAGGATGGTGCCCCGCACCGACACATCCACCGTGGGATCCTCCTGGGGCAGCACCCGCACGGCGCCCCACTGATTGGACTGCAGCAGGGTATTGCGCAGCACAAAGGGTAGGTAATGGGTTTCCTTTTCCCGGATCTCGGTCACCAGCCACTCGCTCACCTGGGCAGTGTCCGGATCCACCGGCGCCGCCTGGAAAATCACCACCCCCACATCCAGCAGAGCCGACTCGGCGGGATCGGTGGCACTGCTCACCAGCGCCACGTCGCCCACCAGAGCCTCGGGACTTGGATAATCATTGCGGGACGGCGCGACTGTGGCCGTCTGGCTGCAGGCCGCCAGTACCAGCGCCAGCAGGCAAAAACACAAGGTCCTAATCAAGGGGAGCGTCCGTGAGCCGGCAGGAATTGCCGCGACTGATGGTCTGGATGCAATTGAAATTCTCACTGGGGGCTTCGTAGCGCCGGAAGAACTGCAGCAGAGTGAAGGGCGAGCCGCCGTTGCTGGTCATCACCGTGGCCAGGTTGAGCCATTCCCGGTCCTCCGACACGCTGAAGCGGTGCAGGATGTCCACCCCTTCCGGCAGGCCGATACGGAACACCAGCTGCTGGTCGTCCCAGCCGCACACCTCCTCCCCCAGCTCGCTGGCAAAGGTGCGCTCCGCGTTCTGCAGGGTGCTGCACACCAGGTCAGCATCCCCTTCCCGCTCGACTCGGATCTCATAGGCGGTTTGATAAATGCGCAGGGTGGTCTGGCGATGGATGTAGCCGGCCAGCTGGGCCAGCTCCACGATATTGGCGCCCCGTCCGCGACGATTGCTGCCGCCCACCACCACAGCGGGGCCGCCGCCATAGTCACTGCGCACGCCCCGCTCTGCATCCCGGCGCATTTGTGCCAACTGCCGGTTGAGCTCGTCCTCCCAACGGTCGCTGCGGGAAAAATCCTTTTCCCAGGCACCGGAAAAGTCCGGCCGATAAGGCACCGAATCGGCAGCTCGCGTCTCTCCAGACACTGTGGCTCCGGCCGCACACAGCAGGACCAGCGACAGGGCAAGGGCAGTGGAGTTGACGTGCATGGGCAGTTCCGGGACGGGAAACCTGGGGTGCGGCAAAGCATAACGCATCAGCGGGGCAATTGGACTACATCCCGGGGCCGTCGTCCGCAGGCATTCACCTTGATTTCTGCTCCGGCGGCCCCCATCATGCAGTCCCAGGGGCACAGGCAGTCGTGAAAGCTGGTATGCTGTGCCTCACGCTTTGGGGGCGCTTTGGATTCGACGCCGGTTTCAAAACCCGAGGTGCATGTCGAGAATGTAGTGATTCTCGTAAATCCCTCACTACAACTTATAGTTGCCAACGACGACAACTACGCTCTAGCAGCTTAATATAGCCGCTAGCGATTGCCACCGGGATGCCTGTAAACCAGTGATCGCAATCGTCATATAGAACAGGATCGTGGTGAGGCAGTCCGGGGCCAAGCCGCTAAAAAACACCGGACTCGCCCAACTCACCCTGCCCGTCGGGCGGATGCGGGTTAACTCAGTAGACGACGCTAAACATGTAGAGCCAACGGCAGAGGGCTGACGGACGGGAGTTCAACTCTCCCCGCCTCCACCAAATCCAATGCCCAACTGTGTATGCAGTTGGGCATTTTATTTTGCAGTTGGGCATTTTATTTTAATGATAGTCAGTACCCGAACCTGGCGAGACGATTGACCACAATGCCTCCGCTTCGGCAGGGGATGTGCGGTGGACATTTGTCAGCAGCCCGGTCTGGGAAACAGCTATGGAATCTCTCCTCGTTTCAACTGGAGTCATTGCCCTCGCCGAAGTTGGCGACAAGACTCAACTCCTCGCCTTCATACTCGCAGCACGGTTCAAGAAACCAGCACCCATCATTCTAGGCATCCTGATTGCAACGATCGTCAATCACGGTCTTGCCGGCGCGCTTGGGGCATGGATCACGGCGACAGTCAATCCAGACAGCCTCCGCTGGGTCCTTGGCATCTCGTTCATCGGCATGGCCATCTGGACGATGATTCCCGACAGGATTGAGGAAGAGGAAACCCGGATCGCCAGGAAGTTCGGTGTCTTTGGTGCAACCTTGATCACCTTCTTTCTCGCCGAGATGGGCGACAAGACCCAGATCGCCACCGTCGCCATGGCAGCCCACTACGCCGCGCCCATCCTGGTGGTCTGCGGCACCACCCTCGGGATGCTGATTGCGGATGTACCGGCTGTGTTCGTCGGTGACAAGCTGGCCTCGAAGATTCCCATGGGGCTGGTCCATTCGATCGCAGCGGCGATCTTCGCTCTGCTCGGTGTCGCGACGCTGCTCGGGGCCGGGTCGAGGTTCGGATTCTAAGGTCGCGGGAATTACCCGGTATGGGCCTGCGGCAATTGGGGTATGATCGCAGCATGATCGAATCCTTGCTGCTCACCGCCACCCGCATCCTCACGTTCGAGGGCCAGCGGGGTCTCACCAATGCCAGCGGGTTTTTCTTCGCAAGGGACGAGCGCCTGTTTGTGGTCACCAGCCGCCATGTGGTGGTTGATCAGGCCAGTGAGCACTTCCCGGATCGCCTGGAAATCGAACTGCACACCAACGCCGACAACCTGGCGGAGTCCACCGGATTCTCCATCCCCCTGTACCAGAACGGCCAAGGCATCTGGCGGCAGGGTCAGGACAGTGCCGGTGACATCGACGTCGCCGTGATCGAGATCGACCGCGAGGCACTGCCGGCCACCACGTTGTACCACGCTTTCACGAGCCGGCACATTCAGCAGACCGCAGGTCTTGCGGAGGTAGGCAGCGCGCTGTTGATCGTGGGTTTCCCGCTGGGCTTTCACGATGCCCTGCACCACATGCCTGTAGCCCGTCGTGCGGGACTGGCATCATCCTTCACGTTGCGCTTTCAGGGTGAAGGCTATTTCCTCACCGATGCCCGCACCCACCGGGGCACCAGCGGCGCACCGGTGGTGATGCGCATCACCGACCCGGAACCGGAGATTGTGGAGCTGCCCTGGGCTTTGCTGGGCGTGCACTCGGGACGGCTGGACCTGGGCACCCGCGATCTGGAGCTGGATGAGGCGCTGGGCCTCAATTGCGCCTGGTTTGCCGACATCCTGTTGATACTGACCGAGAGCTGAGCCGGCAACCAACAAGGTCACATACACATTGAATGTGACCTTGGCCAGTTTTGCCTAATCCAGTTTCGGATACGGTGCAATCCTGAAGGGCCTGGCGGAATAGCTGTCGGTGATCGACTGCATGGCCGTGACGCCCAGCTCCTGGCGCACATTCAGGTGAGCATAACTGGTGATCTGGGTCATCATGATGCCGAGCATGTTCTCCACAGGATCGATCCAGAATACCGTGCCCCAGGCGCCGCCCCAACTGAAGGTGCCAGGGGTGAGCGGATCACGGGCCACCCCGGCATCGTTGAGCACGCCGAAGCCCAGCCCGAAGCCGTATCCCGGACCGCGCACGTAGACATCGTGATCCCCGGTGTGATTGGAAATCATCAGATTCACCGTCTTGGGGCTCAACAGACGCACGCCGTCCAGTTCGCCGCCGTTCAGCAGCATCTGGCTGAAGCGCCAGTAATCCGAGATGGTGGAATAGAGGCCCGCCACGCCGCCGTAGTACTCACCACCGAAGAATGGTTCGGCACTGTATTCCGGGGTGCGTGACAGCTCGATGGTCTGCCCTGCGCCGCTGGGGCTGTACACATTGGCGACCTGGTTGCGTTTTTCCGGGGGCACCACATAGAAGGTGTCTTCCATCTGCAGCGGATCGAATATTTCCCGCTGCAGGAAATCCTTCAGCGGTTCGCCGGCAACCCGCTCCACCAGCAGCGCCACGTAATCCGTCGAACTGCCATACTGCCAGCTGTCACCGGGATGGAATGCCAGCGGCAGAGGGGCCCATTTGAGCAGCGTTTTCTCCAGCGTGTCCTCGCGTTCCAGCAAGGCCTGTTCGGCCTCGGTCAGGTCATCACGGGCCGGGTCCAGGCCCGCAGTGTGGGACAGGACGTGGCGGAAAGTGATCGGGGTTTTCGGGGGTACACGGTACTTGCCGTATTCACCCTCCATGATCACCTGCTTGCCGGCGATTTCAGGAATCCAGTTGGAGATGGGATCGGTTAGCAGGAAGTGTCCTTCCTCGTAGAGCATCATCAACGCCGTGGACACGATGGGCTTGGTCATGGACATGATGAAGAAGATGGTGTCGTCAGTCATGGCCGCGCCGGCTTCCTTGTCCTTCCAGCCCTGGGATTCCAGCTGCAGCACCTTGCCGTTGCGGGCAATCAAGGTGACGGTGCCGGCCAGCAGATTCTTGTCGATATAGCGTTGCATGGAGTCGGAAACCCGTTGCAGGCGCTCGGCGGAGACGCCCTGGTTTTCCGGGGTATCCATCGGCAGGCCGTCGGCCTGGGCGGCCGTTGACATCAAGCCTGCGGCGCAGATGATGGTATTTAGCAGTTTGGTCAGTCGCTTGGAGTGTCGCATGGAATGTCCCTTCTTCTTTTGACTCGTTGTCGGTGTCATTATTGGTTGCAGTCCATCAGGGAACAGCTGTTTCTTCGTCCTCAGACAGGATACCGGCTGCCTTCCGGTTGACCATCATGACCCTGGCGGGTCACTGCTGGCAAGGGTGTTCAGTAAAGATCCCGGCGGCGGTTTTGCCAAGGCTTGGCAGGCAAGTCAGTCGCTCACGGACCGACGACCATGCTGCGCACCACGGCGTAGTAATCCCCCACCGCCCGGCGGAAGGCTGCCTCGTTGACGTGCTCATCGTTGCCATGCACACCGGTCTCGGTGCCTACCACGGTGATGAGCGGGTTGAAGCCATAACTGACGATACCCAGGTCCCTGGTGAAGTGGCTGTCGGTGAAGCCCGTACTTACCGAAGGCAGCACCCGGGAGCCGGGATGCAGCTCACCGGTGACATTGACGATGGCCTGGAACAGCCGGGTGTTGGTGTCCGAGATGGCAGGGGTGAATGCCATGATGGTGTCCACGGTCACGCCACTGTCGGCGATGACGGCCTTGAGCTCCTCGATGAACACCTCGGCCGGCTTGTCCGGCAGGATGCGGCAATCCAGTTCCGCCCAGGCCTCCGGCGGCACCACGTTGATCTTGGATGAACCGCTGAGGCGGGTGATGGAGCAGGTGTCACGCAACAGGGCATGGTGACCGGCACGCTCCCGGTGCAGACGGCTGATGAAGTCCGGGTCCTGCACCGACTGCTGGATATTGGCGTAGTACGGCGCCCAGTCGGGATTCATGTCCACGGACAGGGCCTGGAAATACTCCGCCACCGGGCCGATGACCCGCACCGGAAACGGATTTTCCATCAGCAGATTGAGGGCCTGCACGATGCGCATGACGGAGCTGGTGGGGCGCGGCGATGAACCATGGCCCGGCACGTCCACCGCATTCAGGCGCAGCCACACCGGCACCTTCTGCGTGACCTCCACGCCGAACACGATGCTGTCCTGATCCAGACTGCCGCCGCCACCCTCGTTGAGCAGAAAGCCCGCTCCCTCGAAAATCTCCGGATGATTGTCGATCAGCCAGCCCACGCCGAACAGGCCGCCGGCCTCCTCATCGGCGGTGGCCAGAAAGATCACGTCTCGATTGAGTGTGGCACCGGATCGGTGCAGGCTCAGGAAGGTGGCCAGTTGCAGGGTGCCGAGACCCTTCATGTCCACCGCGCCGCGCCCGAGGATTTCCCCATCCCGGATATCGCCTGACAAGGGATCGATGGTCCAGAATTCCTCGTCCGCCGGCACTACATCGGTGTGCTGCAGCAGGATCAGCGCCGGTTCATCCCCACCCTCGAGGCGTGCCCAGATATTGCCCCGCCCCGGTGCACTCTCGGCGGTCTGGTAGGCAATGCCCTCGGCATCGAACAGACGGGAATAATACTCCACGGCACGGTATTCATTGCCGGGCGGATTGATGGTGTCAATGCGAATCAGATCCTGCAACCACGCCACCGCCTCGTCCTCCAGGGACTGGGCAGACAGCTGGGCAGAAACTAGGGTGGTGCAACAGGCGATGGCAACGCCGGAAAAAATGCGAAGTGAAACCACGACAGGCTCCTGAGATGTGCTGCAAACGAAACAAGGAACCAGACTATAGCAAGGATCAAAGGGGTCAGACACCGGTTGCTTCAGTCCTTGAGCAACTCCGCCTGGTAACCCCGCTCTCGCAGTTTGGCCAGGATGTCCAGATTCTGCGCCGCATCCCGGGTCTCCACCGTGAGGTACAGGTCGGCCCGCTTGATGGGCACGCTGGCGAACATTCGCTGGTGGGACACATCCAGGATGTTGCCGCCGAACTCCCCGATGGTGGCTGCCACTTCGGACAAGGTGCCGGGCGCATCATCGATCTCGATGAGAAAGCGCACGATACGCCCCTTGCTCACCAGCCGCCGCATCAATACCGAGGCGAGGATGCGGGGGTCGATGTTGCCTCCGGAAATAATGAGTGCCGTCTTCTGTCCGGCGAACAGCGCGGGATTCTCCAGTGCCGCCGCCAGGGAGGCCGCGCCGGCACCCTCGCTGACGGTTTTTTCGATGGCGATGTACAGATTGATGGCCTCCTCGATGGTGCTCTCCTTGACGATGAGCACATCGTCCACCAGCCGTCGGATGATCTGCAGGTTGAGCTCCCCCGGCTGTTTGACCGCGATGCCTTCGGCGATGGTGGAACCGCCGGTATAACGGTCGTGGCCGTGCAGGGCACCATGGACCGATGGATAGGCTTCCACCTCCACGCCGATGATGCGAATCTGCGGACGCAATGCCTTGGCCGCCGTGGCCACTCCCGCGATCAGTCCGCCACCGCCCACCGGCACCACGATGGTGTCCAGGTCAGGCTGGGCCGCCAGCATTTCCAGCGCCACGGTGCCCTGGCCGGCGATGATGTCCCCATCGTTGTAGGGATGCACGAACACCAGTTGCTCCTGGGCGGCGATCTCCCGGGCATGGGCGGCGGCCTCGTCCAGGTTGCGGCCGTTGAGGATCACCCGGGCCGCGAAATTACGGGTGTCCTCCACTTTCACATTGGGGGTGTTTTTCGGCATCACGATGGTGGCTGGAATACCAAGACGCTGGGCGTGGTAGGCCACCGACTTGGCATGATTGCCGGCGGACATGGCGATCACTCCCTGCCGGTTGCCCTGGGCCTGCAGCAACAGCAGCTTGTTGAGGGCGCCGCGGTCCTTGAAGGAGGCGGTGAACTGCAGGTTTTCAAACTTCAGGCAGATGTCCGTACCGATCATGGCGGACAGGGTCAGGCTCTTCTCGAAGCGGGTGTTGACCGTGGCGGAGGCGATGCGCCGGGCCGCCGCCTGGATATGCTCCAGACCGACAATGACTGTGGGGGGATTCGACGGGTCAGGGGCCATGGCACGCATTGTGCCGCCAAAACCCGTGGATTGCAGCACCCGAATGAACACAATCCCGGCTCCGCCGGCTGGTTCATCCTGTGTACAGGTTCCATGGGTATCCTGAGGGTGTAAAAAACCAAGGAGACTGTCATGTATACCCTGTTGATTGGCCACAACCAACGTCGCTACCTGCGTCATATCGGCACCCGGGCGATCCTGCTTGCCGCCCTGTTGCTCATCACCCTGTCCCAGGCCTGGGCAGACGGCTCCCGCGGCCGATCATTCCACAATACCTATGGCCACGACCGGGACTCTGGCGCCTGGCGGCTGGATGAATACAACCGCATCTACCTGCGCACGGATTACGGCTGGCGCCGTGTGGAAGGTTCCGCCATCGACGTGGCGGACGGCTGGGTCATCGGCACCGACCGGCAGCACGGCGGTTACGGCATTTACCGCTGGAACGGCTACCGATTCGAGCGCGCACCCGGTGCCGGGGTGAAAATCGGTGGCAGCTACGACCGTCCCTGGGTCATCAACGACCGCGGCCAGCGCTTCGAGTGGAACGGTTATGACTGGTATCCGGCCGGCGGCGAGCGCTATCGCCGGCGGGGCTGGTGAGCGAATCAGTCCATATCGTCGGCCGACTCCACATCCTCCACGTCGGTAACCACCCGCTGCACCAGTTTGACCCGCCCGCTGCGCAACAGGGCATCCCGCAACACGAATTCAATCTGGGCATTGAGGCTGCGCAGATCGTCGTCGGCCCAGCGTTGCATGGCCGCCAGCACCTGCTCGTTGATCCGTAAAGGAAAGGCTTTTTTGCTCATTAATAAAGTGACCCTGCATTCACCACCGGCTGGGTCTGCTGCTCGCTGCAGATGACCACCAGCAGATTGCTGATCATGCTTGCCTTGCGTTCGTCATCCAGCTCGAACTTGTGCTCCTGGGTGAGTGTGGTGAGGGCATCGGTCACCATGTCCACCGCACCTTTCACGATCAGGCGGCGTGCCGCGATGATGGCACTGGCCTGCTGCTTGCGCAGCATGGCCTGGGCGATTTCCGGCGCGTAGGCCAGGTGACTGATACGGGTCTCGATGACATGCACGCCGGCCTTGTTGAGGCGATCCTGCACTTCCTTCTTGAGCTGCTCGGCCACCTCCCGGGGATCGCCCCGCAGTGACAGTTCACTCTCCTCATGACTGTCATAGGGGTAGGTGTTGGCCAGATTGCGTATGGCGGATTCACTCTGGATGGTGACGAAACTCTCATAGTTGTCCACTTCGAAATAGGCTTCCGCCGAATCCACCACCTTCCATACCACCACGGCAGCGATCTCGATGGGATTGCCTGTGGCATCGTTGACCTTCAGCTTGCCACTCTCGAAATTGCGTATGCGCAGGGAGATGGCCCGTTTGGGAAAGTAGAAGGGATTGGCCCAGCGCAGGCCGGTCTGGTGTTCGGTGCCCACATACTTCCCGAACAGTTGCAGGATCTTGCCGTGGTTGGGCGCCACGATGAAGAAGCCGAACCAGCAGATTCCTACCAGGGCAGTTGCCAGAACCCCCAGCAGCTTCACCAGTGGTCCAGGTCCGGTGGCAATGATAGCGATGCTCAACAGTTGGGCCAGCAGCAACGCCACCAGCATGAAGTAGCCGTTCTTGGTAGAGGCTTTGATTTCTGTGATCACGATGGGATCCCCTGTGCGATGGTTCAAAGTGACATCATATTGATATCACTTGAACGGTCTGTCAAGGGACTCTCGTGCACCCGCTCAACCTACTCCGACCCCTTTGCTCCCGCGGCCCGTTGCAGGCGGTCGGCCACGGCGGTCCAGGCCGGGTCGGACGGTACCCTGGCGATCAACAGCCGGGAGGCACCGGCCTGCTCCAGACGATAGAGGGCGGCGTAGAGCTGGACGGCAAACTCCTCAGCAGTATCGGGCAAGGCCTCCAACGGTGCGGCCCGGGGCCCCAGGCGGCCGGCCTGGGTCTGACGGCACAAGATGGCGGCATCCCCCTGCCACTGCCCGGCCAGGGTCGCCTCATTCACCAGGCGCACCTCCAGGTTGCGGGGTTGGTAATGGCGGTGACGCAGACCCGGCGAGCCACCCTCCGGCTGGGGTGTCTGATCACAGGGGAAACCCAGTCGCTCGGCCAGTTGTCCGGCACTGATGGCACCCGGCCGCAGGATGCGGGGTGGCGTGCAGGTGAGATCCACCACGGTGGACTCCAGTCCGACCGCTGTGGGTCCGCCGTCCACCACCCCATCGATGCGATTGGACAAGGTACGCAGCACGTGTTCGGCACTGGTGGGGCTGGGGCGTCCCGACAGATTGGCCGACGGCGCCGCCAGCGGTCGTCCTACCCGCCGGATCAGTGCCAGGGCAAGAGGATGGTCCGGCTGCCGCACGGCCACCGTAGGCAGGCCGGCCGTCACCACCGACGGTATATGGGAGGCGGCCTTCAAGACCAGGGTCAATGGGCCGGGCCAGAAACGCTGCGCCAGGTTGCCGGCCAACTGAATCTGCGTGTCGGTGGCATCCCACAAAGCCAGAGCCTCGGCAAACGATGCCACATGGAGGATTACGGGATTGTCCGGCGGCCGCCCCTTGGCCAGGAAGATTTTTTCCACAGCAGCGGAATTCAGGCCGTCGGCACCGAGACCATAGACTGTCTCGGTGGGAAAGGCCACCACGCCGCCGGCGCGCAGCAGGTCAGCGGCCTGGTCCAGCTGCTGGGGAGAATCGCCCCTGAAAATGTGAGTCATGGCCACCGCCTGATTCCTGCTGAACAACCTCGCGGCTGAATATACCCGAGAATCAACAGCCCCATTGCCCCGGCAACAAACTGAAGTCGTTCAAGAACAATAGCCGTGTTTACCCGATTCTCAGGTTTGCGCGGGGTTGCGGCGCGTTAAACTCAATCATTCATGCTTCAATGTCAAGGCGTTGACCAGGCAAGGAGATGCGGGAGCAGCCATTCACCGACCTGATCGGCTGACTCGGCAGCCTGAGTGCACTACCTGGCTTTGACCTCCGGCGCCGGTACCTAGTGCGCAACCTCAAAATAATACTCTCCGTTTATCGATTCTGAATCCGCTGCGGTGGTGATCTGCCATTTAACCACATAGGTTCCTGCTGTCAGCGGCTGGGTTATTTCCAGCATCAGATCATTGGCACCCATGGTGTGCATGCCCCGCAGGGGAATTTCCGGCGACTCCGGCGCCTGCGCGAACAGGCGGACTTCGCTCTGCTCCACCTGGGGCAACCTGTTGAAGTAGAGGCGCAGCCACCCCGGTGCATTCACGCTGGACGCCGGCGCTGGCTCCGCCCGCAAAAAGGCAGCGGGGCCGGATTCCTCGGGCTTCAATCGGTTGACGTATTCCGCGAAGGGATCCACATTGGCGGCTTCGTGCCAGGTGTATTCCAGGCTACTGGCCAGCTCCCGGGCTGCTTCGATGCCATGGACCTTGGCGATCAGCCCCAGGGCCATGTCGGTACCGGCGGAAACGCCTGAGGACGTGAAGAACTTGCCACTCTCCACCCAGCGGGCATCCACGACCCAGTCCACCTCCCTGCCATTCTCCTCGGACAAAAAGAAGAAGCGCTTGTTGGTTGTTGCGCGTTGTCCATTGAGAATGCCGGCCTTTGCCAGCAGCGCGGAACCGGTGCATACGCTGGTGGTGTATTCGGTGGTCTCATTGGTGGCCAGCAGGTAATTCAGCAGGCGGGGATTCTGCAACTGCACCCGGCTGCCGGTACCACCAGGCACCATGACGATGTCCAGCGGCGGCGCCGTATCAAATGAGTGAGTTGCCACCGTGGCCACACCCTGGGCCGACATCACCGGCCCGACTTCCTCGGCAATCAGGATGACATTGAAGTCCGGCACATAGGCCCACATTTCCAGTGGCCCGTAGACATCCAGCACTTCGAAACCCGGGTACAACACAATCCCCAGGTTTTTGCGACGCACTGCAGCTGGGCTGGGTGGCGCAGCAGCCGACCCGGCAACCGGCACCACCGCCGGGTTCAACGCAGCAGCCACGTAGGCATCCGTGTCGCTGGTGCCAAATGCAAGGTATTCCGTCAGGTTGTTGGCACCGTCACCATCGGCATCGCCTTCCGCCGCCAGTTGCGCCCCCACTGCCAGCGCCAGACTGTAATCACCTTCCAAGGGCGCACCAAATCCCGCCGACATGTTGTTGTACATGGTGAAGGCCGTTTCCCCTAACAAGGCATATCCGGCGGCGACGGTTGGACTAGTGGGCCATGCGGAAAGCAGTGCGGACAGGTCTTTGTCGGCAGTTGACAGTGCCTGGGTAAAGGCATCCCGCACGTCATCGTGGCGTATGCCTCCGTGGGTGCTGAGATCCAACGCCGGATCGGCCAGGACCGCACTGATGAGCGCCATTTCAGCGGCATCCGGCATGCCATTTCCCATGGCACCGTCCCGACCGTTGGCATCCAATGTCAGGGGGTCGAAATTGAGGCCGTTCATTGCCATGGAGAAGTCCACCTGTAACGGTTGTGCAAGCGACAGGCCAGGCAGCACGAGCACGCCGATCAGACACATCCACAGCCATGAACGGCGCAATACAGCAGCCACGATACACATAGGGGCTATCCTCCTCTCCAGCAGCGACTCAGTGGTTGTTCTCAAATGGGTTGGACCAGCGGGAATCGGAAAGAAAGCGCGTGTCGGTAAGGCTTTCCAGAAAGGCTATGACATCGGCCAATTCCTGATCGCTCAACTGGAAACCGACGATGAACATGCTGCGGTTGGGATTTACCGGTTGGCCATCTGTCACGGCACGACCCTGGGGCCCGTAATGAAGCAGCAGCGCATCCTCCAGGGTGGCCACGGATCCATCGTGCATGTAGGGGGCGGTGACCGCGACGTTGATCAGACCCGGTGTACGAAACTTGCCTTCATCCGCCGGGTCGTCGGTGACCTCCATGACCCCTGGATTCCCGGGCGGATAGCCGCCCTGGCCATCCACGTTGTACAGGCCGGTGTTATGGAATCCAAGTTCGCCGAACGGCAGGCGGCTATGGATGACATTGTCTGTGAAGCTCAGCCCGCCGTGACAGTGATAGCACTCCAGCTTCTCGCTGAAAAACAACTGCTCACCCCGACGTGCGGAATCTGTAATGGCATCGGGCTGACCTCCGTACTTGTAGCGGTAATAGGGTGAGTCAAAGGACACCAGGCTGCGCTCAAAGGCGGCAATGGCGCGGGTAATGGTGGCCAGGTCGATGGCACCATCCCGTTCCGGAAAGGCGGCACGAAACATGTCCGGATAGCGCGGGTCCGCCGCCAATCGGGCAAACAGTTCCACCTCACGACCTTCCATCCCCATCTCCACAGGATGGCTGCCGAAGATCGGCACCAGCGCCTGGATCTCCAGGGACTTCATGAGGGGGTTTGCCCAGGTCAGCACCGGCAGGTAGGCTACATTGGCGAGCCCCATGGCACTGCGTACACCCACTGTCCCCTGGATCCCTATCGGCAATGCCCGCCCATCTGTAAATCCTTTCTCTTGTTGGTGACAGGTGCCACAGGATACGGTTGCATCGGCAGACAGGCGGTTGTCATAGAAAAGATGGCGGCCCAACTCCACCTTTGCGGAGGTCATGGGGTTGTCCGCAGGCACCAACGGTGTCGGCGCCCACTCCGGCAGGCCCCAGTCATAACCACTCTGGTCGGCGCCAGCTGGTGCGACGATCAACAGCGCCAGGATGGAAATGAATGACAGACTGGTCTTCATTCAGTCCATCCTGAACAGACGTTGCGGATCGGTTCCCTCCCCCAATCCCAGAGCGCCCATGATTTCAAGGCAATCGGTATCGGTGGGCCCGGACATGCAACCGGGTGCTGTTTCAGGGGCATTGATGTCCACGTTGGTGTCAGGGAGGACGGCCAGGATGTCTGCCACGGCGATATTGCGGGCGGGATCGAAACCATCGAACCGCACGGTTACCCGATTGGGGTGCGCACAGACTCCTATCGGAGCAGTGGTGCGGGAATCGGAGGCACAGCCGGTACTGCCCAGATGGATGGGGAAACCGGCTGCTGCCTCACCTCTCATTGGACGTTGACCATCCTCACCACCGCCTCTGCGAATGGGCTGGCCGGCGGTGGACAGATCCACTTTCAGAAAGCGGTGCCCGCCCTGCCAATTCCAGAACATGGCACTGAGATTGAGCGGGGACGGTGCCGTCGTGACATCCAGATGGTTCAGGTCAAACGGGACACCAAGAGTGAATTCCAGACCACTGTAACGGCCATCCGGCACGGTTCCACGTATCGATGTGTTGAGCGCGGAATTACCGTTCAGGCACGGACCGCTGCCATCCTCAAAGTCCAGCAAGGCCACATCCCGGTACTGCCAGATGCCATCCTGCTCCATTTGCAGTGGAACTCGCTTGCCGGATTCATCGAACAGAGTCACACCATGGACGAAATAGCGATAGTCCGCAGGCGTCACACTCGAATTGCTTGAGCCAACGCCGCTGTACACCTGACCACAGCTGAAGGACACCGAACCAAGCGCCGCACCAAAGCGGATCTCGACGGCCTGCTCGGCCTGCGCCGTCAAGAGCCTGGTTAGCAACACAATTGAAACGACTGTCCGGACCATCCGCGCATGGAACATAAGCAAACCTCCATAGAAGTTCGCTTATTCTGCCAGAGGTGTCACCACCGGGCGCTGCGGCAAATTGACCCAGCGACAAATCGCCGCATGCGGCAATCTGTCACAAGGCAAGTCAACAGGGTTGTACTAAGATTCTCCGCGTCTGAAATACACAGGCATTCCGCGGAGCGGCGACACACCAACGGATCGCTCAGCGGGGTGCTCAACATTCCTCGGTTGAGTGTATGCAGATACTCCTCAGACGGAGTTTGGGGCGGCGGGGTCGACGGTCCCGTCGCCCCACTTTCTTTATATGGATATGGCCATACTGCAGAACAGCAGGATCCACCCGACAACCTGACTGAACCCCATGATGCCTTGGCATCGGACAGCAAGCTGCAGACATCCGGCGCCAAGGCTCAGGCTATCTCCACCAGCACTTCACCGGGTGTCACCCGGTCGCCCTTCTTCACGTTCACGGCGGTCACCGTGCCGGCCACGCTGGTATGCACCTCGGTTTCCATCTTCATGGCTTCGGCGATGAGCACGGCCTGACCCGCCTCCACCTTGTCCCCGACATTCACCAGCACTTCCACCACATTGCCTGGCATCACAGCACTCACATGGCCACGCTCACTGGCCTTCTTTCGGCCGCCACCGGGCTTGTCCGCCACATATTCGTTGAGAGGTTCGAAGGATACTTCCTCGGGCATGCCGTCCAGGGACAGGTACAACTTGCGGCGACCGCTGCCGGAATCACCGACGCCGGTGATGGCCACCTCGTAGGTCTCGCCATGCACCACTAGCTTGAACTCAGTGGCCACCGCGCCCATGGCTTTCTGGGTCGATACCGGCGCCAGCAGGGCTTCCGGCTGCAGGGTGCCGGCCGCCCGCTGTTGCAGGTATTCGCGGCCCAGATCGGGGAACATGGCGAAGGTGAGGACATCCTCCTCACTGTTGGCCAGGGTGCCGATGTCGTTGCGCAGCTTGTCCATTTCGGGCGCGATGGCATCCGCCGGACGGTCCTCGTTGGGCTGTTCGCTGCCGATGGCCTTTCTGCGCAGCTGCTCGTTCACCGGCGCCGGGGGCTGGCCGTATCCGCCCTGCAGGTAGCGTTTGACCTCGTTGGTGATGGTCTTGTAGCGCTCGCCGGCCAGCACGTTGTAGACCGCCTGGGTGCCGACGATCTGGGAGGTGGGGGTCACCAGGGGCGGATAGCCCAGGTCTTCCCGCACCCGGGGAATTTCCGCGAACACGTCTCGGATGCGGTCCAGGGCATTCTGTTCCTTCAACTGGTTGGCGAGATTGGACATCATGCCGCCGGGCACCTGATTGATCTGCACCGACACATCCTCGCGGGTGAACTCGCTCTCGAACTGCTGGTATTTCTTGCGCACCTCCCGGAAGTAATCGGCGATCTCGGTGAGCGCATCCAGGTCGAGGCCGGTGTCATAGGGTGTGCCGCGCAATGCCGCCACCTGGGATTCCGTGGCCGGGTGGGAGGTACCGCCGGCCCAGGAGGAAATCGCGGTGTCGATGCGGTCCGCCCCCGCCTCTATGGCCTTCAGCTGACAAAGGGGCGCCAGCCCGGAGGTGGAGTGGCTGTGGATGGCCAGGGGCAGTTTGACCGCGGCCTTGATGGCCTTGACCAGCTCATAGGTGGCATAAGGGGTCAGGAGTCCCGCCATGTCCTTGATGGCGATGGAATCGGCACCCATGGCCTCGATGGCCCGGGCCTGCTTGACGAACAGCGCCGCGGTGTGCACCGGGCTGGTGGTGTAGCAGATGGTGCCCTGGGCATGCTTGCCGGCGGCCTTCACCGCCTGCATGGCCACTTCGATGTTGCGCAGGTCGTTGAGGGCGTCGAACACCCGGAACACATCGATGCCGTTGTCGGCGGATTTCTGCACGAAGGCCCGCACCACGTCGTCGGCGTAATGGCGATAACCCAGCAGGTTCTGGCCCCGCAGCAGCATCTGCAGACGGGTATTGGGCAACGCCTCCCGCAGGCGGCGCAGGCGCACCCAGGGATCCTCCTTCAAGAAGCGGATGCAGGCATCGAAGGTGGCGCCGCCCCACACTTCCAGGGACCAGTAGCCGATGCGGTCCAGTTTTTCGCAGATGGGCAGCATGTCCTCGGTGCGCATGCGGGTGGCGATCAGGGACTGGTGGGCATCCCGCAGGATGACATCGGTGACTTGGATTTTTCGGGTGTCGCTCATGGATCGGATGCTCGCGGTGTCTGTTGGGTTGCGGTTCTACCAGCCGGCGTGGGCGGCGATGGCCGAGGCCAGGGCCAGGGCCACGGCGCTGGGATGGCGCTTCTCGGAGTAGTTGAGCAGCTCGGGATGCTCCGGCACAAAACTGGTGTCGAAATGGCCGGACTGGAAATCCGGGTGTCGCAGGATCTGCTGGTAGTAGGACGCGGTGGTCTTGATGCCATGCAGACGCATGTCGTCCAGTGCCCGCAGGGCCCGGTGGATGGTTTCCTCCCAGGTCAGGGACCACACCACCAGCTTCAGGCACATGGAATCGAAATACGGCGGAATCTCGTAGCCCGTGTAGATGGCCGTGTCCACCCGCACCCCCGGACCACCCGGTGCGTAGTAATGGGTGATGCGGCCGAAGCTGGGCAGGAAGTCGTTCTTGGGATCCTCGGCGTTGATGCGCAGCTGCATGGCGAAGCCGCGGAACGCAATGTCCTGCTGCCGGTAGGACAGGGCATGACCGGCGGCAATGCGCAACTGCTCCCGCACGATGTCCACCCCGGTGATCTGCTCGGTGATGGTGTGCTCCACCTGGATGCGGGTGTTCATCTCCATGAAGTAGACGTCATCCCCCGTCAGCAGAAACTCCACGGTGCCGGCACTGCGATACCCCACGGCGCGGGCCGCCCGCACCGCCAGCTCGCCGATGTGGTTGCGCTGTGTGGCACTCAATTGGGGGCTGGGGGCGATCTCGATGAGTTTTTGATTGCGCCGCTGGATGGAACAGTCCCGTTCGAACAGGTGGATCACGTTGCCCTGACCATCCGCCAGCACCTGCACCTCGATATGGCGCGGATTGACGATGCACTTTTCCAGAAACACATCGGCAGACCCGAAGGCCTTGGTGGCCTCGGATATCACCCGGGGAAACTGGCTGCGCAACTCCTCCGGGGTGTTGCAGCGGCGGATACCGCGCCCGCCGCCACCGGAGGTGGCCTTGATCATCACCGGATACCCGATGACCTCCGCCTGGGCCAGTGCCTCATCGAGGCTGGCGAGGTTGCCCTCGGAACCGGGAGTGACGGGCACACCTGCCTCCCGCATGCTGTGCCGGGCCATGGTCTTGTCCCCCATGCGGTGAATCACCTCCGCGCTGGGGCCGATGAAGAGGATGCCCTTCTGCTCGCACAGACGCGCGAACCCGGCGTTTTCCGACAGGAAGCCGTAACCCGGATGAATGGCATCGCAGCCCGTCTCCAGCGCCAGATTGACGATGCGCAGGGGATCCAGGTAGCCCGCCAGGGGGTCCTCACCGATGGAGTAGGATTCGTCGGCCCGCTTGACGCACAGCCCGAACCGGTCGGGCTCGGTGTAGATGGCCACCGAACGGATACCCATCTCGGCACAGGCGCGGACGATGCGCAGGGCAATCTCGCCGCGATTGGCTACTAATACTTTTTTCAGCCTGGGTTCGGACAGCATGGTCGGTACTTCACCCGCGGAGGGGACCAAAAGGTGCCTATTCTCGCCCCTCTTGGGGCGGCTGGCAAACCGGCCGGTGGCAACTCAGTCCGGCACCGTGGAATGCCGGGTCATGCCCCCAACCGGCCAAACTCGATCCAGCGCGCCAGCTCCGGCGGGAACTCCCGCTGCACAGCCTGATCGTAAAGGGCCAGATCGTCCGGATGCAGGACATCGCGCCAGCGGCCGTTCTCCCCCTTGTTGAGGAAGGTGTCGCCTCCCCCCGCCCAGGTCCTGCCCGCCGAGGGCATCAGGTCCCGGGCCTTGCGCTTCATGGAGTCGAAACCCGCGGCATTCACCAGTCGGGGCCACAGGGCCTCATCCACGTCGATGTCGAGAAACGCGGCGATGCGGCGCATCTCCCCTTCCAGGTCCCGCTTCAGGTCGGTATGGTGCACCAGCAGCATATTGCTGTCATGGCGTGCCGCCCAGTAGCTTCGCTCCATGTGCCAGAACCCACAGGCAGGGTCACCCAGGTGATTCTCTTCTCCCATAGCTACCCAGTTATGAAAATGCAGGGCCGGGTCGGGATCCGTAAGCCAATACGCATCGCCGAATTTTTCATCGGCCAGGCTGATCGCGCTGAATCGCTGGATGGTTTCGGGCAGATAGTGGATTTTGTGATTATGGAACGACAGGGCGGCATCGCGACCGTCCCGGGCGACATGGATGAACTTGACCCCCTCGTAAACCGGCAGCGCATCATAGGGCAGATGGGACTTCAAGAATCGGCGATGGGTCTGGCTACGGGCCAACTCCGCCATGACGCCATCCGGCACCGGCCGGAAATCCGGCCAGGGCGAGGAATCCTGCACGGGAAACGGCGCGTCACTTTGAAACACCAGCATACCCACGATGCGCTGGGTCCAGGTGGTCCCGCACTTGGGATAGGTGGCGATGATGATATCGTCCCTGCGCGGTTCATAGTCCCGCCAGCGGCTGCTGTCGAACAGCCGGGAGCGGGCGTCGATCAGGGGTTCGCGAATGAGCGCGGGTGCTGTCATGACCATATGCTCAGTCGCTGGTCCCGCCCGCGCCGGCAGCGCGCAGCAGCAGCGGATCACTCAGACCGTCCACTCCCGCCAGGGCCAGGCTCAGCAGAAACACCAGCTGGGGACCCTGGTGGGAATCCGTGGGGTCGAACCATTCCTCCGGCGCGTGGGTGCTGCCGCTCTTGCCGCCACCACCGACGGTGATGGCTGGAATCCCCAGGGACATGGGGATATTGGAATCC
>JBJOHV010000063.1:0-25903 GCA_046047495.1 Pseudomonadota bacterium | reverse complement strand
GCGAAATACAGAGGCACGATGTCGATGTTGTGCAGATAGATGTATTGCCAGATATCCAGCTCAGTCCAGTTGGATAAGGGGAATACCCGGATACTCTCACCCTTGTTGACCTTGCAGTTGTATATATTCCACAGCTCCGGGCGCTGATTTTTGGGGTCCCAGCGATGATGCTTGTCACGAAACGAAAAGACTCTTTCCTTGGCACGGGACTTTTCTTCATCCCGGCGACCGCCGCCAAATGCGGCATCGAACCTGTATTTGTCCAGTGCCTGTCGCAGCGCCTGGGTTTTCATGACATCCGTGTGTTTCTCACTGCCGTGGGTAAATGGCCCCACGCCGGCATCCACTCCCTCCTGATTGGTGTGAACGATGAGATCCAGACCCAGCTTCTGCACCTGTTGGTCCCGAAACTGAATCATTTCGCGGAACTTCCAGGTGGTGTCCACATGCATCAGTGGAAACGGCGGCTTACCAGGATAGAAGGCCTTTAGTGCCAGGTGCAGCATCACCGACGAGTCCTTGCCGATGGAATACAGCATTACGGGTTTGCTGAACTCCGCAGCGACTTCGCGAATGATGTGGATGCTCTCAGCCTCCAGCTGCTTGAGATGCGTCAGACTGTATTCTGCCATGTGGGATGTCTGGGTGATGCGGGTAATTAGAAGGACTGTTCGTCCCGGCCATGGGATTTGGACTTGTCCAGGCCGAAATCTTCGGCCAGGGCACCTTTTTGCTGGGGATTCTGTTTGGCTGCGTAGTCCTTCGGTGGTGCAAAGGCAACTTCATCCACTGAGGGCATGTCGAAAACCGTGTCGGTGCTGGCCGGCAGCAATTTATTGGCAACCTCGCCGGAACACAGCTCCTGGGCTCCCGTCGCCAGGTGCTGGTACACATCCCGGTAGCTTTCTGTCATTTGATGCACCAATTCGGCAGTGGTACTGAAATGCTCGCTGACATCGTCCCGGTAGCGGTTGTGATCCTGTTGCAGCTTTTGGATCTGGCTCTCCAAATCCCTTACCCGCGACGGACTGGCATTGAAGCGGCTGGCGAAAGCTACGCCAATCACAACTCCCAGTGCCAGACAGCCTGCCGCAATCAACCAAGTCATGTATGCCTCTATCTACCGACCCCTGCCCACCGATTCCTGCGGGATATTGTCTACATCCCAATGCGCCTCAGGGGGCACTATAACAAAACGCGCAAGTATATCCATTATCACCCGGCGCTGCCGTAAAAACTTTCCCTGGGGCAGAGTGGCAATTAGAATAGCCGCCCCACTGAAACTGGTTCCGGCACCCTTCGCAATGACTCCCCGGCAACGCTATCAACAGGACCTCGACCACGGCCTGATTCAGGCCGATGCGGGACAGGAGCTGGCACTGGATGCCTTGCAGCTCCTCTATGAGCAATTGATGGCAGCCGAATCCAGATCCCCCGCTAACTGGTTGCGCAGATGGCTGCCAGCCGCAGGCGCCGATAGAGTGGAGGGGCTGTATTTCTGGGGCGGTGTCGGACGCGGCAAGACGTACCTGATGGATATATTTTTTGAAGCGCTGCCAGACGGACGCAAGCTGCGCAGTCATTTCCATCGCTTCATGCAACGCATCCACCAGGAGCTGGCCGGTCGTAAAGGACAAAAAAACCCACTGGACCTGGTCAGTGCCGATTTGGCCCGAGGGTGCAGGGTGATTTGCCTGGACGAGTTTTATGTGGCGGATATTGGCGATGCCATGTTGCTGGCGAATCTGCTGGATGGCTTGTTGGCCCGGGGTGTCGTGCTGGTCATGACGTCCAACATCCAACCAGACTTGCTTTACGAAAATGGTTTGCAGAGAGATCGCTTCCTGCCCGCCATCGCCGCCATCAAGACACATTGCCGGATTCTCGAGCTGGCCGGTGGTGTGGACTATCGCTTGCGCAGTCTGACCAGTGCCCGTCTCTATCATTGGCCTCTGGGCGAGGAAGCCGATGCCCAGCTGGGCGCCAGCTTCCGGCAGTTGGCTCCGGACCTGCGGGAAGCCTGTCGAGGTGAGAGCATCGATGTATTGGGCCGCCCGATTGCCAGCCGGCAGACTGCCGACGATGTCATCTGGTTTGATTTTGCTGTCCTGTGCGGCGGGCCGCGCAGTGTCAACGACTACATAGAAATTGCCCGTATTTATCATGCGGTATTGCTCAGCAATGTGCCCCTGCTGGACGACAGCCGCAATGACCAGGTGCGTCGCTTCGTCAACCTGGTGGATGAGTTCTATGACCGCAACGTCAAATTGGTCCTGTCCGCCGCTGCGCCCCTGGATGAGCTGTACCAGGGGGGCAGCCTGGCGAGGGAATTTCGACGTACCCGCAGCCGGCTGCAGGAGATGCAGTCCCACGAATATCTGGGTCGACCCCATCGCCCCTGAACCGGCAGTTTTTTAAGGGTCCCTGGCTTGAATAATCAAAAGGCGTCCGGTAGTATTCGCGCTCCTTGTAGATATGCCCCGAAGATCAGGCGAATCCTATGAAAACGTACAGCGCTAAACCCGGAGAAGTTGAACAGAATTGGCTGTTGATAGACGCCGATGGCTTGACCCTGGGTCGCATGGCAGCTGAGATTTCCACCCGATTGCGTGGAAAACACAAGCCCGAATACACGGCACATGTGGACACCGGCGATTTTATCGTGGTGATCAATGCCGATAAGGTGCAGGTCACCGGTCGCAAGGCCAATGACAAGATGTACCACGCACACTCCGGCTTCCCCGGAGGCATGAAATCCATGTCTTTCAACAAGTTACTGGCACGCTCACCCGAGCAGGTCATCAAGTTGGCAGTCAAAGGCATGCTGCCTCGCTCTCCGCTTGGCCGTGCCATGTTCAAGAAGCTGAAGGTGTATGCCGGTGCAGAGCATCCCCATGCAGCACAGCAACCCCAACCGCTGAAATTCTGAGAGGCTTCTGTTACTTATGACGGCAACCCAATACTACGGCACCGGTCGACGCAAGACCTCCACAGCGAGGGTATTTCTCAGAAGCGGCAGCGGTAATATCACCGTAAATCACCGACCTCTGGATGGTTTTTTCGGGCGTGAAGTGGCCCGCATGATCGTGCGTCAGCCCCTGGAGCTGGTAGACATGACCAACAAATTCGATATCACCGTGACGGTCCGCGGTGGTGGTTCGTTCGGACAGGCCGGTGCCATTCGTCATGGGATCACTCGAGCTCTGATGGAATACGATGAGCAATTGCGCCCTACTTTGCGCAAGGCCGGGTTCGTGACCCGCGACTCCCGTGCGGTAGAGCGCAAGAAAGTCGGATTGCGCAAAGCCCGCAAGCGTCCCCAATACTCCAAGCGCTGATTTTCAGCCACGCGTAAAAGCCACGCCGGACCTCGCCAGGGGCCGGCGTTTTTTTTTGCCTGCGAAATTACTTTTTTTCTATTGGTTTCAATGGGATGTAGTAGGTTTTGAGAGCTATAGCGCTTGAAAAAAAAGGTGAAATTAACTAACATTCAGCGGGTTTTGCTTCCCGGTTGCAGGTAAACAAACACCATTTCCACACGACGGTGCTTTTGGGTCCGTGGCGGATCCTGACCTCGTATTGATTTAGCTGGCTCTGACAGGAGATTTGCAAGGTGACTGACGACAGTACAAATACTGGACGTAGGCGATTTTTGGTAGGGTCCACCTCTGCCCTGGGGGCAGTTGGAGTGGTCGGGGCGGCGGTGCCCTTTGTTGGTTCTTGGAGCCCCAGTGCCAAGGCCAGGGCAGCTGGTGCACCGGTCCGCATAGATATCAGTCGACTGCAGGTTGGCGAAATCCTGGGTCCGATTCCTGCCTGGCGCGGCAGACCCATATTCGTGGTGCGGCGCAGCGAGGAAGCATTGGCGGCATTGCCGGGCATGGCAGATCGCCTGACCGATCCGAATTCAGAGCAGCCGGAGCAGCCGGAATACGCCACCAATGAGTACCGTTCCCGCCGTCCGGAGATTCTGGTGCTTGTAGGCTTGTGCCCCCACCTGTTCTGTTCTCCCACCCCCCATATCGAGTTGCGGGCCGAGCCGTTCGATGCCAACTGGCGTGGCGGCTTCTTCTGCCCATGCCACGGATCGCGCTTTGACCTGGCCGGTCGTGTCTATAGCGGCTCACCGGCGTCGCGCAATATGCAGGTGCCCCCTTATACCTTTGAGAACGACAACGTCCTTGTCGTGGGTGTCGACGAGGAGACAATGGCATGAGCGACAATCAAAGCACCCTGAACCAAACCCAAGCTGCGGCCAGTCAGAAACCGGGTCGCATCGTTGCTGCGCTGATCGGTTTGCGGGACTGGACTGATGCCCGTCTGCCGATCGTGGAAGCCTGGGAAAAACACCTGAGCAAGTATTACGCACCCAAGAATTTCAATTTCTGGTATTTCTTCGGCGTGCTCTCCATGGTCGTGCTGGTGCTGCAGCTGATAACCGGCATCTGGCTGACCATGAATTACACGGCCAGCGCCGAGGCGGCATTCGCTTCGGTGGAGTACATCATGCGGGACGTGGAGTTTGGCTGGTTGCTGCGCTACCTCCACTCCACGGGTGCGTCGGCATTTTTCTTTGTCGTCTACATGCACATGTTCCGTGGACTGATGTATGGCTCCTATCAAAAGCCGCGTGAACTGATCTGGATATTCGGTATGGCCATCTACCTCATTCTGGTGATGGAAGGCTTCATGGGATACGTGTTGCCCTGGGGTCAGATGTCCTACTGGGGAGCGAACGTCATTGTTTCGCTGGTAGGCGCAATTCCGGTCATTGGAGAGGACCTCCTGGTTTGGGTGCGGGGTGATTACCTGATTTCCGGTGCTACCCTGAACCGCTTCTTTGCCCTGCATGTGGTGGCGCTGCCCATCGTACTGCTGGCTTTGGTGGTACTCCACATCCTGGCTTTGCATGAAGTGGGTTCCAACAATCCGGACGGTATCGAAATCAAGAAGAACAAAGGGCCCGATGGTGTGCCCGTAGATGGTGTGCCGTTCCATCCGTATTACACGATGTACCACGATCTGCCGGCCATCGTCGTATTCCTGTTCGTATTCTGTTTCATCGTGTTCTTCGTGCCGGAAATGGGTGGTTATTTCCTCGAGGTGGCCAACTTCCAGGAAGCGGATCCGCTGAAGACCCCGGAACATGTTCCCCCGGTCTGGTACTACACGCCTTTCTACTCCATGTTGCGTGCCGTGACATTCCCGCTGTTTGGAATCGATGCGAAATTCTGGGGGCTGTTGGTGATGTTCGGTGCCATCGCAATCCTCTTTGTGTTGCCCTGGCTGGACAAGAGCCCGGTGCGATCCATGCGCTATAAGGGCTGGTACAGCCGCATCGCGCTGCTCATGTTCGTGGTGAGCTTTCTGATCCTCGGGGTTTTGGGGACCCAGTCCGTGAGTCCTGCCAAGACCCTGCTGGCCCAGATCATGACTGTGGTGTATTTCGCCTACTTCATAGGGATGCCGTGGTATACACGAGCCGAGAAGACTTTCCCGGTTCCTGCTCGGGTCACGGGTCGCTGGATCAGCTGGCCTCAACTCGCCCTTTCGATTCTGTTGCTGGTTGCGCTGGTGTTCATTCCCCTGCGGGTCGTCGCCGCCGAAGCGAGCAACGTGCAATTGCAGCATGTGGAAACCAACTTCGACGACAAGGCATCCCTGCAGCGGGGCTGGAAGTACTACATGAATTATTGCATCGGCTGCCACGCGCTCGGTTATGCCCGGTATGAACGCACTGCCGATGACCTGCAGATCCCCCACGATTTGGTCGCGGAAAATCTGATTTTCGGTGATGCCCTTATCGGGGACCTGATTGAAAATTCCATTTCCATTGATGATGCCAAGGTCTGGTTCGGTGCAGCCCCACCGGATCTGACGCTGGTCGGTCGAGTGCGCAAGCCAGACTGGCTATACACCTACCTGAAGTCTTTCTACATGGATGACACACGGCCCCTCGGCACCAACAACACGTTGTTTGCCAATGTGGGCATGCCGAATGTTCTTC
Organism: Pseudomonadota bacterium; assembly: GCA_046047495.1. Classification (GTDB taxonomy): domain Bacteria; phylum Pseudomonadota; class Gammaproteobacteria; order Pseudomonadales; family Pseudohongiellaceae; genus NORP240. Next base: position 19,896 of record JBJOHV010000063.1, on the reverse strand, counting down.
ATGAGTTGCAGGGGGATCAAATCTGCGAGCCCCATACCGGCGACCATGGCGAGGAAATTTGCGAACTGCATGTCGTGGAAGGCACCGGCATGTTGAGCTCAGCCGAATTTGACATGGTTGCAGCGGATATCACCAATTTCCTTTATTACATTGGTGAGCCGGTTCGTGAACGCCGCAAGGACATCGGCATTTGGGTACTGGCGTTTCTGGCTTTGTTGTATGTGGCCACCGCAGTCATGGCCCGGGAGTTCGGCAAGGATTACCACTGAGAGGCCCGGCATTAAGCAGCACTCCGGACAACCATTGAATAAGGCGAATTTATGGGCGTAGTAGCGAAGCGGTCTTCAATGACTTTCTACTCTGATGGGCGCAGTCACTACAGTCATCGGGTGCGCATCGTTCTGGCGGAGAAAGGTGTCACAGTGGAAACCATCGATGTTGACCCAGACCGAATGCCGGAGGATCTGACATCGCTGAATCCCTACAATAGTCTGCCGACCTTGGTGGATCGCGATCTGGTGTTGTACGAGCCCAACATCATGATGGAGTACCTCGACGAGCGATTCCCGCATCCACCTTTGTTTCCTGTATATCCGGTAGCCAGGGCACAAAGCCGGTTGTGGATATACCGGATTCAAAAGGACTGGTGCGCGCTGGTGGATACCATCATGGCGGGCAAGGGCGGAGAAGCTTCACTGGACAAGGCGCGTAAGGAACTGCGTGAGAGCCTTGTCTCCATAGCCCCAATATTCGCCGAGAAGCCATTTTTCATGAGCGATGAGTTCACGATTGTGGATTGCTGCGTAACGCCTATACTCTGGCGCCTTGCAACCATGGGAGTAAGTCTGCCAAACAGCAAGGCGGTCAAACCGCTGTTGGCATATCGGGACAAGTTGTTCGACAGGGATTCGGTGCGGGCCAGCCTGTCCGAACAGGAACGGGAAATGAACTGACCGGCAACCCTGTTGCCGGAGTGTGGCCTGCGATCCGGATCATCGAATGAATGTAACCTGACACCTGCGGAAGGTATTCTGAATGTCCATGAGCTCCAGTCGACCGTATCTGATACGGGCTCTCTATGAGTGGATTCTGGACAATGCAAGCACTCCCTATATTCTCGTGAATGCCCGCGCGGACGGCGTGGAAGTGCCTCTTGAGCACGTGAAGGACGGCCGCATCATTCTCAATATTTCGCCATCTGCCGTGCAGGGGTTGCAGATGGGCAACGAGGCGCTGGAGTTCAGCGGCCGGTTTGCCGGCATCCCCAATCACATCTTCGTTCCCACCTCAGCGGTAATCGGCATTTATGCCAAGGAAAACGGGCAAGGCATGTTTTTTGAGGCAGAGACAACGCCCAGCCCCGAGCCCACCAAACCAACTGACATCCAGGCAGCCCCTGAGCGGAAATCCGGGAAGGGAAGGCCGGGGCGACCGTCCCTGCGAGTGGTCAAATAGGCCGGGCGATCGTCGCCAGGCCTGGGCTAGTTGATGTATTCAAACACCTTGACCACCCGGGCAACTCCGGACACATTGCGTGCCAGGGCCGCAGCGTTGTCGCCCTGTTCCTGAGTGATCAGGCCCAGCAGATAGACCGACCCGTTTTCCGTTACCACACGGACCTGATCCGACGGCACGGATTTGTCAGCCAGTATCTGGGTGCGCACCTTGGTGCCTATCCACGTGTCGTTGCTGCGTGCCATGAACGACGTGTTCCTACCGACTTCCAGTTCATTATGAATCCGCTTGATTTTGGTACTCGCGGCTGCGGCAATTTCACCAGCCATTGATTTCAGCTGCTCCGACGGCACCTGACCAACCAGCAACACCACACCGTTGTGACTGATGACGTCAAAGTGTGCTTTTCGGAAAGCCGGTTCCTGTGACTTCATGTTGACGGCAATCTTGGTTTCGATGGATTGATCCTCGACCACCGCGCCGGCGGTACGTCGCCCCGGGTCTTCCTGGATACCCTGGGAGCCTGTGGTTTCCACCAGGATGGTCGTGCATGCTGGGCTCATCGCCATGGCAGCCAGTAGCAAACTTAACGCGATTCGTTTCAGATACATCGTCATGATCCCCCAAACAACTGGATATCAATCAAGTGACAAAGACAGTGCAGGATCACATCATGCACTTCCAGTAGGTGTGCCTGCTTCTTGCCAGGCACGCTGATTACAATGTCGGCAGGCCCCAGAGACTGAATCAATTTGTCGTCATCCTGACCGGTCAACAAAATCACCTGCATTCCACGGTCGTGGGCAGCCCGCATGGCTTCGAGCAGAGCCGCTGACCCACCTGCGCTGGCCAGCACCAACAGCACGTCCCCTGACTGCCCCAGGGCCCTTGTTTGACGCGCCAGGGCTTGTTTGAAGCCAGCATCAGCTGCCACTGCGGTCAACAGTATGCCATCTGCCGCGAGCGCCAGAGCCGGCAAACCGGGTCGCTCATGTTCGTATCGATTGACGAGCTCTGCCGCGACACGTTGTGCGCTGGCGGCCGAACCACCCACCCCGCAGCACAAAATTTTGTTGCCGTTGAGTAGGCAACCGACCAGGACCGTGCTGGCCTCCGCGATAACAGATGGCAGCAGTGCCATCGACCGCTGTTGCAGGTCAATGCTTGTTTCAAAATGCCTGACAACGTGCTGATCGAGGCTCACAGTCGGTTTTCCGATTGAAAGGGCATAACGCTGTATCGGCCAATCCCGTTGTTTATTGCCCTGCTCAGAGTTGAAACGCGTTGGTTATCCAGGTGAATTCATGTTGGCCCTGTGAGTCGCAGGTGATGCCCAGTACATCGAACCGGCAATTGACCCGGGCATCAACGCGGCGACGCATCAGGTAGTGTTGGGCACATAACAGCAATTTGCGCTGCTTGCGGTGATCCACGGTTTCCAGGGCCGAGCCATGGTCATGGTTTTTCCGGAATCGCACCTCCAGGAATACCAATTGGTCGCCATCCTGCAGAATCAGGTCAATCTCACCGAGACGACACTGGTAGTTGCGCTCCACCAGTCGTAGTCCTTCGCGCTGCAGGTAACCAAGGGCGAGAAGTTCCTGGGTCGCGCCGAAAGCGCGCTTGTCCCGGGGCAGGATTTTTACCATGGGAGCCTCCCTGGCTGCCTTGGTTCATCGTGGTGCGGTGCTCACTAGCTCCCCGACGTTGGCGATCCTGACTTTGCCATCCACGAAGATGGCGCTCTCGGGCTGCCGCTGGATGCTGCCCTGTGAGGTCATGGTCAATACGCCGGTACTTCCCTGAAAGTCCGCCAGTTGACCGGATGCCAGCTGAGTCAGACGGGGATAAAGACGGAAACTGTCGATACCCAAAGCTCGTAGCCGTTGCAAGGGGCCCTGAGTCACCCGCAGGTTGCTGACCACTTCCTGCTTGAGAGGATCGTCATTACGCAGCACCCATGGGGTGTCGGTAAACACGATGCCGTTCAGGTCCTGGTCCGCCAGCTGGTTTTCCAGACCGTCATAGATGGCTGACAGGGCGTATACGGGGATGTCGCCAGCAAAATAAAAAGCCAGGGTCGGCTTGATTTGCCGGCCCTGACGGGGGTTGGCCATCAGGAATATGAAATCGATATCCTGGCGGCGCCGCGGCACGAACTCGATGTCACTGCGAGGCAGCAGGCTGCGGATGCGTGCCGCCCGCGTTTCGCTGGCATCAATCCCCAGCAGGTGCTTTATGATGTCCGCATATTCGTTCTCAGAGGAGAAAGTGGCACGTGACACCACGGCTCCACCCAGACCCGACCAGTAGGCGCTGAAGGATTCCCCCAACCGCAAATAATCGGGGCCGCCGGGCGACACGATTGCCGCATGCCGGTGACCTGCCTGCCAGGCCAGGGTGGCTGCCTGGCGAATCTCGTCTTCCGGGGCCAGGCCAAACTGGTAGAAATTCTGCGAATTGCGCTCGGGATAGTCCGCATAATTCAAGGCCAGTGTGGGCACCGGCAAATCCCGTTGCCCGTGCAGCTGGCGCACCAGATTCTTGTCCAGCGGCCCGATGATCAGCTCGGCTCCGTCGGCAATCGCGGTGTCATACAGGCCGTGAATATCCTGGGGTGACTGCGGATCCAGCAGCGGGGACGTATCATAGACCGCAATGCGAGGCACCTCTTCACCCAGACTGAGAGCTTCATAATAGGCGCTCAAGAAACCTTCCTGGACGGCCTTGCCGATCTGATCCTGCAGGGGCAGTAATAAGCCGATCTGGCGTGGGCGCTCAGCCCAGATGCGTTCCAGGGCAAGCAGGCTGTCCGGTAGCACGCTGGACCCCCTGTGTCGGGTCCATATCGCGCGCCAGCGTGCCAGGGAGTCCAGTTGGCTCTTGATGCTGTTCTGTTGGGAACCCATCTGTCTGGCCAGTTCAACCCAACCGCGAAGCTCGTAGGAATCGGCTGTTGCAGCCAGTTCGTCCAATTGCTCGGAGCCCAGGCTGTCCAGCAATTGCCACAGTGTATTGCGGGGCTCTGAACTTGACGAGGTCGGTGCCACGCTCAATAACCGGCTGAGATCCGCAATGGCTGCCAGGGGCTGATCGGCGCTTCGGTAAATACCGGCGCGCAATTGCCACAGGCGTATCTGCAGATCAGGCTGTAATGCGCCGACGCCGCTGACCAGGTTGCCGGTCAGCCAGCGCAGTGCTACTGGCAGGTCGTCGTCAATCAGGGCGAGGGTGGCCTGGCTCATGGCATAGCGGGCCTGTAGTCCAGGGGGCAATCCTGCAGCGTCGGCTATCTCGCCGAGCAGCGCCCTGGCCTGCCGATTCGAAGCCTGGGCGATTGCCAGCTCGACGGCATCCAGCAGGTAAGCTTCCGCTGCCGGAGACTCTGTAGAGCGGGACTGGGATAACAGGGAATCCACCGTGGGGCCGGCGTAGGCACCGGTCGACTCCCGACCCGTGGACGTCATGTTGGAGGTGCCGCCGCAGTGGGTCAGCAAAATGGCCAGGCACAGGAAAACAGCGTTGCGCAGAAAGGAGAGATGCATGATCAAGGAGACTAATACAGGAAGTTGCCAGCGGCAACTTACAGCCTAAATTTCAATCGGCGCGCATTATGACACTCGATGATGGATAATGCGCGGGTTTAACCAGCCCTGCATGACATTGGATTGAACATGAGTTTCGACGCTGCCAAGTTGCCGGCTGCCCTCTACATCGTAGCCACACCCATCGGCAACTTTTCCGATATCACCCTGCGCGCACTTGAGGTTCTCAAGGGTGTTGACCTGATCGCCGCCGAGGACACTCGCCACAGTGCCGGACTGTTGCAGCACTTTGGCATCACCACCCCGCTGACTGCCGTGCATGATTTCAGTCGACCGGCCGATTTGCTGGCCCTGGTTCGGCAACTGGAAGACGGCAGATCCGTGGCCCTCGTTTCCGATGCCGGGACTCCCACGATTTCAGATCCTGGTTTTGAGCTGGTCAATCTGGCGCGCAGTCGCCAGCTACCCGTGGTGCCGGTGCCCGGTGCCAGTGCATTGCTGGCCGCCCTGTGCGTTGCCGGATTGCCCACCAACCGGTTTCTGTTCGAGGGATTTCTGCCGGCCAAGGCGGCGGCCCGCAGGCAACGGCTGGAGATCCTCTCCAGGCTGGACTGTACCTGGGTGTGTTTCGAGTCCACTCACCGCATCATGGCTACTCTAACGGACATGGAGGAAATACTGAGTGGGCGCAGGATGTGCCTGGCCCGGGAACTGACCAAGAAATTCGAAATGATCCATGTGGATGTCCCCGCCGGATGTATTGACCATCTGCAGGCGGATCCGGTCCGACAAAAAGGTGAGTTTGCTCTCGTGGTGGCAGCTCAGCCGGCAATGGCGGCCGCTGATTCGATCATGGCAGAGGGATTGCGGGTGCTGGATATTCTGTTGCCGGAACTGTCAATCAAACAGGCAGCGACACTGTCGGCCAGGATTGCCGGCGCACCCCGCAACGCACTCTACAGTGCTGCACTTGAACGCAAACCCGGGTGATATTCCGAGTTGTGTCAGTGCGTGATCTCCGGTAACCTCCTGCGCCGAGTCAGCTGGACAGTTACTGCCAGACACTCTTTGCCGGACGGCTACCGTTCAGCGAGGAGACTGGGAGAGGAAAGTCCGGGCTCCAAAGAGCAGGGCGCCAGGTAATGCCTGGGGGGTGTGAACCCACGGAAAGTGCAACAGAAAATATACCGCCGGTTTAACGACCGGTAAGGGTGAAATGGTGCGGTAAGAGCGCACCGCGCGACTGGTAACAGTTCGTGGCTAGGCAAACCCCGCCTGGAGCAAGGCCAAATAGGAATCCTACGGTGTGGCTCGCACTGGATTCGGGTAGGCCGCTGGAGGTTCGTGGCAACGCGAACCCTAGATGAATAACTGTCCACGACAGAACCCGGCTTATAGGCTGACTCACACTTTCTTTCAGATCAGCAAGATGTTTGGCTGACCTGGTTTAGTGCATCACATATGTGCATTAACCGAATGATAAATAAGCGAGTGACGCATCTTTCGTATCCCGGGGACGGATTGTTGCAATGCAGGGTGATTGGCAGGCTGTCATGACGAATGCTTGTAAAATTGATTCGTTACAGTAGATACAATGTCTATCTTACTGAAATATAAAGTTATTGTTTTGGTAGGAAAAAACGGATTGTGAGGCAGTTCACAGTTTGACCGGACCTCCCGGGAGATTTCGGGCAAGGGCCGTCTTTCCACGCTAGATTTCACATGAAGTAGGAAATCTATCCACCTGTTAATTCAGCTTTAAATTAAACGGCAGCCTCAATTTCATTGACCGGCTTAAGATACTCTATCGGCCGTTGCCACCACCTTCTTTAGCAGTCCACCCAAATACCTCTTGCACTGAGGGGGGTGTGTGCCTATAGTGTCGAAAAGTGGGAAAAAGTGGGAAATACTGGAAACTCGGGGCGGGTAGAGTGTTTAGGGGTGTCAACACCATCAATCTGGATGACAAGGGGCGCATGGCCATGCCTGCGCGCATCCGGGAGCAATTGCTGAGCCAATGTGGCGGCCGTTTGGTAGCCACTATCGACACCCAGGCCCGCTGCCTGCTGCTTTACCCCATCCAGGAATGGGAGGAGATCCAACGCAAGGTCGAAGCACTATCCAGTTTCAACGCCGCGTCCCGCCGCATTCAACGCCTGCTCATCGGGCACGCCACCGATTTGGAGCTGGATGGCAGCGGACGGGTTCTCCTGCCGCAGCCCTTGCGCGACTACGCTGGCTTGGAAAAGCAGATTGCTCTCATTGGTCAGGGCAAGAAATTGGAATTGTGGGATCAGGCCACCTGGGCTGCGCAGCGGGAACAATGGCTGGCAGCAGCCGGGCAGGAAGGCGAAATACCGGAAGAGCTGTTGTCCCTGTCGATTTGACACGCGGGTCGCCAAACATGATGACTGATGTTGTGCACCAGACGGTTCTCAGGGAGCAGGCTGTTGATGCCTTGCTGGTGAATGATGACGGCATCTACCTGGACGGTACTTTCGGCCGGGGTGGTCATAGCCGGCTCATTCTGGAGCGACTGGGGCCTGAGGGGCGATTGATAGCCTTGGACCGGGATCCGGAAGCTGTGAACTGCGGTCAGGCTTTGGCCAGTGAGGACAGCCGCTTCACCATGGTGCCTGGCTCATTCGGCAATCTCGACGCCATCGGTCCCCTGCAGGAATTTCGGGGCCGCTTGAGCGGATTACTGCTGGACCTCGGAGTGTCTTCGCCACAACTGGACCAACCCCATCGGGGCTTCAGTTTCCAACAGGATGGCCCATTGGACATGCGCATGAACCCCTCGGCCGGCATCAGCGCCGCAGAATGGATAAGCAGCGCCAGTGAGGCGGAAATCGCTGACGTGCTGTTCCACCTGGGTGAGGAAAGGTTTGCCCGGCGCATGGCCAGGGCCATCGTTCAGGCCCGCCAAACTGAGCCCATTCGCACCACAGCCCGACTGGCCGACATCGTCAAGCAGGCCAATCCCGCCTGGGAGCGGGGCAAACATCCGGCCACCCGCGCATTTCAGGCGATCCGCATCCACATCAACCAGGAACTGGATGAATTGCATGGCGTGTTGCAACAGTCCCTGGATTGGTTACGGGTAGGCGGTCGTCTCGTGGTCATCAGTTTCCATTCCCTGGAAGACAGGATAGTTAAGAAATTCATCGCCATGCAGACTAAGGGAGATAACTTTCCCCGGGGTTTGCCCGTGCCCCAGAGCCACTTGCAGCCAAGACTCAAAACTATCGGCAAACCCGTCAAGACAGGTGCGGAAGAAACTGCCGATAACCCGAGAGCGCGAAGCGCCATCATGCGAGTCGCGGAAAAGCTTGGCGAGCCGCTGTCGGCCTAGGACATCTGACCCAATCATGACCAGCAAAAGCAGAAAAAGACCTCAACCACGGGCCAGGGAAAGCCAAGCCGATCCAATGGATCTCCTGCGCTGGGCGGGTCTCGCGCAGCCTTCCTCATGGCGGTTGTTGCTCTTGTTGTCGGTGGTGCTGGTATCCGGAGTCAGCGTGGTTCGCGTGACCCATGAGCATCGCTCCCTTTTCAACGAATTGCAGCAATTACGGGGACAGGCCAATCAGCTGCAGGTGCAATGGGGGCAACTGTTGATCGAACAGAGCACGTTTGGTCTGGAAGGCAGGATCGAGCAAAAGGCTACGGTCGAATTGCGCATGGTTTTACCGGCGCTGGACAGCATTGTAATGGTGCCCAATGAACCTTGAACGCCTGGCAGGTCTGTTCCGGTACTGGCGACTGTATCTGGTCAACACAGCCATGGTGGCCTGCGTGGCGGTCGTCGCCTGGAAGGTTGGCAGTCTGCACATCGTGGAAAGGGATTTTCTGCAGAATGAGGGCGATGCGCGCACCATCCGCACCGAGCCCATCGCGGCACACCGCGGCATCATAATGGACCGCAATGGAGAACCCCTGGCGGTCAGCACACCGGTCAGCTCGATTTGGGTCAATCCCCAGGTGATCCTGCGCCAGCCGGATCGCATCGCTGATTTGGCCGCGGCCTTGTCACTGTCCAATGAAGCGCTGATGGAAAGCATCACCTTGAATGAGGCCAGGGAGTTTCTCTATATAAAAAGACGGATTCCGCCAGCGGAAGCGGAACGCATCCTGGCCATGGACATCGATGGTGTCTATGCCCAACAGGAGTACCAGCGCTACTACCCCCAGGGTGAGGTTACGGCCCATCTCATCGGCTTCAATAATGTGGACGATGTCGGACAGGAAGGACTGGAGTTGACCTATGAGCAGTGGCTGACTGGCAAGCCGGGTCGGCGGCAGGTCATGAAAGACCGGCGCGGGCGAATCATAGAGGAACTCATGGTCCTCGAAACGGCTGAACCCGGCAAGAATCTGGAGTTGAGTATCGATTTCCGCATCCAGAACCTTGCCTACAAGGAGTTGAAGGCGGAATTCATCACCCGCCGTGCGAAATCTGCCACCGTCGTTGTGCTGGACGTCGATACCGGTGAGGTATTGGCCATGGCCAGCCAGCCCTCCTACAACCCCAACAACCGCGCCAACATGAAAGATTTCAGTGTCATGCGCAACCGGGCCATCACGGACATTTTCGAGCCGGGATCCACGGTCAAGGCCTTCACGGTTGCTGCGGCACTGGAGACCGGCAAGTACACCCCCGAAACCCTGGTGGAAACCCGCGGCTGGATGATGGTGGATGGCAAGGAAATCAAGGACAGTGCCAACTACGGTGTCCTGTCGGTGGAAAAAATCATTACAAAATCCAGCAACGTGGGGTCCACCAAGCTGGCGCTGGATATCGGGCCTGAGCCCATCCGCGATGTCATGGAGCGGGTTGGCCTGGGCGAGATCACCGGTACCGCATTCCCAGGGGAACGCAGCGGCCTGCTGCCCAGCCACAGGCGCTGGAGTCGCATCGAAGTAGCGACCCTGTCCTACGGTTATGGCCTGTCCGTATCGGCGCTACAGCTGGCACGGGCCTATGGCGTAATCGCTTCCGGAGGAATCAAGCGGCCAGTATCACTGCTGAAACTCGACTCCAATCAGATTGCCACCCTGGCCCAGGAGCGGGTATTGAGCGAGGAAATAAGCCGCCAGGTTGCCGCCATGTTGCGCACCGTGGTGGATCCCAAGTTGGGCGGTACTGCAGTGGAAGCCAATGTGCCTTTCTACTCGGTCGCTGGCAAGACCGGTACCGCCCGGGTGGTGGGTGAATTCGGCTATGAAGAGAATGTCCACAACTCATTGTTTGTGGGTATGGCGCCAGCCGGTAAACCGGAAATCGTGGTAGTCATCATCATCAATGAACCCAAGGGTACGGAACACTATGGCGGGCAGGTGGCAGCTCCCGTATTTTCCCGCATCGTCAGCGGCGCCATGCGCATACTCAATGTACCACCGGACAAACTGGGTGATGCGGTTACACCCGCCAACGGAAACTCCTGACCCATGGATACGGCAGAAGAACTCTTGAACAGTATGGCTTTAAACCACCTGATCGCGGGCATGACTGATCCGGGCTTCCGTTTGCCCCGCAAAGCGAACGTGGTCATCACCGGAGTCAGGATGGACAGCCGCCAGGTGCAACGTGGCGATCTGTTCATTGCCTGCTTCGGACGCAACCACGATGCCCGGGAGTACATCGGTGCAGCCATCAAGGCGGGTGCCGCCGCGGTGGTGGCGGAATCGGGCGGATCCTGGCAGGGGCTGCAGATGGTGGATGGCGTTCCGGTGCTGGCGATCGACGGCCTGGCAGCCAGAATCAGCGAAATAGCGGGGCGCTTCTATGGTGAACCCAGCGAGCGCCTGCAGGTTATTGGGATAACCGGCACTAATGGCAAAACAAGCTGCAGCCAATTCATCGGCCAGGCATTAACGGCCATGGGGTATCGCTGTGGCGTGATCGGGACCCTTGGCTACGGAATGTATGACCATCTCGAGGAGACTTCCCATACGACTCCTGATGCCGTATTCACCCAGGCGGCACTGGCGCGTATGGCAAGAGAAAACATCAATCCGGTGGCCATGGAAGTTTCATCCGTGGGCCTGCATCAACATCGCGTGAAGGCAGTCCGGTTCGACACGGCGCTGTTCACCAATCTGACCCGGGATCACCTGGATTACCACGAGTCCATGGAAAACTACGCGGAGAACAAGCGTAAGCTTTTTACCATGGATGGGCTTCGGGCCGCCGTCGTCAATCTTGATGACTCCTATGCACTCACCATGCTCAACAGTGTTGCGCGTAACGTGGATGTGTGGACCTACAGCATCCGCAATTCCGTGGCAACGGTGTATGCGAAGACCCTGCAATTCGACCGTCAGGGTTACCGGGCGGAAATCAGCACACCCCTGGGTGATGGCACGATTGCCGGGCCGTTGATCGGTCAGTTCAACTTCAGCAACGTCCTGGCAGTAACGGCAACCCTGCTCAGTTACCTGGAGCGACATGGCAAGGCTGAACTGCCACAGATACTTCGGGTGGTATCTGACCTGCGCCCCGTAAACGGCCGCATGGAAATCATCGGCAGCAAGGGTGACATCACCGCCATCGTAGATTACGCACATACACCCGACGGACTGCGCAGTGCGCTGCTGGCGGTCCGTGATCATTTTCACGGCAAGATATGGTGCGTTTTCGGGTGTGGGGGCAATCGTGACAAAGGTAAACGCCCCATGATGGGAGAGATAGCGGAGCAACTTGCCGACCGGCTGGTCATCGCGGACGACAACCCGCGCAATGAGAATGGCGAGGAAATCGTCCAGCATATTCTCAGCGGCATCAGTGACAGGTCCCGAGTGGCAGTGATTCGTGATCGGGCCGCCGCCATCGAACAAGCCATTCTGCAGGCTGCGCCGGGGGATATCGTATTGGTAGCCGGCAAAGGGCATGAAAATTATCAGGATGTCGGCGGGCAGCGCATGCTCTTCAGCGACGCCAGCCAGGTGCGATTGGCGCTGCAAAAACGCGGACGAAAGTGAATTACGGGCAGGGTGGAAATTGATCGGAAATTTCAGTTTGTCCGAGCTGGCAGCCCGATTGCAGGGGCAATTGAAGGGTGGTGATGCCAACTTCGATGCGGTCTCGATAGATTCGCGCACCCTGGCCAGCGGGCAGTTGTTCGTGGCCATACGGGGTGAGCGGTTTGATGGTCACCAGTTCATTGCCGAGGCCGCCCGCAAGGGAGCCTGCGGGGCAGTGGTGGAGGACTTCGCCGGGGACGGTATTCCCCAGCTACGGGTTGCCGATTCCCTGCAGGCGCTCGGACGGCTCGGCAATCTGAACCGGCAGCGTAGTCAGGCGAAAGTGGCAGCCGTTACGGGCAGTCAGGGCAAGACGACGGTCAAGGAGATGCTGGGTGCAATCCTGAGCAAGGCAGGCGATACATGGGTCACCCGGGGCAATCTCAACAATGCCATCGGTGTCCCGCTCAGTTTGATCGGATTGGAAGCCCGGCATCGCTACGGGGTTTTTGAGCTTGGTGCGAATGCTGCCGGGGAAATTGCCTACAGCGTAGCCCTGGTGGAGCCGGCGGTGGTGATATTGACCAATGCCACGCCGACACACCTGGAGGGATTCGGCAGTCTGGACGGTGTGGTAAGGGCCAAGGGCGAGATTATCGACGGCCTGGCTGAGGGCGGGGTTGCCGTGCTCAATGCGGATGATCCCCATTTCAATGTCTGGGCAAAGCGGGCAGCAGGGAGAAAGCTGGTGTCATTCGGCGGGGCGGAAGGAGCCACCTATCGTGCGTCGGAGGTGGCAATCGGCAGCGGGGGAAGAGTGCAGTTCGATCTGCACACACCCCGGGGTGTGGCGCGGGCCAGCCTGCAGGTGCTGGGCAGGCACAATGCAATGAATGCTGCCGCCGCAGCCGCGGCGGCCATGGAGCTGGGTATGGATCTGGATACGGTGATCCGTGGTCTGGCCAGTGTCAGGTCCGTCAGGGGAAGAATGTGTCTCCTGCCAGGGCAGGATGGCGCCACGGTGATCGATGACAGTTACAACGCTAGCCCCAACTCGTTTCGCGCCGCCATCGATCTGCTGGCGGAGTACAGGGGCAGGCGTTACCTGATCATGGGAGACATGGCTGAAATGGGGAGTGAGTCTGCTGCCGCTCATGCCGAGGTGGGCACCTATGCGCGGACCCGGGGCATAGATGGCTTGTGGGCCACCGGCAACCTCAGCCGCTTGGCGGTGGATGCCTTCGGATCCGGAGGACGCCTTTTTTCTGACCAGCAGGCCATGGTGATGGCCTGTCGGGGAATCCTGGAACCTTCAGTCACCCTGCTCATCAAAGGATCCCGAAGTGCAGCTATGGACAAGGTCGCAGAACAACTGACAAACAAAGAGGCCTCCACATGCTAGTCTGGTTAGCGGAATACTTGAGACAGCTCGACAGCAATTTCGCCGTCGTCCAGTACATTACCGTACGGTCCATATTCAGTGTACTGACTGCGCTGATCATGTCGCTGATCATCGGACCGGCAATGATCCGCAAACTCAACTATCATCAGATCGGCCAGGTGGTCCGGGATGATGGACCACAATCTCATTTCAGCAAGGCTGGCACGCCCACCATGGGCGGAGCGCTTATTCTGGTCACCATCGCCTTCAGCACCCTGCTGTGGTCGGATCTCAGCAATCACTATGTTTGGATCGTCCTGGGTGTGACCCTGCTGTTCGGCGCTGTGGGGTGGGTGGATGACTATCGCAAGGTGTTTGCCAAGAATCCCAAAGGGCTGTCTGCCCGCTGGAAATATTTTTGGCAGTCGGTGATAGGACTGGCCGCCTCCCTGTTGCTGTATTTTACGGCGGCCGGCCCTGTGGAGACCCACTACATCATCCCCTTCTTCAAGGATGTGGCGATAAACATCGGGGTTTTCTATGTGGTCATCAGCTATTTCGTGATCGTGGGATTCAGCAACGCCGTGAATCTCACAGATGGCCTCGACGGCCTGGCCATCCTGCCGACGGTTATGGTCGGTGGGGCCCTGGGCATCATCGCCTATCTCAGCGGTCATGTGGAATTCTCCCAATATTTGCACATTCCCTACATCGCAGGTGCTGGAGAGATCGTCATTTTTTCCGGAGCGTTGCTCGGTGCGGGGCTGGGATTCCTGTGGTTCAACACGTATCCGGCCCAGGTGTTCATGGGGGATGTGGGGGCATTGGCGTTGGGAGCGGCCCTTGGGGTTATGGCAATCATTGCCAGACACGAAATCGTGCTTTTCATCATGGGCGGAGTGTTCGTCATGGAGACCGCATCGGTCATCCTCCAGGTTGCCTCTTTCAAACTGACCGGCAAACGGATTTTCCGCATGGCGCCATTGCATCACCACTTTGAACTGAAGGGCTGGCCGGAACCCCGGGTGATCGTGCGGTTCTGGATCATAACGGTGATGCTGGTCCTGTTTGGACTCGCCACCCTGAAACTGCGTTGAGGTCGTGACCTGAACCAGTGAACGGAGTTGCCGTCAGGCCCTACAAACTGATCGTCGGACTGGGTGCCACAGGATTGTCCTGTGCCCGCCATCTGGCCCACCAGGGCCAGTCGTTCCGGGTGACGGACAGTCGCAGTGAGCCGCCCGGGTTGGCAGCCTTGCGACAGGAGTTCCCTGCCGCAGCAGTCGAGCTGGGGGGCTATGTGGAGGCAAGTTTTCTGGCCGCAGAAGAGTTGGTGGTCAGCCCGGGAGTCAGTCTGAAGACGCCCGAGATTCAGGCAGCGGTAGCTGCCGGTGTGCCGGTAACCGGCGATGTGGATATGTTCAGCAGGCTGGTGACTGGCCCGGTGGTGGCGGTGACTGGTTCCAATGGCAAGAGTACGGTGGTGAGTCTGGTGGCGGAGATTTTGCAGCAAGCAGGCAAGCATGTGGGGCTGGGAGGCAACCTGGACGGCCAGTTCGCGCGTCCGGCCCTGGACCTGCTGCAGGAGTCCCAGGACGTCTATGTGCTGGAGTTGTCAAGTTTTCAACTGGAGACCACTGCACACCTGGGTGCGGAGGTTGCAGCCATACTGAACCTCAGCGAGGACCATATGGATCGCTATGATGGGTTGGCGGACTACCTGGCCGCCAAGCAACGGATCTTCAATGGTGCCCGTCATATCGTCTTCAATCGGGATGATCCCAATACACGACCGCCACACACCCCATCCGGCACGGCGCTCAGCTTCGGCCTGTCCGAGCCAGCGGAAGGTGAATTCGGTCTGCGCAATCAAAACGGACGTTCCATGCTGGCCTGTGGCGAACAGTCATTCACTGCGGTTGACGAGCTGAAAATTCCGGGACTGCATAACACCGCAAACGCCCTGGCTGCCGCTGCCATTGCTCATGCTCTCGGCGTGCCCCTGCCTGTCATCGGCAAGGCGGTGCGGGAGTTCGCAGGTTTGCCTAACCGATGTCAATGGATAGCCAGGATTTCCGGGGTGGATTACTACAATGACTCCAAAGGCACCAATGTCGGCGCTGCAGTTGCAGCCATCACCGGACTGGGTGAAAGGATCGCGGGCCGTGTGATCCTGATTGCCGGTGGCATCGGCAAGGGTGCGGATTTTACGCCATTGGCTCCGGCACTGGCGCGGCAGGCGCGGGCTGCCATTCTCATCGGCCGGGATGCGGGCATCATTGCCGATGCCATCGGCGATTCCACACCGGTGGAAAACGCTGTTGACATGGAGGATGCGGTCGTCAGGGCGCGCGCACTTGCCCGGCCCGGCGATGCGGTACTGCTGTCGCCCGCCTGTGCCAGTTTCGACATGTTTAGGGATTTTCAGCACCGGGGCCAGGTGTTTGCGGATATCGTCAGGGGGCTGCAATGAGCGGTGGCGCCTCGCGGATCATGCCTGGCCGGTCACGGCTTCAGCAGGTCGATGCCCCAGCGGTCAATCATCTGCTCCTGATTACATTGTTGCTGTTGGTGATCGGGTTAATGATGATGACTTCTGCCGCGGTGGAAATCACCGCCGACCCGCTTTATCACCTCAAGCGTCAAGCGGTGTTTGCGGTGGCAGGCATCATGGTCATGGCAGCCACAGTCTGTGTGCCGGTGCGTCTCTGGTATCGCTACAGCTGGTATCTGTTGATGACCACTTTCGCGCTGTTGCTGCTGGTGCTGGTGCCTGGCGTCGGCAAGGTTGTCAACGGCAGTGCGCGGTGGATCGATCTTGGATTCTTCAATCTGCAGCCTTCGGAGCTGGGTAAGATTTTCATCGTGATCTATCTGGCTGCCTTTCTGGAACGCCATCAGCTGGAAGTCCGTGAGCGCTGGTCAGGATTCGTCAAACCGCTGGTTGTGATAGGCGCTGCAGTGGTCTTGCTGCACTTTGAGCCCGATCACGGTGCCATGGTGATCCTACTGGTGACCGCATTCAGCATGATGTTTCTGGCCGGTGCCAAACTGCACCAGTTTTTACTGGTGATGCTGATCTGCGTGGCGCTGGTGGTGACCGCCGCCATCAAGTATCCCTACGTGCTGGCTCGATTTTCCTCCTTCATGAATCCATGGGCTGCAGAGTACGTCTATGGCAGCGGTTACCAGCTGACCCAGGCGCTGATTGCGTTCGGCAGGGGCGAATGGTTCGGCGTGGGTCTGGGCAACAGCATCCAGAAACTGTATTTCCTTCCCGAGGCTCACACTGACTTCGTGCTGGCCATCATTGCCGAGGAATTGGGGCTGGTGGGGGTGTTCATGATTCTTGCGCTGTACTGCTGGCTGGTTGCCTGCGGTCTCACCATCGGCAAGCGGGCGGAAAGGCAGGGTCAATTGTTTCATGCCTATTTTGCCTATGGCATTGCCTTGTTGTTCGCCACCCAGACCCTGATCAACGTCGGTGTCAACACAGGACTGCTCCCCACCAAAGGGCTGACCTTGCCGTTTTTGAGCTATGGCGGCGCCAGTCTCATTGTCAGTTGTTTCATGGTGGCGCTGCTGTTGCGCATCCAGTTCGAGGTGGATCAACCGGGCCGGCAGGCATTGGCCAGAGGCGCAAAACCATGAGTCAGCGCCAGCCCACGGTACTCATTATGGCCGGTGGTACGGGGGGACATATTTTCCCCGCCCTGGCCATTGCCGAGCGTTTGCGGGACTTGGGTCTGCGGGTTGAATGGCTGGGATCAAGGCACGGCATGGAAACGGAGCTGATCGGCAAGACGGATATTCCCCTGCATGTCATAGCGGCCAGCGGCCTGCGGGGCAAGAGCCTGTTCAAGTTACTGCTGGCGCCATTCATGCTGCTGAGGGCGCTGCTGCAGGCACTGCAGGTGATGCGGCGGGTGCGGCCTGGCTGTGTACTGGGCATGGGTGGGTTTGTCACAGGTCCCGGCGGTGTGGCAGCCTGGCTTAGCCGGGTTCGCCTGTTGATTCATGAGCAGAATGCCATAGCCGGCATCACCAACAAGCTCCTGTCCCGAATTGCCTACCGGGTCATGGAGGCATTTCCCGGTACATTCCAACCCTCCGCCAGGGTATTGCACACGGGTAATCCGGTGCGTCGTGACATTGCAGACCTGCTCCGGCCGGTCACCGCCTCCGATCGGCAGGCATTGCGCTTGCTGATTCTGGGCGGCAGCCAGGGCGCAGCAAGCATCAACACCATCATCCCCCAGGTATTACAGCAATGGCGCCCCGAGACACGACCCGAAGTCGTGCACCAGGCCGGCCAACGCAACCTGCAGGCCACATTGGATGCCTATGGGCATTGCGGCCTTGCCGTGAACGAACACTGTGACGTGCGGGGCTTTATCGACAACATTGCCGTCATGTATGCCTGGGCGGATCTTGTGATCGCCAGGTCGGGGGCCAGCACGGTGTTCGAATTGGCCGCAGCAGGATTGCCTGCCATTCTGATTCCTTATCCCTGGCATCGGGACCAGCAGCAATTGCGCAATGCCCGCTGGCTGGCGGATGGGGGAGCGGCATTGATCGTGCAGCAACAGGATCTGACCGTGGCGGAATTGCTGAAGCTGCTTTCGCAGCTCGCCGAGGATCGCCAGCGTCTGCATGGCATGGCGGAAGCAGCGGGTCGCCTGGCCATGCGCGATGCCGATCTGCGTATCGCTCGGGAGTGTCTGGAGGCCATCAATGACTGACACACGGAAAATGTACCGGATACCGGAGATGCGCAGAATCCGCACCATCCATTTCGTAGGTATCGGGGGTGCGGGCATGTGCGGCATTGCCGAGGTATTGGCCAATCAGGGCTACAAAATAACCGGATCCGACATCAAGGCCTCCCAGGTCACCTTACGGCTGCAGTCCCTGGGCATGAATATATTCATCGGCCATCGGGCAGGCAATGTGGAACAGGCCGATGTCGTCGTGTTTTCCAGCGCCATCAAGGATAACAATCCGGAGCTGAAAGCTGCCCGCCGTTTGGGGAAGCCCATCATTCCCAGGGCCGAAATGCTGGCCGAGCTGATGCGCTATCGCCACGGAATTGCCATTGCCGGCACCCATGGCAAGACCACCACTACAAGCATCCTGGCTTCGATTCTGGCCGAGGGCAAACTTGACCCCACGTTCGTTATCGGGGGTCTTTTGAACAGTGCCGGCAGCAATGCAAGGCTTGGAGAAAGCCGTTATCTGGTGGCGGAGGCCGATGAAAGCGATGCGTCGTTCCTGCATCTGCAGCCGATGGTGGCGGTGGTGACCAATATCGATGAGGATCATATGAGCACTTACGAAGGAGACTTCAATCGCTTGAAGAACTACTTCGTGGCGTTTCTCCATAATCTGCCGTTCTATGGGCTGGCAGTGCTCTGCATCGATGATCCCGTGGTGGCGGAAATTGCGTCCCAGGTGGCGCGTCCGGTGCTGACCTATGGATTTTCAGATCGGGCGGATTTCCGCATCGTGCAGTTCAGCCAGCACGGCAAGGTCACGGAGTTCGAGGTGGCGCGTCCGGATGGGCGTCGCAATCTCAAGCTCAAGCTGAACATGCCGGGAAGGCATTATGCGCTGAATGCCACGGCTGCCATTGTTGTCGCCACCGACGAAGGCTTGTCCGACAAGGCAATATGCGATGGCATCAGGAAGTTTGCCGGTGTCGGACGCCGCTTTGATGAATTGGGTGTATTTCCGGTGGCGGATGGTGAGGTCATGCTGGTGGATGATTATGGCCATCATCCGCGGGAAGTGTCTGCCACCATAGCCGCGTTGCGGGCCGGCTGGCCCGGGCGCCGGCTGGTCATGGTTTACCAGCCCCACCGGTACAGCCGCACGAAAGACCTGTATGAGGATTTTGTACAGGTGCTTTCCGAGGTGGATGTGCTGTTGCTGTTGGAGGTCTATCCGGCCGGTGAGACCAGGATTCCCGGGGCCGACTCCCGCAGCCTGTGCCGCAGCATCCGTCAACGCGGCAAGCTGGATCCGGTGTTCGTCCAGAAAAATTCCGAGCTCAACAAGCTGCTCCGCAATCTGTTGAGGAATGGAGACATCGTTGTTACCCAGGGAGCGGGCAGCGTGGGGGCGCTGGCCCGGGAATTGTGCGATCAGGGATTTGTATGAGGTATGGCATTGATCATGGGTACGCGCACTTATGAATGAGCTGATAGGCAAGGCAGGCCGGGTTGCGGTATTGCTGGGCGGCACGTCCGCCGAGCGGGAAATCTCCCTGCTCAGCGGCAATGCCGTGGTGACAGCATTGCGCAACCTGGGGATCGATGTGGTACCTGTAGACGCCGGCAAAGACCTGGTGCAGCGCCTGCTGGAAATTCGGCCTGACCGGGTCTTCATCATGCTGCACGGTCGGGGCGGTGAGGATGGGGTCGTACAGGGCTTACTTGAGGCGTTGGGCATCCCCTATACGGGCAGCAATGTCCTGGGTTCGGCCTTGGCCATGGACAAGATGCGAAGCAAATTGATCTGGCAGCAATCCGGCATCAGCACGGCGGATTT
>JBJOHV010000062.1:0-26058 GCA_046047495.1 Pseudomonadota bacterium | reverse complement strand
ATCTGCATGGGTTCGTTGCCTCCTGGGCGGATCCCGCGCTCACCGACAGCAACGAACCCATGCCCAGGCGCTGCATCTGCCGCTCACTGAGCACCTGGGTGGTGATTTTTCCGTAGCGGGTGCCCAGCTTGATGCATTCGGCCGCCAGGTAGCTGGGTGTGCAGATATTGCCGGGCAGATTGCCCAGCTGCTTGGTGGCATTCATGCCCAGACCCACGGCCCGGCCCAGGGCGATGTCCTGGTCCAGGGATTTGCGCGGCAGACCTTTGGCCGCGGACAGGGACACGGACTTGAGGGCGGGAGCCGAGGCCTTCTTGCTCTTCGTGTGATCGTACTGGTACTGGCTTTCAGCCACCTCCTGGACCAGTCGGCTAACGGTCCAATGATGATCCCGGTCCGTCACCGGCAGGGCGCTCAGCAGGAAATGGGCGGAGGCGGCGGAAGAGCCGCCCAGCACCTTGAGGCTGGCCTGCACCACCTTGCGATAGGCACGGGCATCAAATTTCTTGCGGGGACCACAGCCCACCAGCAGCAGACGCCGGGCCTTTACACCGGCAATGCCATGCACCAACAGTGCATCACCGGCCTTGCCCGTCACATCTCCACTGCCCATGATCGTTGCCAGGGCCTTGCCGCTGGCGGTGTTTACGGAAGCGGCGCTGTCGTCCAGGGTCGATTTTTCCCAAACCGGGATGACCAGGCAGTCAGTGAGGATTTTTTCCGGGGCATTGCTGTTGATGGCGTACTTCATGGGCACCTGCGCATTGATAGAGTCGGGATAAATAAAATTTCCACAATCCTAAAGTTGTTCAAGCACTTAAGCAATAGAACCCCCGACGGTCGCGAAAATGTTGACGACCCCAGGTTGAACCAAACATCATTGGCACTGTCATATAGGGTTAATGCAATAGTCTGGTTCGCGCAGGAGACTGAAAATGCCACGAGTGAAAATCGACGCCCCCGATCAGTTTATTTTCAGCATGGAGCGCAATGTTGGCATCAGCGATGTCAATTACGCCCGCCACATGGACAGTGTGGCCATGATCAAAATCATTCACGAAGCCAGACTGCAATTCCTCGCCAGCCTCGGGTTCAATGAATCCAACATCTACGGTCTTGGTATGGTGGTCACCGACCTTGCCATCGACTTCCGTTCCGAGTCCTTCGCCAATGATCTGCTGATCATCGATGTGGGAGTCAGCAAGTTCAACAAGTACGGTTTCGACATCGGTTTTCAGGTGACCAACAGCGCCTTGGAATCCGTGGTGTGTCATGCCAAGATGGGTGTGGTATTTTTCGACTTCGACAAACACAAGCTGGCCGAAGTCCCCCGGGCATTCAAGTCCTTGTTGGAAGGACCTGCATCCAAGGTCGCCTGACCTGCCCGCGCCTTCAGCAGCCCTGCCGCGGGGCCCTGCAACGACGTGATCATATTCCGCTATCTCACCCGCCAGATTCTGCAGGTCATGGCGGCGGTCACCGTGATCCTGCTGATCGTGGGCCTCATCAACCGTTTCATCCAGTACCTCGGTCAGGCGGTGGCCGGGGAACTGGCCTCCGACGTTTTGTTGCTGTTCATCTTCTACCGCCTGCCTGATTTTCTGCTGGTGATCCTGCCCCTGGCCCTGTTCCTGGGTATTCTGTTGGTTTATGGCCGCATGTATGCGGAAAACGAGATGACCGTGCTGATCGGCAGCGGTCTCAGCAACCGCCAGCTGCTGGGCGTTTCCCTGGCCTCGGCCGCCGCCATCATCCTGCTGGTGGCGGCCCTCAGCTTCGAGATCGCACCTTGGGGCATTCGCAATACCGAGCTGCTGGAGCAGCAACAGAAGGAACTGACGGAGCTGGATCTCATGGTGGCCGGACAATTCCAGGCCTTCGGTGACGGCAGCCGGGTCACTTATGCGGAGCGTATCAATAACGCCGAGACAGCCCGGCGCCTGGAGAATGTGTTCGTGGTGTCCACCGCCGCAGACCAGAACGGCGATACGGGCATCCGCCTCATCATTTCCGAAACCGCCCGCTCCCAGGTGGATGCGGCCAGTGGCAATCGCTATATGCGGCTAGAAAACGTGCGGCAATACGAAGGTCGCCCCGGACGGGCGGATTTTGCCGTGGCCCAGTTCGACACCCAATCCATCCTGCTGCCGGAACCGGAACCCTTCCAGGACATCCAGGAGGAAATGGCCCTGCCTACCCTGGCGCTGCTGGGTTCGGAGGAGCCGGCCTACATGGCTGAACTGCAGTGGCGCATCTCGGCAGTCCTGCTGATTCCCATCATCACCCTCATCGCGGTGCCCCTCAGTAAAGTGAATCCGCGCCAGGGTCGCTACAGCAAGCTGGTACCTGCCGCCCTGTTGTACGCCATGTACTTCATTCTGCTGCAGATCTGTCGTGATCGAATCGCCGACGGCAGCCTGCCGCCTCTGATCGGTATGTGGTGGGTGCATGGGCTGTTCCTGGCCCTCGCAGCCGCTGTTTATTCGGGACGGCGCCTGCCGGGACTGACCCGGGGGCGCGCCTGATGACCCGCATCAATCGGCACATCGGCACCACGGTGCTGTTGTCCATGCTGGTGATGGTGACCCTGACCGCCACCGTGGACATGGTGTTTTCCCTGGCGGAACAGCTGGACGACAGCGATGCCAATTACACCACCTGGCATGCCCTGCTGTACGTGTTGCGGACCACACCCACCAGTGTCTACGAGTTACTGCCGTTTTCAGCCCTGGGGGGAGCACTCATCGGCCTCGGCATCCTGGCCTCCAACAATGAGCTGATGGTGATCCAGTCCGCCGGCGTCCATACCTGGCGCATCGTCTGGGCCGCCATGCAGCCGACCCTGCTGATCATGTTGTGCAGCCTGCTGCTCGGGGAATTCATCGCGCCACCACTGCAACAGCAGGCCCAGAGCGAGCGCGCTTTGCAGCAGACCGGCGCCGACGCCATCGGGGCCGGCATCGGCAGCTGGCAGAAGATCGGCAACGAATTCATTCACATCAATGCCATCGCCCCCGGGGGTGAATTGTTATACGGCATTGCCCGTTACCAGCTGGACGATGAGCGCCGGCTGGTCTCCAGCAGTTTTGCCGAGCGCGGGCAGTTCATCCAGGACGGTGAGCGCAGTTACTGGCGTCTCAGCAATGTGGCGGAGTCCCTGATCGGCACGACCCGCATTGATACCCGTCAATACCTGCAGGTGGACTGGGTGGTGGACCTCTCACCCCAGTTGTTGAGTGTGCTGCTGGTGCAGCCCCAGCGCCAGTCCATCTCGGGGCTCTACCGCTTTGCCCGTTATTTTGAATCCGAGGGCCTGGAGGCGGGACGTTATTTCCTGGCGTTCTGGAAAAAGCTTCTGCAGCCGCTGGCCACAGCGGCCCTTGTGCTGCTGGCCATATCCTTTGTGTTTGGACCACTGCGGGAGGCCACCACCGGCTACCGCATTTTCGTGGCCATCAGCATCGGCCTGGGCTTTACCATTGCCCAACGCCTGCTGGAGCCTGTCAGCCTGCTGTACGGGTTCAGTCCCGTGCTGGCGGTCCTGTTACCCATTCTGGTAAGCGGCGCACTGGGTGCGCTGTTATTGCGTCGGGTTCGTTGAGCCGGCGTCTGACGTGCTGTAGCAATACTGTTCTAGAGTGGAAGCCCATGACTATGAAAACCATGAAAACCATGAAAGTACTCCTGCTGAGCTTGCCCTTGCTGCAGTGCACGGTCGTGGCGGATACGACTGTCCCGCCGGCCCCGCTTAACGAATTCTGGCGGGCATCGACCCCGGTTCAGCAACAGCTGGCGGCCGAGTTATTGCTGGCCATGACCACGGATGTGGACACCCTGTACGGCTGGTTGCGCAAGGGACCACAGTTCTCCGCCGCCGTGCCCCGCGGCTATCAGGAACTGAGCCGTTCTGGCCCGGATGGCCTGCGCTTTCCCTATGTGGTACTGATCCCCGACAGTTACGACCCGGCGCGGCCCTATCCGGTGGAATTCATGTTGCACGGCGGCGTGGGTCGGCCCCTGCCGGAGGAGGGCGGTGGCTGGTGGCGCCGTGGCTATGATGAACTGCGCCGTGAGGACCGCATCACTGTGGTTCCCGCCGCCTGGGATGAAGCGTTCTGGTGGTTTCCCAACCAGGCGGACAATGTGCCGGCCATCCTCAGGGAGATCAAACGACTCTACAACGTGGACGACAATCGGGTCACCCTCACTGGCGTGTCCGATGGTGGTACCGGCGCCTACTTCTTTGCCTTCATGCAGCCCACCGAATGGGCCGCGTTTCTGCCTTATATCGGGCATCCCGGCGTGCTGCGCAATCCCCGCGGCCGTGCCAGTTATCACCTGTTCTTCGAAAACCTGGGGGGCAAACCGCTGTACATCGTGAACGGTGAGGAGGATCCCCTGTATCCGGCATCCGCCGTGCGACCTTACATCGAGTTATTTCAACAGGCCAATGTGGAGCACGTGTTCCGGGTGATCCACGATGGCGGTCACGACACCCGCTGGTTGCCGGAGGAAACACCGGCCATCGAGAGTTTCAAGCAGGCCCATCCCCGGGATCCGTTGCCTGATACGGTGCAATGGGTCACCAATCGTACCGACCTCTTCAATCGCAATCACTGGCTGCGCATCGACGAACTGGCGGAGGAGGGGCAGCCCGGCAGGGTGATCGCCAGCCGTGACGGCAATCGCATCGCGGTGACCTCCTATTACACCCTGGCCTTCACCCTCTTGCTGAGCCCGGAGGAAATCGATTTCGACCAGCCCGTGGAAGTGGAGGTGAACGGAGTCCTGGCCTATCAGGGAACCGTCGATCAGAGTGCCAGGACCCTGTTGCAGTGGGCGGCCCGGGATCTCGATCGCAGCATGCTGTTCAGCGCCGAGCTGCAGTTTCAATTACCCCGGGAGCCCGCGCAGTAATCAGCATGGCCATGTTCTCCACCTTTCTGTTCTCTGCCAGAATGTATGTGCAATTGTGTGCGCAGTCCCTGTCACGCCGCGGGGACCTGGGGCGGCTGAGTTTGGCGGGGCGTTTGTTGCGCCTGCTCGTGTTCATGGCGTTTTTTCCGGTCTGGCTGATTCACTGGGTGGGACTGCTGCTGGATGAAGTGCTGTTTCGCGGCTACCGCAATGTGGAGGTGCGCCAGCCTGTGTTCATTCTCGGTGTGCCCCGCAGCGGCACGACCTTCCTGCATCGCACCCTGGCGGCGGACACCGACACCTTCACCACACTGTCCACCTGGGAGGTGTTCTTCGCCCCGTCGGTGACCCAGCGCATGTTCTGGCGGGGCATCGGCCGCCTGGATGGCTTGCTGGGGAGTCCATTCAAGAGACTGCTGCAATGGGCAGAGGCGCGGCTTTTCAAGGGGCTGGAAGGGGTGCACGAGGTGAGTCTGGAGGCCGCCGAAGAGGACTACCTGTTGTTGCTGCCCATATTGTCCTGTTTCATTCTGTTCCTGCCGTTCACCGAGTCGCCCTATATCTGGCGCCTGTCCCGCTTCGACTGGGACATGCCCGCGCAGGATCGACGGCGCATCATGGACTTCTACAAGGCCTGCCTGCAGAAACATCTTTACTTCCATGGTGCCCAACGTCGCTTTTTATCAAAAAATGCATCCTTTGCATCCTGGACCAACAGCCTTCATGAGCAATTTCCCGATGCCAGTTTCGTGATCTGTCTGCGGGAACCGGAAAAGGCCGTACCCTCCCTCATCGGCTCCCTGGAGTCCGGGGCCCGGCTGTTTGAGCTGGATCTGGATCGAGGTGAACTACCGCAAATGCTGATCGCCATGATGCGGGACTTTTACCGCCATCTGTTGACAGAGATTCGGCCCCGCGCCCCTCTGGTGCACATGGCGGATTTGCAGTCGCAGCTGGAACCTACCGTGGTGGGCATCTACCAGGACGTAGGCATCCCCATGTCGGACACCTATCTGACCTGCCTGCGCAGACTGGCGGATGAAGCAGGCCGCTACCGATCCAAGGCCAACCACATCACGCCGAAGACGGTTGCCCAGGACCAGTATTTCGTGCATAACTTCCCCTGGTACTACGAACTGGCCGGCTCAGTCACACCCACGAATCATCTGCCGCAAAGCAAACCCAAAGCATGAGAAATTCCGCATCCAGACCCACCGATGATTTCAACCTGGCAGCCCACGGCAGCCTGCATGATGGCTTGCGCAACAAACGGGTGGCCGTCCTGTCCGATGCCCTGACCGGACGCAACGGGGTGGATACCTACTACCGGGATCTGGTGGCACACCTGGAGCCTTGGCTGGAGAAAATCGAATTGCTGTCACCGAATCCCGAGGATGGGGAGTTGCACAGCAGTTTTCACCTGCCCATGCCGGGGGATGCCACGCAGAAAGTGGTGTTTCCCCATTTTCCCAAGCTGCAGAAGCGCATCGAAGCCCTCCAGCCCCATCTGCTGATCGCCGCCACCAATGGCCCGTTCGGCATGAGCGCCATTTATCTGTCCCATCGCCTGGAGGTGCGCCTGGTGGTGGGCTTCCATACCCATATCGAAGGGCTGTGTGACATGTACTGGAACCATCTGGGGGGCAAAATCACCCGTTCCTACATGGAGTTGCAGAACCGATTACTGTTCCGGTCGGCGGACGTGGTGGTAGTGAACAGTCATGACATGATCGAGCCGGCACAGCAGCTGACGTCCACGCCGGTTCATCTGATGGAAACGCCGCTGGACCATGAGTTCGTGGTCAGACCCGTGATGCCCGTTGGTCAGCAGTTGCGGACCCTGTTGTACGCGGGTCGCCTGGCGCCGGAGAAGAACATTGCGTCGTTTGTCCAGTCCGCAAACGAACTGCCCCATCTGCAGTTCAGTATTGCCGGTGACGGCCCCCTGCGACAATTCGTCGAGGAACAGGCGGCTAATATGCCTAACCTCCATTACCTGGGCAGGGTGCCGCGCCAGGAAATGGTCAATGTGATCGACAATCACGACATGCTGGTTTTGCCGTCCACCCTGGAAGCATTCGGCACCATTGCCCTGGAGGGCATGGTACGGGCCAGGCTGGTTCTGGTATCCAGTCATTGCGGTATCCTGTCCTGGCAGGATCTGGTGCCGGGGCTGTATCAATATCCGGTGCAGGAGCCTTTGCCGGCGGCGATTCGCCGAATCGAAACACAGGATGCGGATTCACGTTTCCATAAAGCCAGACTGGCCCGGCAGGTATCCCTGCAACTGCACGAGGAAGCCATTCGCAAATGGCTGGCCCTGCTGGAGCAGCAGTTGTTATGAATGCAGGGGCGCCGCTTACGGGGGCACCACTGCGCAGCCTGGTTTCCATCCATGATGTGATGCCGCAAACCCTGCCCCAGGTACGGGAGATTCTGCAGCGATTATCGGCATGGCCAAATCTCGCCGTGACACTGCTGGTGATTCCAGGCCGCAATTGGAGTTCGGAACAGATTGCCGAATTGCGCGATTGGCAAAGCCGGGGCAGGGAACTGGCGGGCCATGGCTGGTTGCATACAGTGACCCGTCGTTCCAGCCTGTATCACAAACTCCACGGATTGCTGTTTTCCCGCATGGTGGCCGAGCATCTGGCCTTGTCAGAGCAGGGCATCTGCGATCTGCTGCAACGCTGCCATGACTGGTTCGGCGAACATGGCCTGGAGGCGCCCCAGCTTTATGTGCCCCCGGCCTGGGCTCTGGGGAAAATCCCGCGGGCACGGTTGGCGCGCACGCCGTTTGCCAGTTATGAAACCTTCGGTGGTATCATCGATGCAGCCAGTGGCCGGCTTGAACGCCTGCCTCTGACAGGCTATGAGGCGGACACACCCCTGCGGACCCGGGTGCTGGCCGGCTGGAACCGCTACAACGAAAAGCGTGCCATCACCCAGGACAGGCCGCTGCGAATCAGCATCCATCCCTACGACCTGCAGCTGGGATTGGCAGGACAATTGCTGGAACAATTGCAGCACACCGGACAATTTCTGCTGTACCGGTCCGTAGTGAAACCCTGATCCGCAAGCGATGCGGATCACAAGGAGAGCATTCCCATGACCTTCCGCCCCTATCTGCTATCCCTGTTGCTGTTGCTGGCTGCCTGCGGGCCACAACCCACACCGCCGACCACGGAGCCGGTGGCCCCCGCCAATCCGGAAGTCGCCCGCTGGCAGGCCCAGGCTGCCAACGTCACCATCATCCGGGATAGCTGGGGCATCGCCCACGTCTACGGCAAGACCGATGCCGATGCGGTGTTCGGCATGATCTATGCGCAGGCGGAGGATGATTTCAACCGGATAGAGACCAATTACCTCAATGCCATGGGGCGCCTCGCGGAAGTGGAGGGGGAGGGCGAACTGTACCGGGATCTGCGCATGAAGCTGTTCATCGATCCGCTGGACATGCAACAGCAGTATGCCGATGCACCGGACTGGCTCAAGAGCCTCATGAATGCCTTTGCCGATGGCCTCAACTACTACCTGCACACCCACCCCGAGGTGCAGCCGCGTCTCCTCGACCGTTTCGAGCCATGGATGGCCCTGACCTTCAGTGAGGGCAGTATCGGAGGCGATATCGAACGGGTGAATCTGCGCTCACTCCAGGATTTCTATGGCAGCGGGCTGCCCCAGGTGGCCTTGCGGGACGATCCGGAAAAAGAGCCCGGCGGTTCCAATGGCTTTGCCATCGCACCGCAGAACAGCGCCACCGGCAATGCCCTGTTTCTGATCAACCCTCACACCTCATTCTTCTTCCGTGATGAATTGCAGATGAGTAGCGAGGAAGGCCTGAACGCCTACGGTGCGGTGACCTGGGGACAGTTTTTCATTTATCAGGGCTTCAATGATCGTCTGGGATGGATGCACACCTCCAGCCGCGCCGATGCCATCGATGAATACCTGGAAACCGTCACCCGCAGAGACGACGGTTATTACTATCTCTACGGCGAAGAGTGGCGCCCCTTCAAGGAGACGGTACTGAGTCTGCCCTATCGAACCGAGCAGGGCATGGCACGGCGGGAAATCACCGTTTATCACAGTCATCACGGCCCGGTGATCCGCGCCGAAGGCGACCAGTGGGTGTCCATCAAGCTGATGCAGGAACCGGTGCTGGCCCTGACCCAGTCATTCAATCGCACCAAGGCGCGCTCTCATGAGGAATTCCGCGCCACCATGGAGTTGCTCACCAATTCATCCAACAACACCGTGTACGCCGATGCGGATGGCAATATCGCCTATTACCACGGCAATTTCATTCCGCGGCGCAACCCCGGTCATGATTGGGCAGGCATGGTTGACGGCAGCAATCCGGATACGGAATGGCAGGGCCTCCATACGGTGGATGAGATGATCACCCTGTTCAATCCTCCAAATGGCTGGATCCAGAACACCAACAACTGGCCCTGGTCGGCAGCCGGACCCTACAGTCCCAAACCTGCAGACTACCCCGCCTACATGGTCAACAACCCGGAGAACCCGCGGGGCATCCATGCCGTACGGGTGCTGGAGAACAAAACGGATTTCACCCTGGATTCCCTGATCGCCGCAGCCTATGAACCCACCCTGGTGGCATTCGAGCCGCTGATACCGGCACTGCAGGCTGCCTATGCGGCCCTGGATTCCGCCGATCCGCGGCGGTCAGTCCTGGCTGATCCCCTGGCCCTGCTGGGTGACTGGAATTACCAGTACAGCCTGGATTCCACCGCCACCACCCTGGCGGTGTACTGGGGGGATGAACTGATGGCGGCGCTGCGTCCCCTGGCGGCGGAACTGGGTGCGGATATCTATGGGGTCATGGCCGATCCGGCCAATGGTGAGCAGCAGATTGCCGCCCTGGAGGCGACGGTGCAGAGACTGGCAGCCGATTTTGGCGCTTGGCAGGTGCCCTGGGGTGAAGTCAATCGCTACCAGCGCAACGATGGTGCCATAGAGCAGGAGTTTGATGATGCCAGGCCCAGTCTGCCGGTGGATTTCGCGTCGTCTACCTGGGGTTCCCTGGCAGCCTTCGGAGCCCGGACCTATCCGGGCACCGTGCGCATGTACGGCACACGCGGTAACAGTTTCGTGGCGGCGGTGGAGTTCGGTGAGCAGGTGACGGCCAAGGCCATCACGGTGGGTGGGGTGAGCGGAGACCCGGCTTCACCCCATTTCGACGACCAGGCCCTGATGTACACCCAGGGCCGGTTCCGTGACGTACTGTTTTATCGCGATGCCGTTGAGGCCGACTCCCAACGCAGCTATTCGCCGGGTCAGTAACCCACGGCCGCGCCGTCCCCGCGACGGGAATCGGAACCTCCCAGGAACAGCCCGGCCTCGCGGTCGTGATAAACACCCATGGCCGCGCCCTGTGTGCCACGTCCGCGCAGCTCATGACCCAGTGACTCATAGATCCTGATGGTGTCAGTGGAGAACATACCCGGTTCATAACTCGTGACGTCCGGCAGCCACTGATGGTGGATGCGGCCGGCCTCGATGGCCTCGGCCACATTCATGCCGTGATCGATCACGTTGAGGATGACCTGCATGGTGGTGTTGATGATAGTGCGTCCACCGGGACTGCCAATGGCCATGACGGGCTTGCCATCACGGGCGATGATGGTGGGCGTCATGCTGGACAGCATGCGCTTCTCGGGCTCGATGAGATTGGGTGCGGTGCCGATCTGGCCGAAGCGATTGGTGACACCCGGCACGGCATTGAAGTCACCCATTTCATTGTTGAGCAGGTATCCGCCATCCTGCACCACGATGCGGGAGCCGTATCCCTGTTCCAGGGTATATGTGACGGACACCATGTTGCCGTCACGGTCCACCACGGAGAAATGGGTGGTGTCCTCGCTCTCATAGATGCTGCCGAAATTCACCTCGTCGCTGACCGAGGCTTTGGACATGTCGATTGTGGCCCGCAGGCTGGCGGCATACTCCTTGTCCAGCAGGCGTTCCAGCGGCATGCTCTCGTTGAAATCCGGGTCACCGAGATACTGGGCGCGGTCGGCATAGCCGCGGCGCATGGTCTCGGTCAACACGTGCAGATACTGGGCGGAATTGTGACCCATGGCCTGCAGATCGAACCCTTCCAGGATATTCAGCATCTGCACCAGCACCACTCCGCCGGAGCTGGGTGGCGGCATGCTCACCACCTCATAGCCACGGTAGGTACCCCGGATGGGCTCCCGTTCCACGGCCTCATAGCGGGCCAGGTCCTCTTCCGTGATGAGCCCGCCATTGGCGCGCATGAAATCCGCCAGACGTTTGGCGTTCTCTCCCTGATAGAATCCGTCACGGCCGTTGCGCTGGATCAATTCCAAGGTGTGGGCCAGGTCGGGTTGGTACCACGTATCCCCCAATTCGTAATTGGATCCGTCGGGCTTGAGGAATACCTCTGCGGATGAAGGGTATTGCTGCCAGGCACCGTTGAAGGCGCGGAATCCGGTGTAAAGCTCGTAACTGATGGGAATGCCGTCACGGGCCAGGGCCACGGCCGGTGCCACCAGGTCAGCCCAGGGCAGGCTGCCAAGCTCCTGGTGAGCCTTGTACATTCCCGCCACGGTGCCCGGCACGCCAATGGCAAGAAAGCCGATATGGTTGCTGTTGTTTACCACCTCGCCGTCAAGTCCCAGGTACATGGTCTCGGTGGCTGCCAGTGGTGCTTTCTCTCGAAAGTCGAAGGTGGTGGCATGGCCGTCCTCGCCGTGATAAACCATGAAGCCACCGCCGCCGATGTTGCCGGCGGTCGGCCAGGTTACGGCCAGTGCAAAAGCGGTGGCGATCGCCGCGTCCACGGCATTGCCGCCCTGTTTGAGAATTTCCAGTCCGGCCTCCGAAGCCAGTCGGGACGCGCTGCTGACGATGCCATTCTTGGCGTAGACAGGCGTGCGTCCACCTTCGGCATACAAGCCCAGGGGCAACAGCAGGCACAGCAACATGACGAGCATTCTGGGGATAGGTCTGTTGGTCATCGCATTCTCACTTTGAGGTCAGTATTGTCTTGTGACGGCTCACTTGCCGTTCGCTTCCAGCAATGCCGCCTGCTGATACAAGCTGCGCATTTTGTGGGTCACCGGACCCGGTTTGCCATTACCCACCGGATGGCCGTCGATGCGGACCACCGGCAGGACCAGTGTAGTGGCGCTGCTGAGGAAGGCTTCATCGGCTGCCATGGCTTCGGCCACGGTGAACGCCCGTTCCTCCAGCTGCAATGCCTGATCCCTGGCCAATTCCAATATCACCCTGCGGCGTATGCCCGGCAATATCGCCGTAGACAGCGGGCGGGTGATGATGCGGCCCTGCTTGACGATATAGGCCGACGAGGAGGCGCCCTCGGTCACCAACCCGTCCTCCACCATCCAGCCCTCGAAGGCATTCTGCTCGCGGGCTGCCTGCTTGGCCAGACATTGGGCCAGCAGATTGAGTGACTTGATGTCACGTCGCTTCCAGCGCAAATCCGGCAATGTCACCACGCTCACCCCGGTATCCGCCAGTGGATTGTCCATAATGGCGCGGTGGCTGCCCCATGCCACCAGGGTGGGGGCGACGCCGGAGGGGAAGCAGAAATCCCGTTCCGCCACGCCGCGGGTTACCTGGGTGTAGACGTAGCCTTCAGCGATCTGATTGCGTTCCACCACCGCCTTCATGATGTCCAGGTACTCCTGTCCGGAGCAGGGCCAGTCGAGGTTGATGGCCTGCAGGCTGTTGCCGAGCCGTTCCAGGAAATAAGCCTTGTCCACCAGGCGACCACGGATCACCGGCACGACTTCGTAAACACCATCGCCGAACAGGAATCCGCGATCGAAGATGGAAACTGCGGCCTCGTCTGCCGGCAGATAATGACCGTTAAGATATACGATATTTTTCACTGTGACTAATTCCTTTGATGACGTGCCAGAATGGTGCAGAAAGTGTCGTCAGGCACCGATTTGGCCACCGCTGAAACTTATTTTCCGGTCTTGGCTGGTCGTGGCAGAACGATGACCCGGGTGCGGGACAGTCTGTCGTGCAGGGCATCGCCGTTGGGGTCCACGTACAGCCACAAATAGCCCATACCCAGACAGAGAAAAGCCGGCCAAGCCAGCACAAACCGCAACAAAGCCTGAGGCAGGCTGATCAGGCCGCCCTGGTGGTTCACCACCTTGATGCGCCAGGCCAGCATGCCCAGGGTTTGTCCGCCCCGGCACCAGAACCAGGCATAGAATCCCACGCAACTGCCCAGCATCAGAGTGAACAACAGGGCGTCCAGCACCGGATCGGTTTGCACCCTGCCATCCACCAGAGTGCTGGTGTCAGGTCCCACAAATAACTGCACGGTGTAACCGATCAGCATCCAGATTGCCACAACCAGGAAACTGTCGTAGAGCAGGGCGCCAAGCCGGCGTAGCAGACCGGCAGTGGGTGTTGTCACAGCTCCTTGACCGCGTGAATCAACTCGTTGGCGGCCTTCTGTCCGTCGCCAAACAGCAAGCGCGCGTTATCCATGAAGAACAGGGGGTTCTCCACTCCGGAAAAGCCCGTGCCCCGGCCACGTTTCACGATGATGACGTTCTTGGCATCCATGGCATTGAGAATCGGCATGCCGTACAAGGGGCTGCTGGTGTCCTTCTTGGCGGAAGGGTTGACCACGTCGTTGGCGCCGATCACCAGTGCCACGGTGGTGTTCTTGAAGTCGGCGTTGATGTCTTCCATGTCATAGATCATGTCATAGGGCACACCGGCTTCCGCCAGCAGCACGTTCATGTGTCCGGGCATGCGACCCGCCACCGGATGGATGGCAAATTTGACGGAGACACCCTTGTCGGTCAGCAACTGGGTCAATTCCCAGATCTTGTGCTGGGCCTGGGCCACAGCCATGCCATAGCCCGGAATGATGATGACCTGGTCGGCGAAGGCCATGAGGATGCCCGCATCCTGGGCCTGAATCTCCTTCATCACGCCCTGCTCACCGTCGGTAGCCACGGCGGAGTCACCGGTACCGACCCCGGCAAAAAACACATTCAGCACCGAGCGGTTCATGGCAACCGCCATCAACTGAGTCAACAGGCTGCCGGCGGAACCCACCACGATACCGGCGATGATCATGGCGGCATTGCCCAGCACGTAACCTTCGAAACCTACGGCCAGTCCGGTGAGTGCATTGAACAGGGAAATAATCACCGGCATGTCCGCGCCGCCCACGGGCACCGTGACGAAGACGCCCAGGATCAGTGCCAGGGTGAAGAACACGATGATCGGTGTCAGGTCGGTGGCAAAGTAGATGGCGATGGCAAATCCCACGGTGGCGATTGCCAACACCCCATTGATCAGATGCTGCCTGGGCAGCAGCTTGCTGCGGGTCAGGCGACCGTCCAGCTTGGCCCAGGCGATGATGCTGCCGCTGAAAGAAATGGTGCCAATGACGGCGCCCAGGATGGCGAGGATGGCGACATCGACTCCCAGGGCATCGGCAATGGATACGGCTTCTCCGGCCTGCACTTCCGCAATGGCCTTCAGCATTTCGACGGCTGCAATCGTTGCGGCGGCTCCACCACCCATGCCGTTGTACATGGCGATCATCTGGGGCATGTCGGTCATGGCCACCTTGCGGCCGCTGGCCCAGGCATAGCCGCCACCGATGGCGATGGCGATGACGATCAGTACCAGGTTAATGGCGGCATGGTCACTGCCGAGAATTTCCGGTGTGCCGAATGTCACCAGGGTGGCCAGCAGCATGCCGGCGCCTGCCCACACAATGCCGCGCCGTGCGGTGACCGGTGAACTCATTTGCTTGAGACCCAGGATGAACAGGGCAGCGGCGATGAAATAGGAAGCCTGGATGATGATGTTCATCTACTTGCCTCCCTTGTCCTGGCCACCGGGTCGCTTGCTGGACTTGAACATTTCCAGCATGCGTTCTGTGACTACATAACCGCCCACCGCATTGCCCGCCGCCAGCAGCACTGCGATGAAGCCGATCACCTGTTCGGCAGGCGATTCGGCGATGCCGAGGGCGAACATGGCGCCCACCAGCACGATGCCGTGCACGAAGTTGGAGCCGGACATCAGGGGCGTATGAAGAATCACCGGCACCCGGCTGATGATTTCATAACCGGTGAAACCGGCCAGCATGAAGATGTACAACGCAGCCAGTCCCTCGATCATGCCTGTGCTCCTTTGGCGTTCAGCATTTCGCTGATTTTCGGGTTGTGTATGGCGCCGCCATGGGTGATGAGGCTGTCGCGCAGGATCTCGTCCTCCAGATTGATGTGCACAGCGCCATCCTTGATGAGCAGCTCCAGGAAATTGAGCAGGTTCTTTGCATACAGTTCGCTGGCATGGGTGGCCACCGTACCGGGCACATTGAGCGGCCCGAAGATTTTCACCCGCTTGTGCAATACCGTCTGACCCGCCTGGGTCAGCTCGCAGTTGCCGCCGCCTTCCGCTGCCAGATCCACGATGACCGAACCGCCTTTCATGCCTTCGACCATGGCGGTGGTCACGATGCGTGGGGATGGGCGGCCGGGGATGGCCGCGGTGGTGATGACCACGTCGGAGCCGGCGATGTGCCTGGCCAGGACCGCCTGCTGCTGGGCGATTTCCTCTGCCGTCAATTCCCGGGCGTAACCGCCGCTGCCTTCCGCCTTGATGCCCACGTCGACGAATTTCGCACCCAGGGATTCCACCTGCTCCTTGGTGGCAGCCCGAACATCATAGCCCTCGACGATGGCGCCCAGGCGTCGCGCGGTGGCGATGGCCTGCAGCCCCGCCACACCGGCACCGATGATCAGCACCTTGGAGGGGCGGATGGTGCCGGCCGCGGTGGTCAACATGGGGAAGAATTTGCCCAGCAGGCTGGCAGCCATCAGGACAGCCTTGTAGCCTGCCACGGCGGCCTGGGAGGAGAGGGCGTCCATGGCCTGTGCGCGGGAAATGCGGGGAATCATCTCCATGGAAAAGGCGCTGATGTTGCGTGCGGCCAGCGCCTGGAACCGGGCCAGGTCGTTGTAGGGATTCAGATATCCGATCAGTACGGAGCCAGGTTTCAGCAGCCCGATCTGGTCGGCCTGGATGGGATTGACCATGAGGGTCACATCGGATGCGGCCAACAGGGCGGCCGCATCCGCCGTCAGGGTTGCGGCATCGTAGTCCTCGTCGCCATAGCCGGCCAGCTCGCCGGCGCCATTCTGTATGCTGACCCCCACCCCGAGCTTGACCAAGCGGTTTACCACGTCGGGAACCAGTGCCACCCGCTGTTCGCCTTCGCGAATCTCCCTGGGGACACAGATCTGGATCGGCATAATGCACCTCTGTCGCTGTTCAAATGAAGCGCGGAGTATATACGGATACGGGTGAATATTGAATGCGATGGGCAGCGGTGGCGCCCGGTTTGCGAGGTCCGAGGTTTAACCCGGACTGGCATGTCTGCTAGAATCCACGCCCCTGAGGGCAATTGCGCCCGTTCATCCATCCGCAGCGGATTTCCGGCAGCTGACCAGACTTGCACACATGACGACTTCCAAACCCGCCTCCCTCGGCTCCCCGGTGCAGCCGCGCCATATCCGCCTGCTGGATACCACCCTGCGGGACGGCGAACAGACCCAGGGGGTTTCCTTCGCCGCCAACGAAAAGGTCAACATCGCCCGGGCGCTGTTGCAGTCTCTCAATGTGGACCGTATCGAAGTGGCCTCGGCGGGCGTGTCGGCCGGCGAGAAGCGTGCCGTGGCGGAAATCAATCGCTGGGCGGCCAAGGAGGGCTTCCTGGAACGGGTCGAGGTGCTGGGCTTCGTCGACCATAAGAGAAGTGTTGACTGGATTGCGGATACCGGCGGACAGGTGATCAATCTGCTGTCCAAGGGCAGCGAGAAACACTGCCGGCAGCAACTGGGAAAAACCCTGGATGCCCATGTACAGGACATCGCCCGCACAGTGGACTATGCCCGTTCCCGGGGTCTGCGCTGCAACATGTATCTGGAAGACTGGTCCAATGGCTTTCGCGACAGCCGTGACTATGTGTTCGGCCTGCTGGAGCAGACGGCAGACCTGGATATCGAACATTTCATGCTGCCGGATACCCTGGGGGTCATGTCTCCCGATCAGGTCTTCGATGCCTTGCGCATCATGCTGGACGCCTTTCCCCGGCTGACCTTCGATTTCCACCCCCATAACGACTATGGCTTGGCGACGGCCAATGTGCTGGCGGCCGTGCGCGCCGGCATCGATACCGTGCATTGCACCATCAATTGCCTGGGTGAGCGGGCCGGCAATGCCTCCCTCGCGGAAGTGGCGGTGGCCCTGAAAGACAAGATGGGCATGCAATTGTCAATCGACGAGACCAGCATCGTGCTGTTGAGCCGCATGGTGGAAAATTTCTCCGGCAAATGGATAGCTGCCAATACCCCCATCGTGGGGGCGGATGTCTTCACCCAGACGGCCGGCATCCATGCCGACGGTGACATGAAGGGCAATCTGTACGTCACGGAGCTGCGTCCGGAGCGCTTCGCCCGCAAACGCACCTATGCCCTTGGCAAGATGAGCGGCAAGGCGTCCCTGAAGAACAATCTGGAGGAGTTGGGACTGAGCCTGTCGGAGGAGGATCAGCGCAAGGTGTTGGAGCGCATCGTCAAGCTGGGGGATTCCAAGCAGGTGATCACTCCCGAGGATCTGCCCTTCATCATTGCCGACGTCATGGAGAGCAGGGATTACCAGGTGGTTACCCTGAAGAACTGCTACATCACCAGCGGTCTCGATGTGGAGAGCACCGCCAGCATCCGGGTCGACGTCCAGGGCGAGGAATTCCAGAGTTCCGGTTCCGGCAACGGGGGGTTCGCGGCGTTTATCAATGCCATCAGCAAGATCCTCAAGAAGCGCCGCTTCCGGATGCCGGATCTGGTGGACTTCGAGGTGCATATCCCCCGGGGCGGCAACACCAATGCCTTGACCGAGGCCATCATCACCTGGGGTGTGGACGGCCGTAACTTCAAGACCCGGGGGGTGGATTCCAATCAGGTTCTGGCAGCCATCAAAGCCACCCTGCGCATGATCAACATCCTCATGCAGGCGGATTCCTGAACTGCGGTCAGACGGGCAGCTTGGCCAGTTCCGCCACCACCAGATCTCCGAACGCCGCCGTACCGATCATCTTCACACCGCTGCCGGGCTTTGACAGATCTGGCGTGGAGAAACCCTGGGCAAACACGCTCTGCATGGCCTGCCAGACATTGCGGGATTCCTGCTTCATGTCGAAGCTCATGTCCAGCATCATGGCCACGGAGCCGATCATGGAGTAGGGATTGGCGATGTTCTTGCCGGCGATATCCGGCGCCGAGCCGTGGGACGGCTCGTAATAGGCCTTGTCGAAGCCCAGACAGGCGGAGGGCATGAGACCCAGGGAACCGAGGATGCCACCGCCCTGATCGCTGAGGATGTCGCCGAACATGTTCTCCATCACCATGACATCGAACTGACCGGGATTGAGACACAGGTAGGTGGCGGCGGCGTCCACCAGGATATTGGTGACGATCACTTCCGGGTAATCCCGTGCCACTTCCTCGATGACGGCATTCCACAGCACACTGGAGGCCAGCACATTGCTCTTGTGGATGTTGTGCAGGCGCTTCTTGCGCTTCATGGCGGTGTCGAAGGCCACGATGGCAATGCGCTCGATCTGCTTTTCGTCGTACTCGAGGCTTTCTTTCACGTAACGCCAGCCCTGGTCATTGACCCCGGATTCCTTGTGGCCGAAGTACAAACCGCCCACCAGTTCCCGGATCATCATGATGTCGATGCCGTCACCGATGATCTCTGGCTTGAGGGGGGAGAAATGCGCGAGGCTCCTGGGCAGATAGACGGGGCGGAAATTGGCAAACGTGTTATAGCGCCGGCGCAGGGGCAGGAGCGCGCCGCGTTCAGGCTGCTCGGCGACCGGGATTTTCTTCGATTCCTCATGGCTCAGACCGATGGGGCCCTTGAGGATGGCGTCGGCCTTGTCGCACAGGGCCTTGGTTTCGTCCGGGAATGCCTGGCCGTGGGAAAAGTAGGCGGAGGCACCGAAGGCACCCGGTCTGAGGTCAAAGGTCACCGGATTGCGTTGTTCCACCAGCCGCAATACCTTGACGGCTTCTACCATGATTTCAGGGCCGATGCCGTCGCCTTCCAGCAATGCAATTATGTGAGTGGTCATGTTGAAACCTGTCCGGCGGCACTAATGGGCCGGTCGCAAGTGTGAGAAAAGTCTTACCGGGGAGAAGAGGCGCCAGCCGGGCGCCTTGATCAGAACAATACCGAGACCTGACGGATGAAGATCAGAGCAAGTATGAGCACGATGACGTAGGTAACACCGTCGCTCAGTTCCAGGCCGAAGAACTTTTTGGGTTTCTCTTCGCCGTCGTCCTGGCTGTCGTCGTCATAGCTCATATGGGTGTTGCTCCTGATGCATGTTTCAACACGGTTTATCGGCGCGATTGTGAAAAACTGCTGCCTTTCCTTTGGCCGGATTCAGTGTCGCTCCAAACCCGGCCTCCCGTTCTCCGCCATGGTACCAGCGGGCGGACTCGAACCGCCACGCCCGTGAAGGCAATGGATTTTGAATCCATCGTGTCTACCAATTTCACCACGCTGGCAGAGCGGATTCCGACTATCAACCGATTGGCCCCGGGTTCTTCGTCCTGGCAATTGCCGGGTCGGATAGGCGGGCCGGCTATTATAGCAACATTGCCAACCCGCGCAATGCCGCAACTGACTGGCCAACAAGCCAATTTAGGCGGTGGGAGGGGTTGCGGGTATACTTGGCGCCCGCGTCGCGGACCCGGCGCCCCGACCCTGGAAAGATCACTCATGCAAACCAAAGATTTCAGTTATTCCCTGCCATCCCATCTGATTGCCGCTTACCCTGCTGAACGCCGCTCCGCCAGTCGCCTGCTATGCCTCAACACCGAAACCGGACGTGTGGATCATCGCCAGTTCGCAGATCTGCCTGGCTGTCTGCGACGGAATGACCTGCTGGTCTTCAATGACACCCGGGTGATTCCGGCCCGACTGCTGGGTCGCAAGGCAACCGGTGGACGGGTGGAGCTGCTGGTGGAGCGTATCCGGCCTGACCAGCAGGTTGTGACACAGCTGAGGGCCAGCAAACCTCCGGCCGCCGGTTCCCGGTTACTGCTGGGTGGTGAGGATGGCACCGTGCCGGTGGAGGCTGAGGTGATGGGCCGGGAAGGGGAATTCTATGTGGTGCGCTTTCCCGACGGACGACCGGTTTTGGATATCCTGGCGCAGTCGGGCCATATGCCCCTGCCGCCTTATATCCGGCGCAAGGACAAACCCCTGGACCAGGAGCGCTACCAGACGGTGTACGGGCGGGTGCCGGGTGCCGTGGCGGCGCCCACCGCGGGACTTCATTTCGATACCGAGCTGCTGAACCGCATCGCGGCTTCCGGCATCGAGACCGCCCGGGTGACTCTGCATGTGGGAGCTGGCACGTTTCAACCCGTGCGGGTGGAGGATTTTCGGCAGCATCGGATGCATGCGGAGCATGCCAGTGTGTCCGCCGCCACCTGCCAGGCC
This sequence comes from Pseudomonadota bacterium, assembly GCA_046047495.1. Taxonomy (GTDB): domain Bacteria; phylum Pseudomonadota; class Gammaproteobacteria; order Pseudomonadales; family Pseudohongiellaceae; genus NORP240. The sequence continues at coordinate 5,565 of JBJOHV010000062.1, read as the reverse complement.
ATCGCAGCCTGCCGGGAGCGGGGTGGGCGTGTCATTGCCGTGGGCACCACAACCGTACGCAGCCTGGAATCGGCTGCGCGCAGCGGTCACTTGATACCTTTCGAGGGGGATACCGACATCTTCATCTACCCGGGGTTCGAGTTCAGGGTGGTCGATGCCATGATCACCAATTTCCACCTGCCCGAGTCCACACTATTGATGCTGGTGAGCGCTTTTGCCGGCAGAGAAATGATACTTGGCGCCTATGAGAAAGCCATCAAGGAGGGCTATCGGTTCTTCAGTTATGGTGATGCCATGCTGTTGTACCGTGACCCGGACCCGGCCCGCTGAAGGCACTGCCGGGGCAATTCAGAAGGGAGTCTGGCCTGGGTAATCCGGCGCAATTCTCTGCTATACTGCCGCCTGCCCATGGCGGCCCGCCCGCCGCTTCGTTCAAACCAGATTCAACGGACAAGGAAACTCTATGAAAGCTCCAGTGCGAGTCGCTGTCACCGGCGCAGCAGGACAGATCAGCTATTCACTGTTATTCAGAATTGCCGCCGGCGAAATGCTCGGCCCTGACCAGCCCGTCATCCTGCAGCTGCTGGAGATCACCCCGGCCCTGGAGGCTCTCAAAGGCACGGTGATGGAACTGGAGGATTGTGCGTTCCCCTTGCTGGCCGGCGTGGTGCAGACCGATGATCCCAATGTGGCTTTCAAGGATGCCCAGTACTGTCTGCTGGTTGGTGCCCGTCCCCGTGGGCCCGGTATGGAGCGCAAGGATTTGCTGCAGGCCAATGCAGCGATTTTTTCCACCCAGGGCAAGGCCATCAATGACCACGCCAGCCGGGACGTCAAGGTGCTGGTGGTGGGCAATCCGGCCAACACCAATGCCCTGATCGCTTATCGCAATGCGCCGGATCTGCAGCCCGGTCAATTCACTGCCATGACCCGTCTGGACCACAACCGGGCGGTGGCGCAATTGGCCATCAAGACCGGCAAGCACAATACCGATGTGCAAGGGGTGATCATCTGGGGCAATCACTCGGCAACCCAATACCCCGACATTCATCACGCCACGGTGGCCGGCAAGCCGGCCCTGGACCTGGTGGACAAGGGCTGGATGGCGGATACCTTCATTCCCACCGTCCAACAGCGTGGAGCCGCCATCATCAAGGCGAGAGGCCTGTCCAGTGCCGCCTCGGCGGCCAATGCCGCCATCGAACACATGCGGGATTGGGCACTGGGTACTGCCGGTGCGGTGGTCAGCATGGGCATACACAGCGATGGAAGCTATGGCATTTCCAAGGGCCTGATCTATTCCTTCCCGGTAGTTTGCGCCGCCGGGCAGTATCAGATCGTGCAGGGCCTGGAAATCAACGACTTCAGCCGTCAGTTGATGCAGGCGACCGAGAAGGAGCTGGGCGAGGAACGTGATGCAGTAGCCAGCCTGTTGCCCTGAGCCGAAACACCGGGAGGGCCATTGACCACTGGCAGCCGTACTTTGTTGCAACAGGTAGCACCCCGGGGCAAGCCGCTGCAATTGTCCCGGGAACGGCAGTTCTGGATTTTTCAGCTGGGCGGCTGGTCTACCTGGGTGCTGCTGCTGGTCATCCGCGACCTAACCTTCGTGCCGGCCGAGTACATGCTGCAGAGGGTTGCCATGTTCGTCATGGACGCTGCCATCGGCATGTTGCTTACCACCGGACTGCGCTACCTCTACCGGTCGGTATGGGAATCCCCGCTGGCCGTGCGGATGGGGGTGGTGATTGGCGGGTCGCTGCTGGCATCACTGGTCTGGCAGCCATTCCAGAACCTGATGGAGATTTTTTCGTTCGGTGACACGGTGGAACTGGCCGGCACCGGGTGGCTCAGTCTGTTTCGTGGCCTGTTACCCTTTTCGTTTCCGCTGCTGCTGCTATGGAGCGGCCTCTACTTCTTCATCAAGTACTATCAGCTGTTCCAGGCCGAGAAGGAAAAGAGCCTGCGCTCCGAGGCTCTGGCCCATGAAGCCCAGTTGCGCATGTTGCGTTACCAGCTCAATCCCCATTTTCTATTCAACACCCTCAATGCGATCTCCACCCTGGTGCTGGAAAAAGCCACCGGGCCAGCCAACGAGATGCTAATCAAATTGAGTAAGTTCCTGCGCTACACACTGGATCATTCGCCCCTGGATCAGGTGTCCCTTGCCCATGAAATAGAGACGTCCAAGCTTTATCTGGAGATCGAGAAAGTGCGATTCGGCGAGCGGATGCGCCTGGATATCGATATCGCTGAGCCTGCCCAGAAAGCCCTAGTGCCGAGCATGCTTTTACAGCCATTGATCGAAAATTCCATCAAGCATGCCATTTCCAAGCGGGAGAGCGGGGGGGGCATTCGTATCGCGGCGCTGGTCAGGGCCAACAAGCTGGTTCTGGAGGTTAGCGATGACGGCCCCGGATTCAATCCCGATGCCCCGGGTGGCGACCCATCCTCGACATCCGGGGTGGGGCTGAATAATATCCGCAATCGGTTGAAAGAAATTTACGGTTCCAACCATCAAATCCTGTTCAGCAATGCGATTCCGACAGGATGCAAGGTAACGGTGATTATTCCCTATGAAACAGAATGAAGATTCTACAATGAAGGCCATTATCGTCGATGACGAGGAGCTGGCCTGTAAAGGGCTCAAGATGCGATTGGCACAGTTTCCCAATGTGGATGTGGTGCAAACCTGCCGCAATGGCAAGGAGGCTCTGGCAGCCATCGTGGAACATGAGCCAGATCTGGTATTTCTCGACATCCAGATGCCGGGCATGACCGGTTTCGATGTCATTGGCGAGATCCAGGGTGAGCTGATGCCGATGATCATCTTTGTGACGGCCTACGATGCCTATGCCGTCGATGCGTTCAAGATACATGCCATCGACTATCTGTTAAAACCCGTGGAAGACGAGCGCTTGGCTGAGGCAGTGCAGCGTGCGGCACGGCACCGGCAACAGGATCGGGCCATGGATGAAAAGCAACGCCTGCTGGACATGCTAGTGAGTGTCACAGGCAAATCCCCGAGCGCCATCGGAGAGCTGCTGGAGAACGAGGAGGATTTGTCGCCCCGGGCGGCACGCTTGGCCATCAAGGACGGATCATCGACCACTTTCGTGCCTATCAGGGACATCGATTGGATCGATGCTGCCGGGGATTACATGTGCATCCATGCCAAGGGCCAAACCCACATAATGCGCACCACCATGAAGGATCTCGAGGCACGCCTGGATCCGGGTGTGTTCCAGCGTGTGCACAGGTCCACGATCGTCAACCTGCAACGGGTGGAGAAAGTGTCATCCCACATCAATGGCGAATTCCATCTCACCCTCAGCTGCGGGTCGTCACTGAAAATGAGCCGCTCCTATAAAGACAAGGTGAAGCACTTTTTCCAGCAGTAAGGACCAGCCTGAAGGGGGCAGCCTGAAGGGGTCGGCCTGAAGGGGTCGGAGCGGCCTGAAGGGGTCGGAGCAAATGTCACAGTTTTGCTCCGACCCCGATTTGTGACATTTGCTCCGACCCCGGGTTATTCCAGGTGGTTGAGGGGCAGCTCGGTGGAATTGACCACCTTGCGCATGATGAAGCTGGAGTGCACATCCGTAACCCCTTCGATGCGGGTGATCTTGTTGAGCAGAAACTCCTGGTAATACTCCATGTCCGGAACCACGACCTTCAACAGATAATCGGCGGCCTGACCGGTGATCAGGGAGCATTCGATCACTTCGGGATAGCTCTTGATCCGGCTTTCGAACTGTTCGAAGCGATCCGGGGTATGACGGTCCATGCTGATTTGTATGAGTGCCGTCAGTTTGAGCCCCAGACGGGAGGGATTGAGCAGGGTGACCCGGCGGTCGATGATTCCGGCATCCTCCAGTTGCCGGACCCGCCGCGCACAAGGCGTGGCGGACAGGCCCACCCGTTCCGCCAGTTCCAGATTGGTGATGCTGCCGTCACTTTGCATTTCCTGCAGGATTTTGCGATCAATCTTGTCCAGTTTCATGGTCTGCGCCTACCTGGTTGGCTTAACTCACGTCAATATTCGAATTAAAGTGGAAATATATACTAATAAATATGAATATATTAGATACTATCACCAATAAAAACCCATTTCACTAGAAAATATACGTAGAAAAACTCTCCGGTTTTCCACTAAGCTACGCCACTGACGAAATGGCCACGGCTGGGCACGACAGCCCGCCGCCGACGGATGACTGTCCACAAGCCATCCCTAACTGCACAGAGGCACAACAGCATGTTTGACCACAGCAAATACCCGGCATTCAAGCCCATTGCCATCCAGGATCGCACCTGGCCGGACAACGTCATCACCCAGGCCCCGATGTGGTGCAGTGTGGACCTGAGGGATGGTAATCAGGCCCTCATCGAGCCCATGTCGGTGGCCCAGAAGAAAAAACTGTTTGGCCTGCTGGTGGATGTGGGCTTCAAGCAGATCGAGGTGGGATTTCCAGCCGCCTCCAAACCGGATTTCGATTTTGTCCGCAGTCTGATCGAGGACAATCTGATCCCCGATGACGTCACCATCCAGGTGCTGACACAGGCCAGAGATGAACTGATTGAGCGGACTTTCGAATCCCTCAAGGGCGCCAAGCGTGCCATCCTGCATGTGTACAACTCAACTTCCGTGGTGCAGCGTCAGAAAGTCTTCAAGACCGACAAGGCGGGCATCATCAAGATCGCCGTCAATGGCGCCGAGCAGGTCAAACGCTGCGCCGCCCGCGCCCCGGAAACCCAGTGGACTTTTCAATACTCGCCGGAAAGCTTCACCGGAACCGAGATGGATTTTGCCGTGGATGTTTGCAATGCCGTCATCGATGTATGGCAACCCACGAAGGACAAACCGGTGATCATCAATCTGCCCTCCACCGTGGAAATGGCCACCCCCAATGTCTATGCGGACCAGATCGAGTGGTTTTGCCGCCATGTGAACCGCCGTGATGCGGTCATCGTGAGCCTGCATACCCACAACGACAGGGGCTGTGCCGTTGCCGCTGCCGAACTGGCAGTGATGGCGGGTGCCCAGCGTGTCGAGGGTACCCTGCTGGGCAATGGTGAGCGCACCGGCAACATGGACATCGTGGTGATGGCCATGAACATGTACAGCCAGGGCATCGATCCCAGGCTGGACCTGCACGACATGGACCGCATCGTATCCGTGGTGCGTGAGTGCACCCAGATCGATGTGCATCCCCGCCAGCCCTACTCGGGTGATCTGGTGTTTACGGCCTTTTCCGGGTCTCACCAGGATGCCATCAAGAAATGCCTCGACCTTTACCAGGAGGGGGAGGTCTGGGAAATCGCCTATTTGCCCATCGATCCACGAGATCTGGGTCGCACCTACCAGGACGTCATTCGGGTCAACAGCCAGTCTGGCAAGGGTGGGGTGGCCTACGTATTGGCAAACAAGTTCGGTTTCCAGCTCCCCCGCTGGTTGCAGATCGAGTTCTCCCGGGTGGTGCAGAAAGAGGCCGAGGATACGGGGCAGGAGATCTCACCGGATGAAATCTGGAAACTGTTCAGTAGCCATTATCTCGACAGCTCCAAGGT
>JBJOHV010000061.1:0-10126 GCA_046047495.1 Pseudomonadota bacterium | reverse complement strand
CCCATCTGTTCTGGGCGGCCCTGCTGATCCTGATGCCGGCTGCCCTCATTGTGGTTCAAAACGACACCGGCACCGCCATCATGGTGGCCATGTCCGGCGTGTTCGTGGTGCTGCTGGCCGGTGTCCGCTGGCGCTTGGTGATTTCCGGGCTGGTGGCTGTGCTGCTGGCATCCCCGGCCTGGTATGTGTTCCTGGCCAAGGAGCATCAGAAGAATCGCATCCTGACCTTCTTTGATCCCTACCGTGATCCCACCGGGGCCGGCTACAACATCATTCAATCCCAGATAGCCATCGGGTCTGGCGGTGTGTACGGCAAGGGCTGGCAGAATGGCGCCCAGTCCCAGCTGGACTTCATCCCCGAAAGCAATACGGACTTCATCCTGGCGGTACTGGCGGAGGAATTCGGCCTGTTGGGGGTATTGCTGCTGATCGGTCTGTATCTGCTGGTACTGGCCCGGGGTTTCAGCATCGCCATGAACGCCCCCGACATGTTCAGCCGCCTGCTGGCGGGCAGCATCACCTTGACCTTCTTCTTTTATGTGTTCGTGAACATGGCCATGGTGTCCGGCCTGTTGCCGGTGATTGGCCTGCCCTTGCCCTTGATCAGCCGGGGCGGCACCTCCATCCTCACCCTGTTCATCGGTTTCGGCTTGCTGATGTCCATTCAGGCCGGCAGCCGGCAACGTTATCGCTGAACCACCGGTCCGGTTTTTCCGACTGTTGGGAGCGGGAAATTAAAAGAAATCCGGGATTGGACGTTAAGCTGGGGAGAACTGGCCCCGTCTGCGGTCCAACGGGCGTCGCGTCATCGGTGGAATTGGAGCTGACATGTACAGAGTCGTGAAATGCTGCCTGCCGCTGGGTCTGTTGGCCCTGCTGTCGGCCTGCGCCTCGTCACCCTCCGGCCCGGCACCGGCCCCTGCCTCAGCTGGCGGGCGATACACCATCCAGCAGGACCGTGCGCCCAGCCGACAGGTGGATATCGCCGACATTCCCGAGGTGGTTCCCGAGCCCATCGTGCGTACCCAGGCCGGCAACCGCAGCCCCTATTCCGTGTTGGGCAAGACCTATCATGTGATGGCCACCGAGGAGGGCTACAACGAGCGGGGTGTGGCTTCCTGGTACGGAGAGAAATTCCATGGCCACCGAACCTCCAACGGCGAAATTTTCGACATGTACCAGGCGTCCGCGGCCCATAAGTCGCTGCCCATTCCCAGTTTTCTGAGGGTCACCAATCTGGACAACAACCGCAGTCTCATCGTGCGGGTGAATGACAGGGGTCCGTTCCATGGTGATCGCCTCATCGACCTGTCCTACGGGGCGGCCCTGAAACTCGGTTTCGCTGACCGGGGCACGGCCCGTGTACAACTGGAAGCCATCATGCCACCGAGCCGGTCTGGTGAAGTGCAGATCGCCAGCCGCCAGACCGTGGAATTGCCTGCGCCCGGCACCACTGTATCGGGCAGCAGTTTCCTGCAGGTGGGTGCCTTTGCCGATCGCAATGCGGCGGAGGAACTGTCCGGTCAATTACGCCGACTGACGTCGGCGCCGGTGTTCATCGCATCGGTGACGACCCGGGAAAACAAGGTGCTGCACAGGGTGAGAGTCGGACCGTTCGGCAACCAGGGCGAACTCCATCGCCTGCGGGACAGGGTGGTTGCTGCCAACCTGGGAAGTCCGTACACTGTGACCGACTAGTACGCGCCACCTTGCTAGCAGCCCCGGTCACCACCCTGATACAACTTTCTTGAATTCACCAACGCAACGGATTCACCCGACATGCTATTTCCGCACATCCCCAGCTTCCATTTCACCAACGTACTTGGACGCGGCCTGATCCTGGTCTGCGGTCTGCTGTTTTCCAGCCTGCTGGCAGCCCAGGCCAACATCATTCCCCGCCCGCCGGAAGTCGCTGCCACCGCCTATATACTGATGGATGCCAAGACCGGGCACGTGATCATCGAACACAATGCCGATGAATCCCTGCCGCCTGCCAGCCTCACCAAGATGATGACGTCCTATATTGCCGTGGAGGAAATCCTGCGCGGCAATCTCGGTCTGAATGACATGGTGCACATCAGCGAGAAGGCCTGGCGCACCGAAGGTTCGAAAATGTTCGTCGGTGTGAACACCCAGGTCAGTGTGGAGGATCTGCTGCGAGGCATCATCATTCAGTCGGGCAACGATGCCAGTGTGGCGGTGGCGGAGCACATCGCCGGCAGCGAGGAGGCCTTTGCCGACATGATGAACCAGTACGCCGAAGTGCTGGGTATGAGCAATTCCTTCTTCATGAATTCCAGCGGTCTCGACACGGACATCTACTACAATCGCATGTCCGCCCGGGACCTGGCCACTCTGGCGCGGGCCACCATCTACAACCATGCGGACTTCTATCCACTCTATGCGGAGCGGGAGTTCACCTACAACGAAATCCGCCAGCCCAATCGCAATACCCTGTTGTTCCGGGATCGCAATGTGGATGGACTGAAGACCGGCCACACCGAAGCCGCGGGTTATTGTCTGGTGACCTCGGCGGCCCGGGACGGCATGCGCCTGATTGCCGTGGTGATGGGCACCGCCAGCGAGGAAGCCCGCGCGGTGGAGACCCAGAAGCTGCTGACATACGGGTTCCGTTATTACGAGACCCACAAGCTGTACGATGCCAACCAGACCATCGGCAACCTGCCGGTGTGGTCCGGCAAGCAGACCGCCGTGGATCTGGGCATTGCCGATGAGGTTTACATCACCATTCCCCGCGGCCAGGCGGCGGCCATGCAGGCCAATATGAGTGTGGATGAAGTGGTTCACGCGCCGCTGGAGCAGGGGCAGGTGATGGGCAGCATCACCGTGACCCTGGAAGACGATTTGCTGTATCAGGGGAATGTCATTGCCATGCAGGCCGTGGAGCAGGGTGGTCTGTTGAAGCGTTTCATCGACTGGCTGACCCTGTTCTTCACCAATCTGTTCAGCTGATGGCGGACATCGAGATTCACACCACCGCTATCGACCAGGAGGCGCCCCGCATCGAGTTTCCCTGCGACTACCCCATCAAGGTGATGGGGATGGCCAGCGAAGCTTTCGCGGCCGAGGTGGTGGCAGTCATCGAGCGTCATGCTCCGGGCTTCGATACGGAAAACGTCACGGTCAGGGCCAGCGCCAAGGGCAATTATCTGGCGGTGACCGTGGTGATTCAGGCCAGCGGGGAAGCCCAGTTGCGCCGGATTTTTGAAGACCTCAAGCAATCCCCTGCGGTCAAGATGGTGTTGTAAGTCCTGCGGGCCGATCCTTTTGCTGCTTACTGACTACCCATCCCAGCTGGCCAGGCCACTGTCCACGGCTGACGCGGACAGCCGGCCGGTCACGGTCCGCCGCCTGGGACTGCAGGATTACGGGCCCATCTACCGGGCCATGGCCTACCTGACCCGCCATCCCGGCCCCGAGCGGGGTGATGAACTCTGGGTGCTGAGCCACAAACCCGTATTCACCCTCGGCCAGGCGGGCAAGCCGGAGCATGTGCTGGACCCCGGACCGATTCCCGTGTTGGCGGTGGATAGGGGCGGGCAGGTCACCTACCATGGTCCCGGGCAGCTGGTGGTGTATCTGCTGCTGGACGTGCGTCGGCGGCGGCTGGGGGTGCGGCAGCTGGTGGATCTGATCGAATCCTCGGTGATTGCCACCCTGGCGGGATTGTCCATCGTCGCCACATCCCGGCCCGGTGCTCCCGGTGTCTACGTGGACGGTGCTAAAATCGCGGCCCTCGGCTTGCGCATCCGTAATGGCCGCAGTTACCACGGCCTCAGTCTCAATGTGGACATGGACCTGGCACCTTTCGCCAGGATCAATCCCTGCGGGTTCCAGGGGCTGGCCGTCACCCAGGTGGCGGATCAACTGGCCGGGCGGGTGCACAAGCCAGCGGCCCTGCAGCAGCGGGTGACCGATGCGTTGCTCGATGAATTGCTGGGGCGCCTGGGATGCCAGACGCCGACAGACTAAACCCATTCAGTTTTCAGGACAGGACCATGGCGGAAACCACACGGCGCAATCCGGTAATCGAAGGCAAGAAGCTGCGGGGTGCCGACAAGGTGGCGCGCATTCCGGTGAAGGTCATTCCCCTGGTGGAGTTGCCTGCCAAGCCGGACTGGATCCGGGTCAAGATTCCCGCCTCTCCCCGTATCAGCGCCATCAAGGCCAAGCTGCGGGAACACAAGCTGGCATCAGTTTGTGAGGAAGCCTCCTGCCCCAACCTGGGGGAATGTTTCAGCAAGGGCACGGCGACCTTCATGGTTATGGGTGACATCTGCACCCGCCGCTGTCCGTTCTGCGATGTGGCCCACGGCAAGCCGCGACCCCTGGATGAGGACGAGCCGCGGGAGCTGGCCCAGGCGATTGCAGAGATGGGGCTTAACTATGTGGTGATCACCTCGGTGGATCGGGACGATCTGAAAGACAGTGGCGCCCGGCACTTCGCCAACTGCATCACCGAAACCCGCAAGTACAATCCGGATATCCAGGTGGAAGTGCTGGTGCCGGATTTCCGCGGACGCATGGATATCGCCCTCGACATCCTGCAGCACACGCCACCGGATGTGTTCAACCATAACCTGGAGACCGTGCCCCGGCTGTATCGTCAGGTGCGCCCCAGTGCCGACTATGAATGGTCGCTGGACCTGCTGGAACAGTACAAGCAGCGGCGCCCCGAGGTGCTCACCAAGTCAGGCCTGATGCTGGGCCTTGGCGAAACCACCGACGAGGTCAAAGCGGTGATGGAGGACCTGCGGGCCCACACTGTGGACATGGTGACCCTGGGTCAGTACCTGCAACCCAGCCGCGATCATCTGGCCGTGCAGCGGTTCGTCCACCCCGATGAATTCGACATGTTGCGGCAATTTGGCGAGGCCCTGGGCTTTCGTCATGTGGCCAGTGGTCCCCTGGTGCGGTCGTCCTACCATGCCGATCGCCAGGCCCACGGGACTTTTTAGCCGGTGAGGCACTTGCCGGCTTCCCGGCTGCTGACCCTGGCAGGGTCGGCAGTGCTGTTGGGAGTCTCCATCTGGCTCAGCAGTCTATTCACTACCCAGGCCGCCCTGCTGGGGACCTTCCCACTGTGGCAACGCAGTGCCCTGGGTGTGGCGGCCGCCATTCTGTTGTGGGGCGGGGGAGTCGGTTTATTGCCCACTCACTGGCGTAAACCCTTGCGCACGTTTCCCATCCTGGCCCTGCTGGTGGCCGTGCCCCTCGGATACTTTCACGTGCTGCTGCCGGGCCGGGCGAGCGGCGGAGTGGACGGCCGGCAACAGGCCAGTGCCCTGATCACCGAGAGCACCAGCAATGGCATCATCGAGGTGGGATTCGCCTATCCCATCTACACGCCCACCATCGAGGTTTCCAATCACGGTCTGTTCACCGGGCACTACGAGGTCTATTTGCGCATGATCGATGCCAACGGCGATGAATCCCTGTTCCGGGCCGTGCGCAGGGAACTGCCGGACCGTCGCCTCTCGGTGGAGGCGGCAGTACAGGGCCTGCTGAGCGAGACCAGGGGCTACCTGTTCAATCCCGTGACAGTAGCGCCCGGTGCAACCGTCACCGGCCGGGTGGTATTCATCATCTCCAATCTGCGGGACGGCACCACCTTCACCGACGCCCTCGGTTACGCCTACCCGGGGCAATTCGAAATCCGCCAGCCCGACAGCGGCGAATTGCTGGCCAGCTTTCCCCTCAATCGAATCTGACCCGGGCCGGGCGGGGAGTCGGGTTTCATACCCTGTATTGAATTACGCCAGGCCCTCGTTTAACCTGCCATACACGGTAACCAGCCACCTAGTCCACCCTTTTTCCTCGCGAGGCACCGATATGTACTCAATGCACAAGAAACTCCTGTCGCCGATGCTGTTGGGACTGGTTACGGCGGGTTTGCTGGCCGGCACTTTGGGCCGGGTGACAGCCCAGGAGGCAGCAGGCCAGGACCCCTGGGCCGGTCAGCGCGTGGTTAACATCAAACAGGAGCCCCGCCATCGCACCGTCCACAGGGACGGCGACATTCTGCTGCTGGACGTGCAGATCAACCCCGGTGACACGACCCTGCCCCACACCCACGATTCCGCCATCATGTACACCTTCATCAGCAATGGCGAAGGCCCGCTCAACGGACGTGTGTCCGCCAACACGGATTATGTGAAGGAGAATTTCACCCACCAGGTATCCAACGAGGGGCCGGGCCTGTTTCGCATCATCGCCCTGGCCAACTATGGTCCGGGTCAAACGGCGCTGACCATGGGTCGCCCCAGCGGACTGTCCGGCGAGCCCCAGCTGGAAAATGAGTGGTTCCGTTCCTACCGGGTGGAACTGGCTCCCGGCGCGTCCACTCCATTGCACACCCATGGCAATCCCAGCGTGGTGGTGCAGGTCAGTGACGGTCTCGCCCACGTGACCCGGGAAGACGGCATCACCGCGGAACTGGATGCCATGGGTGACTGGGCCTGGCGGGATGCCAACAGCGCCTTTGCGGTGAAGAACATGGGCAGCACACCGGTATCGGTGGTGATCAACGAGGCACGTCGCTGAGTTCTCTGGCCAGGCGGCGGTACTCCGCGATGGCCAGCCCCGCCGCCACGCTGGTGAAAGGGTCGTGCTCGATCACCTTGTCAGGGAATTGCTGATCCAGCCGGCGACGCACGGCAGGGATCAGGGATGAGCCCCCGGTGCGGATCACCATGTCCACCTGTTCCGCCCGGAACCCCGCCATCTGCAACACGTGGTTGACCGCCTCGGCAAACTGCTCCAGCAGGTCTGCGATCAGGGCTTCGAAAGTCGCCCTCTGCAAGACCAGTTCGATGTCCAGCTCCGGGATATCCAACACCGCCGACTCCTGCTCAGAGAGCGCCGCCTTGACGTCCTTGATGGACTGAAACACCAGATAGCTGTAATTGCGCTTGATCAGCTCGTAGAGACGGCGGAATTTCACAGCTGCCTCATCGCCCTGACTGATGCGGCTCATGACTGCCGAGGTGTAGCGGTTCTGGTTCAGCATGTAGCTGATGGCCCAGTTCAGCAGCAGGTCCTCATAGTCCTCGAAGGGGAACAGGGTCTCGATTTCCATGTCCTCACCCTTGCGCCGCCAGCGCTCACCCTTGCCCAGCAGGGGAAAGATCAGCTCACGGAACAGGCGCTGGTCGATGTGATCACCGCCCAGGCCGATGCCGTGGGTGGCGATCACGGTGAAGCCGCTGTGTTCGTGCCGCAACAGACACAGGTCCAGGGTGCCGCCGCCAAAGTCCACCGCCAGCAGGTGATTGCCCACGATCCCCGGGTTGGCGAACAGATAGCTGACCGCCGCGGCGATGGGTTCAGGGTAAAAGCGCTGCCGGGTGAAGCCGGCATAGGTGCAGGCCTCGGAAAGCCGTTCCAAAGCGGTGCTGTTGTGGTCCGCAGCGCGGCCCTCGAAATTCACCGGGTGTCCGATGCAGGCATGATCGGCGAGCGCCCGGTCTCCCAACAGCGCCTGTACGCTGTCGTGAATCCGCAGCAGCAGGGGCGTGATGAGAGCCACCAGTCGGAAGGGCCGGTCGAACACCATCAGGCGCTGTACACTGGAGTTTCCCAGCAGGCGTTTGACGCCGCGGAACAATCGGCCTTTCTCTCCGGCATCCACGAAGGACTGGCCGAATACTTTCTGGGTGGCTGCCTCTTCCGGCAGGCCGTCATCCCCCAGCTGACCGGTGCCGCTGCGCGCCTCCCCCAGGAATTCCGCACTGAGCTCCACCTTGCGGCCGGTATTGGCATGGATGTAGCTGTCGATGGCCTCCTGTCCGGTGCAGATCTGCAGCAGTCTGTCGATGTAGGTGGCAGATGGCATTATTTCCGTGTCGCGCTCCAGCCTGACCAGGGTGACCCGGTGGCCGTCAAATACGGCAGCCACACTGTTGCTGGTGCCGAAATCCACTCCGATGCCGATGGCCGGATGATCGGGTGCCGGATCGTTGGTGTCCGGAAAGGATGAGTCTGCGGTGGAGTTCATGATCTGGCGTCGTTGCGTTTCGATTGGTCAGCAGGCTGATATAAAGAACGACCGGGCAAAAACATCTGCCGCTGTCGGAGTTTCCTTGCGGCCCTGAGGTTCAGGGTCGGACTTTATATCACACATCCGGCGCCGGTCTCCAGACGGGACGGGGTCAGGCGGTGGCGGGGACGGGCGGTATGGCTGGCGCCGGTTAATCAGGATAGAATAGCCCGCTGCTGACGCTGGAGTGCTCTATGTCTTGTATGTGCAATGGGGGGCGGATGTCCATCGGTCCGGTTCGCTGGATGGTCACCCTGGCCTTGCTGCTGTTTCTGGTTCCGGTCCAGGCCGGCACCCTGGTGCGGGTCAGCACCAGCGTGGGGGATTTCACCCTGGAATTGCTGGATGAGGATACACCGGTGACGGTGCAGAACTTCCTCAATTACGTCAATCGGGGCGCCTACAACCAGACCTATATCCATCGCCTCGAGGTGGGGTTCGTGGCCCAGGGTGGCGGCTACCGATTCCAGCCCTTCGTGGGCCCCATCGATGTGGTGGCCGATCCTCCCATCGTCAATGAATTCAAGCTGTCCAATACCCGGGGAACCGTGGCCATGGCCAAGCTGGAGGGCAATCCCGACAGCGCCACCAATCAATGGTTCGTCAATCTCGCCGACAACAGCGCCAACCTGGATGTCCAGAATGGCGGATTCACCGTATTCGGCAGCGTGCTGGGCGACGGCATGAGCGTGCTGGATACCATCAACGCCCTGCCGACGGTAACTCTGGGCAGCAAGGCGTCGGCAGCTCCCTTCATCTCCGAGAGCTACACGTCCCCCACCGAATTCGTCTACATGAACCTGGAGGTGGTGGATCGTTTCAGCGCTGCGGCACACGTGTTCGAGGCGTCCCGGGGGCTGTTGCTGTTCAAGGTCACCGTGAATGGCGGGGCGGAGCTGTGGAGTCTCAACATGAGCCTGGTGGAAAACGCCGCCGAGGTGGTGTTCCAGGTCAATACGGACAGCATGATCCGTCTGCGCGGCGGCTTCGATGGCATGGCCACCTACAGCACCACTGACCGCCGTCTGGTCATTCCCCAGCTGGAAGTGAACCTGGGCAGCGGTGTGCAGCAACTCACCAATGTGGTATTGCGCATGACCGATCCCGATCGCTTGCGCTTTACCCTGGAATCCTATCAACAATAACAAGTATCAAGGGGAAGCCTGTGAACACGTCCCGGGGTGAGTTCAGTTCCAGGTTCGGCTTTTTGATGGCGGCCTCCGGTTCCGCCGTCGGACTCGGCAACATCTGGGGCTTTCCCACCAATGCCGCCAGCAATGGCGGTGGCGCGTTTCTGTTCACCTACCTGCTGCTGGTGTTCGCCCTGGCCTATCCGGCCCTGATGGCCGAGCTCATCATCGGCCGCCACGCCAAGGCCAATGCGGTGACGGCGCTGCAGGGCATTGCGGTGGGCCCGCTGACCCGGCGCCTTGGTTGGCTGGTGGGTCTGGCCGGCATCGTGACCGTGAGTCTCATCCTCAGTTTCTATGCCATCGTCAGCGGCTGGATGGTGGCCTATTTCATCGATCCCCTGGCACGCATGGCGGGCATGGATTCCCTGGCCGCCTGGCTGACCCGGGATGGCACAGCCCGGGATGCCCTGTTCGTGCTGTTGTTCATGGGGCTCACCGTCTATGTGGTGAGTGCCGGGGTCAAGGACGGCATCGAGAAGTGGGCTTCCCGTCTGATGCCCGCCCTGATCGTGATCCTG
The DNA here is from genome assembly GCA_046047495.1 of Pseudomonadota bacterium. Lineage (GTDB taxonomy): Bacteria > Pseudomonadota > Gammaproteobacteria > Pseudomonadales > Pseudohongiellaceae > NORP240. The sequence goes on along the minus strand of JBJOHV010000061.1, from coordinate 356 downwards.
TTGCTGCTGATTCTCTATGTGGTCACCCTGCCGGGTGCCGCGGATGGCCTGCGGGTCTATTTAATGCCGGATTTTTCCCGGGTTGCGGATGCGGGCTTGCTCATCAATGCCCTGGGACAGGCCTTTTTCTCCCTCTCCCTCGGTGTGGGCACCATGCTGATTTATGGCTCCTATGTGAGCAAACGGGAGAATCTGCCCATGCTGGGCAGCATGGTGGCTCTGCTGGATGTGGGCATCGCCTTTCTGGCCGGCCTGCTCATCCTGCCGGCCATGTATGTGGCGCAGGCCAATGGGGTGCAGATCTACGACACCAGTGGCGGACTCATCGCCGGGCCAGGCCTCATCCTTTCTGTGCT